>NZ_CP020046.1:2640820-3301026 GCF_002028405.1 Thiomonas intermedia
GGGGCGTAGATCATCTGTCCGCAATGCTTGAACTGGAAAGCCACCGAACCCTCGGTGCCCAGATTGCCACCGTGCTTTGATAGCGCATGGCGGACTTCGGCCACCGTGCGTACCCGGTTGTCGGTGAGGCAGTCGATGATGATCGCTGCGCCGCCCACGCCATAGCCTTCGTAGCGGATTTCTTCGTAATGCACGCCTTCGAGCGCGCCGGTGGCCTTGTCGATATTTTTCTTCACCGTGTCCGCGGGCATATTGGCGGCCTTGGCCTTGTCGACCGCCAGGCGAAGGCGGGGGTTGGCGGTGGGGTCGCCGCCGCCCAGACGGGCCGCTGCCGAGATTTCACGGATGATCTTGGTCCAGACCTTGCCGCGCTTTTCGTCCTGACGGCCTTTGCGGTGCTGGATGTTGGCCCATTTGGAATGTCCGGCCATGGTGGTGCGATGCTCCTGAGGGAAGCCCTGCGGCAGGGCGAAAGCGCGCTGCATGGGCGTTGATAGACTGCGAATTCTACTTTCGCGCCGTGCGTCCGATTCCTCTCAAGGAAACGCCGGGCCGCCCCAAGTTTTCTTGACCCCCGCGGGGGGCGGGCTGGGCAAAGCCCGGCCCTGGGGCACGCTCACCAACCAAGGCTACAGCCATGTCCGAACCCCTTCTCATCGCTCAGCAAGGCACGGTGCGGTGCCAGTTGTTGCCCAGGCTGTCCAATCGGCACGGCCTCATCACCGGCGCCACGGGCACCGGCAAGACGGTCAGCCTGCAGGTGCTGGCCGAGGCGTTCTCACGCATCGGCACGCCGGTGTTCATGGCCGATGTGAAGGGCGACCTGACCGGGCTTTCCCAGGCCGGTGCGATGAGCGCCAAACTGGCCGAGCGGCTCAAGTCGCTCGGCCTGCCCGAGCCGACCTTCGGCGCCTGCCCTGTGACCCTGTGGGACGTTTTCGGCGAGCAGGGACATCCGGTGCGCGCCACCATCTCCGACATGGGGCCGCTGCTGCTGGCCCGGCTGCTGCAGCTCAACGAAACGCAGACGGGCGTGCTCAATCTGGTGTTCAAGATCGCCGACGACAACGGGCTTCTGCTCCTCGACATGAAAGACCTGCGCGCCATGCTGCAGGAAGTGGGCGACAGCGCGGCGAGCTTCACCACCGAGTACGGCAACATCAGCGCAGCCAGCGTGGGGGCCATTCAACGCGGGCTGCTGCAGCTCGAAACCCAGGGCGCCGACAGGTTCTTCGGCGAGCCCATGCTCAATATCGACGATCTGATGCAGACCGATGGTCAGGGGCGCGGCATGATCAATATCCTGGCCGCCGACAAGCTCTATCAGGCGCCTCGCCTGTATGCGACCTTCCTGCTGTGGCTGTTGTCCGAGCTGTTCGAGCGTCTGCCCGAAATCGGTGATCCCGATCAGCCCAAGCTGGTGTTCTTCTTCGACGAGGCGCATCTGCTGTTCAACGATGCGCCCAAACCCCTGCTGGAAAAAATCGAGCAGGTCGTGCGCCTGATCCGCTCCAAGGGCGTGGGGGTGTTCTTCGTCACGCAGAACCCGCTGGACATTCCCGATACGGTGCTCGGCCAGCTCGGCAATCGCGTCCAGCACGCGCTGCGCGCGTTCACGCCGCGCGACCAGAAAGCGGTGAAAACCGCGGCCGACACCATGCGTCCCAATCCGGGCCTGGACGTGGCCCAGGCCATCACCGAACTCGCGGTGGGCGAGGCGCTGGTTTCGCTGCTCGACGAGAAGGGCCGGCCCATGCCGACCGAGCGCGTGTGGATGTTGGCGCCCGGCAGCCGCATCGGGTCCATCACCCCCGAAGAACGCAAGGCGCTGATGCAGGGTTCGCTGGTGGCTGGGGTGTATGAGAAGACGGTGGACCGCGAATCCGCCTACGAACTGCTCAAAGGCCGGGTGCTGACCACGACGGAACCCGCCGAACCCGGTACCACCGAGGCCTCATCTTCCAGCGCCGGGGGCGGGTGGCTCGATTCGCTGGGCCAGGGGCTGGGTGGCCTGGCAAGTGGGTCGGGGCGCAAGGATTCTCTGCTCGAAACCCTGGCCAAATCCGCTGCCCGCACCATCGGCAGTACCGTGGGCCGCGAAATCATCCGCGGCGTGCTCGGCGGTCTGCTCGGGGGCAGCAAGCGCCGCTGAGTCTGCGCGGCGCCCGAACACGCTCAGCGCCCTGGCAGGCCCAGCTCCTGACTCAGCGGCGGTCATTCCATGGCCGCGGGCCATACCCGTCGCGGCGGTCGTGCTCATGGCGCCAGTGGCCGCGATCCCAGCGGCGTACAGGCACCCGGTAGACCGGCGCATAGCCGGGCACATAGCCATAAACCACGGGACGAGGCGGCGGAGGCGGCGCGAAATAGACCGGCGGCAAGCGCGGCGGCGGCGCATAGACCACGGGCGGCGCCTGATAAACCGGATAGCCGTTGGAGAAGGTGCTCACGACGCCGGGAATGCCGACGTTGACCGACCAATACACCTGATCGGCCTGTGCCGGGGTGACCATGAGCGCGGCACTACCTGCCAGGACGAGCGCGATATGACGGAACATGATGTGAACCTCCTGAGTCTTCATGGGATCGATGGTGGAACAACGCCACGACATCGTGCGTGCTGACAGTGCGGACAAAGTTTTTGAGGCGGCGCGTGGCAAGACACTGGGTAAGCGTCAGGCCGTCGTCTGGACTTCAAGAGCAGGCTCGGCTTGTCCAGGAGGGTTGTCCGTCGATGGCGATGACGCCTTCGCGCGCCCTCACTCGCTGAGGCGGCCGATGAAGGCTGAAACGGTGTGCACTGCAACACGACGGCCTCACGCCTGGCGCAGACCTGTTCAAATAGCGAGGCTATGGAATCCGCTGACAAACCCTCCAATTTCCTGCGTCAGATCATCGAGCGCGATCTGACGCAAGGCACTTATGCGAACCGGCGCTTCGCCGGCCATCCGGCAGACGCCGCCGGACATGCCGCAGGGCAGGCCGATCCGGCGCGCATCCGCACCCGGTTTCCGCCCGAGCCCAACGGCTATCTGCACATCGGCCACGCCAAGAGCATCTGCCTGAATTTCGGGCTGGCGCAGGATTTCGGCGGCGTCTGCCATCTGCGCTTCGACGACACCAATCCGGAAAAGGAAGATCAGGAGTACGTCGATGCCATCCTCGATGCCGTGCGCTGGCTGGGCTTCGACTGGAAGGTGGGCGGTGTTCCGCATCTGTTCTATGCGAGCGACGATTTCGACTTCATGTATCGCTGCGCCTGCGCGCTGATCGAGGACGGTCTGGCCTACGTGGACGAACAGAGCGCCGATGACATGCGCCGCAACCGCGGCACACTCACCGAGCCGGGCGTGGAAAGCCCCTGGCGCCAGCGCTCGCCGCAAGACAATCTGCGGCGATTCGAGGACATGCGCGCGGGCCAACACCCGGAAGGCAGCATGGTGCTGCGCGCGAAGATCGACATGGCCGCCCCCAATATCAATCTGCGCGATCCGGCGATTTACCGCATCCGCTTCGCCCACCATCACCGCACGGGCGACACCTGGTGCATCTACCCGATGTACACCTTCGCGCATCCGATCGAAGATGCGATGGAATGCATCAGCCACAGCATCTGCACCCTGGAGTTCGAAGATCAGCGGCCGTTCTACGACTGGCTGCTCGATCATCTCGTGCGGCTGGGCCTGGTCGCCAGCCCGCGGCCACACCAGTACGAGTTCGCCCGGCTCAACCTCACCTATGTGGTGACGAGCAAGCGCAAGCTGGCGCAACTCGTGGCCGAGCACCATGTGGACGGCTGGGACGATCCGCGCATGCCCACCCTGGTAGGGTTGCGCCGACGCGGCTACACGCCCGAGAGCGTGCGCCTGTTCACCGATCGCATCGGCGTGAGCAAGGCCGATTCCTGGATCGACTACAGCGTGCTCGAACAATCGCTGCGTGACGATCTCGACGCCCGCACCCCGCGTGCGATGGCCGTGCTCGATCCGCTCAAGCTGGAGCTCACCAACTGGGCCGAGGTGTTCGGCAGCGCAGCGCACGCCGAGCCCTGCAGCGCGCCGGCGCATCCCGGACATCCCGAGATGGGGCGGCGTCAGTTCGACCTCACGGCGCAGGTGTGGATCGAGCGTGAAGACTTCATGGAGCTTCCGCCCAAGGGCTATCACCGCCTCACTCCTGGCGGCATGGCGCGACTGAAGTACGGCTTTGTGGTGCGCTGCACGGGTTGTGAAAAAGATGCCGAAGGGCGGGTCACCAAAGTGCTTGCCGAACTGTTGCCCGACACCAAGAGCGGCACGCCGGGAGCCGATGCGGTGAAGGTCAAGGGAGTGATTACCTGGGTGAGCGCCAGTCTTGGCGTGCCGGCGCAGGTACGCTTGTTCGATCGCCTGTTCACCGAAGCGCACCCCGACGCGGGGGGGCGCGATTTTCTCGGTGTGCTCAACCCGCAGAGCAAGCAGACGGTGCAGGCCTATGTCGAGCCCGCACTGGCCACCGCCACCGCCGGGGCCTCGTTCCAGTTCGAGCGCCACGGCTATTTCGTCGCCGATCGCGTCGACCATGCACCGGGTCATCTGGTCTTCAACCGCACGACGACCCTCAAGGACAGCTGGGGCAAGTGATGACTCCGTTTGGCGCAGCACTGAGTTTCGGCGCCCCCATGCCCGAAGACAGCAGCGCATTGCTGCGTCTGCAGCAGCAGGGTTTCTGCGTGCTCGGCGCAGCCGAACTGGCGGCGCTGGCCGGGTATGACGCGGCGGGTTGTGCGCCCGCCTTCGATCTGTGGGGCGATCTGCCGCCGGACAACTATCTCAAGGACGGTGGGCACTACCGCTTCCGGCGCCACGGCAGTTTCATCCAGACCCTGCGCCCGAATGCGGGGCCGGCCGCGCTTGAATCCGTGCCGCATCGCGCCCATTGGCAGCCGACGTCCTACAACGCCTTGCATGGCGGCATGTCGCGCTGGTTTGCGCCCCTGAGCGAGGCCTTGCAGCAGGCTGTGTTCTGGCAGCCTTTGCTGCTCGGCCTGGGGCGGCTGTTCGACCAGGTTCGCCCGGCGCCGCGGTGGTTCATCGAGGCGCACCAGTTCCGCATCGATACCCGCGAAGGCGTCGGGCGACCGACGCCGGAAGGGGCGCATCGCGACGGGGTGGATTTCGTCGCCGTGGTGCTGATCTCGCGCTGCGGCATTCGCGGGGGTGAGACGCGGGTGTTCGAACTTGGCGGTCAGCGCGGGGTGCGCTTTACCTTGTCCGAACCGTGCAGCGTGCTGCTGATGGACGACACCCGTGTGATTCATGAAAGCACGCCCGTGTTGCCCGAGGGCGAAACGGCCGGTGGATGGCGTGACACCCTGGTGCTGACATACCGCGCCGGTGGTTTTCTCGATCCTTAAACCCCCGCAGCCTGAGCCATCGCCCACCCGCCTTGCCAGGAAATCAGACATCGTCTTGATCGAGATCAAAGCGCGAAATTCAAGATTCGGATTTGCGGCCATGACCAACTACATTTTGTTACATAATCGATCCACGAAGTCCGACATGGCGTCTGGACACGATGGGAGAGAAAGTCATGCGTCCTTTGCCACCCTTGATGGCAGCTTTGGCCCTGCTTGCGGTACCGCTGCTCAGTCATGCGCAAACCGCGGCCACGCCTGAGCAAATGCAGGAAACCCGCGCCGTCACCGGCGAACTGCTCAAAACCTTGAGCGGCAAGTTGCAGGAGAGCATGAAGGCCAACGGCCCCGCGGGTTCCATCACCGTGTGCAAGACCATTGCCCCCCAGATCGCGCTGGGGCTGGCCGACCGAACCGGCTGGAAGGTCACGCGCGTGGGCACGCGGGTGCGCAACGTCGATCTGGGCACCCCCAATGTCTGGCAGCACAAGGCGTTGGGCCATCTGAACGCCGACCTCAAGTCGGGCGCCAAACCCGAGACCCTGGAGTGGAGCGAAGTGGTGACCGAAAACGGCAAATCCACCCTCCATTACGCCAAGGCGATCGTGTTGCAGCCCCAGTGCATCGCCTGCCACGGTACCGCCTCGCAACTGGCGCCAGGCGTGGCCGACAAGCTCAAGCTCGACTACCCGCACGACCAGGCCATTGACTACGCACCGGGCCAGTTGCGGGGCGCTGTCGTCATCAGCCGTCTGCTGTAAACCCGCGACGACAGGCGGCGGCACGGCCGCCACCAAGGCTCTCGCCACGGCCCCAGCTGACCCGCGCAGACAGCGTCTTGATGGCCGGTCTGGAGGTCGATCCTGCGTTCCTGCCTGTTGTGTTGGCCGACGACGGTGCGGCGGTCGGCGGGCGCCTGCAGATGGCACAAGGGCCCATCTGCGGCGAATCTGGCCGCGGTCTTGCCTTGCATCGCCCCTCGATGGACGCGGGCCTGGAGCGCCTTGAGATCGTTCGGCCCTGGTCCAGCGGCTTGCAGCCTGGTTTCAGTTCCACGCCGTTTGCGAAACAGCCCCGCGATGCGGAGCGGTTCGTGCAGCGCAAAGCTCAGGCGGCCATCGCTTGGGGAGGTTTGGCGGCGGGTTGATGCAGATTGGGCAGGAACACGGCCAGCAAACCGATCAGCGGCAGGAAAGAGCAGATCTGGTACACAGCGTCGATGCCCCACATATCGGCGAGTTGGCCCAGCACCGCGGCACCGATGCCGCCGAGGCCGAACGCCAGTCCGAAGAACAAGCCGGCCACGGTGCCGACCTTGCCGGGAATCAGCTCCTGTGCATACACCACCATGGACGGAAAGGCCGAGGCCAGCATGAAACCGATGATGGCGCTGAGTACCGCCGACATCTCCAGGCTGGCGTAGGGGAGCAGCAGGGTAAAGGGTGCAACGCCCAGGATGGACACCCAGATCACCGCCTTGCGCCCCACGCGGTCGCCGATCGGTCCGCCCAACAATGTGCCCGCCGCCACCGAGAACAGAAAGACGAACAGGTGGTACTGGCCCACTTCGGTGCTGACGTGGAACTTGTGCATCAGGTAGAAGATGAGATAGCTGTTGATGCTCGCCAGGTAAAAGAACTTGGAGAAGATCAGCGCCAGCAAGACAGCCAGCGTGCGGCGCACCAGATGCGGTGGCACGGGGGGCTGTTTGACCGCTGCGGCCTTTTTCGGCAGCCGATGCTGGTGCCCGTACCAACGGCCCACGCCGGTGAGCACGATGATGGCCAGCAGTGCGGCGAGCGAGAACCAGGCAATGCTTTTCTGCCCATGCGGTAGCACCACCCACGCCGCCAGCAGAGGCCCGGTGGCTGTGCCCGCGTTGCCGCCGACCTGGAAGATGGACTGCGCCAGACCGTGGCGTCCGCCCGAAGCCATGCGGGCCACCCGCGACGATTCCGGGTGGAAGATTGAGGAGCCGGTGCCCACCATCGCCGCGGCCACCAGCAAGATGGGAAAGCTCGGCGCCACCGACAGCGTCAGCAGCCCGGCCAGGGTGCAGCCCATGCCCACCGCCAGCGAGTAAGGCTTGGGATATTTGTCGGTGTAGTAGCCCACCAGAGGCTGCAGCAGCGATGCGGTGAACTGATAGGTCAGGGTGATCAGGCCGATCTGGGCGAAATTGAGGTGGAAATCGGTTTTGAACAGCGGGTAGATCGCCAGGATCAACGACTGGATCATGTCGTTGAGGAAGTGCGAAAAACTGATCGCGCCGAGGATGCGGAAGCGGGTCTGCTCCGCTGGGGCGCTGCCGGCGGGGGCGAGCGCAGCGGTGGTCGGTGTGGAACTCACGGTCGGGTTTTTTAGGAGAGTGCAGGGATGCGCGAGAAAGGCCAATCTTGCGCTGGCGCAAGAATAGTGCGTCAAGAAAATGTTTGCGCAGGCAGGGATTTTTCGGCAGGAGGTGCGCAAGACCCGGGGTCGTCTTACCATTTGCTGCATGGCACAAAATGCAAACGCCCTCCCCACCCTGCGTCCGCAGAGTCTGGGCGAGGAAATCGCCAACAGCATCAGCCACGGACTTGGGCTGTTGCTGTCGGTCGCCGCGCTGCCCGTGCTGGTCGTGCATGCCGTGGAGCACCAGCCGGTGGCCAGCGTCGTGGGAGCGAGCATCTTTGGCGCCACCGCCATCCTGCTCTACCTGGCTTCTACGCTCTATCACGCCTTGCCGCAGCCGCGGCTCAAGGCCCTGATGCAGCGGCTCGACCACGCCGCCATCTACCTGCTGATCGCCGGTACCTACACACCGTTCACCCTGGGCGTGTTGCGTGGGGGATGGGGGTGGACGCTGTTCGGGCTGGTCTGGGGGCTAGCGGCGATGGGCCTGCTGCTCAAGGCGCTCGCCGGCGTGCGTTTCCCTCACTTGTCCACGGCGCTCTATCTGGGCATGGGGTGGGTGGTGCTGATCGCCATCGTGCCCCTGGCCGAGCGCATCGCGCCGATGGGCTTGTTCTGGCTGGTGGCGGGCGGTGTGGCCTACACCCTGGGCGTGGTGTTCTTCGTCTTCGACGAGCGTTGGCGCTATGCGCATTTCATCTGGCACCTGTTCGTCCTCGCCGGGACTGTCTGTCATTTCTTCGCGGTGCTCTATTACGCTGTCTGAAACACGTCGTCGTCATAAAATCGAACGATCGTTCTTTTTTATGGCCACCGTGCCTAAAATGCTGTCCAAAGCAGCAGACCGTGGAGACCGCGATGACCCCGCATCAACTTTTGGAACAATTCGGCCCGCGCGAGGCCATGGATTACGACGTCGTCGTCGTCGGGGCCGGCCCTGGCGGATTGGCCACGGCCATTCACCTCAAGCAACTGGCGCAGAAGGCCGGCCGGGAGATGTCGGTCTGCGTGCTGGAAAAGGGCTCCGAGCCGGGCGCGCACATTCTGTCGGGGGCCATCATGGACCCCGGTGCGCTCACCGAGTTGTTCCCGGACTGGAAGGCCATGGGGGCGCCTCTGGGGCAGCCCGTCACGGCGGACCAGTTCCTGTTTCTGAGCGATGCCAACGCCAAGCCCGCACCTGCGGCGTTCCTGCCCGATTGCTTCAAGAATCACGGCAACTACGTCATCAGCCTGGGCAATCTGGTGCGCTGGATGGCGCAGCAGGCCGAGGCCCTGGGGGTGGAGATCTTCCCCGGCTTCGCCGCGGCCGAGGTGCTGTACGACGAGCAGGGAAGGGTGTGCGGCGTGGCCACGGGCCATCAGGGCCTGGGCAAGGACGGCGAGCCGACCGATCACTTTGCGCTGGGCATGGAGCTGCGGGCCAAGTACACCGTGTTCGCCGAGGGCTCGCGCGGTCAGTTGGGCCGCGAGTTGATTGCGCATTTCGAGCTCGATGCGGGCCGCGATCCGCAGAGCTACGGCATTGGCATCAAGGAGATCTGGGAGGTCGCTGCCGACAAACACCAGCCCGGGCTGGTGCTGCACACCGCAGGCTGGCCGCTCGATCCCAAGACCTACGGTGGCGGCTTCGTCTATCACCTCGAAGACCGCAAGGTGGCGATCGGCTTCGTGGTCGGCCTGGATTACGCCAATCCGTGGATGAGCCCGTTCGAGGAATTCCAGCGGCTCAAGACCCATCCGGCCCTGCGCGGCCTGTTCGACGGGGCCAGGCGCCTGGGCTATGGCGCGCGGGCCATCACGGCGGGAGGCTTGCTGTCGCTGCCCAAACTGGTGTTTCCCGGCGGCTGTCTGGTGGGTTGCGAAGCGGGGTTTCTCAACGCTTCGCGCATCAAGGGCAGCCATGCCGCGATCAAGACCGGCATGCTGGCGGCCCAGGCGATCGCCGACGCCCTGGCCGCCGACCGGACGCATGACGAACTCGCGGCGTATCCCGAGGCTTTCGAACGGTCCTGGCTGCATGCCGAGCTTAAGACCGCGCGCAACTTCAAGCAGTGGTTCAAGAAGGGCCGCCTGGTGGGCACGCTGATGACGGGCATCGAGCGCTGGCTGCTGCCGCGCATCGGCATTCAGTCGCCGCCGTGGACGGTGCATCACCACGTGCCTGATCACGCCACGCTCAAACCCGCCGCCGACTGTCCGCGCATCGACTATCCGAAGCCCGACGGTGTGCTGACCTTCGACCGGCTGAGCTCGGTCTATCTGAGCAACACGAATCACGAGGAGAACCAGCCTCCGCACCTCACGCTCAAGGATGTGTGCGTGCCGGTGCAAGTCAACCTCAAGACCTATGCCGGGCCCGAGGCGCGCTACTGCCCGGCCGGGGTGTACGAGTTCGTCAAAGGGCCGGATGGCGGCGACAAGCTTCAGATCAACGCCCAGAACTGCGTGCACTGCAAGACCTGCGACATCAAGGACCCGACGCAGAACATCGTCTGGGTGGCTCCCGAGGGCGGCGGCGGCCCGAACTATGTGGGCATGTGAGGCTGTGCGCCGGCTTGACCACGACACGCGCAATCAGGGGGATGGCGTTGAAAGTGTGAATTAATTGACAAGGCCCGGCATCAGACGGCCCTTACACTTCGCGAACCCAAAAGCCTGCGCCGTCCCGCTGGAACGCGGGGGCGGCCTTAGGCCCCAACTGCCCTCCCTTGTTGCATGCCCGGTTCATCACCCTTGTTCACGCCTGCCCAGCTGCGGGTGCCGCAAGGCCTCTCGCCCATGCGGCGCAGGCTTCGTCGCGGCTATTGGGGTCTTGTGGCGCTCACCCTGTTCTTCGGGGCTTGGCTGGCCTGGATCAACTGGCAGCGTCAGGGCGAGATGCTGCGCAGCACCTTGCGGGTGGAGACCGCCTTTCTGGCGGATGCCACCTCGTCCTATTTCGAGCGCTATGAATCGGTGATGTCCGCCCTGGGCAATGATCTGCTGCTCCGGCCCGAGTTGCTGGACGCGCCCGATCAACTCGTGCCCTTGCTGCAGCGTTATCGCGCCCTGCTGGGGGCCGACCAGGCGCTGGCGATCAATCTGTCACGGCCGGACGGGCAGATGTTCGCCTCGACCGTCGCCTCGGCTGAGAAGTTGCCGAATTTCCGCACCGTGCCCGAGATCTGGCGTGGCATCCACCAGGCCACGCACATGAAGGGACTGGAAGTGGGCAAGGCGGTCTATGGGCCGATGCTGCACCGATGGGTGATTCCGCTGCGTCTGATGATCAAGGATGAAGCGGGGCAGCCGCTTTTCCTGATCGCGGTGCCGGTAGAACTCAACGACTTTCTCGATCGCTGGCGCCGTTCGGTGGCCGCGGCCCAATACGCCACGCCGGGCATGTCGATGGCGCTGATGCGCGCGGATGGCTATCTGCTGGCGCGCTGGCCCACCCCCCAGACCCCTGACCTGCAGCGGTTCTACAGCACCCGTCGCCAGGGGGCTTTGGCGAACGCCATCCTGGCTTCGCCTCAGGCGCAGTCAGGCCTCTTCAATGGCCGGGTGGATTCGGACTCGATACCTCGCCTGGGCGCCTGGGTGCGCCTGCCGCAGTACGGCGTGCAGGTGACCATGACGGTGCCGCGAGCCCTGCTCTGGCGCGACTTCTGGCGGGCCTACTGGCCGGCGCTGACCATCCTGGCGCTGTGGCTGGGGCTGCTGACCCTGACCTACCGGCTGGTGGTGCGACAGGCCGAACGTGAGAGCACACAACTGCGTGATCGCGCCGAAATCATGTATCGGCTGGCCAATCAAGACAGTCTGACCGGCCTGCTCAATCGCCGCGGCATGGGCGAGTATCTTCAACGGGCTCACGACTATGCGCAGCAGGAGGGCATCGGTTACGCGCTCGTGCTGTTCGATCTCGATCATTTCAAGCTCATCAACGACGGCTTCGGTCATGCCGCCGGCGACGCCGTGCTGCAGCAGGTCGCGCATCTGCTGCAGACCCGGGTGCGCAAGGAAGATCATGTGGCGCGCTGGGGCGGAGAGGAATTTCTCGTGCTGCTGCCCGATTCCACTCTGGAAACGGCGCACGCCGCCGCCGAGAAGCTGCGCGACATCATCGCCCATACCCGCATGTCGGTGGGGGGCTCGGAGCTTCGGTTGTCGGCGAGCTTCGGCGTCTCGGCCTGGGAGCCTGGGGCCAGGCTGACCATCGCCGAACTGCTGGGCCAGTGCGACTCCGCGCTTTACAACGCCAAGGCGGCCGGCCGCAACCGCGTCAAGCAGTTCGAGGGCAAATCGGCGCACGACTACCTGCGGGGCTTCACCTTGAAGCGCGCCATCGAGGACGACCGCATCCGTGTGGCCTATCAGCCGCTGGTGTCGCTCGCCGACGGACAGGTCGTCGGCTACGAGGCCCTGGCCCGGTTGGTCGGCGAGGACGGCGAAGTGGTGCCGGCAGGGCAGTTCATCGACGTGGCCAGCCGTTTGCGGCTGGAGCACCGCATCGATTCGCGGGTGTCCAAGCAGGTGATGTCCCGCTGCAGCACGCGCATCGAAGCGACCGGCGCGCCGATGAAGTACATGATCAACTGTTCGGCCGATTTCCTCAGCCGCCCGGAGGATGTTCAGCAACTGCTCGACCGGGCTCAGCACTACTGCGAAAGCTGCGCCATCGACATGACGGGCCGGGACAAGCCCATGGTCATCGAGATCACCGAGCGCCAGCTCATCGGCGATGCCGAGGCGGTGCGCCGTCTGGTGCAGCCGCTGATCGATTTCGGCTTCCAGCTCGCGGTGGACGATTTCGGCAGCGGCTACTCGTCCTACCTCTACGTGCTCAAGTTGCCGGTGAGCTATCTCAAGATCGAGGCCGAACTGGTGTGCGAGGCGGCGCACAGCCCGCGCGCGCAGGCCATGGTCCGCTCGATCAACGCCATGGCGCACGAACTCGGCATCCTGACCATCGCCGAGGGCATCGAAGACGAGGCCACCGCCGAGGCCATGCGCCGCATCGGCGTGGACTGGGGACAGGGCTACTACTGGGGACGGCCAGAGGTCGAGGCGTGAGCGCCTCTAGGTTTTCTCGTGAACTGAGCGGGCCGCCGCCCCGGCTCGTTGCAGAAAATCGATGACGCGCGGCATGTGCTGCAGGAACGCATCCATCGCATCGTGTCCGCCGGGGCCGACCTGCAGTTCAACCGACCGGCCGGCTGCTGCCGAGTGCAGACGATAGACGTCGTTCACCGGCACCACCGTGTCGCCTTCGCCATGCATCAGCAGCACCGGGCAACCCAGTTGCGGCAGGGTGGCGATCGGGGCTATCCGGTCGAAGCGGTAGCCGATGGTGTGTTGAACATGGCTGCTCACAGCAGCGCCGATGACGGACTCGGGCAGACCCTGTTCGGCCATCCAGCGCTGCATCATTTCGGCCGGGTGCGCGAAGGCCGACAGGCTCACGACAGCGCAGATGCGCGGTCGCCAGGTGGCCGCCAGCAACACGGCGCCCGCGCCGACCGAATGACCCAGCAAGGCGATGCGCTGCGGGTCGATGGCGGGCTGTTCGGCCAGCCAGTCCGCCGCATGCGCGGCGTCTTCGGCGAAACGCGGCAGCGAGGCGAAGGTGTCGCCATCGCTGGCGCCGTGACAGCGCGCGTCGAGAATGAGCAGCCCGAACCCCGCTTCATGCAGCCCCGGGGCCAGCGGCAGCATCTGATCGGCATTGCTGCCCCAGCCATGCAGGATGACGAGTGCGGGGGCTGGCCGCAGCGCGGCCTGCGGTGCGGGGATATGCCAGGCGTGCAGTTGTTTGCCGTTGGCCGTGGACAATCTCACGGAGGCAAAAGGCAGGCCGAGTTCGCCCGGTGTGCGGACATGCGCCAGCCGCGGAGCACGCAGGCTGCGCCGCAGCGCCCAGTGAAACAGCGGGCGCAAGGGGGGCGTCATCATCCACGGCAGCACCGTGGGGAGCAGGGCGGCGAGCCATCTGAAACGGAGCATGGGTCGCGCAGTGTAGGGCGACATGGTGCTGGCGGCCGCTTCCGTCTGACCCTTTTGACCCGGCATGGAGAAGTAGGCGCGGGTCGCGGGCCTCACCCTGCAAGGCCTCCCCCTCCCAACCTCCCCCACGCTGTGGGGGAGGCGTGTTGACTCCCTCTCCACTTGTGGGGAGGGTCGGGGTGGGCGTCTCTTCCTCCCAACCTCCCCCACGCTGTGGGGGAGGCGTGTTGACTCCCTCTCCACTTGTGGGGAGGGTCGGGGTGGGGCGCCGTTTCAAACATCCAAGCGCCGGATCAACAGGTTCTGATCAGTTCCAATAGGGTTTTGACTTTCGACGCTCACACCATGCAATTCCTTCTGCGTCAGCCCGATCCGCGCGCCCAGCACCGGCTTCAGGAGGCCGGCACCCATCCGCTGCTGGCGCAGTTGTTCGCCTCGCGCGGGGTGAAAGAGGCGCAGGAGCTGGAACTGGCCTTGCCGCATCTGCTGCCGCCCGCCCTGCTCAAGGGCGCCGAACAGGCGGCGCGGGCCCTGGCCGACGCCATCGCCAAGGGCGAGCGACTGCTCATCGTGGCCGACTACGACTGCGATGGGGCCACGGCCTGTGCGGTGGGGCTGCGCGGCCTGCGGGCCATGGGGGCGATGGTGTCCTATCTCGTGCCCAACCGTTTCACCACCGGCTACGGCCTGTCGCCCGCGGTGGTGGATCTGGCGCTGCAGCAGGCCGGAGGCAAGCCCGACTGGATCGTCACCGTGGACAACGGCATCGCCAGCGTGGAGGGCGTGGCCCATGCGCGCGCCCACGGCATCCGTGTGCTCGTGACCGATCACCATCTGCCGGTCGACACGCTGCCGGAGGCCGAGATCATCGTCAATCCGAACCAGCCGGGATGCGGCTTCCCGAGCAAGTCCATTGCCGGGGTCGGGGTGATGTTTTATGTGCTGCTGGCGTTGCGCAGTGAGCTGCGCCAGCGCGGCGTGTTCGACGCGGCGCATCAACCGCGCCTGGACGCTCTGCTCGACCTCGTGGCGCTGGGGACCGTGGCCGACGTGGTTCGGCTCGACGCCAACAACCGCCTGCTGGTGTCGCAGGGCCTCAAGCGCCTGCGCGCGAGGCACATGCAGCCCGGCGTCGCCGCCTTGCTTCAGGTGGCGGGGCGCGAGGCGGCGCGGGTGAACAGCGCCGATCTGGGCTTTGCGCTGGGTCCGCGCATCAACGCCGCGGGGCGCCTGGCCGACATGACCGTGGGCATCGAATGTCTCACGACCGACGACCCCGCCCGCGCGCTCGACCTCGCGCAGATGCTCGATACCTTCAACCGCGAACGCCGCAGCATCGAAGACGGCATCAAGGCCGAGGCGCTGGCCATGCTCGAAGGGCTGGATCTCGGCGCGGCGCAGGGCGCAGGCGACGAGGGAACGGCGGCCATCAGCCTGTTCGCGCCGCACTGGCACGAGGGCGTGATCGGCATCGTCGCCGGGCGCATCAAGGACCGCGAGCATCGTCCCACCTTCGTGTTCGCCCCGGCAGAGGACGGCACCCTGCGCGGCTCGGGCCGATCGATCGCCGGATTCCATCTGCGTGATGCCCTTGATCTGATCGCCAAACGCGAGCCCGGCCTCGTGCTGCGCTTTGGCGGCCATGCGATGGCCGCGGGCTGCTCGCTGGTGCCGGACGGTTATGCGCGGTTTCGCGCCGCCCTGAACCGGGTGGCCGGCGAGTGGCTCGAACCGTCGCAGCTGCAGCGCCGCGTAGAGGTCGATGGGCCGCTGCCCGTGCAATGGTTATTGCCCGAAATGGCGTCTTTGCTGGGCGCGCAGGTGTGGGGGCAGGGCTTTGCGGCGCCCTTGTTCAGCGCACGGGTACAGATCAGACAGCAGCGCCTGATCGGCGAACGTCATCTGAAGGCCAAGGTCAGACTGGTGGACGCCGAAGGGGTGCCAGGCAAGGACTTGTTCGATCTCGTGGCCTGGGGACGTACCGATTTTCTGCCCGACGAGGCGCGCATCGCCTATCGTTTGGAGAGCAACACCTGGCAGGGCATCACCCAGGTGCAGCTCGTGCTTGAAGCCATCGAAGGGTAAGTGCTCCCGCCGAAAATCTCGCTGCGCGCGGCTCTCCCCCAGGGGGCGAGAAGCCCTTGGGGCGGCCCTGCGGGTGGCTCCAGCTCGCTTGATTACCGCGCCGTGGCGCGTCTTTGCACGCAGTCCACATAAGCCGCACCATCCGGCGGCAGACCGCTGCGCTGCGCCGTCCACAGCATCTCGCCCAGACAGTCCATGATGGCGTGGTGCGCGTCATGTTCGCCGAGCTTGCTGCGCAGCAGCTCGAAAGCCTGGCGAATGCCCGGCGGCTGGTCGATGGACACCTGCTCGGCGATCGACAGATGCATGGACAGGTGCAGAAACGGGTTGGTGCGTCCCTGCTCCACGGCGTAGTCGCGGCTGGCGCTTAGCGGGTTGGCGAGTTCCTCGTGGTATTCCGGGTGGAGTTCCATCCAGTCGGCGGCGATCAGTTCCAGCGGGGTGAGCACGCCGCCCGCGCGATGCCGCTGCCAGGCGGAAAGAAAAAACTGCCGAACCTCGTCTTTGCTGGGATTGAACATGGTGCTCGTATTGTCCCGCAGGGTTCGCAATCTTGCCCTGCGGCCGTGCTTGCATTCGCTTACAAAGCCGTTTTGAGCGACGATTTCAAGCCTTCCCACTTCACGAGAACCAACATGCCTCAGATCGATGCCGGCGCCCTGCGCCAACTCTTCGACGACGCGCGAACCCACAATGCCTGGCTGGACCAGCCCGTGCCCGAGCCTCTGCTGCACCAGCTCTACGACCTGATGAAGTGGGGGCCGACCTCGGCCAATTGCTCACCGGCGCGCATCGTGTTCGTGCAGTCCCAGGCGGCCAAGGCGCGGCTTGCGCCGTGCATGAGCGAGGGCAACCGGGCCAAGACTCTGAAGGCGCCGGTGACGGCCATCGTCGGCATGGACATGGCGTTCTACGACCACCTGCCTGAGCTGTTTCCGAACAACCTCGATGCGCGCAGCTGGTTTGCGGGCAAGCCCGACGTCATTGCGTCCACGGCGATGCGCAATGCGAGTCTGCAGGGCGGCTATCTCATTCTGGCCGCCCGCGCCCTGGGCCTGGACTGCGGCCCGATGAGCGGTTTCGATGCCGAGGCGGTGAACGCGGCGTTCTTCGCCGGGACCGAGATCCAGGCCAATTTTCTGTGCAATCTCGGCTACGGAGATCCGGTCGGGCTGTTCCCCCGCAACCCGCGGCTGAGTTTCGAGCAGGCCTGCCGCATCGCCTAGGCCGACCGCTGAGAGCGGCGTGGAACTGGCGCGCCGGTTCTGGTAATTTTCACCCATCGTTTCCAGAACGCCAGAACTGAAAGGGTGCGCCATGCCGGTCATCGTTGTCGCCAATCCCAAGGGCGGAGTGGGCAAGTCCACGCTATCGACGCAGATCGCGGGCTATTTCGCCAGCCAGGGCCATGCCGTGATGCTGGGCGACTCGGACCGGCAGGAATCGTCCCGCCTGTGGCTGTCGCTGCGCGATCGGGCCTTGCCCCGCATCGACACCTGGGAGATGAGCCACGACTACATCGCCAGGCCGCCCAGGGGAACGACGCATGCGGTGATCGACACCTCGGCCGGCTTGCACGGCTGGCGGCTGAACGATGTGATGAAGCAGGCCGGCAAAGTCCTGGTACCGCTGTCGGCCTCGATTTTCGACATCTACGCCACGCAGGCGTTCGTGCAGAAGCTGCGCGAATCGCGCGAAAAGCACGGCTTCGACCTAGCTCTGGTGGGCGTGCGCATCGACCCTCGCACCCATGCCGCCGAGCAATTGCAGGCGTTCGTGGCGCAGAGCGGCCTGCCCATGCTGACCAACCTGCGCCAGACCACGCTGTACCCGCAGATGGCGGCCCACGGCCTGACCCTCTGGGACCTGCCGCCCAGCCAGGCCGCCCGGGACCTGGAACAGTGGCAACCCGTTACTGACTGGCTGGAGCGGTCGGTCTGAATCCGGTCCTTCCGGCCAGGGGGAGGCCCAAAAAACAAGGCACATCCCGGAATGACTCCGCAGGATGTGCCCAAGCTGCAAGGAAACGGTTCGACGGCTTCGTCGTGGGTGGGGGTTGCCGCGTTGAGTGAGGAATTGGTGAGATTCGATCGGTGTCAGACCGCGCGTTCGGGCTGCGCCACCAATCCGAGCGCGGGACGATTGACGCGGAACAGGCGCGGGCCGACATGTTCGAGCAGCTTGTCGCGCTCGAACTGAGCGATGACGCGGCTGGCCGTCTCAAGGGCCACGCCCAGCATGGCGCCGAGGTCGCTGCGCTTGGGCAGGGTGATGGTGTCGTTGAGTTCCGGATCGGCCAGCTTGAGCAGCAGGCGCGCCATGCGCGCGGGAATGGCACCCGAGCCCAGCAGCAGCGCCCATTCGTCGGTATCGCGCAGGGCGCGATGCCAGCGCTCCAGGAATTCCTGGCGCAGATTGGGCACCTGTTCCTCCATCTTGCGGATCACATCGACCGGGATGCGGCACACCCGCACCGCGCCAATGGCCGAGGCGTGGTGCATGTAGGGCTCGTGAATGAAGCACTCCAGGCCGATGAGGTCGCCGCGACGGGCCACGCGGGTGATGCGGCGGGTGCCATCGGGCAGCACACGTTCGAGCTTCACATAGCCGGTCTTGATGGTGTAGAGCCACTCACCGCGCTGCCCTTCGCTGAACAACTGCTGGCCCGCGCCGTATTGCATGTCGTCGATGACCTGATGGAAATTGTCGAAATCTTCCATGCGCAGCGCGCCAAACAGGGCAATGCGGCGCACGCCGCAGTTGCGGCAATCCGACGCGCCGCGCCAGGCGTTGACCACCTCGGTATGCCCCATGCGGCTGGCGGCCGGCTCCTTGGTGCGCGCAAGGGTCTTGCGCAGATTGGCCAGAGGAATGGCGGTGGTGGACGGCGGGCTGGCGAAGGTGGTTTCCATGGTGTGCTCTCATTGACGTGGCGCAATATTAGCGAATGCTGATATAGACTTGTCAATATAGGGAATTCACGGTGAGAACTAGGGAAAACCCTTGTTTTTGGCCTTCTTCCTTGCGCCCAATCGATTTTTGCAGCGCACAAAACGCTGAAAAACTGTCGCAGTTGTGACACAGGCGTACCACAGGTTTGCGAGGGTCTGCCGATCTCTACAGTGCGTGCGGCCAGGCCGGGCTTGCACCTACACTTCTTGCTCTGACCGATCACACCATGAAGAAAGGCGATCCCAGCATGATGGATGTGCAGACTCTGGCCGCACGCGATGTGCGGCGCGCCCTGGAAGAAGATGTGGGAACGGGCGATCTCACGGCTGCCCTGATCGCGCCGGACGCCATGGCCCAGGCCACGGTGCGCAGCCGCGAGGCGGCCCGCCTGTGTGGCGCGCCCTGGGCCAATGCGTGCCTGCGCGCCCTCGATCCTGGCGCTCATGTGGAGTGGCTGACGCCAGAAGGCGGGACTCTGCGGGCCGATCAGGTCTTCCTGCAACTGCGCGGCAACGCCCGCGCGCTGCTCACCGCCGAACGCACGATGCTCAATTTTCTGCAACTGCTCAGCGCCGTGGCCACGCGCACGGCCGAGTATGTGGACGTGGTGCGCGGCACGCGGGCGCAGATCGTTGATACCCGCAAGACCCTGCCCGGGCTGCGCCTGGCGCAGAAGTATGCCGTGCGCGTGGGCGGGGGCATGAATCACCGTCTGGGGCTGTTCGACGCCGTGCTGATCAAGGAAAACCACATCGCCGCCGCGGGTGGAGTGACGGCCGCCCTGGAGCAGGCCAGGCGGGTTGCGGCGCAGGCCCAGTTCATCCAGATCGAGGTAGAGACCCTCGAACAACTCGATGAGGCCCTGACGGCGCAGGCGAGCATGATCCTGCTGGACAATATGTCGCTGGAACAATTGCGCACCGCCGTGCACCTCAACGCCGGACGCGCCGTGCTCGAAGTCTCGGGCGGGGTTGATCTTCAAACCGTGCGAGGCATTGCAGAAACCGGCATCGACCGCATCTCGGTGGGCAAGCTCACCAAGGATGTACGCGCCGTCGATCTGTCGATGCGCTTCACTCCGGCCTGATTGACCTGCTTCGCCCAACAGGAAGTCCGCATGACCGACACCTTTGCCGTCACGTTCGAAAGCCCCGTCACCGGCACGTCCCAAGCCTGGGCACGCGTACCCACTGAGCCCGATCCGGCCGAACGCGAAGCCCTCATGAGCCGTTGCGCTGAGCTGCTGCGCGCCCACGATGCGGCACTGGTCGCGCACTACTACACCCATCCCGACCTGCAGGATCTGGCCCAGGCCACCGGCGGGCTGGTGGCCGATTCGCTGGAAATGGCGCGCTTCGGCGCCCGCCATCCGGCGACCACCCTGGTGGTGGCGGGCGTGCGCTTCATGGGTGAGACCGCGAAGATGCTGTCGATGGACAAGCGCGTGCTCATGCCCGATCTCGACGCCAACTGCTCGCTCGATCTGGGCTGCCCCGCCCCGCAGTTCAGCGCCTTCTGCGACGCCCATTCCGACCGTACCGTGGTGGTCTATGCCAACACCAGCGCGGCGGTGAAGGCGCGCGCCGACTGGGTGGTGACCTCGAGCTGTGCGCTCGACATCGTGGCCCACCTGCATGCGCGAGGCGAAAAAATCCTCTGGGCACCTGACCGCCACCTGGGCGGCTACATTCAGCAGCAAACCGGTGCCGACATGCTGCTGTGGCAGGGCTCGTGCATCGTCCACGACGAATTCAAGGCCCTCGAACTCGAGATGCTCAAGGCCGAGCATCCCAAGGCCCGCGTGCTGGTCCATCCCGAAAGTCCGGCGCAGGTGGTGGCGCTGGCGGACGTGGTGGGATCGACCTCGCAGATTCTCCGCGCCGCGCGCGAGCTCGACGCGCCCGAGTTCATCGTCGCCACCGATGCCGGCATGTTCCACGCGCTGCAGCAGCAGAACCCCGGCAAGACCTTCATCGCCGCGCCCACGGCGGGCAACGCCGCCACCTGCAAGAGCTGCGCGCATTGCCCCTGGATGGCGATGAACAGCCTCGGCGGCCTGGCCCGGGTGCTGGAGACGGGGGCCAACGCCATCGAACTCGATCCGGCGCTGGCGGCGCGCGCGCGCCTGCCGGTGCAGCGCATGCTCGATTTCACCGCGGCGCAAAAGACCGCGGCGGCGGCTGGCAGTCTGGTGCCCGGCATCGGCGCGGCCTAACGCAGACGGCCGAGGTAGGAGGGCGGGGCAGGGGCTTTCTCGGGCGGATGCTTGTCCGCGCCGCTTCGCGGGGTGGTTTTGGCCGCGCCGTGCGGAAACATCACCGCCTCGAAGCGATCGGCCCACAGACGCAGATCGGCGTCGTTCTCGCTGCGGGCGATGCGCAGCACTTCGAGGGCGTACTCGGCGTTTTGCGCCATCCACTCGGTGTCGGTCACCCGGCCGATCTTGCGGCGCAGCAGAACATGCAGATGCGCGGCCAGCGCGACGGCTTCGGTGCTTCCCATGGCCAGTGCTCCTGTGAGGGTCGGCGTCATTCGATGCGTTCGCCATGCTGGCTCAGATCCAGCCCGGCCTCTTCCTCGTCGGCGCCGACGCGCAGGCCGATCAGGGCATCGATGATTTTGAGCAGGATGTAGCTGGCGACAAAACTGTAGGCCAGCGTGGCACTCGCACCCAGTGCCTGAACGAGGATCGATGCCGTCTGGCCGCTGTAGGTCGGCACGGCAAAAACGCCCGTGAGCACCGCCCCGGCGAAGCCCCCGACGCCGTGGATGCCGAACACATCGAGCGCATCGTCGGCGCCGAGCAGTCTTTTGAGCCCGGTGGCGCCCCAATAGCACACCACGCCTGAGATCAGCCCCACGGCAACCGCCCCCATCGGATCGACGAAACCCGAGGCCGGCGTGATCGCCACCAGCCCGGCCACGGCACCCGAGCAGATTCCCAGCAGCGTCGGGCGGCCGCGCAGCGTCCATTCGGTCAGCATCCAGCTGAACGCCGCGGCCGCGGTGCCGATCTGCGTGGCCAGCATCGCCATGCCGGCGCGGCCATCGGCGGCGCAGGCCGAGCCCGCGTTGAATCCGAACCAACCCACCCAGAGCAACGCGGCACCGATCATGGTGTAGGCCAGGTTGGCGGGGAGAAAGGGCTCTTCGCCCCAGCGCTGACGCTTGCCCAGCACGATGGCGCAGGCCAGGCCGGCCGCACCGGCGTTGATGTGCACCACCGTGCCGCCGGCGAAATCGAGCATGCCCATCGAGGCCAGCCAGCCCGACGGCTCCCACACCGAATGCGCCACCGGCGCGTAAACCAGAAGCGACCACAGGCCCATGAAGATCAGCATGGCGGAGAACTTCATGCGTTCGGCAAAGGCGCCCACGATCAGGGCCGGCGTGATGATGGCAAACGTCATCTGGAACATCACGTAGACCGACTCGGGAATGGTGGGCGCCAGTTCGCTGACCGAGACCGTGCCGCTGCTCTTGCTGTAGAACACCCCGTCGAGAAACAGCCGCGACAGGTCGCCGATGAAGGCATTGCCGGGCATGAAGGCCAGGCTGTATCCGGCGACGAACCACAACAGCGTGACCAGCACCGTGGTGGCGAAGACCTGCATGGTGACACCGAGGATGTTCTTCTTGCGCACCATGCCGGCATAGAACAGGGCCAGGCCCGGAATGGTCATCATCAGCACCAGGGCCGTGGAGGCGAGCATCCACGCGGTATCGCCAGCGTTCAGCGTGGCGGCCTGGGCGATATGGGGGGTCGACAGCGTGGCGGGCACCGACTGTGCCGTGGCATTCAGGGGAAGGCCGCTGGCGAGCAAGAGCGTGATGGCGGCAGAGAAACGGTGTTTTCTGGCAGGTTGTGCGTGGGTGTGGTGCATGAGAACCCCGATCGAGTGATGCTGGGGAGTTCGCAATATTCAGACCAATGCATAGGTCGGCCAAAGATGTGAACCCGTGCACACGCAAAGGGTGCTCTTGTCGAGTAATTGGCAGCTCAGGCCCGGCCTGTTGACCATGCCGCACCACGCCGAGGCTGACGTGCGTGGTTTGGCACCAGCGCAGTGCGAAAACGATGGGCCCGGCGCGATGGTCTTGAAACGCTAGCGCGTTTTCATGATGCGGGCCTTTTCCCGCTGCCAGTCGCGCTTGGCCTCGGTGTCGCGCTTGTCGTGGTCTTTCTTGCCCTTGCCCAGCGCCAGATCGAGTTTGACCCGGCCGCCCTTGTAGTGCAGATTGATCGGCACCAGGGTGTAGCCGCGCTGTTCCACCTTGCCGATCAGCTTGCGGATTTCGTCCTTGTGCATCAGCAGCTTGCGGGTGCGCGAGGCGTCCGGCCGCACATGGGTGGAGGCGCTGTTCAGCGCCGTGACGTTCATGCCGATGAGAAACAACTCGCCGTCGCGGATGACGACATAGCCGTCGGTGAGCTGCACCTGCCCGGAACGAATGGATTTGACCTCCCAGCCTTCGAGCACGATGCCCGCCTCGAAGCGGTCTTCGAGGAAGTAATTGAAGTGGGCCTTGCGGTTTTCGGCGATGCTCATGCGGGGGAATATGGGGCGTTCGGCCCTCAATACAATCCTGTCATTCTAAGAAGCCTCGATCCGCGTACGCTCGTCCATGCCCCAGGTTCACAAATCCGTCCTCATCTGGTACAGCCCGCAGGAAATGTACGACCTGGTCACCGATGTGGCCTCCTATCCGCAATTCCTTCCCTGGTGCGGAGGCACCTCGGTGCAGGCCGAAGAGGGCGACACGGTGCGGGCCAGCGTGACCATCGATTTCAAGGGCATACGCCAGAGCTTCACCACGCTGAACACCCATGTGCCCGGCGAGGAGGTCCGCATGCGACTGGTCGACGGACCGTTCTCGGCGCTGCACGGCCGCTGGGTGTTCAACCCGCTGGCCGACGGCAAGGCTTGCAAGGTCGAGTTCGTGCTCGATTACAAGTTCTCCAATTTTCTCGTGGAGAAGGTCATCGGCCCGGTGTTCAACCATATCGCCAGCAGTTTTGTCGATGCCTTCGTGCTGCGCGCCAAGCAGGTCTATGGGCCACGCTGAAGGCGACGGGCTCGTGCGTATCGCGGTGTTCTACGCGCCGGAAAACGCGCCGGCCGATCTACGATTTGTCGCCTTGCCCACGGGGGCCACGGTGGCGCAGGCGCTCGAGGTCTGCGGCTTACGGAACGTGCATCCCGAACGGGCCGGGGCCGAGATTCTCGCGGCCATCGATGGCCGGCGCGTGAGCCCCCAGCAGGTGCTGCGCGACGGCGATCGCATCGATCTCTGCGGTCCGCTGCGGGTCGAGCCCATGACCGCGCGCCGCCTGCGCGCCGCGGCGGCGCGAAACAAGGGGCGCTCAAAGCCAGGCGGCTGACACGTCCTGCGGCAGGTCGCGCGGCGGGCCCTCGAACTGCACCCGGCCATCGCCCAGCACCACCACGCGATCGGCCAGCGCGCGTGCCCAGGGCTTTTGCTCGACCATGAGCAGGCCCAGCCCCAGAGACCGCAGCCGAGCGGCGAGATCCGCCGTCTCGGCCACGCGCTGCGGCGCCAGTCCTTCGGTCGGCTCGTCGAGCAACAAGAGATCGGGGTTGCCCATCAGCGCCCGGGCGAGGGCGAGCATCTGCTGTTCGCCGCCCGAAAGCGCCTGGGCCGACACGCCCAGACGCGGCGTCAGGGCTGGGAAGAGGCGCTGCACGGTCGCTGCGTTCCAGCGCGAGGCGCCCGGGTCCGTGCGCGCGGGGTTGGCCCCCAGAAGAAGGTTTTGCCGCACGCTCAGGCGGGGAAAGATCTCGCGCTGCTCGGGCACGTAGCCCAGCCCCAGGCGTGCGCGGCGGTGTGCGGGCAGGACGAGCAGTTCGCGCCCATCCAGCCGGGCCGATCCGGTGGCGGGAATCAGGCCCATCAGCGCCTTGAGCAGGGTGCTGCGCCCGCTGCCGTTGCGTCCAAGAAGCAGGAGCAGCTCACCGGCGCGCACTTGCAGGTGCACGCCGCGCAAGACCTGCACCCGCCCATAGCCTGCATGCAGCGCTTCGATCTCGAGCGCCCGCCCACCGGGAGGCATCGGCCTCATGGCGCCGCGCCCAGATAGACCGCCTGCACCCGGGCATCGTCGCGGATCTGCGTCGGCGTTCCGTCGGCCAGCACCTGGCCCTGGTGCACCACCACCACCCGGCTTGCCAGGCGGAACACGGCGCCGGGGTCGTGTTCGATCAGCAGCAGCGTGCGGTCGGCACAGACGTGTTCGATCAGATCGAGCATGTGCCCGGCCTGGGCGCGGCTCATGCCCGCGGTGGGCTCGTCGAGCAGAAGCAGCGGGGCCTGGCCGAGCAGTCCCAATCCGAGTTCGAGTGCGCGCAGGCGGGCATAGTCGATCTGCTGGGCGGCGGCGTCTGCGCAGGTCTGCAGTCGCAGGACGTCGAGCCAGTGCTGCGTGTCGCGCTCCAGCGAGGCGTCGCCCGCCCGCTGCCGCCACCACTGGCGCGGACGCTGGCGCGCCACGAGGGCGCAACGCAGATTGTCCGCCACGCTCAACGCGCCGAAGACCTGCGGCGACTGAAAGCTGCGACCCAGGCCCGCAAGCGCGATCTGGCTTGGATGCAGCCGGTCGATGCGCTGGCCCGCGAGCCAGATGCTGCCGGCGCGCAAGGGCAGCAGTCCACTGATCGCCTGAAACAGCGTGGACTTGCCCGCGCCGTTCGGGCCGACGAGCGCCACGCGCTCGCCCGCCTCGATCCGCAGGCTCAGATTCGAGAGGATGGTCTGGCCGCCGAGCACGCAGCGCACGCCGCGAACATCGAGCACAGGCAGGCCCGACGCAGCGCTCATGCCGCCTCGCCTTCGACGCGCAGTCTCGGTGCCAGAACGCGCCTCACCAGCACACCAAGCCCCGTGCTCACCACAGCCAGCCATGCCGCGCCCGCCCAGACCTCGGCGCTGTCGGCGCGCACCGACACCCCCCAAAGCCGCAGCACGCCGTGCGCCAGCAGTTGTTGGCGCACGGCGTAGAGCAGTTCGATCAGACTGCTCGCGCCGATGAGCGACAACCCGCCGCAAACCAGCAGGGCGGCCAGCCCCCACAGTAGATCGGGGTCGCGCCGGGCGCGCAGACGACGCGCCAGCTCATGCAAGACCTCGACCAAACCCTGAGGCGCCCAGATCACGATGGCGAGAAAACCAAGGCCGACATACAGCATCCACGCCTGGGAGAGCGAGGCCAGCAAGACCTCGCTGCCCACCATCAATCCCGCGCCGAGCAAGGCGCCCCACGCCGTCCCGCTGCCCGCGGCCAGGCTGAACAGCAGGGCCATGCTCGATTGCGGCAGGCCGAGTGCCCCGGCGCTCACCTGTTCGACACGCAGGGTTTGCAAAGCACCAGCCAGACCCGCGAGGAAGGCGCTCACCAGCACGAGATGCAGGCGCACGCGACGCGGCGCGCTGCCGCTCACGGCAACGCGCAGAGGGTTGTCGCGCACGGCGCGGGCCAGCAGATCGAGCCGGGTGCCATCAAGCCAGCGGAGCAAACCCGCGGCCAGCAGCACATAGGCCGCGCTGACGCCGTAGACCTGTCGCTGCGACAGCAGGTTCAGCCCCAGCCAGACGGGCCCCGCGGTACGGTCGGTCGAGACACCGCCTTCGCCGCCGAAGAAGCCTTGCAGCATCGGCGCGGCGATGGCCACCAGCAGACCGAGCCCCAGGGTGATCATGGCGAAACTCAGCCCGCCGTGGCGCACGCTGATCGGTCCGGCCACCAGCGCGACGCCCGCGGCGAACAGACCGCCGTACAGCGGCACGAGCGCAAAGGGCAGCGGCCAGCCGGCCGCGGCGATGGCATTCATCGCATGCGCCGCCGCGTAGGCCGACAGCCCGGCGTACAGCGCCTGTCCGAAACTCAACAGCCCGGCGCGCGTGACTAGCAGTCCGACGGATAGGAGCAACAGCCAGGCGATGGCCAGTTGCGACAGCAGGTTGAAGGCGGCGCTGCTCAACGGCAGGGCCACAGGCAGCGCGACCGCCGCCGCGAACAGCGCCGTCGAGGTGAGCGTCCGCCCGGAACGGCCAGCGCTCACGGCGCCTCTTTCGCGGAAAACCGGCGGGTGAGTCCCTGGGGGCGCAGCGCCAGCACGACGACCAGCAGCAGATAGGGCAGCAAGGGGGCCGCGCGCGCCAGGTCGAGATGCAGCAGGCTGGGGATCAGGCCGTCGCTGGCTGGCCAGGTGGCGGGTGCATGCCAGCCCAGGTAGGCGAAGCCGTCGGCCAGCGAGCCGTTCACCGCCACCGCCAGCGTCTGCGCTTCGCCCACCAGCAGCGCGCCCAGCAGCGCACCGCGCAGCGAACCCAGGCCGCCGATGATGATGACGGCGAACAGCAGCGCCCCCATCTGAGCGGCCATGTCGGGTTCGGTGATGAGCAGTGGCCCGCCCACCGCGCCGGCGAGGCCCGCCAGCGCGGCTCCTGCGGCAAACACCAGAGTTTGCACCGCGCGCACGTCGTGCCCCAGCGCCGACACCATGGGGGCGTGAGTCAGTGCGGCCTGCACGATCAGGCCGGCGCGCGTGCGCCACAGCAGCAGCCAGGCCAGGGCGAGCGCGGTCAGCGCCACGGCCATGACAAAGCCGCGGTACACCGGAAACGCCACGCCGCCGAGCGTCAGCAGGCTGCCCTGCAGCGCCTGGGGAATGGCGTAGGGCACCGAGCCATTGCCCCACAGCAGGCGTGCGGCCTCCACCAGCACCACGCCAAACGCGAAAGTGGCGAGCAGCTCGGGCAGATGACCCTGGGCACGCAGGCGCCGCAGCACGCCGACCTCGAAGGCCGTGGCCAGCAGCGCCACCCCCAGAGGCGCGACCACCAGGCCGCCCCAGAAGCCGAACCACGGGCCGCTCTGCCAGGCGAGATAGGCGCCCAGCATGTAGAAACTGCCGTGGGCGAAATTGAGAATGCCCAGCAGCGAGAAAATCAGCGTCAGGCCCGAAGCCAGCAGGAACAGCAGCAGGCTGTAGCTCAGGCCATTGAGCGCAGAGAGTGCGAGCGCGTCCATGCGGGAACCGCGGCGAGGGCTCCCGGCTTTAGCGCGACGGCGGCACGGCACCGCCCGTGCTCACCGCACTCGCCGCAAGCCTGGGCTGCTTGACCGGATAGACCTCGGTCATCAACGGCCGCCGCATGGTGCACTGAGCCGGCAGCGTGGTCTGCACCGTGTCGTAGGTGTGTTCGAGTGCGAAGGTGTATCCCGTCTGTTCCACGTTGTAGGGATTGGTGGGCGAAACCGGCTGCCACGCACTCACATAGATGGGCTGGAGCAACTGATGATCGGCCGCCCGCATGGTGACGTCGCCATTGAAGGTGCGGAATTTGAGCCCTTCCATCGCGGCGGCGACTTTCAGCGGTTCGGTGCTGTGCGCCCTGGTCATCGCGGCGGTGAGCAGGGCCAGGCCGGTGTAGGTGGCGGGCACCGAGAAGTCCTGCTTGTACTTGTCGCGAAAACCTTTTTGCAGGCTTTGCAGCACGCCCGGCAGGTTGGGCTCGCTGTAATAGACGAGCTTGACGCGCCCGGCGTCGTGAGGGCCGATTTCGCTGGGTGCGCCCAGGCTGCTGGCATAGAAGGTGTAGAGGTCGGCCTTGAGTGCGCCTTGCTGCGCGGCCTTGATGAGCAGGGTGAGATCGGGGCCCCAGTTGGCGGTGATGACGCAGTCGGCCTTGGCCGCCTGCACCTTGGCGATGTAGGGCGAAAAGTCCTTGACCTGACCCAGGGGCACGAAGTCTTCGCCGACGATCTGGATGTCCGGTCGCTTGAGCGCCAGCATTTCGCGCGCGTACTTCGCCACCTGATGGCCGAAGGAATAGTCCTGCTCGATGAGATAGACGCGCTTGACTTCCGGCCGGTTGCGGATGTCGTCGGTCATCGCCTGCATGGTCATCGGCACGCTGGGCTGAAGCGCAAAGTGCCAGAAGCTGCAGTCGCTGCCGGTGAGTGCCGAATCGACGGCGGCATAGTTGAGATAGAGCACTTCCTTGCCCGGATGGCGGCTGTTGTGGCGGCTCACGGCTTTCGACAGGGCGATCGCCGCGCCCGAACCGTCGCCCTGCAAGATATACCGGATGCCCTGATCCACGGCGGCCTGCAAGGCATTGACCGTGTCTTGCACCGCGCCCTTGTTGTCGAACGGCACGATCTCGAAGCGCACGCCCGCGGTGTTGCCGCGATTGACCCGGTCGGCCACGAACTGCCAGCTCTGCAACTGATTCTGTCCGACCGCGGCGAAAGGCCCGGTCAACGGGTCGATGAAGGCCAGCTTGACGGTCGGGATCTGCCGCGCCCGCACCGGGCTGGCGCCCAACAGCATGCCGCCGGCCAGCGTGGAGAGAAAACTTCTGCGGTCGATGGTGTGCATGGCGTTTCTAAAAGGTCTTCCGCCAGGGCGGAGGAAAAAAGGCCAATGCTAAGGCAACACCGAACCAGCCCCTCGGCTGTCGCGCATCCCGGCGCACGCCATCGCGGGAACTTGTTCAGCGTGGTCCCGGTCGCGCCGAACAAGTGCCTCCACGGTGGCCAGGCCCTGAAACGATTCGGCCCCCGTCACTGAGGTCGAACCATCAGCGACGGGGGCCGGGCGAGTCGGGCTTCAGCCGTCAGAACGAGACGGTGCCCCGCACATAGACGCTGCGGCCGGGCCCGGGTACGGCAATGCCCCAGGGTAGACCGTTGATGGACATGGTCGTGCCCTGGCCGACGTAAGTGCCGCCCGTGGGCAGGTCGTAGAACTTGTTCAGCGCGTTTTCGACACCGAAGTCCACCCGCGCCTGCTTCCAGCTGTAGCTGGCACGCAGGTTGAGCAGGCCGTAACCCGCGGTGGGCACCTCGTTGCGCACTTGGGAGACATCGGTCTTGGCCTTGACCAGCACCCATTCGACGGCGTTGCTCCATGCCCCCAGGGTCTGGGTGAGGGTGAGGCGGGCGTTGAGGGGCATGATGCCGTAGAGGTTGTCGTCGGTATCGGTGTTCTTGCCCCGGGTGTAGTTGACCAGCCCTTGCAATCCGAAACTGCCCAGCGCGGTGTGGTGCGCCAGCGGCATCTTGCCCGACAGGTTGAGACCATACAGGCGGGCGGCCTGGTTCATGTATTTGAGCGTGACGAATTGCCCGGTGACCGGCGTGGCGACCGCCGTGTTGGTGGCGGCGTTCCACTGCACGGCGTCGATGTAGTCGCTCACCTGCGTGTAGAACGGCGTGGCCTGGAAGGCCCAGGCGCGGTCGGCGGCATGCCAGTCGGCGGTGGCGGTGAGGGTGGTGGCCGTCTCGGGTTTGAGGTTGGGATTGCCAATGTAGCCGTTGCCGTCGCCGACAAAGTTGTTCATCACCGCCGCCATGCTCCAGGTGGACCAGGGGTAGAGCTGGTACAGGTTGGGCGAGCGGCTGGTGCGGCCCAGGCCGACATCGAGGTCGAGGGTGTCGCTGACGCGGTATTTCGACAGCAAGGACAGGTCGATGTTGTGGTCGGTGCGCTCGCGGCTCGTGGCGTTGAAGAGCGCGGCATCTCGCGCCTGATACGTGGCCATCATGCCCATGCCGTTGGTATTGGCGTAGCCCGAGGCCGGCCCCGCGTCGGTGCGCACCTGATCCACGCGCACACCCGCGAGCGTCTGCCATTGCGGGGTGATCTGCTTTTGCCATTCGCCCCACAGGCTCAGACGATCACGCACACCGTCGTTGATGTTGTAGAAGGTGCCTGGCCACATGCCTGCGCCTGACGGCGGCCACCAGTCTTCCAGGCGGTAGCGCTGGAATTCGGTGCCGATGCGCAGGGTGTCGGTGGCGCTGAGGTCGAAGCTAGCCTTGACCTTGGCGCCGGTGGTGTGGCTTTCTGTGTCCATGGGCATGCCCGCCGCGCAAGTGGCAGAGATGGGCGAACAGGGCACGCCATACGACGCGGTGGGACCGCCGCTTGCGCTGCCGTACCAGAAGCGCCTGTCCGCGCCGAAGTCCATGTGATGGTCCACGGTCTCGTGATAGGCGCGGGCATCCAGCTCACCCCAGGCGAACTGGCGCTGCCAGTGCAGATCGAAGCGCTTCTCGGTGTTGCCCAGCATGTCCATGCGCTGGTTGGGGTAGAGCTGTTCGGGCACATCCTGATAGCCGAGCGTCAGGTCGAGCCATTGCTTGTCGCCGCGCCAGGCCATGCCCAGAAGGTGGTTGCGCACGTCGTAGGCCGTGGAGCCGACCACGTCGCGTCCCAGGCTCTGGCCGGGATTGCCGGTGGCGGTGAAGCTCTTGAAGTCGCCTCCGGCCTTGTAATCGTCGGCCTTGGCCAGGCTGCCGTCGTAGCGGATGGCAAAGGCGTCGGTGCCGTAATGCGCCGAGAGACCCAGATCCTTGCCGCTGCCATTGGTACGGTAGCCCGCGCTGACTTCGCCGCCGGCGATGGTCTTGCCCGGCGCGGCGAACTGCGGCGGGGCGGTTTTCACGTCGATCGCGCCGCCGATGGCATCGCCGCCGACAGACACAGGCGCCACGCCCGGATACACCGTGATGCTGGAGACCTGATTCGGCGAGACATACGACAGCACCGGGTTCATGTGATTGGGGCAACTGGCGATGAGGCCCATGCCGTCGAGCTGGATGTTGAGCCGGTCGTCGGCCAGGCCGTTGATCTGCGGCAGACCGCTCACGCCCCCCGCGGCATTCACGCTCAGCCCGGGCAGACCGTTCAACAGACTGGCGGTATCGCTGGTCCGCGCCCGTTGGGCATCGAGCGACTGGCCGGCCAGAAAACGGGCCCAGGGCGGGGCGGCCTGCGGCGCGGTCACCACCACGGGAGGGAGCGTGACCTCCGCGGCCTGCACAGGCAGGGCGATGCCGCAAAACGCGCTGGCAAGCGCGAGCGGGAGCAGACGTGGGGAGGGGTTGGGTGGGCTGGCAGAATGTCGCATGGATCGAGAAAGGCGAGGGACGAAGCGTCGTGACGAAGGCAAAGCGCACACTCTAGAAAGCGGGTTGCGCGTTCTCGTGCGACAAAAAGTCGCATTTGTCGGCCGAGGGGCACAGGGGTTTTCCCCAAAATGACAAATCTCACGCAGGCTGATTTCGTCTTGTTCGACGACGCGCAGGCCGATTCCGCGCAGCCCACCAGCCGCCTGTTGCTCACGCCGGTGTCGCGGTGGAGCGCTGTGGCCGAAAGCGAGGTTGCGCCGGCTTTCGAGCAGGTGGAATGGGCCGTCGCGCAGGGTTTGCAGGTGGCTCTCTTCGTGGCCTATGAGGCGGCAGCGGCGCTGGCGGGTCTGCCCGTGCAGGATCGCGATCAGAAAGACACGCCGCTGGTCGAGGCGCTCGCGTTCGAGGCGGTCACCATGCTGGACGCGCAAGGGGTGAGCCGATGGCTGCAGAGGCAGACGGCGCATCTGCCGCAAGAGCCGTGCGGCGTGGCCGCCTTGCAACCGGGCATCGCGCCCGAGCAGTACACCGCGGCGCTGACCCGTATTGCCGAACACCTGCACGCCGGTGACTGCTATCAGATCAACTTCACCTGGCCGTTGCACGGGCAGGTGTTCGGTCATCCGCTGGCGCTTTATGCCGCGCTGCGGCAGGCGCAGCCCACGCGCTATTCCTGTCTGGCCCGCTTGGGCGAACGCTGGATCTTGAGCTTCTCGCCCGAGTTGTTTTTCGCCCGCGACGGGGCGGCCCTGCGGGCGCGGCCGATGAAGGGCACCGCGCCGCGCCGGGCCGAGCCCCAGGCCGACGCGCAGGCCGCGCGGGCGCTGGCGGCCGATCCCAAGAACCGCGCCGAGAATCTGATGATCCTCGATCTACTGCGCAACGACCTCGGGCGGCTGGCCGTGCCGGGCAGCGTGCAGGTGCCCGAGCGCTTCACCGTCGAGCCCTATCCGACCGTGTGGCAGATGACGTCGAGCGTGCAGGCCGTGCTCGACGAGCAGGCGGCTCCCCGGCGGTGGGCGGAGATCTTCGCCGCGCTCTTTCCTTGCGGCTCGGTCACCGGCGCGCCCAAGCGCAAAAGCATGGAGATCATCCGTGCGCTGGAGGGCGGACCGCGCGGGCTTTACACCGGCGCGCTGGGCTTCATCGACCCGCGTTCCGAGACCACGGGGCCGCAGGCGGTTTTCAATGTGCCCATCCGCACCCTGGAAGTTGACGACGCCATGCAGTCCACGGGCGCAGGCGCGGGCACTCGTGCCTTCCGGCTCGGCGTGGGCAGCGGCGTGGTGGCCGACTCCGAGCCCGCCGCCGAGTGGCAGGAGTGCTGGGACAAGCTGCGCTTCGTCACCGCACACGATCCGGGCTTCGGCCTGATCGAGACCTTTGCCGCGCTATGGCCTGCGCAGAGCGGGCGCATCGAGCGGCATCTGGCCCGTCTGGCCCAATCGGCCGCGTACTTCGGCTTTGCCTGCGATCTGCCCGCGCTGCGCCAGGAACTGGCCGAGGCCCATCACGATCTTGAATGTCCCGCCACCGTCCTACGACAAGAGAACTCCGACCCCTGGCAGGCCGCGTGCGACGGGCTCGCCCCCGCGCCCTGGCGCACGCGGCTGGTGTTGCGCAAGTCGGGCGCGTTCGAGCTTGAGGTGCAGCCCATGCCGCCGGCGCCGCAGCAGCCGGTAAGGTTGCTGCGGGCCGCGGACGTGCTCGATGCCTCCGACGTGTTCCTGCGCCACAAGACCACGCACCGCGCCCGCTACGACGCCGCCTGGCAGGCCGCCCAGGCCCGGGGCGCATTCGACCAGGTGTTCTGCAACGCGCGCGGTGAACTGTGTGAAGGCGGGCGCAGTTCGCTGCTGTTGCGCCTCGACGGCCAGTGGTGCACCCCGGCGCGGAGCAGCGGTCTGCTGCCCGGCGTGGCGCGGCAGTGGCTGATCGATCATGGTGGGCTGCGCGAGGCCGTGCTGCAAGCCGCCGACCTGCAGCGCGCCGAACGGCTTGCCGTGGTCAACAGCCTGCGCGGCGTGTTGGCGGCCGTGCTCGGGTGAGGTCTCGGAAGAAGGGTCAGGCGCAGACTGGCCCGGACGGCGTTTTCAGACGAGGGATTCGACCCCTGATTTGCTCTGCGTCTTGGCCGCGTACATCGCCTTGTCAGCCAGCCGCATGAGGCCTTCGGCGTCTTGCGCATCAAGGGGGTAGGCGGAAATGCCGATGCTCATCTCCATGGGCAGTTGCACATTCGGGGCAACCTCGAAAGGCGAGGCCACGGCCTGGCGCAACCGCTGCACGCTGTTGGCGAAGCCGCTCTGGATTTCGAGCGGATTGAGGTCTTCCATCACGACGATGAACTCGTCGCCGCCCAGGCGGACGAGGAAGTCGGTCTGGCGCTGCACGCTCTGCAGGCGGCGGGTGAGTTCGCGCAGTACGCGGTCGCCTGCGCTGTGGCCCCAGGTGTCGTTGACGCGTTTGAAGCCGTCGAGGTCGATCATGCCGAGGGCGAACACGCTGCCGTGCCGACGCGCGCGGGCAATGACTTCAGGAAGGTATTGCTCCAGGGCATAGCGATTGGGCAGGCCAGTAAGCGTGTCGTGACGTGCACGGTGGGCTTCGATGCGCTGCAGATGGCCCAGGCGCTCTTTCAGGTCGAGCTCGTCGAGCCCGTAGCCCAGCAGGGCGGCGACCTGCTCGCACAGAGCGACGGTCTGATCGTCGAAGGTCTGGGGTTGAGGCGAAGTGAACACGAGCACGCCCCAGAGCGCACCTCCGCGCCGCACTGGGGCGGCCAGGGCCGCATGCCAGCGGTAGCGCGACAGCGAGGCCTGCCAGGGCCGCATATCGGGATCGTGCAGCAGATCATTGCAGACCTGCAGCGTCTGCGTGTCCCACACGCGCAGCACCAGGGGCACCCGATTGGCGTCGTCGAGGTGCACGCGGAAATGATCGAGCTGCTCGGCACCCGCCCCGGCGCGAGCCAGGACGCGGAACGCGCCGCTTTCGTCCGGCCGGGCCAGCCAGGCCGCATGGAACTGCGTGTCGGTGGCCAGGGTGTCGCAGGTGTGCTGCAACATCTCTTCGGCGCTGCGGGACTGCAGCACCACTTCGCCCTCGCTGATCAGGGCGCGGTAGAGTTTTTGCAGCCGGTCGATGCGCTCGCGCTGCCCGATGGCCTGCAAACCCCGGTCGATGCTGGCGGCGAGATTCAGCAGCCATTCGCGCAGGATGTCGTCCATCTCCGAGGCGTTGGGGCAGACCACGCGCAGCACGGCACAGACCGCGCCGCGCGCGTGCAAGGGAAGGCAAGCGTCCAGGCTCTGGCCATCGCCGAGGAACTCGGGCCGGTTCTGGCGCCAGGCGAGATCCAGGTGCGGCGTGTTCAGCGCGCCCTCCGGCAGGGCGGCGGATTGCGCAACGACTTCAAAGCGGCCATCGGTCGTGTCCCGCTGCACGAAGCTCAGCGGAGCCATGCCGCTCTGGCCCGCAACGCGGCAGATGGTGGCATACAGCGTGGCCGTGTCGGTGGCACCGGCGCCGAGCTGATTGATCTCGGCGAGCAGGGCGTTGAGCTGGGCCTGACGAGCCGTGCGCGCCCGCGCCCCATCGGCCCGGGTGCGCCAGTCGAGCAACTGCAGAAACTGGATCTGCCCACGGCGGATGGCGACGCCCAGATAGAGCAGGTAGAGCCCCACCATCGCCGCCATGGCCAGCGCCAGCGGCGAGTGCGCCAGTGCCAGCCGCAGCGCCAGCGGGGCAATGACCGAGACGACGAACAGCCCGGAAGCCCAGGCATCGAAGGCCAGGCCCGCGACGGCGGCCCCGCTGACGCCAGCCAGAAAGAAGGCGACGAACGATTGGGCGAGCGTGTCCTCGGGGAACAGCATCATCGGGATGAGTCCCCAGCAGATGCCCGTCAGCCAGTATCCCCCGCGCAGCACGCGCAGCCGCCCGCTCAGCGGCGCTTGCGCCAACGGCTCGGTCGGCTGGCGGCGCCAGGCCGCCCAGACCACCAGGCGCAGAAGCTGCAGCCCGATCATGCCGGCGCCCCATGCGTGAAACCCCCCGCTCGGCATGCTGCCGTGCAGCAGGCTGGTGGCGATGAGTGCCACCGAGGCGTTGGTCGCGGCCGACACGGGCACCGTGCCCAGCAGCAGACGCACACGCGCCGCCGCGATGGCTTGCGGTGCGGTGCTGATCTCGGCTGGTTGCGACATGGCGGCGGGGTGAGAGCCTATCAATGACAAGAAATGTAAAGGCTGCAACCTGTCGATTGAAGGGGCCTGAGCCATAGTCAGGACGCGAATTGACAACTATTTCCGCTCATGCTCTGTTTTGATGTTCGGCGTGAATAGAACCGCGAAGAAGGTGGCGCGATCAGGAAGGGGCGCCGAGGGGGGTTATTGATCTGACGCGTTGAAGTCTGAAACGGCACCCCACCCCAACCCTCCCCACAAGTGGAGAGGGGGCCAACACGCTTCCCTCACAGTGTGGAGGAGGTTGGGAGGGCTTACGCAGATCGCGCGCAGCGCAGTCTTCTCCTCCCCCACTGCGTGGGGGAGGTTGGGAGGGGGAGACGCTTGCATGGCGAGGCCATGCCCGTTCCTACTTCTCCAGGCCGGATCAACAGAGCGGCGCGGCCGCCAGCGGCAGGTTCACCACCTGGTTGCGGCCCTGATGCTTGGCCGCGTAGAGCGCAGCATCGGCTGCGGCCATCCACGACTGGAGGTTGGCGTAGCTGGCCTCGGCCTCGGCCAGGCCGATGCTGCTGCTCAGGCGCAAGGCCGGGTGATCCGGCAGCCGCAGCGTCAGCAGCTGGGTGCGGATGCGCTCGGCGATGTGTCGCGCGTCGGCCATGTCGATGTGGTGGCACAGGACGGCGAATTCGTCGCCGCCGTAGCGGCCCGCGCTGTCTTCGGCGCGGATGCAATCGCGGATGAGCTGCCCCACGGCGCGGATGACCTCGTCGCCAGCGGTATGGCCGTAGGTGTCGTTCACGCGTTTGAAGTGATCCACGTCGATCATCAACAGACAGGCGGGCTGGCCGGTGGCATGAAACCGCTGCAGCGCCGCGTCGGCCTGCTGCTGCCAGTGTTCACGGGCGTACAGCCCCGTCTGGGCGTCGGTGCGGCGCAGCAGTTCGAGCTGCTTGTTCTGCCGCGACACGGTGCGGATCAGGCGGTAGCTGGCGATGCTGCTCGACAGCGTATGCACGATCAGCAGGGGCAGGGTACACACGATCACCAGCAGCGAACTCTGCAGTTCCAGCGGCGGACGCAGGACCAGGGCCACGAGCGCGGCGGTGCCGAACAGCCCGGGCAGCGAAGCCAGCCACAGCCGTCGCATGCCGCTGCTGAGCTTGTCGAAGGTGGTCACCGTCACCAGGACCACGCTGGGCAGCAGGTTGAAGTGCATCAAGGGCACCCACATCCCGGCGATGGCCGAATCGATCAGCAGGTTGTGTTTTTCGGCGCGGTAGGCGTCGGTACTCAGACGAGCCCGAAGCAGGGCGATCTGCGGCCAAAGCAGGCAGCTTGCGATCATCAGCGACCAGCGCCACGGGGCGGCCTGCTGCTCGATCAGCACGGCCGCGATCGACAGCCCCCCGAGTCCCATGCCGATCACCCGAAGGGGGTAGATGCGGCGGTAGGCGTTTTGCTGGGCGGCTTCTCTCTGTGGCGCGGGTTGGGGCATGGGGCACGAGGCGCGGCCCAATGCCGCGCAGCGGCTCAGAGTCTACAACCCGCCTACAACCCGAAATAGGTTTCGCGGACCGCGTCGCTGGCTTCGAGTTCGGCGCGGGTGCCCGAGAGGCGCACCTTGCCATGATCGATCAGATAGCCGCGGTCGGCCAGTTCGAGGAAGGCCACGTTCTGCTCGGCGATGAGCAGGGCCGTGCCGGCGCCGATGCTGGTCTTCAGCACCTCGATGACCTGCTTCACGAACACCGGCGCCAGGCCCGAGGACGGCTCGTCCATCAGCAGCAGCTGGGGCTCGGAAATCAGCACCTTGGCGATGCCCAGCATCTTGCGCTGTCCGCCCGAGAGCGTGCCCGCGGCGTCGCGCCGCTTGGCGGCAAGATCGGGAAACAGCGCGAACAGCTGGTCCTTGCGCTTGCGCACCTGCGCGTCGCTGAGGAAGTAGCCGCCCAGGGCGATGTTTTCGTCGATGGACAGGGTCGGGAACACGCCCAGCTCCGACATATAGGCCATGCCGCGGCGGATACGCTGATCCGGGGCGAGGGCGTCGAGACGTTCACCGGCTAAGGTGATGTCGCCGCGCCAGCAGGGCAGCAGGCCGATGAGGGTGCGCAGCAAGGTGGACTTGCCCGCACTGTTGGCGCCGAGCAGCAGCACGGTCTCGCCGGGCATCACGTCGAGGTCCACGCCCCAGAGCACTTGCAGCGCGCCGTAGCCGGTCTGCACATCGCGTACCGACAGCAGGGCGTCGTCGCGGCGCGCGGTCTTGGCGTCGCTCACTGGGCTACCCTCCGCACTACGCGCTGCGGGATGAGCGCTTGGGAACGGCCCGGCGCGCTCATGCGGCCTCCCCAAAAAAGGCGGCCACGACCTCGGGATGGCGAGAGGCGGCGTCGAGTGAACCCTCGAACAACATGCGCCCGGCACCGAGCACGATGACCCGCGAGGTGATGCTGCCCAGAAAGGCCATCAGATGCTCCACCACGATGAGGGCGATGCCGCGCTGCGACAGCTTGCGCAACAACTCGGCAATGCCGCCGAGCTCGGCCGGGTTCAGGCCCGCGCCGATCTCGTCGACCAGCAGCAGCTTCGGCCCGGTGGCCAGCGCGCGGCCGAGGTCGAGCAGCTTTTGCTGGTTCACCGTGAGGGCGCCGGCCGGCTTGTCGGCCTGCGCCTGCAGATCGATGTCGCGGAGGATCGCGTCCACATCCACGCGCTGGTCGGCGTGGCCGAAATGCGCGGCGACCTCGATGTTCTCGCGCACCGTCATGTCGCGAAAGGTCTTGGGCACCTGGAAGGTGCGGTTGATGCCGAGCTTGGCCAGCTGATGCATGGGCACCTGGTTCACGGGTTTGCCGTCGAACAGAATGCTGCCGCTGTCGGCGCGGTACAGACCTGAAATGACGTTGATGGTCGTGGTCTTGCCCGAGCCGTTGGGGCCGACCAGACCGACGATCTCGCCGGGCGCCAGACTGAAGCTCACGGCGTTGAGCACCACATGCCCGCCGAAGCGCTTGTTCACGCCCTGGAGCTGGAGGATGGGTTGGTTAGAAGACACGGACACCTCTGCGCGCAAACAGCGACAGCACGCCGCCAGGCATGAACAGCACCAGCAACACGATGAGCAGGCCGTAGATGAGCTGGAAGTATTGCGGCGTCGAAATGCCGATGGCCGAGTACAGGCTGTACAGCACGCTCGCACCGATGATGGGACCGATGACCGTGCCCACGCCGCCGAAGAGCGAAAACACGATGGCGAACACCGAGATCTGCAGGGTGAACACCGCCTCGGGATAGAACACCGACAGGTTCCACGCATAGACGCCGCCAGCCAGCCCGGCCACGCCGGCCGAGATCAGCCAGGTGATGAGGCGGGCGCGCACGATGTTGATGCCGGCCATGGCGGCGCTGACCGGATCCTGCTTCATGGCCCGCAGGCCCATGCCGAAGGCCGAGCGCCGGAACCAGGCGGCCAGCGCGGTGGCCAGCACCAGCACCCCGAGCATGGTGTTGTAGCTTGCCGTCGGGGCGTAGACCTGCTCGATCTTCAAGCCGTAAGGGCCGCCGGTGATGTCGGCCAGATTGGTGTTGGAAACCACGAAATACAGAATCTGCGACGCCGCCAGGCTGGCGATGGAAAAATAGGCGCCGGACAGCCGCAGCAGCGGCCCGAGGATCAGGCCCATCACCACGGCGGCGAGTCCGCCCCCGACCACGCAGAGCAGCACCGGCAGACCGCTGTGCAGCACCAGCAGCGAGGTGGCATAGGCGCCGCAGCCGAAGAAGCCCACATAGCCGAAGGGCAGGTAGCCGGTGAAGCCGTACAGCAGGTTGAGGCCCTGCGCGAGCACGATGAAGGTCATCAAGGTGAACAGCAGCGACTCGTTGCCGTAGACATGCGGAAGCAGCAGGAACACCGCGATCAGCAGCACCAGGACGATGAGCCCCGGACGCCAGCGCTGGACGAGAGAGAGTTCAGACACTGCGCACCGCCTTTCCGAGCAGACCCGTGGGGCGGATGAGCACGATCACCAGCAAGAGCACGTAGGGCACGAGGTTGGACCAGGAGGAGTAATAGGTCTGCATGAGCATGGTGCCCAGCCCGAACACCAGGCCGCCGATCACCGTGCCCAGCGGGTTGCCCAGCGAACCGATGATGACGATGGCGAACGACGTCGTGGTGAGTTCGCTGCCCTGATCGGGCGAGACCGAGCCCAGCAGATAAGGCAGGAATACGCCGGCAATGCCCGCCAGCGCCAGACCGGCCACGAAGGCCAGCGCCGACACCTTGTTGACGCTGATGCCGGTGGCCAGCGCCTCGTCGCGGTTGGCCATGATGGCGCGGGTCGCGTAGCCCAGTCTGGTGCGGGTGAAGTACAGCCAGAGTGCGACGATGGCGGCGATGCTGAAGCCCGCGGCCCACCACCAGCTGTCCGGGAATGCCTGGCCGAACACGCCGATATTGCCCGATCCCAGGGCCTCGCTGGGCAGCGAACGCTGATCGGCGCCGAAGCCCAGCAGCGTCAATGCCTCCAGCATCTGCCCGATGCCGAAGAACAGGATGAACGACAGCATCTCAGGGTCTTGCGAACGCTGCAGCCGAGGCACCACCGCGTAGTACAGCGGATAGCCGATGATCACGGCCGCCACGATGGTGAGGGGCACGCCCCACAGCGGGTTGAACCCGAAGTGGCGCGACACCACCCAGGCGGCATAGCCGCCCAGCACGATGAACTGTCCATGCGCCAGATTGATGATGCGCATGACCCCGAAGATGAGATTCAGCCCGATGCCGATCAGGCTGAAATAGATGCCATACAGAATGCCGCCGATGATGGCGTATTCCAGCAGTTCCATACGCTTCCCTTGAGAAGGTGCCGGTCTCGCGCACCTTCTCGATGTTGTTGTCGATGGAGATGGGGTTACGACTTGGGCGCCGGATACACGGCCTTGCCGGTCGCCTTGTCCTGCGGATAGACCACGGTCACGTCGAGCTTGCCGTCCTTGGGCTGAAGCTGGGCCACCGGGAAGGGCTGGCCGAGCTGGGCGCCATTGGCGTTGACATCAAACGGGCCGAGCAGGGTGGTGGTCTTGCCCGACATGTCCATCACGGCCTGATGGAAGGCCAGCTGATCGAACTTGGGCGCCATGTCGAGCATGTGCTGCACGATCAGGCCGGTGTTGTAGCCCGAGCAGTCGAGGAAGTTGGGGTCCTTTTTCTCGGCGGCCTTGAAGGCATCGACGAACTGCTGGGTGTTCATGCCGTAGCTCACCTTGTCGTACTTCACCAGGGGCGGCGTCGGGTAGGTGTAGGTGTAGGCCAGCGCCTTCTCGCCCACGTTCTTGGTCAGCAGCGACATCAGCTGGCCGGGGAAGATGGTGAAGGTCATCGGGAAATGCAGGCCGCTCTGATTCAGAGCCTTGAGGAAGGCGATGTCATTGGGCGCATAACCGAACTCCAGCACCGCATCGGGGTGGGTGGCCGCGATGGAGTGCAGCAGGATGGTGTAGTTCGACTCGCCGGTGGGCACACCGTGGTCGTAAACCGGTTTGATGCCGGCCTTGGCCAGCACGTCCTTGAGGGTGGTGGCCTGCGAGGCGTCGAAGTCGTTGGCGTCATAGACGATGGCCACGCGCTTGATCTTCTGCTGCACGATGTAGTTGGCCAGCGGCACCGGCCACACCGTGCTCGACGGGATGCTCACATCGGCCAGATAGTTGGTGGGCTTGGTGAAGAAGTTCGCGCCCGAGCCGGTGGGGTCGATCAGCAGCATATGGTGCTCGGCCGCCAGCGGCACGGCCACCGAGGTGAGCACCGAGCCGAAGTCGGCCACGAGCACATCCACCTTGTCCTGCGTGATGAGCTGGTTGTAGAGCGTGGTTGCGGTGGACGTGGAGCTCTGGTCGTCGTAGGCGACGAGCTTGACCGGGATCTTCTTGTTGAAGGCCTTGACGAAGACGCCGCCATCCTTGTTGATGGCATCGGCCCAGAATTTCAGGCCTTCATACTGGCCCTGCGAGGCCACGGCGAAGGGGCCGCTGCTGGCATAGAGCGTGCCGACCTTGATTTCCGAGGGGGCCGCTGCGGCGTGGGCCGCCAGTGCGGTGGCGCTGAGCGCCAGGCCTGTGGCGAATTGACGCAGGATGTTTCGGGATGTGCGTAGGGGCATGAGAGTCTCCAGAGGGTGAACCGGCGCGTACTTGGCGCGCCAGTGAATGTCATGTTTCATTCTCCTGCCGGACTTTGCGGGAAGTGGTGAGCAAGTGCGTTCAATTGCAACGAGTCATGTCATAAGCCGCCACGCGTCGGCTTTGCCCCCGCCTGTCCTTGCTTTCACCCGCGCGCTTTGCTTCTTGTTTCTTACGGTTGGGCCGCGATCTTGCGGATCTTGGCGACCTCGCCGGGGCTGACGTTCGGCGCGTCGTTGCCCCAACTGCTGCGCACATAGCTGGCGATTTCGGCCACCTGCTGATCGTTGAGCGTGGCGCCCAGATCGGGCATGGCCATGGGCGTGGGGTTGGCCTGGGTCTGCACCGTGTGGCCGCCGTGCAGCATCATGCGGATGGTGTTGATCGGATCGGGCGTGTTGACCGTGGGGTTGAGCGCCAGCGCGGGGAAGACGTTGGGCAGGCCCTGGCCCTGCGCCTGGTGGCACATGGCGCAATGCGCCGCGTAGAGCGGACCACCGGCCCGGGCAGCAGCGGTCATCACCGGCGTCTGCGGCTGGTTGATGGCCGAGTTCGGGCGCACCGGCGCAAGCGACTTGAGGAACACGGCCACCGCCTGCAGATCGCTGTCGTTGAGGTGCTGCGTGCTGTCGTGCACCACATCGCTCATGCTGCCGACGATGGTGAAGTCGCTGGTGCGCCCGGTCTTGAGCAGCTGCACCACCTGGGCCGGGGTCCAGCGGCCGAGGCCGTCGGAGAGGTCGCCGCGCAGATTGGCCGCGTACCAGTTGTCGATGCGGGCGCCGGAGAGATAGAGGCTGCCGTCGGGGCCGCCGGGCTCCAGCGTCTTCTCTTGTAGGAAGGGGCCGCGCGGGGTGTGGCAGGCGCCGCAGTGGCCCAGTCCTTCCACGAGGTAGGCGCCACGGTTCCACTGGGCGGTCTGCTGCGGGTTGGGTTTGTAGACGCCGGCGCGGGCGAACATCCAGTCCCAGATCGCCAGCGGCCATCGCATGTTCAGCGGCCAGGGGATGTCTTCGGGCTTGTTGACTTGGGCCACGGGCTGCACGCCGTGCATAAAGTAGGCGTAGAGCGCGCGCATGTCCTGCGGCTCGATGTGCGCATAGGACGGGTAGGGCATGGCGGGATAGAGATAACCCAGCCTGGGAGACTTGCCGTGGCGCACCGCCTCGTCGAATTGCGCAAAGGTCCAGTTGCCGATGCCGTCCCGCTTGTCCGGGGTGATGTTGGGCGAATACACCTTGCCGATGCCCATGGGCAGATTCATCGGCAGGCCACCGGCGAAGGGCTTGCCTTTCGGCGCGGTGTGGCAGGCGATGCAGTCGCCGGCGCGCGCCAGATAGGCGCCGCGCAGCACTTCGGGATCGTTGGGTGTGGCTTGCGCGGCAAACGCGAGATGGGCCTGCAGGCCGAGCGCGCAGCCTGCGGCCAGGGTCAGGAGCGATGAACGCATGAGAGTCTCCGGGAATTGAGTCGCGGATGGCACCGCGGATCGTTGTTCTGCTGCACTGCAGTATGGTTCAGCAATCGGATCCGTGCAAACCCTGAGAGGCGATTTCCCGGGCGATTCACACCAACGGTTGCGGGTGTTGCAGGTGAGCACAGGGGAATGACGCAAAATTGCCCTTATTCCCACAACGTCACAATTCCAAGAAGGATCCGCCATGAACGATTCCCAGGTTCACGTCGTCCAGCACCCGCTGGTGCAGCACAAGCTCACGCTGGCCCGCAGCCAGGACACGACCACCGACAACTTCCGCCGCCTGGTGCGCGAGATCGCCGCCATGCTCGCGTATGAAGCCACCCGCGACCTGCCCACGGAGCTTGTCGAGGTGACCACGCCGGTGGCGCAGTGCCGCATGCCCATCCTCGCGGGCAAGAAGCTGTGCCTCGTGTCCATCCTGCGGGCGGGCAACGGCATGCTCGATGGCATGATCGACCTGCTGCCCAACGCCCGCGTCGGCCACATCGGCCTCTACCGCGATCCGGCCACCCTGGAGCCGGTGGAGTACTACTTCAAGGTGCCCGAGGACATGGCCGAACGCATGGTCATCGTGGTCGATCCCATGCTGGCCACCGGCAACTCGGCCGCCGCCGCGCTCACCCACCTCAAGCGCGCCGGCGCGACCTCGCTCAAGCTGGTGAACCTGCTGGCCGCGCCCGAAGGCGTGCGCACCGTGCGCGCGGCCCACCCGGACGTGCCCATCACCCTGGCCGCCATCGACGAGCGGCTCAACGATCACGGCTACATCGTGCCGGGCCTGGGCGACGCGGGCGACCGCATTTTCGGCACCAAGTAACCAAGTTCTGGGATTTGCCGCTCTCCGCGGACGGTCATCCTCCCCGGTTCAGGTGGGGGCGTCGTGACCGGTTACCGACCTTTCAAACCCTTGCAGATGTGCGCACGGGTCTGTCGCACACTCAGCCGCTCACATCCCCAATAGCCTGGCGCGCAGTGATCGCACAGGTTCAGGGTGAGGAGGCGCGCATGAGTGTGAACGCACAGCCCTGTCCCGGCCCGCAGCCTGACGCGCTCGTGCGTGTCGATGAGGGGGCGATCTGGCGAGCCGACGGCAAGCCGTTCGATCCACTTCAGGTGGCGCATACGCGCCACGCCCTGAGCGCGCATCCCCTGCTGCAACTGCCGCGCCTGCGCAGACTGGCCCTGTCCCTGGCCGGTACCTCGCATGTGAAATACGCCTTGCCCAATCGCAAGGCAGGCTCGGCGTTTCACACCTTTTCCGAGAGCGAAGCCAAGATGAGCATCGCCTCGACTTTTGATCACATCGAGGAAGCAGGCAACTGGGTGGCCCTCTACTTCCTGGAGGATGAACCCGAATATGGCGCGCTGCTGCGCGATACGCTCGATGGAATGAAAGCGCAAATCGAGCCGCGCGACCCGGGCATGCATGGCTATAGCCTGTTCATGTTCATCGCGTCTCCGCCCACGGTCACGCCTTTCCACATCGACCGAGAGAACAATTTCAATGTGCAGGTGATGGGCCGCAAGCATCTTCGCGTCTGGCAGGCGCATGACCGTGTGGCCGTGCCCGATGCCGCGATCGAGGACTATTTCGTTCACGACACGCTGAGGTCCTTGCACTACCACGAGGAACTCGATGCACGGGCGCTCGATTTCGACATAGGTCCTGGAGAGGGCGTCTACATCCCGAGCACCGCCGGACACTACGTGACGACGGAGGAAGGCGCCTGGGCGCTGCCCGGCGGCCGGGTGTCGGTGAGCCTGGCCATGACCTACTTCACAACGCAAACGGCGCGCCGCGCGCGCGTCCATCTGCTCAACGCCTTCCTGCGAGATCGCTTCGCCGCCGCGCCGATGCCGCCGGGGAAGTCGGGACTGGTCGATCACCTCAAGCAGCCACTGGCCAAGATATTGATCGAGTCGCGCATGCGGCTTTATGGGCAAGCCGCGCCGCGCGGCATGTCGGGGCATTGACCGTTCGATGAATGCCAGGGGGCCGATGCTCCGGCCTGATTTTTGCTTGTCTTGACCGCACCCAAGGCACGTGCACTGACAGCGTGCATCCTTCCTATTTCGCACTTCCTGAATCCCATGCAAACACCGACTGATACCTTGAGCCTGACACCCGGAGTCGGGCAGGGCGGCATCGAGCAACGCGGCATCGAACGCGTGATGCCGCACGAGCGCGCGCATGTGCGCGTGTTCGACAACTTCACCATGTGGCTGTCGGCCAATCTGGTGATTTCGACCGTGGCGCTGGGTGCGCTGGCGGTGCCGGTGTTCGGGCTCGGGTTCTGGGACAGCCTGGGCGTGATCGCGCTCTTCAATGTGCTGGGCGTGCTGCCCGTGGCGTTCTTCGCCACGCTCGGCCCCCGGCTCGGTCTGCGGCAGATGACGATCTCGCGCTATTCCTTCGGCTGGCACGGCGCGAAGATCATGGCGCTGTTCAATGTGGCGGCGTGCATCGGCTGGTCGGCGGTGAATGTGATCGTCGGCGCGCAGATCGTCACGGCCATCAGCGGCGGCGCGGTGCCGGTGTGGGCCGGCATTCTGCTCATTGCCGTGCTGACCACGGCGGTCAGCCTGTACGGCTATCGCTATGTGCACCGCTACGAGCGCTATGCCTGGATGCCGATGGCCGCGATCTTCCTCATCGTGCTGTTCGCCGCGGGCGGACAGATGCAGGCGCTGCCCACCCCGGTGTGGACCATGGCGCATGTCGCCTCGCTGGTGTCATTCGGGGGAGCGATCTTCGGCTTTGCCACGGGCTGGAGTTCGTATGCGGCCGACTACAACGTCAACCAGCCGGAAGACACCTCGGCAAAGCGGGTGTTCTGGCTGACCTTCTTCGGCGTGATCGTTCCCTGCATCCTGCTGGAGTCGCTCGGTCTGGGGCTGACCACGGTGACGGCCTTTGGCAAGGCGGCGCAGAGCGGTGGCGGCGCTTTGTTGTCCGAGGCCCTGCAGCCGATGGGCGGGGCGGGCAAGCTGCTGCTGTTGCTGCTGGCGCTCTCGGTCATCGCCAACAACATTCCCAACGACTACTCGGCCGGCCTGTCGATGCAGGTGCTCGGTCGCGGCTTCCAGAAGATCAATCGTGCGGTCTGGACGCTGATCGGTGCCGTGGTCTACGTGATCATCGCCATTCCTTCGGCCGCGCATTTCAATGCCACGCTGGAGAACTTTCTCCTGGTGGTGGCGTACTGGCTGGGGCCGTGGGCCATCATCCTGATCCTGGAGCATGCGGTCTTCCGCCGTGGCCGCTATGACCTCGACCACTGGAACACGCCGAGCAAGCTGCCCGTGGGCTGGGCCGCGGTGATCGCCATGGCGGCGGGGCTGTTCGGGGTGTATCTGGGCGCGGCGCAGTCGCTGTTCGTCGGGCCTGTGGCGGGCCTGTTCAATCCGCCGTATGGCATGGACATCGGCTTCGAGCTGGGCGTGCTGTTCGCGGCCCTCGTCTATCTGGTTCTGCGCCGCATCGAGTTGCGCGGCACGCGCCGGTAAACCCGGGCTGGCCGCGACGAAGGCGCCGTTTCGCGTGCCCGTAGCATGGCGGCGTGGCAGCGCGCCACCACCGCGGCAGGTCATTTGCCGCGGCACGACAACATGACACACGGAGCTCGACATGGCCGAAGGCTATTTTCCAAATTGGCAACTCAAGACCAGCGGGGTGATCGCCCCGGATGAACGCCTGCCAGGGCCGCAGACCCTGGCCATGGGGCTGCAGCACGTGGTGGCCATGTTCGGCTCCACGGTGTTCGCGCCGTTGCTGATGGGGTTCAACCCCAATATCGCCATTCTGATGAGCGGCATCGGCACGCTGATCTTCTTCCTGGTCGTCGGCGGCCGGGTGCCGAGCTATCTGGGATCGTCGTTTTCCTTCATCGGCGTAGTGATTGCCGCCAGCGGTTATTCGGGCAGCGGGGCGAACCCGAACATCGGTGTCGCCCTGGGCGGCATCATCGCCTGCGGCGTGGTGTATGCGGTGATCGGCCTCATCGTCATGGGCGTGGGCGTGAAATGGATCGAGCGGCTCATGCCGCCCGTGGTGACGGGTTCGGTGGTCGCGGTGATCGGGCTGAACCTGGCGCCGATCGCGATCAAGAGTCACGGCGCCAGCAACTTCGACGACTGGATGGCGCTGATCTCTTTCGTCAGCATCGGCCTGGTGGCGGTTTACACGCGGGGCATGGTGCAGCGGCTGCTCATCCTGGTGGGGCTGCTGATCACCAGCGTGATCTACGCGGTGTTGACCAACGGACTGGGGCTGGGCACACCGATGGATTTCTCCGGCGTCGCCCAGGCGGCGTGGTTCGGCATGCCGGCGTTCGCCACACCCGAGTTCCAGCCTCGGGCGATGACGCTGATCGTGCCCGTCGTCGTCATCCTGGTGGCGGAAAACCTCGGCCACATCAAGGCCGTCACCGCGATGACGGGCCGCAACCTCGATCGCTACATGGGACGGGCGTTTCTGGGCGACGGCTTGGCCACCATGGTGTCGGGCTCGGCCGGCGGCACGGGGGTGACCACCTATGCCGAGAACATCGGCGTGATGGCGGCGACCAAGATCTACTCCACGCTGATCTTCGCCACCGCCGCGGTGATCGCCATTCTGTTCGGCTTCAGCCCCAAATTCGGCGCCCTCATCCATCTCATTCCGCCGCCGGTGCTGCGGGGTGTGGCCATCGTCATCTTCGGTCTGATCGCCGTGTCGGGCGCGCGGATCTGGGTGGACAACAAGGTGGACTTCTCCGACAGCCGCAACCTCATCATCGTGGCCATCACCCTGATGCTGGGCACGGCCGACTTCACCCTGAAGTTCGGCGACTTCGCTCTCGGCGGCATCGGCACCGCAACTTTTGGCGCCATTTTTCTGCACGCCTTGCTCGGGCGCCGGCGGGCTGCATGAACGGCGGGTTCTGTTCCTGTCGATCCGCAACGGGGAAGGCCATGCAGCGGCCTCCCCCCACAGCGTGGGGGAGGCGTGTTCACGCCCTCTGCCCTTGCGGGGAGGCGCCGTTTCAAACTGCAACGCGCCGGATCAATAACGATTGGGATCGCCGGGGGGCTGCGCCTCGCGCAGCTTGCGGTAGAGCGTGCGTTCGCTGATGCCCAGCGCCTGCGCCGCGCGGCCGCGGTGGCCGTGGTGCGAGGCCAGAATGGCCTGGAGATGTTCCGGGCTCAGTGCGCCGATCCGGGCCGCATCGTCCGTCGGCGGTTTGGATCGGCTGTCGTGCGCCGGTACGTCATCGACGGTGGCGGGCAGCAGCAGATCGTCTGCCCCGATCCGGCCGTTCACCGCGGTTGCGGCCGCACGCGCCAGGATGTTGCGCAGCTCGCGCACATTGCCCGGGAACGGGTAGGTCATGAGCTGGCGCAGGGCGTCTGGCGTCAGTTCCCAGCGGGTCGCGCCACAGCCGCAGACTGGCCTGATGGCATCGGTGTTGCCACTCAGCAGTGCTGCGGGTGCGGTGTGCTGCGGCCGCAGCGCCATGCGCGAGAGGAGATGCCGGGCCAGGATGGCGATGTCCTCTGGCCGCTCGCGCAAGGGCGGCAAGGTGATGCTGAACACCGAGAGCCGGAAGTACAGATCGCTGCGGAAGCTCCCCTCCTGCACCATTCTTGCCAGTGATCGGTTCGTGGCGGCAACCACACGCACATCGGCGCGTCGCAGCGCGTTGCTGCCGACGCGGCGGAACTCGCCACTTTCGAGCGCCCGCAGCAGCTTGCATTGCTGGGGCAGGGTGAGCTCGCCGATTTCATCGAGAAACAGGGTGCCGCCGTCGGCCAGCTCGAACAGCCCGGTCTTGCGCGCGGAGGCGCCGGTGAAGGCGCCGCCTTCGTGGCCGAAGAATTCCGACTCGAACAAGGACTCGGGAATCGTCGTGCAGTCCACCACGACGCAGTCCCGTTCCGCCCGGCCCGAGGCCTGATGCAGCGCCTGCGCCGCCAGCTCCTTGCCCGTGCCGCTTTCGCCTTCGATCAGCACCGGCTCATCGGTCTGCGCGGCGATGCCAAGATCGTGCCGCACCTGAAGCATGCGCGGGGAGAGTCCCTGCAACAGGGCGTGGCCTGCGGCAGGCTGCACGGGCGCGGGCATGCGATGGATTTCCTCTCCAAGCAGGCGGTTGCCCTGGGCATCGTGGATGGGATAGCCCTTGAGGCGCACATGTTCGGGCTGGCCCTGCGCGTTGAAATGGACATGCACGGTTTCGTCGGGCTCCCCGCTGCGCATCACATGCAGATGCGGGCAGTGCTCGCCCTGCATATGGCAGGGCGTGGCCGAATGGTGGGACAGCTCGTGGCATTTGCGGCCGGTGATGTCGCCCGCCTGCAGGCCATAGGCGACGCGGTACGCGCGGTTGGCGGCAATGACCGTGTAGTTGCGGTCGATCAGCACGAAGGGAAGCTCGCGCGCATCGATCAGCGACTGGGCGTCGTAATCCATGATGTTGTCTCCTCTGCCACCGTGTTCGGTGGTCTGCGGTATGCCAATTGTGGAATGTGTCAGGACGCTTTGGCAGGGTCGGGCTGCCAAAGATGCAACAAAACATTGCAGACCGAATGAAATCAATGGCTTAGGTGTTGGTTCGGATTTTGCTGAAAGAGCGTGTCCACGCCTGGCGTGGTCTGCCAAAACACCTACGGAGGATGACATGCATTCGGATTCACCGGACAAACCCGCAGCCAACCCGGCGCGGCGGCGCTTCATGCGCGACACCACCCTGGCGACCGCCGCGGCTGCGGCAGGGGCCGCGGGGCTGGGTGCGGTTCTACCCCAGACGGCCCAGGCCGCGCCGATGATCGGCGGCGGCGGCTGGCTGCCCGTGCCCAAGGCCAAAGGGCCGCGGGTGGTGGTGGTGGGCGGCGGCACCGCAGGCCTGACCCTGGCCAAGTATCTGAAGAAGGAGAACCCCAAGTTCGATGTGCTGCTGCTGGAGAAACGCAGCCAGTACCAGAGTTGCTTTTGCAGCAACCTCTGGTATCCCGACGTGGTGAACATGGCGTATCTGGCCAACCACAGCTACCTCGACGCGGCGCAGACCAACGGCTACACCTACTACAACTGCACCGTCACCGGGGTGGACCGCGATGCCAAGCGGCTCTACACCAATATGGGCCAGGTGATGTATGACTTTCTGGCGATCTGCCCGGGCATCGACTACGACTTCACCCGCTTTGGCATTCCCGCCGACGATCTGGATACGCAGTTCGCCATCCGTCAGATGTATCCGGGCGGCTGGATCCAGCCCACCGAGCAGGTCTCGGTGCGCAACAAGATCCAGGGCTTCGCCGGGGGCACCTTCGTGGTCACCGTGCCCACGGGCAACTACCGCTGCCTGCCGTCGCCCTACGAGCGCGCCTGCATCGTCGCCGGCTGGATGAAGAAGACCGGCGTGAAGGGCAAGGTACTGCTGATCGATCCGAACCCCGACATCATCATCAAGGCCAAGGGCTTTCACGCGGCGTTCAACGAGCTCTACAAGGACATCATCGAGTACCGACCGTCGTCCACCATTCGCGGTGTCGATCCGTGGAAGAAGATCATCAAGACCGAGATCGACGACATCAAATTCGACGATGCCACGCTTTATCCCGGCGTACAAGGCGGCTACATCATCCAGCAGATGGGCCTGGTCTCGCCCGACAGCACCCAGCGCGAAGCCAATATCGATCCCTTTCACTACAACATCAAGGGCGATCACTACGTCTACGCCTGCGGTGACGTGCGGCCCATGGGTTACTCCAAGAGTGGCAACACCGCCAACACCGAAGCGCATTACGTCGCCAAGGTCATCGCCTCGCGGGCCAAGGACAAGGACGTCAAGATTCCCTGGCAAAGCCCCGAGACCCTGTGCTACTCCATGGTGGATCTGCAGCCCAACAAGGCCATCTACGTGGACGCTCATTACAACCCCAAGACCTTCGGCTTTGCCAATGTGAAGGAGGACGATACCCGCAGCGTGGCCAACGCCGCGGCCTATCTGGCCTGGGGCAATGGGCTCTACACCGACATGTTCACCTGAGAGCCTGTGAACCTTTCCGCCATGCCCGCCCTGCACGCCAAGACACCCCTGATCTTCGTTGCAAAGGCACGCGGCCATAGCTCGCGCTATGGCGGTGCCTTGCGCCGCGGTCGGGTGCGTTTTGACGCGCTTTTCGGACAGGCCCGAAACATTCACAAGCCCTGAGTTGTTGCAGGTGGGTTCGCGCTGGTCGCGGCCTGCCGTCCGTTGTGGTGACGGCGCGGTGTTGTCTCCACTGCACCGCTTGCCTTTCTCGGGAGGCTTCCTCCTCGCCTCCCGATCTTTTCCTATCCAGGGAGTCTGCGCCGATGCAACGCCGACGCTTCATTCAAATCTGTTCCACCGCCGCGGCTGGTTGCGCCGCGCTCGACCTGTCCACCCTCACGCTGCCGGCCTGGGCCGCCGACGTGCCCGATGTGCCCCAGCCCCCCGTGCTGCTGACCGACGCCCAGGGCGCGCCGCTCAAGGCGTCCCAGCTCGGCACCCGCGAGGCCTATGTCTTCAGCTACCCCTACGCCAGCACCCCGGCCTTCCTCATCCGCCTGCAGGGCGCGGCGGCGCCTGCCCAACTCAGCGCGGAGGGGCAGAGCTACGACTGGCCAGGCGGTGTCGGGCCCGACAAGACGCTCGTGGCCTACACCGCCATCTGCGCCCACCAACTGTCGTACCCGGAGAAGGACAGCAGCGTGATTTCCTATGATCCCAAGGCCACCCAGGTCTCGGGCAAGCCGGGGATGATCGTCTGCTGCGCCCATCAAAGCGTGTACGACCCCTCCGAGGGCGCCAAGGTGATGAGCGGCCCGGCGCCGCATCCCCTGGCGGCCATCATCCTCCAGCACGACCCCCAGGCCGACACGCTCACGGCCACCGGCGTGATCGGCCATCCGATGTTCGAGCACTTCTTCAAGCTCTACCGCCTGCAACTCATCCACACCTACGGCGCGGCGCACTTCCAGGCCACCGCCCCCACGAAAGCCGCCGCCGTGCCGCTTAGCCAGTATTCGGCCTATGTGGCGCATTGCTGAAGGGGTTTGACGCGGCAGGTGAGATCTGGCGGCTGTCATCTTCCGTTGCGACTCTGACTTTCGCTGACCCAAAGCGCGCGCCACTTGGCGTGCAATAGCGTGAGTCAAAGACGCAAGGAAGAGGACACATGGATATTCAGACCATCGATCAGCAGTATCAGCAACTGCAGGGCGAGGCGCAGCAGGTCGGACAGCAGTTGCAGGCCTTGGCCGGCAAGCTGCAGACCGCTGCGCAAGGCGGCAATCAGGATGCCCGCGAGTGGCTGCTCGACCTGCGCGAAGTGGCGTTGGGTGTGCAGACCGAGCAGCAACAGATGAGCCAGGTGCTGCAAGCCATTCACGCCATGTGGCAGAACCAGGCGCAGCAGATGCAGGCCATGCCGGCCGCCATGCAGCCGGGCTATATGCCGCAAGGCATGATGTCGCAGAACGCCGCCATGCCCATGCAGCAGCAGGGAGGCGGCATCATGGGTGCGCTCGACGGGTTTCTCAACTCGGGTTTCGGCCGTGCCATGGAAATGGGCGCAGGCATGGGACTGGGCGACGATCTGATCAACAAGATCTTCTGAAGCAGTCCGCAACGCGGCGACGGGGGCTTACACCAGTCCTTCGAACAGCAGCACGTCGACGTCCTCGCCCGCCTGCACGGTTTCCTGATCGTGGTGCAGCACGATGAGCCCATGGGCCTGCGACATGGAGCTCAGCACGCCGGCGCCCTGGTTGCCGAGAGGGCTGACCTGCCATCCGCCGCCCGGCAGGGCCGCAAGCAGGCCGCGCTGATACTCGGTGCGGCCAGGGCGTTTGCGCAAGGCCTGCGTGCTCCTGGCGCGAAGCAGGGGCTGCGGCATGTCGAGAGCGCCCATGCCATGCAATAGTGCGGGGCGCACGAGAGCATAGAACGTCACCATCACCGCCACCGGGTTGCCCGGAAGGCCGAACAGCCAGGCGCGATGCGCGTCGCCGTGAAGCTGACCGAAGGCGAGCGGTCGACCGGGGCGCATGGCAATGCGCCAGAACAGCACCTCGCCCAGCGCCGCGAGCGTGCTGCGCAGGTAGTCCGCCTCGCCCACGCTGACGCCGCCCGAGGTGAGCACCACGTCGGCACACTCGGCTGCGTGCCGCAAGGAGGTCTCCACCGCCTGGGGGTTGTCCGGGACCACGCCGAGATCGATCACGTCGCAGCCCAGCCGCTCCAGCATGCCCCAAAGGGTGTAGCGATTGCTGTCGTAGACGCAGCCGGGGTCGAGAGGCTGCCCCACCGAGCGCAGTTCGTCGCCGCTGGAGACGATGGCCACACGCAGCCTGCGGCGTACAGGAACCTCGGACAGGCCCAGTGAGGCCAGCAGCCCCAGATCGGCCGGGCGCAGCAATTTGCCGGCGGGCAGCGCGGCCTTGCCGCGGGCCAGGTCCTCGCCTCGCAGGCGCCGGTTGTCGCCCGGGCGAACCCGCCCGGGTGGCAAGGTGAGGGTGGCGCCTTCGACGTGGCAGAGCTCTTGTGGCACCACGGTATCGCAGCCCTCGGGCATGACGGCGCCGGTCATGATGCGCACGGCGCTGCGCGGCGGGACGTCGCCGTCGAAGGCATGGCCCGCAAGGCCGCGTCCGGCGATGGTCAGCACGGTATCGCCCTGGGTGGCAAGGTCGCTGCTGCGCAGGGCGTAGCCGTCCATCGCCGAGTTGTCGTGCGAGGGCACGTCGATCGGGGAGATGAGGTCGTGCGCCAGCACCCGTCCCAGCGCGGCGCGTATTGCAAGTTTCTCGGTGGTCTGGACCGGCTTGATGCCGGCCCGAAGGATGTCCAGCGCCTGGTCGACGCGGAGCGCGTCGGGGTCGTAGCCGTCCACGCAGGAAAGGATGTGCTGCAGATCGACGGGGGCTGTCATGGCGAAAGGCGGTCCTGGCGTTGCAGATCGTCCGGGGTGTTGAAATTCTGGAAGGCCAGCGGATCGTCAAACTCGACGACGGCCAGCCGGTGGCGTTCCGCCCACAGTGCGACCTTGCGGTCCCCCGCCTGCAGAAAGGCGCGCAGATCGTCGCGCAGCCCGGCTTCCATCAGGCAGAACACGGGTTGCAGCCGGCCGCCTGCACGCGGCATGGCCATGCGTGCGCCCTGCGCGAGCAAACCGTGGCCCAGACGCTGCGCCAGGTCGCCGGGCAGTCGTGGGGTGTCGCAGGGCACACTCAGCAGATAGGCGGTGGAGCAGGCCTCCAGACCGGCAAGCATGCCGGCGAGAGGGCCGGCAAAGGCGAGGTCGGCGTCGTCGCTCACCAACGGCGCGCCCCAGGCGCGGTAGACGGCCAGGTGGCGGTTGGCGTTGATCAACAGGGGCCCGACCTGCGGTTGAAGTTGCTGCAGCACATGCAGGGCAAGCGCCTGGCCGCGCCAGGGCTGCAGCCCCTTGTCCGCTCCGCCCATGCGCAGGCCGCGGCCGCCCGCGAGGATCAGGCCGGTGAGGTCGGCGGGGTCGATGCGGCAGCGCGGCTGGGCCGGAACGCCTTGCGTCCCGCCGGGCGAGGCATGCTCGCTGGCCTCGATGCGGCCTTGAGATGCCGTCATGTCAAGGCCGCCCCTGCCCGTCGCGCTCCTCGATGGGCTGCGTGGCGCAGGCACTGTCGGCGTAGCGAGCCGGGCCCTTCATGATGGAGACGACGAGGCAGCCGACGCCCACGGTGAACACCAGCGCCGCATCGAACAGGCTGACGCCCATGCAGAAGATGTCGATCAGGTCGCGGGCGGGCTGCGGATCGGTTTTGAGCAGACCCGGCTGGTAGCCGGTCTTGATCCAGGCGCCGATGATCCAGGGCAGGCCGACCCCGGCGACGTAGGCCGGTATCAGCCATCGCGTCAGCGTTCGCTCCAGGCCCGGAGGGCCCAGCGGAGGGGCGGGGCGTGCAGACATGCTCCGGATGCTACAGCCGCGCGCCGCCGGGCGTGGGGTGCATGTGCTCGAAACGCCGTTGACACGCGGTGCAGCGCAAAGCGGTCGGCTCGGCCATCAGCCGCGCCGTCTCGATCTCGGCGTCGCAATCGATGCAGACGCCGAAGTCGGGTGTATCGAGCCGCTGCAAGGCCCGGTCGATCGCGGCCAGCTCGGTGGCATCGCGGGCGGTGGAGGCGATTTCCAGGGCGTCCATCGCCTCGACGACGGCCTCGTCGTCGGTCTCGCCGCGATGGCTGCGCACGGCCAGGGTGCCTTCGTCGCTGATCGATTCGCTGCGCAGATCGGCCACCATCTGGGCACGGCGCAGCAGCAGTTTGTCGCGCAGGTCTTGGCGTTGTTCGAGGCTCAGGCTCATGTCGTTCTCCCGGTAGTGGTAGGCCAGATGAATGGGCGTTGCAGGCACATCATGCCTTCATTGTGAAATCCGACGCGAACCAGCGGCTTGCGCTGGCGCAACACCTCAATCGCGGTGCATGAACTGGCGCAGCCGGAATCCGAGCAGTCGCAATGTGGCAAAGTAAAGCAGCCCCGCCACCGCCAGCAGGCCCAACCCCGTGCCCAGTCGCGCCAGATCGCCGTGCGCACGGTCCCAGGGCAGTTTTTCGGCGCCCCAGAGGAGCACGCCGGCCAAGGGCAGTTGCGCCAGCGCAATGCGGCCGGCGTACTGTCCCCAGCCGGGCTGGGGCTGGAACATGCCGCGCCGACGCAAACCGCGAAACAGCAGGCTGGCGTTGAGTAGCGCGCCGATGGAGATGGCCAGGGCCAGGCCCGCGTGTCCCAGCCAGGGCACGAACAGCAGGTTCATCAGCTGGGTGCACAGCAGCACGACCAACGCGATCTTGACCGGGGTGCGCAAATCCTGCCGAGCATAGAAACCCGGCGCGAGAATCTTGATGCCGATCAGCGCGATCAGCCCGATGCCGTAAGCGCGCAGCGCGCTGGTCGTGGCCAGCACGTCGGCATGATCGAAGCGGCCGTAGTTGAACAGCATCGAGACCAGGGGCTGGGCAAACAGCAGCAGGGCGATGGCACTGGGCAAGGCCAGCACCAGGGTGAGGCGCAGGCCCCAGTCCAGCAGCTTGCTGTATTGAACGTTGTCTTGCGCCGCGCTGGCGCGCGACAGGCTGGGCAATAGCACGGAGCCCAGCGCGACGCCCAGAATGGCGGTCGGAAATTCCATCAGCCTGTCGGCATAGGCCAGCCAGGACACGCTGCCCGCGTGCAGGTGCGAGGCGATCTGCGTGTTGATGACGATCGAGACCTGCGCCACCGAGACCGAAAGACTCGCGGGCAGCATCTGCTTGACCACCCGGTGCACGCCCTCCGAACGCCATGCCTTGAGAAAGCTCAGGCGAAAGTGCGGCATCACGGCGTACCTGCGCAGCGCCGGCCATTGCACTGCGAGTTGCACCACACCGCCGATCATCACGCCGATCGCCAGGGCAAAGATGGGCGGATGCACCAGGGTGTGAAAAGCCAGTGCCGCACCGATGATGGCCAGATTGAGTAGCGCGGGGGTCACTGCGGGAATCGCGAAATGTTTCCAGGTATTGAGAATGCCGGCACTCAGCGCCACCAGCGAGATCAGGCCGGCATAGGGAAACATCAACCGCGTCATCCAGACGGCCGCATCGAAGGCCTCAGGTCGCAGCCCCGAGGCCGTGAGCCAGACCAGCACCGGCGAAAGCAGCACCCCGGCCAGACTGATCCCTGCGAGGATCCAGAGCAAGGCGGTCGAGACCTGATCGATCAGTTCCTGCGTCTGCGCCTCCGACTGGGTCTGCCGCGTCTTCGACAACAGAGGTACGAAGGCCTGCGAGAACGCGCCTTCGGCAAACATGCGCCGAAGCAGATTGGGCAGGCGGAACGCGACGTTGAAGGCATCGGTCCAGGCGCTGGCGCCGAAATAGCTGGCCACCATGATTTCGCGCACCAGGCCCGTGATGCGCGAGGTCAGCGTGAGCAGGGAGATGGTGGAGGCGGCCTTGAGAAGATTCACCGGGCGGCATTATAGGAACGACCCCGGGGCCGACTCGGTAAGTGCGCTGGTGCAGCACCGCTTTTGTTCTATAATGGCCGGTTTTCCGAGCAGGCAACTCAAGTAGGATTTCAGAGGACTATCACCATGGCAACCAAAGCCGCAGCCAAAAAGAAGAGCGTTCGCACCCCGTCGGGCCGCAAGCGCGCGCGTCAATCCATCAAGGCCAACGCCGCCAACACCGCACTGCGTTCGCGCTTTCGTACGGCTGTGAAGTCGGTGCGCAAAGCCATCGCCGCAGGCGACCATGCCAAAGCCATGGAAGTGTTCAAGGCCAACGCTCCCGTACTGGATTCGATCGCCGACAAAAAGATTTTCCACAAGAACACCGCAGCGCGTCACAAGAGCCGTCTGAACGCGGCGATCAAGGCGCTCGCCGCCTGATTTGCCTTGCCTGCTCCGGCCGATCTTTGCATTGGCCACAAAAAAGCCCGCATCCGCGGGCTTTTTTCATTTCACCTTCCTCCATTTCACCTTCCTCTCAAGGAAGCGCAGGGCCGCCCCAGGTTTTCTTGACCCCTCGGCGGGCGGGCTGGGTAAAGCCCGGCCCTGGGGGCGCTCTTCAAGTTCAGGGCAACACGGTGTAGAGGTGTCTCGTCTCAGGCGGTCTGAAACACGCGTTGCAAAGCGTCGCGCGCCACTTGCAGGTCGTCCATCGCAGCCTCTTCCTCGGCGAGGTCGGTGAGGCAGGCTTCGACCACATCGAGGTGGTTGTCGCGGGCGAAGTTGAGCAGAAAGTCAAAAGCCATCGGTTCGACGTCGCGCAGCGATTCGCTCACCACCAGGCAACGCACGCCGTCCACCAGCGTAGGGACGCAATAGGGCGAATAGCCGAGATGGGCTTCCTTGGTGCCTTGACCGACAGGGCGGAAGCGCGCCATCAGGCCGGCAAGGCGCTCGGACCAGTCGCTCGGGCGGAAGGTGCGGCCATCCTGAGTGATGCCGCGTATGAAAATTTCTCTGGGTTTGACCAGTTGGAGGGAGTGGGGAAGGGCGCTCATGGCTGAATCCTTGAAGAGGCAGTTTTGCTGCGGTGCCGCAATTATGCTGCAACGCAGTATTTCCGGGTAAACCCGAATGGTGATTCTGTGTTGCAGTTGCAACAAAAGGCTCATGACGCGTGCCGCCGCGGGCGACATGCCGGTCTCCTTATAATTCGCCATTGCTCCCGGTGGTGCAGAGCCCTGTGCCACCGGGTTTGTTTTTTGCAACGGAGAACCGTCCATGTCCTCGCATCTGATGAACACTTATGCGCGTCAAGCCATCGCCTTCTCGCATGGCGAGGGAGCCTGGATCTGGGACACCGAAGGGCGACGCTATCTGGATGCCCTGTCCGGCATCGCGGTCAACACGCTGGGCCATGCGCATCCGCGTTTGGTGGCCGCGCTGACTGATCAGGTCGGCAAGCTCATCCACACCTCCAATCTGTATCAGATTCCCCTGCAGGAGCAGCTCGCCGAGCGGCTTTGCGCCCTGGGCGACATGGAGACGGCGTTTTTCTGCAATTCTGGGCTGGAGGCCAACGAGGCCGCGATCAAGCTGGCGCGGTTGCACGGCCACAACCGCGGCATTGCCCGTCCGGAGATCGTGGTGTTCGAGCGCGCGTTCCACGGACGTTCGCTGGCTACGCTCTCGGCCACGGGCAATCCCAAGGTGCAAAAGGGCTTCGAGCCCCTGGTTGAAGGTTTTGTGCGCGTGGCGTTGAACGACGCTGCGGCGTTGCAGACGGTGGCCGATACGCATCCCCATGTCGTGGCGGTCTTCGTCGAGGCCATTCAGGGCGAGGGCGGCATCCAGCCTGCGCAGGCCGATTTTCTGCGCACCGCACGCGCGCTCTGCGATCGGCATGGCTGGCTGTTGATGATCGACGAGGTGCAGTGCGGCACGGGACGCACCGGCAAGTGGTTCGCCCACCAATGGGCTGGCGTGAAGCCCGACGTGATCGCCATGGCCAAGGGGCTGGCGTCGGGGGTGCCCATTGGCGCCCTGCTGGCGCGCGGAACGGCCGCGACGACGTTCGGCCCCGGCCAGCACGGCACCACCTTTGGCGGCAATCCGCTGGCGTGCCGCGCGGCGCTGGAAACCCTCGCGGTGATCGAAGACGAGGGTCTTCTGGCCAACGCCGACGCGCGTGGCGCACAGATTCAAGGGGCTTTGCGCCAGGCGTTTGCGGGCACGCCGGGGGTCGTGGAGGTGCGCGGCCAGGGACTGATGATCGGCATCGAGCTCGACCGCCCCGCTGGCGCCCTGGTTGGGCAGATGCTGGAGCGCGGGGTGTTGCTCAACGTCACCCAGGATCGCGTCATCCGGCTTCTTCCGCCGCTGATCTTCACGGAGGAGCAGGCCGACGCGCTGGTGCAGGCGCTGGTCCCCACGGTGCAGGGTTTTCTGCAAACGGCGCCGGCACAGTGAGATGAACAAGGAGGCTTTGATGAAAACGACGCTGCGGCACTATCTGCAATTTTCCGACCTCAGCCGCGAGGAGTACGACTACGTCTTTGCCCGCGCGGCGCTGATCAAGGCCAAGTTCAAGCGCTACGAGCCGCATCAGCCCCTGGTCGATCGCACGCTGGCGATGATTTTCGAGAAGCACTCCACCCGCACCCGCCTGAGTTTCGAGGCCGGCATGCATCAGCTCGGCGGCGCGGCCATCTACATCAACACCCGCGACAGCCAGTTGGGGCGCGGCGAGCCCATCGAAGATGCGGCGCAGGTATTTTCGCGCATGGTCGACCTGGTGATGATCCGCACTTACGGTCAGGAGATCGTCGAGCGTTTTGCCGCGCATTCGCGCGTGCCGGTGATCAACGGCCTGACGAATGAATTCCATCCCTGCCAGATCCTCGCCGATGTCATGACCTACATCGAGCATCGCGGCCCGATCCAGGGCAAGACCGTGGCCTGGATCGGTGATGCCAACAATATGTTCTACACCTGGCTGCAGGCCGCGGAAGTGCTCGATTTCACCTTGCACTTCGCCGGGCCCAAAGGCTATGGCGTGGAGAAGGACCGGCCCGGCTATCCGCTGAGCGCCGCTCAGATCGCGCATTTGCGCGAGTTCGCCGATCCGCGGCAGGCCTGCGCGGGCGCGCATCTGGTCACCACCGATGTGTGGACGAGCATGGGCTTTGAAGCCGAGAAGGTGGCTCGTGAACAAGCCTTTGACGGCTTCATGGTCGATGCGGACATGATGGCGCGCGCTCAGGCTGACGCGGTGTTCATGCACTGTCTGCCGGCCCATCGCGGCGAGGAGGTGGCCGCCGAGGTCATCGACGGACCGCAGAGCGTGGTGTGGGACGAGGCGGAAAACCGTCTTCACGGCCAGAAGGCGCTGATGGAATTTCTGCTGCTCGGCCGCCTGGACTGACGGGTTCTCCTGGTGCCTGAGGGCAGCAGCCTTGCCCCAAGACAACGCTGAGCAAGCCCCTCGCGCACCATCGCGGGAACTTGTTCAGCGTCGCCCTAAGCCACCTTTAAGCCTGTCTGAGCAGAATCCGGGTGCGGTGCATCACGAAGCGATGCACCGTCCGGGAGTTCAGGCATGGCGTCCACACAACAGATATCTCCGGCGTCGCGTCACGGCAGTGGCGTTCCCCAGGTCAGGCTGCCCTTGCCCCAGGCAGAGCCGCAGCATGAGGGGCCGCGAAGGGCGGCCGACGTGGCGGCGATGCGGGCACTGCGTTGGGCGCGCATCGCGTTCGGCGTGTGCTTCGCCATCAATCTCGGCCTGCATTTCCACCCTCACTATGTGGCGCATTTCGCCGCTCATTTCGCCCGGCCGACCGCTGGTACCTTGGTTCAGCCGCCTTGGCGCGCCGCCTGGCGCGGTGCGGTCTGGCTTGTTCTCTCGGCTGTCGGGGTGAACAAGGCGCTGGCCTTGCTCTTCGGTATCGAGGCGTTGCTGACGGTCGGCCTGTTGACGGGGTGGGCGTTTCCGCCGCTGGGTTGGCTGGGGCTGGCCTACGAGCTATTCCTGTGGAGCACGCTCGGCGGCGGTGCTGCGAGCGCGGCTGCGCTCGTCTATGCGCTGGGTTTCGCCTTGCTGTTGCTGCTGCGCGCCTGGCAGGGTTCGGCATGGTCTGGTGCGGCCTTGGGGCGGCCCGCTTCCCGGCGGGTGCGCTGGGCTTTCTGGCTGACTGGACTGCTCTGGGCCGCCACCGCCTGGGCGGCGTGGCAGCCGGCCATCGGGGCGCATCTGTCGGCGTCGCTGGCGCAGGCCCAGCGGGCCGCGCCGGACTGGCAGATCGAGTGGATCGACCTCTGGACAGGCCTGGGGCATGCGCTCGGCATGGAGGTTCTCGCCGTTCTGGTCACCGCGGTCGGGTCCTTGATCGCCGCGGGATTGCTGCTTGCGCCCTGGCTGTCGCGTGGCTCGCGCCGAATGCTGCTCTGGGGCGGATGGGGCTTCAGTCTCCTGGCGTGGAGTCTGCATGGCGGGTTTGGCGTCTGGACACTGGGGCACGCCGACTTGCTCAGCGGCGCGGCGATCGGTGCGGTGCTGTTTGCGCTCCTGTTGAGCGCGCAACACTGGCTAGAGGATGTCCCCGTGACCACGCGCGCCGATCCGCCAACCCGGCGGGCAGCCGATCAGCCCGGCGTCGACGTTGGGTGGCTGTGACCGCAGTTCCAGCACTGGGCGAACTGTGCGCCGTGGCGTTCACCGCATTCGGGGCAGGTCCAGCCGGCACCGCGTACAGGGGTGCGCAACTCGCGCACCAACTGCCGGGCGCCTGCCAGATCGTTGTCGTCCATGACCCAGACGGCCGGATCGCATTGGTCGGGCGGTATCTCCCCAGCGATACTGGTGAGGTAGCGCGAAAACACTTCGGCGCGCATGCCGGCGGCGTTGAGTGCGTCGGCCCAGAGCGTGGCGATGACCAGGTTGGGCGCAATCTCCACCCGCTTCATCGCGAGGCGGCCGAGGTGAGTTCGGCGTAGAGCGTGCGATACAACGCCAGTCGCGCGGCAGAGATGGCCTGTGGATCGGTGGTGAAGACGCAGCCGGGCTCGTCCCGGTGGGTGCAGTTCTGGAATCGGCACTGGCCGATGCGCGCCCTGATTTCCGGAAAGCCGTGCTGCAACTGCGACACGGAAAGATGGTGCAGGCCGAACGACTGAAAGCCTGGCGAATCCATCAGGGTGCTGCCTTCGGGCAGGCCAGGCAGGGCATAGAGGCGCGTCGCCGTGGTGGTGTGTTTGCCGGCAGACAGGGCAAGCGAAATCTCGCGGGTGGGCGCCTGCGCCAGCGGCACCAGCAGATTCGTCAGGCTGGATTTGCCCACGCCCGACGCGCCCAGCAGCAAGGTGGTCTGGCCGCTGAGCAAAGAGGTGAGCGCCTCCAGCGCGGCCTGCGGTGCGGTGCGTACCGACAATTCAACGACCTCGTAGCCCAGCCCGCTGTAGAGCGCCATCTCCGCACGCGCAGCGGCGGCTTGCGGCAGATCGCACTTGTTCAGCGCCAAAGTGACGGGGATGTCGGCGGCCTCGGCCGCGATGAGCGCCCGGCCGATCAGCCCGTGCTGAATGCCGGGATAGGTCGCGGTGACCAGCAGCACCCGGTCGAGGTTGGCGGCGAACATCTTGCTGCGCCACGGGTCTTCGCGCCACAAGGCGTTGCGCCGGGCCTGCACGTGTTCGATGGCCAGCGGCGGATGCCCCGGCGCAAGAACGACCCGGTCGCCGCACACCACTTCGGCACGTTTGCCGCGCGGCACGCAGGCGAGCACTTCCCCGTTGTCGAGCTGAGCCAGGTAGTGCCGCCCGAAAGCGCCGACGATGCGCGCCGACAGGCCGTGGGCTCCGGGAGCCGGCGGTTTCGCGTTGCGCTTGCCTTTGGGGCGCTGGGTGCTGGGCCGGTCCAACGCGTCCATGCAGGGTTTCAGCGCGCGGCGCCCTGTGCATACACCGCGTCGGCCTTGGCTGCACAGACAAAGTCGTTGCGGGTGATGCCCCCTGCCGAGTGCGTGTTGAACGCTACGCTGCAACGGTTGTACTGCACCAGCAGGTCGGGGTGATGATCTTCGCGGTGCACCACCCAGGCCAGCGCATTGACGAAGGCCAGGGTCTGGTAATAGTTGCCGAAGGTGAAGGTCTTGCGGATGCTGCCGTTCTCGAACCGCCAGCCCTCCAGCAGCGCAAGATAGGGCGCCATGGCGGCATCGTCGAGCCGGTGCCCAGGGCCGAGTTCCTGGCAGTGATCGTTGAGCAAATCCTGTGAGGTCATGACCGTTCGATTCAGGCGGCAGCCGAGGCCGGCGAAGGCGCCCCTTGGTGGGCGGGCAGGGCTCCGAGACGCTCGAGCCGCTGCAGGGCAGGCGGGTGGCTGTAGTAGAAGCGCACATACACCGGGTCGGGCGTCAGCGTGCTGGCATTGTCGCGGTACAGGGTGACGAGGGCTTCACCCAGGGCGCGAGCGTCGCTGTGCTCGGCCGCGTAGGCGTCGGCTTCGAACTCGTGCTTGCGCGAGGTGGCCGCGCCCAGTGGGCTGAAAAACACGCCAAACACCGGCAGCGCCAGGCTGAACAGAATCAGCGCGAGCGCATGATTCGGCGCGAACAGATGGGGCATCACCCCCAGGCCCACATAGAACCACACCTGGTTGGACAGCCAACCCAGCAAGGCAAAGCCCGCCAGACTGACCCCGAACATCACCACCATGCGCTTGAGAATGTGGTGACGCTTGTAGTGCCCCACTTCGTGCGCGAGCACGCCTTCGATCTGCGCCGGGCTGAGCTGGCCCAGCAGCGTGTCGAACAACACCACGCGCCGCGCCGCGCCCATGCCGGTGAAGTAGGCGTTGGCATGCGCGCTGCGGCGCGAGCCATCCATGACGAACAGGCCCGACAGCGCGAAGTTGCAACGCTGCATGAGGGCTTGCGCGCGGGTTTTCACCTCGCCGTCGGGCAGCGGCTGGAATTTGTTGAACAACGGGGCGATGACCAGCGGATACGCCACCATCATCAGCAGGCTGAACGCCGTGAGCCCGGCCCAGGCCCAGAGCCACCACCACCCTCCAGCGACCTGCATGATCCAGAGCACCAGCAGGGCCAGCGGCACCATGAGCACGGCCCCGACCAGCGCATTCTTGAGCAGATCGGCGACGAACATGCGAGGGGTGAGCCGGTTGAAGCCGAAGCGCGACTCCAGCCCGAAGGTGCGTGCGATGTCCCAGGGCAGATCGAGCAGCGAGCCGATCACGGCGAAGGCCACCAGCAGCGCAAGCTGCCCTCCCAAAGCGGTGCCGAAGGTGCTACTGACCCAGGTGTTGAGCAGATGCAGACCGCCTTCGAGCGTCCACACCAGCACGATCATGGCCGAGAACAAGGTGGTCCACAAACCGAAGCGCAGCTTGGCCACGGTGTAATCGGCGGCCTTCTGATGCGCTTCGAGTGGAATGCTGTCGCGAAACGGTGCGGGCACGGCCTCGCGGTGTTCCAGCACATGGCGCTGCTGGCGCTGGGCCAGCCAGAGCTTCAAGGCGGTGCCGCCGATCAGCGCGGCGGCGAACAGCACGCTCCAGGCGAGGGCGAAATGTTGCGGGCTCATGCGAAAATCCTTGTCAGTCTGGCTGTCGGTTCCCGCCCGGGGTTTCCCATCAGGGGCTTTCCATCAGGGCGCAACCGTGTTTCTCAAGAGGCCAGATTATCCCACCCGACCCGTCTCCGCCACGCGTCTTCGCCTTTCCCACACTGAGTGCATCCCATGTCCGATTCCGCCGCTTCCCTCCTCGCCTGCCACGACGACAACCTCATCTGGGTCGACATGGAAATGACGGGCCTGAATCCCGACACCGATCGCATCATCGAAGTGGCCGTGGTCGTGACAGACCCGCAGCTCACCGTGCGCGTGGAGGGCCCGGTGCTGGCCATTCACCAGAGCGACGCCGTGCTGGCCGGCATGGACGCCTGGAACCAGAACACCCACGGCAAGTCCGGCCTGACCGACCGGGTGCGCGCCAGCACGGTGGACGAGGCGCAGGCCAGCCGCGAGATCATGGCTTTCCTCAAGAAGCATGTGCCCGCAGGCAAGTCGCCCATGTGCGGCAACACCATCTGCCAGGACCGCCGCTTCATGGCCCGCGGCATGCCCGAGCTGGAGGCCTATTTTCATTACCGCAACCTCGACGTGAGCACCCTCAAGGAACTCGCCCGCCGCTGGCGCCCTGAACTGGTGGCCGCCTTCAAGAAGCAGCAGGCCCACACCGCGCTGGCCGACATCCAGGAATCCATCGACGAACTGCGCCACTACCGCGAGCACTTCCTGCGCGTGCCGGTGGTGGGGATGGATCCCGAGGTGGCGGGTTGAGCCCTCAGGAAGTGTTGACAGATCCGCTTCGATATCTACCGGGTCGCTGTCGTGGACTTGCGGCTCTGCCGTGGCGGATGGCCGAAACATTGCCGGTAGGCGCGACTGAAGTGAGCCGGATCGGTGAAGCCGCATTGATAGGCCACCGAAGCAACCGACATATGCCGTGAGGCCGGGTGTTCAAGGAGAACGCGGGCGGCCTCCAGTCTGCGGTGTTTCACCAGTCTGGAAAAGGTGATGCCGCGCAGTGACGCGAGCCGGTGGAGATAGCGCTCTGAGATGCCCACAGCTCGCGCGCAGCGGGAAGGCGACAGCGCTGACGCATCGAACAAATGGGCTTCGACGTAGGACAGAACCTGTTGCCAGCGGGTGGCGTTCGGCGGATAGGCTGGCTCGGCATCTTGCCCAATACTGTGATAGGCAGCGGCGATCAGCCAGGGCAGCGCGAACCCCGCATACAGGCCGCTGACGGAACCCATGTCGTTTGTTGGCAGCAGTCCGTGTAAATGACTTGAGGCAACGATTCCTGGCCGCAGATGCTGCCGGTCTTCGCGTCTGGCCTGATGCCAGAGCAAGGTGCTGCGCGGTATTTTGACGGCGATGAGACGAGCAGGCGTCTCGAAGACGATGCGCGAGGGTTGTTGCAGGTTGCGAAACGACAGGTCGCCGCCACGAAAACGCAGCGCTGTTCCTTCCTGCTCGATCACACCATCGCCCTCGATGACGATATGGCTCAGGACGCTGTCGCGAGCCTCGGCCGTCAAATCGGACAGGTGCTGCGCGGTATGCGTGATGATCTGCGGCTGCACCACCAGCGGCGTCATGAGCATGGCGCCCGCGCGAACCTCCTGCTCGATGTGACCGCCCGGGCCGTGGGAGCTGAGTCTGATGTGTCCAGGCACAAACCGGCGCGACAACAATTGCGCCCAGTTCGCAGGGCTGTGGGGCGTGCCGCCGTTCAGGTGATCGGGCATGTGCAGTGTCGTCCTCAAAACAAGTTCAGGCGCAGCCAAGTGTATGCGGGGGCGCTGTCTACGATGCAGATTCAGACAGTGCCTGAGACACGCTTGATTTCTACCTATGCGCCGATGGATTCCCTTTGTCCTGCTGATGCCGTTTCAGTTCATTTTCGGCCTGATCTACTCGTGGGGGACGATTTCCCCGGCCATCCATTTGCAGAGTGGCTGGCCACAGGCCACCCTTGATCTGGCCTTTTCGCTCACCCCGCTGGGCTTGCTGCCCGCCGTCATTCTGGCGGGGCGCGCGCTTCCGCGCCTGGCGCCGAAGACGCTGTTGGCGCTGGCACTGGCTTGCTTCACGGTGGGCGGGGGCATCGGCCTTCTGGCGGCCTGGCCCGTGGCGTTCATGCTGGGCTACAGCGCGCTGGCGCTAGGCGTCGGCGCGGGCTTGTCGACCGCCGCCTGCATCGCCATGGTCTCGCGCCTTTACCCGCAGCATCGCGGTTCTCTGGGAGGTGCGCTGCTTGCGCTTTACGGCATGTCGTCCGTGATCAGTGCGCCCTTGTTTGACGAGATCAACCGCCACATGGGCTGGCGGCCTTCACTTGCCGCTGTGCTGGGCGTGTATGCGACCGCCGGGTGGATCGCCTGGGCCTTTCTGCCTGCGGCGCCCGCAGCACCGGGCCGCCAAGCGGATCCCCTGCCGTTGACGGTTCTGCTGAGGCAGCGGCCCTTGCGCTGGGCACTGGTCATTGTTCTGTTGGTCACCCCGCTGGGGTCTGCCTCCTTTGCAACGATAGGGCATCTCACCCAGGCCCTGGGTGTCAGCGCAGCTCTGGGAGTGTTGGCTGTGCCTCTGATGGCCTTGGGCAACGGGTTGGGACGGCTTGGATTCGGCTTGCTGGCCGACTGGATTTCACCGCGCTTCAGTCGCACGGCAGCGCTGGGCCTCAACGCTCTTGCCGCGCTCTTGCTGCTGGGGGCGCTCCACGGCTTCGGCGCCTGGGTCTTTGCCCCCTACCCATTGCTGATGGGCCTGGCGTTCGGTGGCATGGCGGGCAAACTTCCGGCTTTGGCGGCTCATGTCGCCGACGGTCATGCGGAAGCGGCGTTCGGTCTGCTGTTCGGGGCCTTCGCGCTCGCCAGCTTCCTGGGCCCCTTGCTGAGTGCCGGCCTCGGCATGCATTGGGCGCTGCAGTGGCTTGCCTTCTCGGCTCTTGTGGCGATGGGGCTCGGTCTGGCAGCGGCGAAGTGACGAAGCGACAAGGTGAATCAGTGAATCAGTCAGGCAGCTTCTGCAGCAACCGCACATGCATGGGCCGGGTGAAAGACGCGCCTTCGGCCGAGACATGCGGATCGAAGGCGGCTTTGACGCGGTGTCGCAAATCGTCGGTGATCTGATGATCGGCGAAGCTGGGGTAGAGCATGCGTTGTTCGAAAGACTCCCAGTTGGGGAAGTGCGCCGGCATGTCGAAACGGCGCTCGGCGGTCTGCAGCCATGCGCCGGTCAGCAGGGCCTGGTCGAGTGCGGCCTGCGCCGCGGCGCGCACCGGGCCCTCGTCGTTGTAGAGCTTGACGATGTCGTTGAGCGCGCCGTCATACACCGGCTCTGAGACGTAGAGCCAGCCGCCCGGCTTGAGCACGCGCCAGGTTTGCGCGAGCGCGGCCTGCATGCCTGGCTGCGGTATGTGGTGCAGCGACTTGAGCATGAGCGCCAGATCGAAGCAGTCATCCTCGGCCGGAATGGCCGTGGCACTTTCCTGCACGAAGCGCAGCCGCGCCGCGAGCGTATCGGGCAGGCGCGCCAGGTTCTTGGCGTGCTGGACCGCATCGACTTCCAGCGCCAGCGCTTCGCAGGCCGGGCAGCGTTGCAGCAACTCGGCGAGCAACCTGGCATTGCCGCAACCCAGTTCGATGATCTTCAACCCGCTGCCGAGAGGCACCAGGTCGGTGAGGACGTCGAGTTCGTTGTGGATCATGGCTTGGCTTCGTTGGGGGGGCGAGATTTTAGGGATGAGGGTTGGCGTCCTCAGGCAGCGAAATCGTCCTCGTAGAACTCCAGATCGCCCCGTGTTCCCTGGACTCGCGTGGATTCGAGCTTGCGCAGCTCCACGCGGCGGATTTTGCCGGAGATGGTCTTGGGCAGGTCGAAGAACTCGATGCGGCGGATGCGCTTGTAGGGTGCGGCGCGCTGGCGCACGAAGGCCAGGATGTCGCGGGCGAGCTCGGCGCTGGGTTCGAAACCGGCCCGGCACGACACGAAGGCCTTGGGGATGGTCAGTCGCAGGGCGTCGGGGCAGGGCACCACGGCGGCCTCGGCCACGGCGGGGTGTTCGATCAGCAGGCTCTCCAGTTCGAAGGGGCTGATGCGGTAGTCGGACGACTTGAACACATCGTCGGTGCGGCCGACGAAGGTGTAGTAACCATCGGCATCGCGTTGCGCCACATCGCCGGTGTGATAAAGGCCGTCGTGCATGACCTGGGCGGTCTTCTCGGCGTCGCCCGCGTAGCCGACCAGCAGGCCGGTGGGGCGCGGCTCGGTCTCGACGCAGACTTCTCCCTCCTGGGCGTCCTTGCCGTCGAGATCGACCAGGCGGATGCCGTAACCCGGCATCGGGCGCCCCATGGCACCGGGTTTGAGCCGCTGGCCGGGGCTGTTACCGATGAGCGCGCAGGTCTCGGTCTGGCCGTAGCCGTCGCGGATGGTGATGCCCCAGGCGGCCCGCACGCGTTCGATCACTTCCGGGTTGAGGGGCTCACCTGCGCCCACCAGCTCGCGCAGCTTGACGTCATGGCGCTTGAGATCTTCCTGGATGAGCATGCGCCACACCGTGGGCGGGGCGCACAGCGTGGTCACGCCGCACCGCGCCAGGGTTGCCAGCGTGGCCTGCGCGTTGAACCGGCTCTGGTTGAAGGCGAAGATGGCGGCGCCGGCATTCCATGGCGCGAAGAAACTGCTCCAGGCATGCTTGGCCCAGCCGGGGGAGCTGATGTTCCAGTGCACATCGCCAGGTTGCAGGCCGATCCAGTACAGGGTGGCCAGCGTGCCCACGGGATAGCTTTGATGGGTGTGCAGCACCAGCTTCGGTCTGGACGTGGTGCCGGAGGTGAAATACAGCAGCAAGGGGTCGGCGGCGCGGGTGGGGGCCTCCGGTGTGAACTCGGCGGGGGCGGCCTCCGCGCGGTCCAGCGCAGTCCACCCGGCGGGGGGATGACCCGCGGCGAAGCGGCCCTTGACCTGAGACCAGATGGCCTGCGGCAGATCTTCGAACTTGGGGGCGTCGGCCGGCAGGCAGACGACGTGGCGCACCGCACCCCGAACGATGCGATCTTCGAGGTCGGTGGGCGTGAGCAGCGTGGTGGCGGGAATCATCACCGCGCCGAGCTTGATGCAGGCGAGCATGACGTCCCACAGCGCCACGCAGTTGGGCAGCATCAGCAGCACGCGGTCGCCGCGCGCCACGCCCTGCTCGCGTAGGAAATGCGCCATGCGGGCGGAGCGGCGGGCCATGTCGGCATAGCTGTGGCGGGCCTCGCGTCCGTCTTCTTCGACGATCCACAGGGCAAGGGCCTCGTTGCCCTCGGCCACGCGGTCGAAATAATCCAGCGCCCAGTTGAAGGCGTCGAGCGCTGGCCAGCGGAACTCGGCATAGGCGCGGGCGTAGTCGGTGCGATGGCGCAGCAGCAGGTCGCGCGCCTCCAGAAAGCCGGGGTGGGCGTTGGGCATGGTTGTCTCCGGATGTTGTTGTGGGCTGATCGTAGCCCGCGGGGCATTCCTGGCACAACGCATACAGCTCCGGAGGGGGCCGCCCGGCAGGTTTGCGGCAGCTTATTGATTCGTCACGTTGACGTTTGAACTGCCGCCCCGCCCCAACCCTCCCCACAAGTGGAGAGGGAGCAAGCGCTCCTCCCCCACGGCGTGGTGGAGGCTGGGAGGGGGAGGCCTTTGCATGGCGCGGTCTGCGCCTCGCCCTGTATCCGCCCAAATCCCCGGCGCGGGTGCACCAGTGGCGTTGACAGGGCCTAGTCCGCCATCGGTTCCAGGCTGCGCTCGCAGGGGAATTGCGTGACCTCCAGCCAGGGCTGTCCGGCAGGGGGCAGCTTCACGGCGGTGAGCGTGCCGCCCCACAGACAGCCGCTGTCCAGGCACAGGGCGTTGTGTGCCCAATGCAGGCCCAGGGTGGACCAGTGGCCGAAGGCGATGGGGGTCTGCGCTGTGTTGCGTTCAGGCAGAGCGAACCAGGGCTGGAGTTCCGCGCCAGCGCCGTTGGTGCTGGCCTGTTTGTGGTGGAAATCGAGCCGCCCGGTGTGCGGCCCTGCGGCCTGGAGGAAGCGGGCGCGGGTGAGGGTATTGACGACGATGCGAAGGCGGTCGAACCCCGCCAGACTCTCGCTCCATTCGTCGGGTTGGTTGCCGAACATGACGCGCAGGAAATCGACGTAATCGGGCGCGCGCAGCCGACGTTCCACTTCGGCGGCAAGCTGCAGGGTTTTGTCGGCCGTCCATTGCGGCAGCACGCCGGCGTGGACCAGCAGCCAGCCTTGCTCCATGAGCGCCAGCGGTCGGTGGCGCACCCAGTCGATCAAGGCGTCGCGCCGGGGCGATTGGAGGATGTCGTCGAGCGTGTCGCTGCGGTGCGCCTTGCGCACGCCATGCGCCACCGCGAGCAGATGCAGGTCGTGGTTGCCCAGCAGGCATTGCGCGCTGTCGCCCAGGGCCATCAGCCGCTCCATGCTCGCCAGCGACTGGGCACCGCGGTTGACCAGATCGCCCAGCACGATGAGCCGGTCGCGCGCCGGCTCGAAGTGCAGCGCGTCGAGCAGGGCGCTGAAAGCGTCGGCGCAGCCCTGCACATCGCCGATCAGGTAGGTCGCCAAAGCCTCTCCCTAGAATGCGTGGATCAAACACCTCATCCTACCGAGCAAGCGAACGCTTGCCGATCAGCGGAACTGCGTATGGCCCAAATCGACCCTGGCATTTTCAAGGCTTATGACATTCGCGGCATCGTCGGCAAAACGCTGACCGAAGACGCCTGCCGCCTGATCGGCCAGGCTTTCGCCACGCTGGCACGGCGGGGCGGCGAGACTGCGGTGAACATCAGTCGCGATGGCCGCCTGTCCGGCCCGTCGCTGGCGCAGGCGCTGGGCGACGGCCTGCGCGCCGGGGGCGTGGACGTGATCGACCTCGGCATGAATGCCACGCCCATGCTGTATTACGCCTGCGCCACCACGCCGGTGGTCAGCGGCATCCAGATCACCGGCAGCCACAATCCGCCCGAGTACAACGGCCTGAAGATGGTGCTCGGCGGCAATGCCCTGTTTGGCGAGCAGATCCAGGCGCTGCGCGAGTTGACGGTGAGCGAAGACTTCGCCACGGGCTCGGGCACGGTGCGCCAGACCCGCATCGTGGACGACTACATCGGCCGCATCGTCGGCGACGTGAGGCTGGCGCGCCCGATGAAGGTCGTGGTCGACGGCGGCAACGGGGTATCGGGCGCGTTCGCCCCGCGGCTGCTGCGCGAATTGGGGTGCACCGTCGAGGCATTGTTCTGCGAGGTCGACGGCACCTTCCCCAATCACCATCCCGACCCGGCCGATCCGCACAATCTCGAAGACCTGATCCGCACCGTGCGCGAGACCGGCGCCGAACTCGGTCTGGCTTTCGAAGGCGACGGCGACCGGCTGGGTGTGGTCACACCCAGCGGCGCCATCATCTGGCCCGACCGGCAGCTCATGCTCTACGCCGCCGAGGTGCTGGAGCGCAACCCCGGCGCGCCCATTCTTTACGACGTGAAATGCACCGCGCAGTTGCCGGCCTGGGTGCGCAGGCATGGCGGCGAGCCGGTGATGGGCCGTACCGGCCATTCCCTGGTCAAGGCGAAGATGAAGGAAATCGACGCCCCGCTGGCCGGTGAGATGAGCGGCCACATCTTTTTCAAGGATCGCTGGTACGGCTTCGACGACGCCCAGTATGGCGCCGCGCGGCTGCTCGAAATCCTCTCGCGCGTCGGCGATCCGGGCGCCGTGCTCGAGGGGTTGCCCGACTCGGTCTCCACGCCCGAGCTCAAGCTCGACACGCCCGAGGGCGCCAACTTCCTCCTCTGCGAGCGCCTGCAGCGCGAAGGCCGGTTCCCGGGCGCGTCGCAGATCAGCACCATCGACGGCGTGCGCGCCGACTATGCCGACGGCTTCGGCCTGGCGCGACCCTCCAACACCACGCCCTGTATCGTGCTGCGCTTTGAGGGCGTCGATGCGGCGGCACTGGCGCGGGTACAGGCCGAGTTCCGCGCGGCCCTGTTGGCGCTGGACCCGGCGCTGAAGCTGCCGTTCTGAGCGGGCCCTTCGCATCTTGCGCGTCCTGATCGTCAAGACCAGCTCGATGGGCGACGTGGTGCACGCCCTGCCGGTGGTGCACGACATCCTGAACGCCCATCCCGGAGCGCAGATCGACTGGCTGGTCGAGGAGGCCTACGCCGACATCGTGCGTGCCCATCCCGGCGTGAGCCGGGTCATCCCGCTGGCGCTGCGGCGCTGGCGCAAATCGTTCTGGCGTGCCGAAACCCGACAGGCGTGGCGCGCGTTCGTACAGGATTTGCGCCGCGACAGCTATGAGGCCGTGATCGATCTGCAGGGCCTGCTGAAAACAGCGTGGGTCGCGCGTCTGGCAAGAGGACCGCTCTCGGGCTGGAATGCGAAGGCGGCGCGTGAATCCGCCGCCGCGCTCTTTTATCGCCATCGATATCCTGGTGAGCCCATTCGAACCGTTGCGGCGGTGCAGCGTTATCGTCGGCTTGCTGCGGCGGTGCTGGGCTATGTGCCGCAGGGAAAACCGTCGTATGGCCTGCGGGCCGAGGCGACGTCGGCGCTCAAAATGCAGATCGGCGCCCCGTATGTGGTGGTGCTCACGGCAACGGCGCGTCCCGAAAAGCGCTGGGACGAAGCGCGGTGGATCGAGGTGGTCCAAGCCCTTGCGGCCACGTCCAGAACGGTGGTTCTTGCCTGGGGGAACCCCGCCGAGCGACAGGCGGCCCAACGCCTGGTCGCCCGTGCCGACTCCGCCGTGCAATCGCGCCTGGCGATTCAGCCCGAGTCCTGGAGTCTGGCGCAGTGGATGCCCATTCTGGCGGGGGCTGACGCCGTTGTCGGCGTGGACACCGGGCTGCTGTTTCTGGCTGCGGCGGTGGGTACGCCCTGTGTGGGCATCTATGTGGCGACTTCGCCAGTTCATGTGGGCATTCACGCCGAAGGGGCGCACCGCAATCTCGGCGACATCGGACGCCCTCCAGCGGCCTCGGAAGTGATCGACGCCTTGACCGCACTGATGCGCCCCGCATGAATGTTTCGCTGCGTCTGTACACCACGCTCTGGCGGCTGATCCTGCCTTTCGCGCTGCTGCGGCTGTGGTGGCGGGGTAGGGTTGAGCCGCTTTACCGCCAACATTGGGCGCAGCGTCTGGGCGGGTATTCCGGCGTGCCGTCGCCAGCGGGGCCGGACGACGGACCACGCATCTGGCTGCACGCCGTGTCGCTGGGCGAGACGCGTGCCGCGGCACCCCTGATCGCCGCCTTGCGCGAGCGCATGCCGCGCATGCGCCTGCTGCTCACGCACATGACGGCCACGGGCCGCGCTGCCGGTGCCGAACTGCTGCAGCCCGGCGATGTGCAGGTCTGGCTGCCCTACGACTTGCCGGGGCCGATGCGCCGGTTTCTGCGCCGGTACATGCCATGCGCGGCGGTGCTGATGGAAACCGAGGTCTGGCCGAATCTGGCCGAGCAATGCCGACGCGCGCAAGTGCCGGTGCTGCTGGCGAACGCGCGGCTGAGTGCGCGCAGTGCGCGCCGCTGGCAGCGCTGGCCCGCGCTGGCGAAACTGGCCTGGGGAGGTCTCAGCGCCGCTGCGCAGACGCCGGAGGATGCGCAGCGCATCCTCGCGCTGGGAGCGTCCCAGGCGCAGGTGCTGGGGAATCTGAAATTCGACATGCACCCGGAGCCCCGCCTGTTGCAACTCGGCGCCGAATGGAAGGCCGCCGCGGCGCGCCCGGTGCTTTTGCTGGCGTCCACGCGAGAGCAGGACGGGCAAAGTGAAGAAGACCTGTTGCTGCGCGCTTTGCCTGCGGCCTTGGCGCGAAGGGCGCTGCTGGTCTGGGTGCCGCGCCATCCGCAACGTTTCGATGCTGTGGCCAATTTGCTGGCGGAAAAGGGCTGGGCCGTGCGGCGTCGCAGCCACGGGGCGCCGACGGCCGACACCGCGGTGTGGCTGGGCGATTCGCTGGGTGAGATGGCGGCCTATTTCGCCATGGCCGATGCGGCCTTCATCGGCGGCAGTCTGCTTCCGCTGGGCGGGCAGAATCTGATCGAGGCCTGTGCCTGCGGATGCCCAGTGGTGCTGGGGCCTTCGCAATTCAACTTTGCCGCAGCCGCGCAAGGCGCACTCGACGCGGGGGCCGCACGTCAGGCGGCCGATGCGGTTCAGGTCTGGGCAGAGCTATCGCAGTGGCTCGATCGGCCCACCTCTCGGGAGGCAGCGGCTCGCGCGGCCTTGGCCTTTGCCACCGCCCACCAAGGCGCCGCAGAGCGCCAGGCCGATTGGATCGTGGCGAAACTCTCCGCGGCGGCGGATTCCGCCAATCAGTAAATCGGCACCGACGGGTCGATTTCGCGCGACCAGGCGGTCATGCCGCCGTTGAGGTTGTAGAGCTCGCCAAAACCGTTCTGCTCCAGGAAGCGGGCAATCATCATGCTGCGATTGCCGCTGCGGCAGATGACCACCAGCGGCTTGGCCGGATCGAGCTCATTCTGGCGCAGGGGCACGATGCTCATGGGAATATGCGTGACCGGGCAGTTGGGGTGCTTGATGGCGGCCATCTGGACCTCCCAGGGCTCGCGCACGTCGAGGAATTGCCAGTCGGTAATGGGGCCTGTGGCGGCTTCGACTTTGTCGGCCAGCTCGCGCACACTGAGTTGCTTGATCATCAGGGAGTCCTTTTTTGAGATTCAGAATTGGAAGCTCGACGGCTCGGGAAAATGCTCCAGCCGTGCGGCCACGGTGTCGAACAGATCGCGGGTGCGGAAGTCGGTTTCCGTCGCGCGGGTGACGATCTGCGCGCGCATCACCGGCTCGAAGCCAACGATGGCGGCCAGGCGCCCGCCGACCTTCAGCCGCTGCAGCAGGTCTTGGGGCATCTGCGCCACCGAGCCCGAGAGCATGATCACGTCGAACTCGGCGCGCTTGGTGTAGTGCGCACCGTCGGCCTGCTCCACCGTGACGTTGCCCATGCCGGCGCGCTGCAGGTTGGCGCGCGCCAGGGTGACCAGTTCTTCGTGAATTTCGAGCGTCTGCACGGCCGCTGCGCGATGGCCGAGCAGGGCTGCCATGAAGCCGCTGCCCGTGCCGACTTCGAGCACCCACTCATCCTTGCGCACGGCGAGCTCCTGAAGCAGCCGGGCTTCCATCTTGGGCGCGAGCATGTTCTGGCCGCAGGGCAGGGGGATTTCGGTATCCATGAAGGCCAGGCCGCGATAGGCGGCGGGCACAAAATCTTCGCGCCGCACACTGCCGAGCAGGTCGAGAATGCCGGCGTCCAGCACGTTCCAGGTGCGGATCTGCTGCTCGATCATGTTGAAGCGGGCTTGCTCGATGCTCATCGGGTCTCCATGGCGCAGGAACTGAGAAGGCGCTAGTTTAATTTGTGACGCTAATCGGCTGCTCGGCATGATGTCTGCGGCAGAGCAAATTTCGCGCCGTTCCGACGACGGGTTTCTGCAGGGGCGCAAACTCTCTCGTGATCGGGCTTCGTCAACGTCGCGTTCTTCAGGGTTTGCGGACAAAGGACCGCGGGGCTAAGACGGCAATATCCAAAAACAATTAGATGTTAGAAATGATTGATATAAATTATCAAACAGACCTTCCGTGCGGAGAACGCCATGTCCTATGCCTCGACCCTCGATCAGCGCACCGCGCAGGCGGCGCATCTTGCCTTGAGTGGTGCGCGGTACGGCGGCGGCTTGCGTCGCATGCTGCCCTTTCTCGGCCCGGCCGTGGTGGCATCGGTGGCCTATGTCGATCCGGGCAATTTCGCCACCAACATCCAGGCCGGTGCGCAGCATGGCTACACCTTGCTGTGGGTGGTGCTGTGGGCGAATCTGGCGGCCATTCTGGTGCAGGGCCTTTCGGCCAAGCTGGGCATTGCCACGGGGCGCAATCTTCCCGAACTGATCCGTGATCGTTTTCCGCGCAAGCTGGTGTGGTTTTACTGGGTGCAGGCGGAGATCGTGGCCATGATGACCGATCTGGCCGAATTTCTCGGCGCGGCGCTGGCGCTGAATCTGCTGTTCGGTCTGCCGATGGGCGTCTCGGTGCTGGCGGCGTTCGTCATCGTTATGGCCATTCTGATGCTGGAGCGCAAGGGCTTCAGACCTCTGGAGCTGGTGGTCGCCGCCCTGGTGGGGGTCATCGCCCTGGGTTATGGGCTGCAGCTGGCCATGAGTCACCCCGCGATCGTGCCCATCCTCAAGGGCACGCTCACGCCGGGTTTCGGCGGCAGCCCCGATGCGGTCTATCTGGCCGTGGGCATTCTCGGCGCCACGGTCATGCCGCACGTGATCTATCTGCATTCCAGCCTCACGCAGCGCCGCATCCAGGTGCCGGCCGAGCGCAAGGCGCTGCTCATGCGGTTTGCCTGGAAGGACGTGATGCTGGCCATGGGCCTGGCCGGGCTGATCAATATGGCCATGCTGGCCGTGGCCGCGGCCACCTTTCATCAACAGGGCCTCGCGGCCGATGACCTGAGCGAGGCCTACCGCACGCTCACGCCCCTACTTGGCGCGGGCGCGGCCACCGTCTTCGCCCTGGCGCTGCTGGCCAGCGGCATTTCCAGCAGCGTGGTGGGCACCATGGCCGGGCAGGTGGTGATGCAGGGACTGGTCGGTTTCACCGTGCCGCTCTGGGTGCGCCGTCTGGTCACCAGCCTGCCCGCCGTGATTGTGGTGGCGCTGGGCATCGATCCGACGCGCACCCTGGTGTTCTCGCAGGTGGTGCTGTCCTTCGGCATTCCTTTCGCGCTGGTGCCGCTGTTGCTGTTCACCTCCAGCCGAGACTTGATGGGAGATCTGGTCAACCGTCCCGGTCTGCGGCGGCTGGGGTGGATGGTCGCCATACTCATCGTGGGGCTGAACGTGCTTCTGCTGTGGAAATTGCTGTGACGGCCTGATCGGGCCCGGATTTTGCGGGGACTGACTTCAGGATTGCGGATAATCGCAACCTTTTGTCACAAGGCTCAGCATGGACGCGCATTCCGCCCTCGTGGTCGTCATCCTCGGACTGGTCGAGGGCATCACCGAATTTCTGCCGATTTCCTCCACGGGACACCTCATTCTCGCGGGCAGCCTGCTGGGCTGGGTGAGCGACAAGGCCAAGGTGTTCGAGATCGCGATTCAGAGCGGGGCCATCCTGGCCGTGATGTGGCATTACCGCGCGCGCATCGCCGAAGTGCTCACCGGGCTGGCGGCGGCCGAGCCCGCGCGGCGCGGCAAGGCCTGGCGCTTTGCCACCAACGTGCTCATCGGCTTCCTGCCTGCTGCCCTCCTGGGGCTGATTTTCGCCAGCGCCATCAAGCGCTGGCTGTTCGCGCCCGTTCCCGTCGCGCTGGCCTTCATCGTGGGGGCGCTGGTGATCTTCTGGGCGGAAGCCTGGCAGAAACGCTCCGCGCAGCATGTGCGCATTCACCATGTGGATGACATGGGCGCGATTGACGCGCTCAAGGTGGGGGTCGCGCAGGCGTTCGCGCTCATTCCCGGCACCAGCCGCTCGGGCGCCTCGATCATCGGCGGCATGTTGTTCGGCCTGAGCCGGGCCGCCGCCACCGAGTTTTCCTTCTTTCTCGCCATTCCCACCTTGCTGGCCGCCACGGTGTACGACCTCTACAAGCATCGAGCCCTGCTCAGCCTGAGCGATGTGCCCACTTTCGGCCTGGGCATGGCGGTGGCGTTCGTCTCGGCGCTGGTGGTGGTGCGCTGGCTGCTGCGCTATGTGGGTGGCCACAGCTTCGTGCCCTTCGCCTGGTACCGCCTGATCTTCGGCATCCTGGTACTTGTCACGGCGTGGGGCGGCTGGGTGAACTGGTCGGGGTGAGGGAGGTACCCCCCGAAAACCTCGCTGCGCTCGGTTCTCCCCCCAGGGGGCGAGTCACCCTTGGGGCGGCCCGGCGGGTGACTCAGTCACCCCGAAAACCTTGCTGCGCTTGGGGGCGGGTGTTTCAGCGAGCGGTGAACATCAGGTCCCAGACGCCGTGCCCGAGCTTGAGGCCGCGGCGCTCGAACTTGCTCACCGGGCGCCAGTCGGGGCGGGTGGCGTAGTCGGCGGCGGTGTTGGTCAGGCCGGGTTCGCCGCGCAAGACTTCCAGCATGTGCTCGGCGTAGGGCTGCCAGTCTGTGGCGCAATGCAAATAGCCGCCGGGGCGCAGTCGGCTGACGGCCAGATGCACGAATTCGGGCTGGATCAGGCGGCGTTTGTGATGCCGCTTTTTCGGCCAGGGATCGGGGAAGTAGATGTGCAGCCCGTCCAGGCTGCGCGGCGCGATCATCTGCCGCAACACCTGCACCGCGTCGAATTGCACGATGCGCAGATTGCCGAGTTGTGCCGCGTCGATGCGCTGCAGCAGCGCACCCACGCCGGGCGGGTGCACTTCCACGCCAATGAAGTCGGTCTCGGGGCGCGATGCGGCGATCTGCGCCGTGGCGTCCCCCATGCCGAAGCCGATTTCCAGCACGCGCGGCGCGTTGCGGTCGAACACAGCCGACCAATCGGGGGCGGTATCGGCGAAGGGCACGATCCAGCGTGGCCCCAAGGTGGCCAGCGCACGGGTCTGCGCCTCGGTGGTGCGGCCCGCGCGCAGCACAAAGCTGCGGATGCCGCGATGGCGCAGCGCCTCGGCGTCGTCTGCGTCTGGGGTGTGATCGGCCGTCATGGCGAAAAAAAACCGGCACGCGCCGGAGAGGATGAAAGGGACTGTGGCAATGGAGCGGGTGAAGGGAATCGAACCCTCGTATGCAGCTTGGGAAGCTGCCGTTCTGCCATTGAACTACACCCGCTATGCGACAAAGCCGAGCATTATAGGCAGGCCGGGGCGGGGCGCCGCTGCGGCGACAATGCGGGCATGGCCCGTCCCCTTCGTCCTGATTCCGCAGGTCTTGCGTCACCCTCGCCCATGCTCACGGGTCTGGCGCCCGAGGTGCCGCCAGACTGCCGCCTGCTGGTGCTTGGCAGCTTTCCCAGTGTGGCTTCGCTGCAGGCGCGGCAGTATTACGCCCACCCGAGAAACCAGTTCTGGCCCATCGTGGGCGATCTGTTCGGGCTGGATCTGATGTGCCTGCCCTACGCGGCTCGCATCGAGGCGGTCAGGCAGCGGGGTCTGGGCATTTGGGACGTTTACGCCCATTGCCGCCGCGAGGGCAGCCTGGACAGCGCCATCAACGCCGCGGTTCCCAACGACCTGCCGGGTCTTGTGGCGGGTCTGCCGACGCTTCGGCTCATGGCCCACAACGGCGGCGAATCCGCCCGCGCCATGCGGCTGACCCGCAGCCTGGGTCCCGAGGTGCGTCGTCTGCCTTCCACCAGCCCGGCCAACGCGAGCTGGAGTCTGGATCGCAAGCGCGCAGCCTGGCGCGAGGCTTTCGTCGCCGCTCAACTGATCAACGGATAGAACAAGATGCCCAAACCGGTTTTCCCCGCTCCCACCTTGTCGGAAGAGGATGGCGTGCGCCATCTGCATCTGGGTACGCCCTGGATTCAGGGCAGCATGCGCATCGCCCGGCCCAACGAGATCGAGCTGGAGTATGTGCAGCGCATGATGGCGTGGATGCTGCTGCTGCCCGACAAAGCGTGGCGCGGCGGCGCGGCGGTGCAACTCGGTCTGGGTGCGGCGGCGATCACCAAGTTCATGCTCAAGCGCCTGCGGCTGTCGTGCGTGGCCGTGGAGCTGAACCCTGGCGTGATTCTGGCGGCCCACCGCTGGTTCGCGCTGCCCGAACCCGGCGCCAGGTTGCAGGTGCTGTGCGCCGACGCCGGCGCCTTCGCCGCCGATCCGGCCAACGCCGGCCGCGCGGCCGTGCTGCACGTGGACATGTACGACGAGGAGGCCGCCGCACCCGTGCTGGAGTCCGCCGAGTTCTATGCCGACTGCCGCCGACTCTTGAGCGAGCAGGGCGCCATGGTGGTCAATCTGTTCAGCGGGCCGGGCCATGTGCGCGTGCTGGAGCGCAATCTGCAGCGCATCTGCGCCGCGTTCGACCAGCCGGGCGACAGCGTCTGGCAACTGCCGCCCAACCGCGACGGCAATCTGATCGCCATCGCGCTGCGCGACGCCGCACAGTCGCCGCAGCCCACGCGGGCGCAACTGCTCGAACGCGCCGATGCCGTGATGGAGCGCACCGGCGGGCTGCCCGCCCGGCGGTGGGCGCGTCTGCTCAAGCGCCTGCAGCCCGGGCGCTGAGGCCGGGCCTACACTCGCCACCATGGACGCTCCACGCACTCCCTCCCGCACCGCCGACCCGTCTGCGCCCCCGAAGGCGCGATCTGCGGCCACCGCGCCGCCCGCGGCGCAGGGCCGCCTGGACTGGCGCGAACTGCTGCAATGGCTGGAGGCCGACGGCCTGATCGACGCCGCCTCTGGCCGCTACGGCTGGGAGCGCTGCGCCCATGCCAGCGGCAAGCTGCACGCGCTGCAGCGCGTGGCGCTGGCCGGGCTCAAGCGCGTGAGCGACGGCCGCGGCCTCGATCTGGACGTGCTCACCGAATGGCTGGCGCAGCGTGCGAAGCTGCCCTATCTGCGCGTCGATCCGCTCAAGGTCGAGATCAGCAAGATCGGCGATCTCATGTCCACCAGCTACGCCGAGCGCCACCGCATCCTGCCGGTGGCGGCCACGACCGAGGCGGTCACCATCGCCACCTGCGAGCCGTTCGACCGGGCCTGGGTGCCCGAGATGGAGCGCATGCTGCGCCGGCCCATCGAACTGCGGGTCGCCAGCCCGGCCGACATCACCCGCTACACGGTGGAGTTCTTCAACCTCGCGCGCTCGGTCAAGCATGCGCAGAAGAGCGGCAGCACCGGCGGCGTCAACCAGTTCGAGCAACTGGTGGAGCTGGGGCGCAGCGGCAAGGCTCTTGACGCCAACGACGCCGGCGTGGTGCAGGTGGTCGATTGGCTTTGGCAGTACGCCTTCGAGCAGCGCGCCTCCGACATTCATCTTGAGCCGCGCCGCGACATGGGCGTGATCCGGTTTCGCATCGACGGCGTGCTCCATACCGTCTATCAGGTGCCCGGTTCGGTCATGGGCGCCATGACCAGCCGGGTCAAGCTGCTCGGCCGCATGGACGTGGTCGAAAAGCGCCGTCCGCAAGACGGCCGCATCAAGACCCGCCGTCCTTCGGGCGACGAAGTCGAGCTGCGCCTGGCCACCATGCCCACGGCGTTCGGCGAGAAGCTGGTGATGCGCATCTTCGACCCCGACGTGGTCGTGCGCGACATGCCCGCCCTCGGCTTTCCGGCGCAAGAGGCGCGCGAGTGGCAGCGCCTGACCCACCAGCCCAACGGCGTCATCCTCGTCACCGGGCCCACGGGCAGCGGCAAGACCACCACGCTCTATTCCACGCTCAAACGCCTGGCCACCGAGGAGGTGAACGTCTGCACCGTGGAAGACCCGATCGAGATGGTCGAACCCGCGTTCAACCAGATGCAGGTGCAGCCCGCCATCGAACTGAGCTTCGCCGAGGGGCTGCGCGCCCTGATGCGGCAAGATCCCGACATCATCATGGTCGGCGAAATCCGCGACCGCGAGACCGCCGACATGGCCGTGCAGTCTGCGCTCACCGGCCACTTGGTGCTCTCCACCCTGCACACCAACGACGCGCCGTCGAGCATCACCCGCCTGCTCGAACTCGGCGTGCCGTCCTACCTCGCCAGCGCCACCCTGCTCGGCGTGCTGGCGCAGCGTCTGGTGCGCACCCTCTGCCCCCATTGCAAACAGCCCGACGACGCCTTCGATCAAGAGGCCTTCCGCGCCGCCGTGGCGCCGTGGAAAACCCAGTCCGAAGTGCGCCCCTACAAACCCGTGGGCTGCGTGGAGTGCCGCAACACCGGCTACCTCGGCCGCATCGGCCTGTACGAGCTGCTGAGCTGCAGCGAGACTTTGCGGGCGCTGCTGGTGCGCAGCCCCGAACTCGCGCCGCTGCGAGCGCAAGCCATCAAAGACGGCATGAAGCCGCTGCGCCTGGCCGGCGCCATCAAGGTGGCCGAAGGCCTCACCACCCTCGACGAAGTGCTGCGCGCCACGCCGGACCCGCAGCGTTGATCTCACGGAGATGCCGATGAAAACCCGCCGCCTTGTTCTTGCCGCCCTGCTGACCGCCGCCGCGCCCCTGCCCGCTAGCGCCTTCGATCTCGGCAACCTGACGAACCAGCTCAGCGGCGCCCTCGGCACCGCGCAGGCCCCCGCGCAACAGGCCGCGCAACCGCATTCAGGTGGCGGAGACTCTTCGGGCGCCACGAATGCGGCCATCGCCGCGCTCAGCAGCGGCGAAGTCGATCAGGGACTGAAGACCGCGCTCTCGCGCGGGGCCGACATCGCGGTGAAAGAACTCGGCCGCGAAAACGGCTTCTATGGCAACGCCAAATGGCGCATCCCCCTGCCACCCGCCATCGAAAAAGCCAGCGGGCTGATGCGCATGGCCGGCCTGGGCGCGCAGGCCGACCAGCTCGACCTCGCCATCAACCGCGCCGCCGAAGCCGCCGTGCCCGAAGCCAAAACCTTGCTGGTCAACGCCGTCAAAACCATGTCGGTGCAAGACGCCAAAGGCATACTCACCGGCGGCGACGAAGCCGCGACCGACTACTTCAAACGCAAGACCGAAGCGCCCCTGACGCAGAAATTCCTGCCCATCGTGACCCGGGCCACCGACCAGGTCGGCCTGGCGCAGACCTACAACCGCTTCGCCGGTCAGGCCGCGCAGTTCGGCCTGGTGAAAGCCGATCAGGCCAGCATTCAGAGCTATGTGACACAACAGGCGCTCGACCGGCTCTATCAGGCCATCGGCGAACAGGAAAAAGCCATCCGCGCCGACCCCGTGGGCACCGGCAGCAAGCTCCTAGGCAAAGTCTTCGGCGCGGCGCTGGGGCAGTGAAGACTGGGCGCGCGATGGATCGGACGCTACGGAGCTAGACCTGTCCTCGGTTGCGCCGGTAGCGGGTCAGTTCGAGCGACGGGTTAGCGAAGTAATCGGCCCGTCCGCGCCGCAAATCGCGCCGAAGAAACTCGTGGCATTTGCACGCGGAATGTGAGAAGGTGGAACGTAGCACTGGCGAAGACCGAAGTAGCAATGGTGCACATTGCCCGCGGGTTAGCGTGGTCGTGGGCTGCGTCATCGACATTGGTGAGCCTGTGCCGGGCCGCTTCGGTCTGGTGCAGGCATCCCGTTTGAGAGAGTGATCAAGACGACGTACCCGAGCCGGTGCCACGTTCCACTTTTCATGATGGAGGATGTCATGGCACACCGCAAGAGGCCCACTACAGAGTCGGCCATCACCCTGACCCACCCCAACGCCGCCGGTATCGACATCGGCGGCGCCTCGCACTTCGTGGCCGTGCCACCGGACCGAGACGACGAGCCCGTGCGCGAGTTCGCCTGCTTCACCGCCGACCTGCACCGCCTGGCCGACTGGCTCGACGCCTGCTGCGTGGACACTGTGGCCATGGAATCCACCGGCGTCTACTGGATACCGTTGTACGAGCTGCTGGATTCGCGCGGCTTCACCGTTCTTCTGGTCAACGCCCGCCATGTCAAAAACGTCTCGGGCCGCAAGAGCGACGTGCTGGACTGCCAGTGGCTGCAGCAGCTCATGAGCTTTGGCCTGCTGCGCGGAGCCTTCCGGCCGGCCGAACAGGTCTGCGCCCTGCGCGCGCTCACCCGCCAGCGCACCATGCTGCTGCGCAGCCAGGGCCGCTTCGTGCAGCACATGCAAAAGGCCCTGACACAGATGAACATGCAGCTGGCCAACGTCATCTCCGACGTGGTCGGTGAGACCGGTCAGAAGATCCTGCGCGCCATCGTCGCGGGCGAGCGCGACGGACTGACACTGGCCAAGCTCAAGAACGCGCGCATCCGCGCCAGCGAGGACGACATCGCCAAGAGCCTGCAAGGCAGTTGGCGCGCCGAGCACCTCTTTGCCCTGAAGCAGGCCCTGGACGCGTTCGACTTCTGCGGCACCCAACTGGCCGAGTGCGATGCGCAGATTCAGGCCCAGTTGCAGGCACTGCATGTGCGAGAAGACGAACCGGCAGCGGGCAAGAAGCGCGGACGCGCCCGCAATGCCCCGAAGTTCGATCTGCGCACACAGCTCTTCCAGATGTGCGGCGTGGACCTCACGCGCATCGATGGCATCGATGTGACCACCGCGCTGGTGGTGGTCTCGGAGGTGGGCGCCGACATGGGCAAGTTCCCCAGCGACAAGCACTTCGCTTCCTGGCTGGGTTTGTGTCCGGGCACCAAGATCACCGGGGGCAAGGTCATGAGTGGCAAGACCAAGCGCTGCGCCAACCGCGCGGCCCAGGCGCTGCGTCTGGCCGCTGCGGCCTTGCGTTCGAGCCAGTCGGCCCTGGGCGCGTATTTCCGGCGCCTGTGCGCACGCATGGACAAACCCAAGGCCGTCACGGCCGCTGCCCACAAGCTGGCCCGACTGATCTACGCCATGCTCACCCACGGCCAGGAGTACACCGACAGGGGGCAGGACTACTTCGAGGAGCGTTACCGTCAGCGCGTCTTGCACAACCTCACCCAGAAGGCCAAAGCCATGGGCATGCAGCTCGTACCCGCCCACAGCACCGCCTAAAAAAACACCATGAAAATCAATCAGCTCTCAGGTGTTTCTTGAGAGACCTCAACTTTGATGACATACTTCGCACGGAATTCCTCAACGCGATTCACGAACTCGCTGCGGTGAATCATGCGGTGGCAGTTCGAACACAAGACACTGAAGTCGCGCCTTGGATCGAGTAGCACCACATCTCCCCTCAGGTCGCTCAGAGGAGTGAGGTGATGGGCTTCGATGAAGTCCGCGCCTAGGGAGCCGTATGCCTTCTTGAAGTTGAAGCCACAGGCTTTGCATGTGTAGCCCTGCAGTCTCTTGACCTTGGCTGCGAGCTTCCTGTTTCGTTCTATTCGCTTGTGTTCGCGAAGGCGCTTTAGCTTTTCAGGCTCGAGGCCCGCTTCATCATCCTCCGTGTCCGCGCGAAGGTAGAGGCTCGACTCGTTATCGACTAGATGCCGGTACAACCCGAGAAAGCGGTCAAGGTCTGACTTCAGGACTTCTTCGCTGGGCAGGTTGTCGCGCGAGTAGAAGACGGAGCACACGGATCCTTGCTGATAGTCGGCTCCCAGCCCCTTATTCACACCAAGGTCAATAGGGCCGCAGGTTAGCCCCTTGGTCAGGGCTCCCAAGCGCGCAAGAAAGTCTTTGGCGCGGGTGGCTAAGGCCTTCTTCGTCGATACGCCGTACTGCTGGCGAACTGTGGTGACGCCCTGATTCAGCGACAAATAGACGCCGGAGCAGTCCTCATTGACGAGATAGACAAGGTAGTAGCCCTGCTGTGCAGTTTCCGTTACCAGGCGGTCGAGTACAGCAACCCAAGGGACGTCTGCCCAGTTCCCTTTGCCAGGGCTGCCATCAACTTCGTATCGAGCCTCGTTGTCTACGGCATCTGCGATTTCCTTGGGAATGTCAATGCGTAGCATGTCTGCCATCGCATTCTTGGCAAACGCCTGCCATCGAGCTTGCGGGTACTCCTCGAGGAGTAGGCTTAAAGCGGCGTGGATGCTCACAGTTGAGGCCTAACGTATGTATCCCGCAGATCATGGCGGAAAAGCTGAACGCCGCGGGATATTCTGTCCATATCGTCCGTACAAAATGGCAATTAAATCAATGCAATGCCATGGTTCTCAGAAGCGCTGCAAACGAATAAAAAGCGGCCAAACACGGCAATGGTTTCTGTTGCCCGGCGGGGCATTATGGCAAGAGTCGCGTGTGATTTCGGGGGAGTTCATCGGGGCACGCCGCCGTTCACAGCCAGCCACTGCGTCCATTGCGCAAACAGCCCGGCATCGCCCGCACAGACAGCCGAGCGTTTTTCGAGGGTGTTGTTGAACACGGCTTCGCCCACCAAAGTTTGCCCGTGGCCGCCGGCCTCGCTCAGGATGAGGCTGCCTGCGGCATAGTCCCACAGGCCCTGGCTGCCGTGCAGGTAGAGGTGGAAGCGGCCGGCGGCCACCCAGCACCAGTCGAGCGCGACCGAGCCGATGGAGCGTTGCGAGCTGTAGGGCGGGCGCATCGCGAGCTGCGTGGCCAGGGGGGCTGAAAGCCGCTTGAAGTCGATGCAGGCGATGGTTTTGGGCAGGGGCGGCGGGGCGGCGGGCACGCGCAGCGGCTGGCCGTTGAGGTAGGCGCCGACGCCCAGGGCGGCGCTGAAGACTTCGTCGCGCATCACGTCGACCACGACGCCCAGGCGGACCTGGCCGCCCTGAATCCACGCCAGCGAGGGGCCGAAGACGGGCAGGCCGGCGGAGAAGTTGCTGGTGCCGTCGAGCGGGTCGAGCACCCACAGGCCGGGGCCTTCGGGGCGGGCGGCTTCGTCGGCCATGAGGCGCTGCTGGGTTTCGGCGGTCATCTCTTCGCCCAGCAGGGGGATGGCCGGCCAGAGCACGGCGAGTTCGCGCTGCACCCGGGCCTGCATGGCCAGATCGGCGTCGGTGATCCAGGTGCCGTCGGCTTTCAGGCGCGGATCGGGAGACTGGGCGCGGGGCAGGATTTCGGTGCGTGCGGCGTTGCGCAGCAGGGCGCCGACGATGGCGAGATCAGGAACGGTGTGCGGCGTGGGCATGGGCATTCAGAGGCTGTGAATGTTTCGGGCATGGCTGCAGGGTTCGCAGCCTCTCAGGGCACGAGAATGGTGGGCGCGGCCGGGGCTGCAGTCTTGGGCCAGTCGAGGCTGTAATGCAGGCCGCGACTCTCGTGCCGCAACTGGGCGGAGCGCACGATGAGGGCGGCGACCTGCAGCAGGTTGCGCAGCTCCAGCAGGTCGCGGGTGACGCGGAAGTTGGCGTAGAACTCGTCCACCTCGGCCTGCAGCAGGGCGATGCGGTGGGCGGCGCGCTCCAGGCGTTTGTCGGTGCGCACGATGCCCACGTAATTCCACATCAGCAGGCGCAGTTCGTCCCAGTTGTGGGTGATGACGACGAGTTCGTCAGCGTCGCTGACCCGGCTTTCGTCCCAGCGGCGCGGGGTGGGGATTTCGGGCTGCTCGGCTTCGCGTATGGCCAGCGCGGCGGCCTTGCCGAACACGGCGCATTCGAGCAGCGAGTTGCTGGCCAGCCGGTTGGCGCCGTGCAGGCCGGTGTAGGTGACTTCGCCTGCCGCGTACAGCCCGGGAAGGTCGGTGCGGCCGGCCAGATCGGTGAGCACGCCGCCGCAGGTGAAGTGCACCGCGGGCACGACGGGAATGGGCTCGCGCGTCATGTCGATGCCGAGTTCGAGCAGGCGGGCGTGGATGGTGGGGAAGTGCTGGCGGATGAAGGCTTCGCCCTTGTGGGTGATGTCGAGATAGACGCAGTCGAGGCCGCGTTTTTTCATCTCGAAGTCGATGGCGCGGGCGACCACGTCGCGCGGGGCGAGTTCGGCGCGGGGGTCGTGCGCGGGCATGAAGCGCGTGCCGTCGGGCAGCAGCAGCTTGCCGCCCTCGCCGCGCACGGCTTCGGTGATGAGGAAGCTCTTGGCCTTGGGGTGGTAAAGGCAGGTGGGGTGGAACTGGATGAACTCCATATTCGCCACGCGGCAGCCCGCGCGCCAGGCCATCGCCAGGCCGTCGCCGCTGGCGGTGTCGGGGTTGGTCGTGTAGCGATACACCTTGCCGGCGCCGCCCGTGGCCAGCATGGTGTGCGCGGCGGCGAAGGTTTCCACCCGCCCCCGCGCCGTGTCGAGCGCATAGGCGCCCCAGCAGCGGCGGTCGGCCTTGCCGTCGCCCACATGGCGCTCGGTGATGAGATCGACGGCGACGTGGTTCTCCAGCAGGGTGATGCGGGGATGGGCTCGGGCGCGGGCGAGCAGGGTGGTCTGGATGGCGGCGCCAGTGGCGTCCACCACATGGGCGATGCGGCGCTGGCTGTGGCCGCCTTCGCGGGTGAGATGCAAACCGCTGCCTTCGGTGTCGAAGGGCACGCCCTGTTCGCGCAGCCAGGCGATGGCGTCGGGCCCGTTCTCGATGACGAAGCGGGTGGCCGGTAGATCGTTGAGCAGGGCGCCGGCGACCAGGGTGTCGTGCACATGTTCGTCGAAACTGTCGCCCTCGGCCAGCACCGCGGCAATGCCCCCCTGCGCCCACTGGCTGGATGAAACGTCGAGCGTGCGTTTGGCCAGCACGGTGACATCGAAGCGTTCAGCCAGATGCAGGGCCGTGGACAGACCGGCCAGGCCGGCGCCGAGAATCAGGACATCGCTTTGAGGCATGGTGGATCGACGCTGGCAGCTGCCGCGTTCAAGGTGGGCGGTGAAGCCGTGATTGTCCCTTCTTCGCTCAGCCTGCGCCTTGTGGGCTGACAAGGTGTTGAAAGCGGCCGAAAATCGCGTGACAAAAATTCTGGAGACGATCATGCACATCCCCAACTTGAAAGACGCGGTGGACCCACAGGAATGGGCGCTGCGCTGCGATCTTGCAGCCTGTTATCGCCTGGTGGCCCTGCACGGGTGGAGCGATCTGGTATTCACCCACATCAGCGCCAAATTGCCGCTTTCGCTGACCGGCGGCGAGCATCAGTTCCTCATCAATCCCTATGGCTTGATGTTCGACGAGATCACCGCGTCGAGTCTGGTGAAGGTGGACGCCGAGTGCAACAAGCTCAGCGAGAGCCCGTTTCCGGTCAATCCGGCGGGCTTCGTCATTCACAGCGCGGTGCACGAGGCGCGGCCAGATGCGGGCTGCGTGCTGCACACCCATACCCGCGCCGGTGTGGCGGTGAGCGCGCAGGAGCAGGGCGTGTTGCCCATGAGGGCCTGTTCACGCTATTTGTGCACCCGCGTTGCCCCCAGGCGGGGAGGGCTGCAAGGCGGAGGTGCGAGGCAAGGCTTTGTGCCTTGCCTCGCACGGACAACGCCGCAGAGGCCCCGCCTGGGGGCAACCCTCCGGGCCGGGGGGCTGGGCGGCGCACTGCCACGTTGCAGTCCACTTGTGGTGGAGACCACCACGGCGCGGCCTGCGCCTTGCATTGCCTCCGCCCAGCCCCCCGGCGCGGGTGCACAAATAGTGTGAACAGGCCCTACTCAGCAGAGCACCTTCGTGCTGGCATCGGTGGCGTATCACGACTATGAGGGCGTGGCGTTTCGCGCCGATGAGAAGCCGCGCTTGCAGGCCGATCTGGGCGATGCCAACTTTCTCATTCTGCGCAATCACGGACTGTTGACCGTGGGGGCCAGCATTGCCGATGCCTTTCTGGGCATGTACGTGCTGGAGAGCGCCTGTCAGATCCAGATTGCGGCGCTGTCGGGTCAGCCGGGCGCGGCGGGGCTGAGGCAGGTCCAGCCGCAGATTCTCAGCGGGGTGGCCGAGGCCATGCGGGTGCAGACCGGCGGGCTGGGCGGCGCCTTCGTCTGGCCTGCGCTATTGCGCAAGCTCGAACGCACCGATCCGGGCTATCGGGCCTGACGGCGTTTATCGATCCGGATCGAGCTCATAAGAGCGGCTCTGCGTTGCGCCTTGCAGCGGCCTTCTCCCCCTCCCCACAAGTGGGGAGGGTTGGGGTGGGGAGGACGCTGGGTGAGCCTGACAAGTCGCAGGGCAACCTGAATGCTCAGCACTCCAGGTTGTCGATCAGCCGGGTGCGGCCCAGGCGGGCCGCGCCCAGCACCACGCAGGCCGCGCCTTGGTGCAGATCGAGCGCGGTGGGTGTCTGCAGATCGCTGCGGCGGCGCAGCGTGAGGTAATCGGGCACCCAGCCAAGCTGGTCGAGGCGGGCCATGGTCTGCTGCTCCAGCAGACGAATCTGCTCGGGCGCAGTGGCCAAGCGGGCGTCTTCGGCCAGGGCGCGCAGCGCGGCCTGGAGCTGCGGCGCCTGGGCGCGCTCCTCGGGCGTGAGGTAGCCGTTGCGGGATGACAGCGCCAGGCCGTCGTCGGCGCGCACGGTGTCGAGGCCGATGATGTCGATGGGCAGGGCGAACTGCTCGACCATGCGCCGGATGATCAACAGTTGCTGGTAGTCCTTCTTGCCGAACACGGCATGGCGCGGCCCGGTCATCTGGAACAGTTTCATCACCACGGTGGCCACGCCCTCGAAGTGACCGGGACGCGCGGCGCCGTCGAGCATGTCGGCGATGGCCGGATCGGGCAGCACACGGAAGGTCTGCGGCTGCGGGTACATCTCGGCCTCGTCAGGGGCGAAGAGCAGATCGCAACCGGCCTCGGCCAGCAGTTCGGCGTCGTGCTGCAGGGTGCGCGGATAGCGGTCGAAGTCTTCGTTCGGGCCGAACTGCAGGCGGTTGACGAAGATGCTCGCGACTACCGGGACGTTCTCCTTGCGGGCGCGGGCGATCAGCCCCAGGTGCCCGGCGTGGAGATTGCCCATGGTGGGCACCAGGGCCCAGTCCGGGCGCGGCCTGAGTGCGACGCGCAGGTCGGAGACGGTGTGGACGGTCTGCATGGGGAATGGCGGGAGAACGACTCAGGCGGTATAGCCATGCAGGGCTTCGTCGGGAAACGCGCCTTGCTTGACGGCCTCGACATAGCCGCGCACGGCGTCGAGAAGGCTGGGCGCGCCCTGCATGAAGTTGCGCACGAAGCGCGGCTTGGGGCCGCGGGTGATGTCGAGCATGTCGTGCAGCACCAGCACCTGACCGTGGGTGCGCACGCCCGCGCCGATGCCGATGGTGATGCCGGGATAGTCGGCGCTGATCTGGGCGGCAAGATCGGAGGGCACGAGTTCGAGCACCAGCATGGCCGCACCCGCGGCGCCGACCTCGGCCGCATGGCGGCGCAGCGTGTCGGCCGACTGCGTGTCGCGGCCCTGGATGCGGTAGCCCCCCAGCGCATGCACGCTCTGCGGCGTGAGCCCGAGGTGGGCGCACACCGGAATGCCACGCTCCACGAGGGCGGCGATGAGCGGCGCTGTCCAGCCGCCGCCTTCCAGCTTGACCATCTGCGCGCCGGCCTGCATCAGCGCCGCGCTGCTGGCCACGGCCTGCTCGATGCCGCCCTGGTAGCTGCCGAAGGGCAGATCGGCGATGAGCCAGGCACCGCGATTGCCGCGCGCCACGCATTGCGTGTGATAGACCATCTGCTCCAGCGTGACGGGGAGGGTGGTGGCGTGACCTTGCATCACCATGCCCAGCGAGTCGCCCACCAGCAGGCAATCGACCCCGGCGGCGTCGAGCAGGCTGGCGCTGGCCGCGTCGTAAGCGGTGAGCACGGCGACCTTCTCGCCGGCCTCGCGCATGGCGCGCAGGCGATGCAGCGTCAACGGCCTGCGGGGTTCGGAACTGGCGCGGGACGGGGCGCTGCCGTAGGGCGCGACCTCAGGCGTGGCGTGAGCGGAGGGGTCTGAAGACATGGCAAAGCTCGCGTGGAAACCGGCGCATTATGCCCGCGCCCTGGCCGTGCATGCGAACGAGCGTTCGATTTAGGGCATCAGCCTGGGGCATCAGCTCGGGGTGTAGGCCAGCCGCACATAGAGCGGCGCGAAGGCCTCGGCCTGGGTGAGGTCGACTAGGGCCTCGCGCGTGAGTTCGAGCAGCGCCACCAGCGTGACCACGGCAACGGGTACGCCCTGTGTCGGGTCGAACAGCTCGTGGAATTCGAGAAAGCGCCGGCCCTGCAGCTGACGCAGCACGCGGCTCATGTAGTCGCGCACCGACAGTTGCTCGCGGGTGATCTTGTGATGCGTATGCAGCTTGGCGCGTTTGAGAATGTCGCTCCAGGCCTGTTGCAGCTCGGAGACGGCGACATCGGGCAGACGCGGCGCGGCGTCGCGGTCGAACAGCACCTGCGCCCGCCAGAAGTCCCGGCCGAGCACGGGCAGGGCATCGAGCTGCTGCGCGGCGAGCTTGAAACGCTCGTACTCCAGCAGGCGGCGCACGAGTTCGGCGCGCGGGTCTTCGGGCTCGGCGCCCGATTCGGTGGGCGGCCGCGGCAACAACATGCGCGACTTGATCTCGATGAGCATGGCCGCCATCAGCAGATACTCGGCGGCAAGCTCCAGGTTGTGACGGCGAATCTGCTCGACATAGCTCAGATACTGGGCCGTCACCTGGGCCAGCGGAATGTCGAGGATGTTGAAGTTCTGCTTGCGGATGAGGTAGAGCAGCAGATCCATCGGCCCTTCGAAGGCTTCGAGAAAGACCTCCAGCGCGTCGGGCGGGATGTAGAGATCCTGCGGCAGCTCAAACAGCGGTTCGCCGTATAGCCGCGCGACCGCCATGCCGTCGACCGTGGCGGGCGTGCTGTCCACCGCGGGCGAAATCAGCTCGGACTCACGGGATGCGGGAAGCATGCGTCAGCGCGGCCCCATCTGGATGAGCGGCTTCAATGACTGCCGTAGACGTAGGCCTTCTGCGGCACGCGGCCCGCCTTGAAGGCCTTGGTCAGCTCCGTGTTCTGAGGCTTGTCCCAAAGCTGCGCGCGGCCCTCCTTCTGTTTGGCCTCGAGCTGCGGATCGCTGTGCTTGAGATCCTGGATGAAGTGGGTCACTTCGGACACATACGGTTTGACTTTGAAGGGCATGGGCGTTCTCTCGGAATGGAACAGGCAGGGCCATTCTATGCAAGCGGAGGACAGGATTCGAACGCCCGAATACGGTGCATGTAGGCCTCTTATCGGTGCATATCCAAGGTATTGATGCACTATTAGCGGGCTATTTGTGAGGGTTTGTGACGCGCATTGGTTTTTATCGCCCTATCTTCGGGCATATGGATTGCTTTTGGTGCGTAAGACCCTTTCTCGAGAACTGACATGGTGCAAGATCCTTCCAGCGGCAATGTGTTGTTCATCCTGCTCGGTGCCATTCTGGTGCTGGCCATGCATGCCGGTTTCGCCTTTCTCGAGTTGGGCACCGTGCGCAAGAAGAACCAGGTCAATGCGTTGTCGAAAATCATCACTGATTTTGCCGTCTCGGCCCTTGCCTATTTTCTCATCGGCTACGGCCTGGCCTATGGCCGGCATTTCCTGGTGGGCGATGACGTACTCAACAAGGACCACGGTTACGCGCTGACCCGGTTCTTTTTCCTGCTGACCTTTGCCGCGGCGATTCCGGCCATCGTGTCTGGAGGCATTGCCGAGCGGGCCAAGTTCTGGCCGCAACTGATCGCCACGTTCACCCTCGTCGCATTCGTTTATCCGTTCTTCGAGGGCCTGATGTGGAACGGCAATCTGGGGGTCCAGGCCTGGCTGCAGTCCACCTTTGGGGCGCCCTTTCACGATTTCGCCGGGTCGGTGGTGGTGCATGCCATGGGTGGCTGGATCGCCCTGCCCGCCGTGCTGCTGCTGGGCGCGCGCCGAGGCAGGTACCACGCCAACGGGCAGATATCGGCGCATCCGCCGTCGTCCATTCCCTTCCTGGCGCTGGGTTCGTGGATTCTGATCGTCGGCTGGTTCGGCTTCAATGTGATGAGCGCGCAGAAGCTCGATCAGATCAGCGGTCTGGTGGCGGTGAACTCGCTCATGGCCATGGTGGGCGGCACCCTCGCTGCACTGGCCGCGGGCAGGAACGATCCGGGCTTTCTGCACAACGGGCCCCTGGCCGGGCTGGTGGCGGTGTGCGCGGGTTCGGATGTGATGCATCCGCTGGGCGCGCTGGTGGTCGGCGCCGTGGCCGGGGGCCTGTTCGTCTGGATGTTCACCCTGACGCAGAACCGCTGGAAGATCGACGACGTGCTGGGCGTGTGGCCGCTGCACGGCCTCTGCGGCACCTGGGGCGGCATCGCTGCGGGCCTCTTCGGCATGAAGGCGCTGGGAGGGCTGGGAGGCGTGTCGCTGCTGTCGCAGATCGTGGGCACGCTTCTGGGGATCGCGGTGGCGCTGATCGGCGGCTTCGTGGTCTATGGCGTGCTGAAAAAGACCCTCGGCATCCGGCTGGATGCGGAAGAAGAGTTCAACGGCGCCGACCTGTCCATCCACCGCATCAGCGCCACGCCGGAGCGCGAGGCGTCGTGGTAGCGCACGCCGTGGTCATCTGACGTCGCCGCGTGGTGCGGGACGTAGTATCGCGGCCCATGTCACGCACCACGCAAGCCAATCTGTACGCCCTCGGCGCCATCGCGCTGTGGGCCTCGCTCGCCACCCTGGGGGTGGCGCTGTCTCATGTGCCGGCCTTCGCCCTCACGGGCCTGGCCCTGATCATCGGCAGCGTGCCGACCTGGGGCCACTGGCGCCAGTGGAGGGTATCGCCGCGGGCGCTGGCGCTGGGGGTTTACGGCCTGTTCGGTTTTCATTTTCTGCTGTTCATCGCCTTGCGCCATGCGCCGCCGGTGCAGGCCAATCTGGTGAACTACCTCTGGCCGCTGTTCATCGTGGTGCTGGCGCCGCTGATGCTGCCCGGGCTGCGGCTGCGCCCGGTGCATGTGCTGGCCGCAGGTTTGGGGTTTATCGGGGCAGGGCTGGCCATTCTGGGCGGGCGTTCGATCGAAGCGGCCTGGGCCTGGGGCTATGTGCCGGCCTTGGGGTCGGCGCTGGTCTGGGCCACGTTTTCGCTCGGCAGCCGCCGCATGGCCCAGACGGGCCGGGGCTTTCCCACGGCGGCGCTCGGGCTGTTCGGTCTGATCTCGGGCGTGCTCGCGTTGGCCTGCCACGTCTGGCTGGAGCCCGCCGTGCATCTGAGCCTGAAGGACGCGCTGCTCATCGTCGTGATGGGCCTTGGGCCCCTGGGCGGCGCCTTTCTGCTGTGGGATCGCGCGCTCAAGCTGGGTGATCCGCGCACCATCGGCGTGTTGAGCTACCTGACTCCGCTGGCCTCGACCCTGCTGCTGATCGTCTTGACCGGGCGCGCCCTGACCGTCTGGATCGGTCTTGCGGCGCTGCTGATCGCCGGGGCCGCCCTGCTGGCGGTGCGGGCCAGAACTGGCGCGAACAGTTCCTGATCGGATGGGGTGGCCGACGTGTCTTGGCCTGGTTTGATTCAGCTTTGCCATAACATCTCGTCACAATTCGACCCCCGGGTTTGCGGGGGCGGTGACCGGAGGGGGAAGGATGACCGAACAGGCCTCGCAGGACGTGGCGGCGCAAACGCCGACTCACCCATCACACGCGCGTGAAACGGCGCCTGCGGCTTACGTCCTGGGGCTTGCCGCGCTGGGCAGTCTGACTCTGGCCGCTTGTGGAGGCGGCTCGGGTTCGAGCGATGGCGGCGCAGCGGCGGCCAAACTGCCGCTGCCCACGCAGGCCCAGGCGGCACGTTTCACCAGCATGGCCGGAACCGGCGCGACGCAGACCGACATCGACGCGCTCACCGCCCGCGGCTATGAGGCCTGGCTCGACGCGCAGTTCAATGCGCCGCGCAGTCTCTCGCATGTCGACTGGCTGCTGTCCAAGGGCTATGGCCTCGCAGCCGATCAGTACAGCTTCAACGGCATGGACGCCACGATCTGGCGCAAGCTGCTGTCATCGCCCGATGTGCTGCGCCAGCGCGTGGTGCTGGCGCTCTCGGAGATTTTCGTGGTCTCCATGACCGGGCTGAGCACCGCCTGGGGCAAGTTTGCCCTGGCCGCCTATCTCGACATGCTGGAGGAGCGGGCCTTCGGCAGCTACCGCGACCTGCTCGGCGCGGTGAGTCTGTCGTGCGCTATGGGGGTCTACCTCAATATGCGCGGCAATCAGAAGGGCGACCCCAAGACGGGGCGCCAGCCCGACGAGAACTACGCCCGCGAGGTCATGCAGCTGTTCAGCATCGGCCTGTTGCAGCTCAATCCCGATGGCAGCCCGAAGACGCTGAGCGACGGCCGGGCGCAATACACCTACAACCAGGAGCATGTCACCGCGCTGGCCCAGGTGTTCACCGGGTGGGACTTCAACACGACCAACGTCAACGCCAGCCCGGCGTTCATGCGCGAGCCCATGCGCCACATCGCCGCGCGTTTTTCCCCTGGCGAGAAGAGCGTGCTGGGCGTGGCCATTCCGGCCTCGGCCGATGGTCCGACGGCGCTGAACAGGGCACTGGACGTGCTGGCCGCGCACGACAACGTCGGTCCGTTCATCGGGCGGCAACTCATCCAGCGGCTGGTCTGCTCCCAGCCGAGCCCGGCCTATGTTGCCCGGGTGTCGGCGGTGTTTGCCAACAACGGGCAGGGACAGCGCGGCGATCTGAAGGCGGTGATCCGCGCCGTGCTGCTCGACCCCGAGGCGATCAGCCCACCGGCGGGGCCGGCCAGCGGCAAGATGCGCGAGCCGGTGCTGCGCTTCGTGCAGTGGGCGCGCACCTTCGGCGTGACGTCGCCTTCGGACGCCTGGGCCGTGGGAGACACCTCCAGCCCCAGTTCGCGCCTGGGGCAGAGCCCGCTTCGCTCACCCTCGGTGTTCAATTTTTTCCGGCCGGGCTATCTGCCGCCTGATTCGGCCCTGGGGGCCAACGCCGTCACGGCGCCGGAGTTTCAGCTCTGCAACGAAACCACCGTGGCCGGTTATCTCAACTTCATGCAGAGCGTGATTCAGAACGGCATCGGCGACCTCAAGCCCGACTACACCGCGCATTACGCCCTCGCCAACGATGCCGCGGCCCTAGTGGCCCGTTTCAATCTGCTGCTGGCAGGCGGGCGCCTGGGCGCGGAAACCCAGTCGGCCATCGCCACCGCCGTCGGCACCATCGGCGCGACGACGGATACCGGACGGCTCAACCGCGTGCGCGCCGCCATCCTGCTGGTGATGGCAGCCCCGGAATATCTCATCCAAGTGTGAGAGGTTGAGAACCTTATAGCCGCGCCCGAAACATGCTCAACCTCTGAGGCCCCTATGCCTGTCAGCTCAATCAAATCTCTGCAACGGCGAGCCTTTCTTCGCCGCAGTTCCCTGCTCGGTCTGGTGGGCCACGCGGCGCCCTGGGCACTCACGCTGTCGGCCATCGGCGAGGCGGCAGCGGCTGACGCCACCGGCTACAAGGCCCTGGTCTGCGTGTTTTTCAACGGGGGTAACGACCACGGCAATACCGTGGTGCCCTACGACCAGCCGAGCTACGACGCCTACGCCGCCATCCGGCAGACCCTGGCCACGCCGCGCGACCAGCTCGCGGCCACGGCGCTGAGCCCCAGTGCGGCGCTCGATGGGGGGCGTCAATGGGCCTTGGCCCCGACACTGACCGGGGCCAAGCGCGTATTCGACGCGGGGCGTCTCGCCGTGCTGCTCAATGTCGGCACCCTGGTGCAGCCCACCTCCGTGGCGCAATACAAGGCCAAGAGCGTGCCGCTGCCGCCCAAGCTGTTCTCGCATAACGACCAGCAAAGCGTGTGGCAGGCCGCCATGCCCGAAGGGGCGATCACCGGCTGGGGCGGACGCATCGGCGATTTGTTTCTGTCCAGCAACGGCAGCGCCACCTTCACCGCCATCAACGTTTCGGGCAACGCGGTGTTTCTGTCCGGCCAGCAGGCCGTGCAGTACCAGATTTCCACCGGCGGAGCGATCCGAGTGAACGGTGCGACCAGCAGCCTCTATGGCTCGCAAGCCTGCTCCAACGCCCTGCGCAGCCTGATCACCGCGCCGCGCGAACACTGGATGGAGCAGGAGATCAACCGGGTGACGGCACGCTCCATCGCGGCGCAGAGCATGGTGGCCTCGGCCCTGGCGGCGGCACCCACCAACTTCACTGCGGCGTTCGACACCACCAATCCCCTGGCCAGCCAGTTGCTCATGGTCGCCCGTCTCATTGCTTCACGCGCCGCACTGGGTGTGAAACGGCAGGTGTTCTTCGTGTCCATCGGCGGGTTCGATCTGCACGACAACCTCAATGCCCAGCATCCGGCGCTGCTTGGCCGCGTGGGCAGTGCGCTCGACAGTTTCGATGCCGCGATGGTGGAACTGGGCGTGGCCAACGACGTGACCGCGTTCACCGCCTCAGACTTCGGCCGAACCCTCAGTTCCAACGGCGATGGCTCTGACCACGGCTGGGGCGCGCATCACTTCGTCATGGGCGGCGCCGTGCGCGGCGGGCGTTTCTGGGGAACGCAACCGGAGGTCTCCGTCAACGGCGCCGACGATGTGGGCCAGGGACGTCTGCTGCCGACCACGTCGGTCGATCAGCTCGCCGCCACGCTGGCGAGCTGGATGGGGGTTTCGGCAAACGAACTGCCCCTGGTCGTGCCCCAGATCGGCAACTACACGACGCGCGACCTGGGGTTTTTCGCTTAGGGCAACGCTGAATATGTTTTCGTGATGGCGCGCGCCAGGCTGCAGGCGGTCTGCGACGTTGCCAGTCCTCGCCCTATTGATCCGGCACGTTGCAGTCTGAAGCGGCACCCCACCCCAACCCTCCCCACAAGTGGAGAGGGAGCCAACACGCCACCCCCGCGGCGTAGGGGAGGTTGGGAGGGCTTACGCAGATCACACGCAGCGCAGTCTTCTCCTCCCCCACAGGGTGGGGGAGGTCGGGAGGGGGAGACGCTTGGGTAATGTCCCGCCGAGTGGTGTAAGTCTTTGGTGCGGTGAGCTGCGAAGGGCGTAGCCCGGAGCAGCTCACCGCGCGCCGGTCGTCCCTGGAGATGGGGGTGGCCATCGTGAAGTCCGGATAAGGTTGAGGTGCGACCCACCAATCCTTGTCTGAAGGAAACCACGATGACCCACGCCACTATCGCATTGACCGAGCTCGCTGAGAAGGGGGCCGATGTCGACGTGCTGCGCCAGATGGTGCAGTTCATGGCCCAGCGCCTCATGGAGATCGACGTGGAGGGGCGCTGTGGCGCCGGCTACGACGAGAAGAGCGCCGCCCGGCTCAACAGCCGCAACGGCTACCGTGACCGCACCTGGGAGACTCGTGTCGGCACGGTCGAGCTCAAGATCCCCAAGCTGCGCCAGGGCAGCTACTTCCCCGAGTTCCTGGAGCCGCGGCGCACCGCCGAGAAGGCCCTGACCGCCGTCATCCAGGAAGCCTACGTGCAGGGCATCTCCACGCGTTCCGTGGACGACCTGGTCAAGGCCCTGGGCATGAGCGGCGTGTCCAAGAGCCAGGTCTCGCGGCTGTGCGGCGAGCTCGACGAGCAGGTCGGCGCCTTCCTCAACCGCCAGATCGAGGGCGACTGGCCCTACCTGTGGATCGACGCCACCTACGTCAAGACCCGCGAGGCCGGCCGCATCGTCAGCGTGGCCGTGATAATCGCCGTCGGCGTCAACACCGAGGGCCAGCGCGAGGTGCTGGGCATGAAGGTCGGCGCCTCGGAGGCCGAGCCGTTCTGGACCGACTTCCTGCGCAGCCTCAACCGCCGCGGCCTGCGCGGGGTCAAGCTCGTCATCAGCGACAGCCACTCTGGTCTCAAGGCGGCGGTCGCCAAGGTCCTCAAGGCCACCTGGCAGCGCTGCCGCGTGCACTTCATGCGCAACGCCCTGGCCCATGCCGGCAAGACGCAGCGCCGCATGGTCGCGGCGGCCATCGGCACCGTGTTCGTGCAGGACACGGCCGAAGCCGCGCGAACGCAGTGGCGCACCGTGGCCGACCAGCTGCGAGAACGCTTCCCCAAGCTCGGCGCCCTGATGGACGAGGCCGAGCACGACGTGCTGGCCTTCATGACCTTCCCGAAGGCGCACTGGGCGCAGATCTACTCGACCAACCCGCTCGAGCGCCTGAACGCCGACATCAAGCGCCGCACCAACGTCGTGGGCCTCTTCCCCAACGACGCGGCCATCACCCGCCTGGTCGGCGCCATGATGCTGGAGCAGAACGACGAGTGGTCGCTGAACCGCCGGTATATGCAGCTTGAAGGCCTTCAGTCGCTCTGCGATACTGCCCCGACTCGGCTGTCCGCTGTGGCACGCTGAGTACCGTGTACCTCAGCCTGTCCGGGCTGTGGACCTACACCACGTCGCGGGACGCGACCGTAAAACGCAGCCGTGGCCATTGCTATGGCGAGGATTTGCTGCGCCGCATGGCGCCGCAAATCGGGGGGATTTGTTCAACGAATATTCAGTGCAGGACACTCAATCAACTGCTGAAACGCCTGCCAGACGGCGTCCACGCTGGGAGTGGCGCCATGACCCCCGAGCGTGCGGGCGAGATCGGGGGAGGTTGGCGTGAACAACTCCGGCCCCGTGGCGACGAACAGTCCTACCACGGGGCGCCGCAACGCGGCGGCCAGGTGGGTGAAACCGGTGTCCACGCCGATCAGCAGCCGGCTCTGGGCAATCAAGGGCAGCATGTCGAGAAGGCTGCGACGATCGAGGATGTCGGCACTTCCCGGGGGCAAACCGGAGATGATGTGCTGTGCGTGCTCACGCTCGGCGGCGTTGCCCCACGTCAGTCGCAGGGACATGCCGGCCTGGACCAGGCGCGCGCTCAGGGACTGCCAGTGGTCGAGGGGCCAGAGCTTTTCGGGCTTGGATGCGCCGTGGGCAAGAAAGACCACATTCGCCCCGCTCGAATCGGTCTGATGGGCAAAGCGCTGGTCGATCGCGTAGTCGGTGGGGCGATCACCGTCGGTATCGAAGATTTCACGCGCGAACACGCGGCGTCCCTCGGTGCCGTGCAGACCCGTCGGGCGGCTGTAGTGCAGCTGATAGGCCCGGGCCGCCAGAGGCTCGCCGCCGCAGTCTTGGGCACGGTAGCCGACCCGCAAGGCGCCACGTGCCAGGCGCGAGACGATGGCGCTTTTGAGCACGCTGTGCGGATCCCAGATCACGTCGTATCGGTGCCTGCGAAGATCGCGAATGAGCGATCCGAGCGCGCGCAGCGACGCGAGGCCAGGTTGCTGTTGGGTTGCCTTGAGGGGCAGGGCAAACACCTCGCGCACCGCCGGATGCAGCCTCGGGATGTCGGCGAAGCGGGCGTCCACCGCCCAGTCGATGGCGATGCCCGGCCAGCGCGCGGCGATGTCGGATACGGCGGGCAGCGTCTGCACCTGGTCGCCCATGGCCGAGATCTGCACCAGCAAGATGCTTCGCGGTGCCGTGGGCAAGCCGCCTTGGCCCCATTGCAGGGGCAGAATCGTGGGGGTCATGCGGCGGGCAGCAAGGCCTTGCCCATCAGGTCTTCCAGAACCTTGAGCGGCGCGGTGTGCGGATAGAGCTGGTGGGCGGGTTCGAGATAGAAGGTCTGCTCCATCATGTATTGCCCGCCCATGACGGCATGCAGCACCTGATCGGAAAACACCACCCAGGTCGTGCCCGGCGCGAAGTCCACCGCGCGTTGCGGCCCGTTTCGCTGGTAGTCGAGATTGGCCTTGGCCTTGTCGTGCAGCTGCAGCATGTAGTGGTCGTAGTCGGTGCGGCGCGACTTGGTGATCTTGAGTGCGCGCAACACGGTGGCCGACCCGGGCACCGGCGGAGTCAGCTGGGGCGCGAAGCGCTGCAGAAACTCGGGAAAGGTCTCGCCTACCCGCCACTGCCGCGGCCGGCCTGCCGGGTTAAGGTTGGTGAAGACGCGCAGCAATCGCACGCCACGAATCGGGGTCGACGGAAACGCATCGACATGTAGCCGGGTGTCGTCCTTGCGCCAGCTCGTTTCGCGATCTTCCACCTGCATGGGCCGATACGAGGCCTTGGCGGCGCGCAGCTTGCCCTGATAGTGCGGGAACAGCCGATCGACCAGGGCTTGAGCCTGGTTCGAGAAACGCTGAATCATGTCGCGCAGCTCGGCCTGATCTTGTGCGCTGCCCGAGGCGCCGCGCAAGCTGCCATCGTCGCGCAGGCTGATGTTCTTGGCCTTGCCGTCGCTGATCGACGGGGTCAGGAAGCGGCGCTCGGCGTCGGTCAGTTCGAAGGCCAGTTGGGGAAAACACAGTACATGGCCCGCTTCGAGCAGATGCTCCACCCCGGCCGTGGGCGCGCGTTCGGACGTGCGTGCCTCCCAGGCGGAATCGGGGAGGGTGCGGAGGATGTCGTCGAGGGCTGCCATGGGAGACTCCTTGGAGAAAACGCTGTGCGTGACCTGTGTCGATCAATGGCTGTCGGCCCTGAGCCGGGCCATCGACGGGGGCTTCACCGCACGCGCATGCCCGGCTGCGCGCCGGCATGAGGCTCGAGGATGTAGAGGCCGGGCTGGCTCTTCTCGTCCTCACTGCTGGCGGCCAGCACCATGCCTTCGCTGAGACCGAACTTCATCTTGCGGGGCGCCAGATTGGCGACCAGTACGGTGAGTTTGCCGATGAGTTCTTCAGGTTTGTAGGCGCTGGAGATGCCCGAGAACACATTGCGCGTGCGGGGCAGGCCGTCCGGGCCGGTCTCGCCCACGTCGAGGGTGAGGCGCAGCAGTTTGGTGGAGCCTTCCACGGCCTCGGCGTGCTGGATGCGGGCGATGCGCAGATCGATCTTGGCGAAATCGTCGATGGTGATGAAGGGGGCTTGCGTCGTCTCGGCAGCGGGAGTGGGGGATGTCATGGGGGCGACGGTGAGCTTGGCCGCGGTCGGGGCGGCCGGGGGTGGGTCGGTCTCGAACAGGGCGTCGAGGCGCTTGGGATCGATGCGCTGCATCAGGTGCTGGTAGGGCGCGGCGTGCTGCGGCAGTTCGGTGGCATCGCTCCAGAGGAAGTCCCGATCGAGGCCAAACAACTCGCGGGCCACGCGGGCGGTGAGCGCTGGCAGCACCGGGCTGAGCATGACCGACAGCAGCCAGAACCCGGCCAGGGCTTGCGAGCAGGCGTCTTGCAGCTCGGCGCGGCGCGCATCGTCCTTGGCCAGAATCCAGGGTTGGGCGGCATCGAAGGCGGCGTTGATGCGATCGGCATAGGCCATGATTTCGCGCAGTCCGCGTGCATATTCACGCTGCTCATAGGCGGCAGCCACATCGTCGGCAAGTGCCTTGGCCGCGGCCTGCAGATCGTCGCCACCGCGTGAATAGGCCAGTCTGCCGTCGAAGTATTGGCTGATGAATTTGGCGGCGCGGCTGGCGATGTTGACGTATTTGCCGATGAGGTCGCTGTTGACCCTGGCGACGAAATCTTCCGGCGTGAAGTCGACGTCTTCCACGCGCGCGGTCAGCTTGGCGGCGAGGTAGTAGCGCAGCCATTCGGGATCGAGACCGAGGTCGAGGTACTTCAGCGGCGAAATGCCGGTGCCCCGGCTCTTGCTCATTTTCTCGCCGCCGACGGTGACGAAGCCGTGCACATTGATCTGGCTCGGTGTCTTGCGGCCCGAGAAGTGCAGCATGGCCGGCCAGAACAGGGTGTGGAAGTAGACGATGTCCTTGCCGATGAAGTGCACCTGCTCCACGGCCGGATCGGCCACGAAGGCGTCGAAGCTCTGTGTGGTGCGCGACGGGGCGTGCCAGTGCTGAGCGGCCTGGCCCTTGTCGAAGTGGTTTTTCAGACTGGCGAGGTAGCCGATGGGAGCGTCGAGCCAGACATAGAAATACTTGCCGGGCGCGTCGGGAATCTCGATGCCGAAGTAGGGCGCGTCGCGCGAGATGTCCCAGTCGGCCAGGCCGCCGTGGCCGTGTTCGTCGGTGGCGAACCACTCGCGTACCTTGTTCAGCACTTCGGTCTGCAAATGGGGCTGGCCTTGGGCATTGGCGGCGTGAGTCCAGCCACGCAGGAATTCGGCGCAGCGGTCGGACGACAGCTGGAAGAAATAGTGCTCGCTCTTGCGCAGTTCGGGCGTGGCGCCCGACAGAGTGGAGTAGGGATGTTTCAGCTCGGTGGGGGCGTAAACCGCGCCGCACACCTCGCAGGCGTCGCCGTACTGGTCGGCCGCGCCGCACTTGGGGCACTGGCCCTTGATGTAGCGATCGGGCAGGAACATGCCTTTGACGGGATCGAAAAACTGCTCGATGTCGCGCATCGCGATCAGGCCGTTCTTGCGCAGTGCGCGGTAGATGTCCTGCGCGAGCTGGTGGTTTTCCGGGCCGTCGGTGTTGTGCCAGTTGTCGAAGCGGATGTGAAAGCCGCCGAGGTACTGCGGCCGCCCCGCGGCAATGTCGGCGACGAACTGCTGGGGCGTCTTGCCGGCCTTCTCGGCGGCAATCATGATGGGGGCGCCATGGGCGTCATCGGCACCGACGAAGTGCACCTCGTGGCCTCGCATGCGCTGGAAGCGAACCCAGGTGTCGGCCTGGATGTATTCCATGATGTGGCCGATGTGGAACGGGCCGTTGGCGTAGGGCAGGGCGGTGGTAACGAAGAATCGGCGCTTGGAAGTCATGGTGAACGGGAGGAGATGCGCCCGGTGCGTGCGCCGTGCGTGTCGGCGTTGCCGGGCAAAGTGCCATTTTAGGGCGTTGCCTCTCAAGCAAACGCAGGGCCGCCCCAAGTTTCCTTCAACTCCCAGGGGGCGGGTTGGCGAGCCGACCCTGGGGGCGCTCAGGTGGGCGCGGTCGAGAGGATCTGACGGGAGAGGCGGGCGATGGTCTGCCCTTCGGCTTCGACCTCGCGCAGCCTGCGCTCCACTGGGGTGTCGATGGAACCGGCTTCCGCGGCGCTTGAGGGGAGATCCTGCCCGTTTGGGTTGAGGCCGCTCTGGAGCAGCGCAAGGGTGCGCCGAAGCCGGGCCTGCTCCGCAACTGACAACACCCGGTCGCCATGCTGTGCGCGCAGGACGCGCAGGGTGGCGAGGTGGGCGCTGAGAAGGTCGCTGTGGGCGATGAAGGCGGCAAGCTCGCGTCGCATCCGTTGATGTTGGCGCGGTTCTTCCAGCATGCGGGCATGCAGGCCGCCCACGGCGGCAAGCGCGTCCTGGATGCGCTTGCGCTCCCGGCGGTAGTTCAGATCGCTGACATGCACCGGATCGAGCACGGCCTGTGCATAGCCCAGGGTCGCGCGCCGCAGCGCATCCACCTGGCGGCGCAGATCATTGGCCTCCCAGCGTGGCAGCACGAAACTGAACCCCCAGGCCAGTGCTGCGCCGATCAGGGTGTCTTGCAGTCGCTGGGTGATCAGGAACTGGCTGCCCGGCTCCAGCAGGGCCACCAGCAGCAAGGCATTGACGCTGGCGAACAGGGCGGTGAAGCGATAGTTGAGGGTGATGAAGGTGCGCGCAAAGGCCAGGGAGATGAACACGCCCAGCGTCATCACGCCCAGCGAGGGGTGCGTGGAGAGCAGTGCGGCCACCAGCGCACAGCCCAGCAGCGTGCCCAGCACGCGGTCCTTGATGCGTTGACGCGTGACGCTGTAGTTGGGCCGCAGGATCACCCCGATGGTCAGCAAGACCCAGTAATCATGCGGGTGATAGGGCAGCACGCGCAGCAGCAGCTCTCCGGCGAACAAGGCCAGCGCCAGCCGGATGGCATAGCGCAGGATGGGTGATTCCCAGCGGATCGACTGCCACAGCGCACGGGGGTCGTAGCGCAGGGGGCTGAGAAAGGACTGCAGATCCATGCCCTGGAGCGGATCGGCCGTGTCGGCCCCGTCGGCGCGCGGGGGCGTTGCCAGAAGATCGGTGATGCGCTGGAACTTGTCCGCGCTGGCCCGCAAGGCCATTCTCGCCTGGGCGAAGGCTGCGCTGGGCTGGCTCGGCTGCAGCGTTTCGAGGGCCTGATGGATGGTCTCGGCGCAGGGCAGGCTCGTGGGCAGGGTGTCGGGCTGTGTGCCGCGCAGCAGCGCATCGGCACGTTGGTCGAGCGCGTCGCCGATGCGGCGTGCCCAATCGCTCAGGGCGTCGGGGACCGGAGTGGCGTCGAACTGGTTCAGGATCAGGTCGACATCGGTCTGGCTGGCCAGCAGGGCCTCGTTCACTTCCAGCAGCAAGATCAGCCTTGCCGCCAGGGTGCGCTCCGCTTCGGTATGGACATCTCGCAGCACGATGTCGCGCGTGTTCTGCAGGGTATCGTTGATCGCCGTGAGTTGCGCCACGACACTGCCCACGCCTGCGGGCCCCCACGGTCGGGCGGCATGCCCGCTGGTGCCCTCCTGGGCCGAGTGCACGCCCAGATGATCGGCCAGCCAATGGGCAAACTGACCCAGCTGCGCCAACAGCTCGGCGAGTGCTTGTTCCTTCGTTCGCCGGCTCAGCCAGTGCGCCAGCAACAGGGCATAGACGCTGTAAAGCAGGGCGCCAGCCAGAAACAGCGCGACGGCTGCGCCAAGCTGTGCCGGGCTGTGCATGGTCGGCGCCCCCAGCGTGATGACCGAAATGAACAGCACGCTGAAACTCATCGCCAGCGCCCGCTTGCCCCAGACCGCGATCAGGCCGCTGAAAAAACCCAGCAAGGGAATCAGCACGATCTGCACTGACGGCCACCACAGACTGGCACTGACCAAGGCGAAGGCCCCTGTGCTCGCAAAACTGGCGAACAGCATCTCCACGCGCTTGACCCGGGTGGGCGCCGGATTGTCGGCAAAGCACACGGTGAGTGCGCCACTGCCCAGGGCGATTGCAGGGCCCAGGCCTGCGATCGCGTAGGCAGCCAGGCCCAGAATGGCCACGCCCACGGCAGAGACCAGACCGCCCGTGAAGTAGCGGCCGTGCAGGAGAACGAGGACTTGTCGTGGCGTCAGCATGGGAGCCTTTTGGCATGCTATTGTCGTTGCAGTAGGGAGTCTTTGTGCGCGGCCGCACGAGTGGCGGCGTGCTCAATCGAGGAGTGGAGATGTCCGCACCCTGGAAGATTTTGGTGGTCGGCGCCGGCGCGGTCGGCGGGACTCTGGCAGTGCGCCTGGCGGCCGCCGGAAATGCGGTTGGCGTGTTGGCGCGAGGCGAGCACCTTCAAGCCATTCGCCGCGACGGGCTGTGCCTGGACGATCCGCACGAACGTGTCTGCGTTGAGGTTCGGGCCAGCGACGACCTGGCCGATTTCGCGGCGCAGGACCTGGTGATTCTCGGGCTGAAGGCGCATCAGCTCGCACCGCTGATGCCCGGCCTGCGGTCGGTGCTGCACGCGGGCAGCATCGTGCTGCCGGCCATCAACGGTGTGCCGTGGTGGTACTTCCATCGGGATGCCAGTCCCTACGCGACCACGCCGAATGGGCGTACGGCGCATCTGGAGAGCATCGATCCGGGAGGCCGGTTGTTGCACGCGCTGGACCCGGCGCATCTCGTGGGGTGCGTGGTGCATGCCAGTGCGGAAGTGGCCAGTCCAGGCGTGATTCGGGGCAACGGTCAGTATCGCTATGTCCTTGGCGAGCCGGCCCATGAACGCAGTGCTCGCGTCCAGGCGCTCGCCGAGCGGTTGCGCGCGGCTGGTTGCGAGCCGGAGACTACCGATCGGATCCGCGATGCGATCTGGATGAAACTCGTCGGCAATGCCACCTTCAATCCGGTCGCGGCGCTCACGCGGGCGCGCATGAATGCGATCAGCGACAACCCCGAACTGGTGGCCATCATCCGCGAGGGCATGGCCGAGGTCATGGGGTTGGCGCGCGCTTATGGTTGCGACCCGATGGTCAGCGTCGAACAGCGAATGGACATCGCCCGCGGCATTGGCCCGGTCAAGGCGTCGACCCTGCAGGATCTGGAGCGAGGCCGCGCGCTGGAAATCGCCGCACTGCTTCACGCTCCCCTGGAACTGGCGCGTCTGGCCCGGCACCCCATGCCGACGCTGCAGATGTTGAGCGCCCTGCTGGGCGAACTCGATCGGCAGGTGTGCGGTCATTGAGCAAAGGTGACGCTGAATCAGTTCCCGCAATGGCGCGAGGGGCAAAAAAAGAGCCGGTCATCGACCGGCTTCAAGGGTACCTTAAGGGTACCGAGGAGACAACTCTCGAGGCGACTCGGCTTTGGGAATGATGGATGCGGCCGGGCCTCTTGATCAGTCAACGTCGCGATGCCATGAAAGTTGACAGACGGTGCGACGTTGGAAAAGCGATCTGCGCGGAAAGAGAACAGACCCTCAGGCCGCGGTACGCTTGGCGGCACGCGTGGTGGTCTGCGCGGCCTTCATCGCGGTGCTGGTGACGGCATTCATATTGGCCTCCACCGCCTCGGCTGCTTGTTTGGTGACCTTTTGCACCGAGTCGTAAGCGTTGTTGGCGGCGCTCATGGCGCTCTTGATCATGGCCACGGCCGTCTCCGATCCAGCGGGAGCGTTCTTGGCGGCAGACTCGGCCAGATCCATGAACTTCTTGTGCGTGTCGGCGATCTGCGACTCCGCTGCCTTGGTCAGTTCGGCCTGGGCGCCCGAAGCGATCTCGTAGGCGTGACGCGAATACGACAGCACCTTCTCAGCCATCGGCTGCATCCAGCCGGATTGCAGGGCCGACAGTTCCTGCAGATCCTTGACCGAGAACAGGGCCAGGGTGTGGTCGGCACCTTCCTGCAGCGAAGTCTTGACGGTCTGCATGTTCAGGTCGACCAGTTTTTCCATGTTGTCCATGGATTTGGCGGCCAGACCGAAAAAGGTTTCGAACTGGGTTTTTTGCGCGGCGGCGAATTGCTCGGGGGTCATCATGATGTCTCTCCTGGGTTGAAGGGTGTGGCTGCGGGGCGGCAGCCAACACATTCTGAACCCGCAACGGTGTCATGGAGATGACGGTCTGCTCAGGTTCATTTGTGCACTGCACAATTCCTATTTTAGGGATGACCTCTCGAATTGCAAGAACTTTTTTGTGCGTTGCAGCAAAATAGATGAAAGTCAAATCATTTCAATGACTTGCGGAACTAGTCCTTGTTGCGCCTGGGCTTGTATACCGATGGCGGAAGGGACTTTTCCGCCGGGCGTGGCTTGGCAACATCGCTTGCCTTGATGCGACGCGGCGCGGCCTTTGGGCGTTTGCTCTCAGGAACGGCCAACGTACCGGTCTTCTTGCTGGTAGGGGCATTCATCTGAGCGATCTGGGCGTCGGTCGCGCTCGAGACCGGGGCCATTGATGGGGGTTCGGCGTCGGGTGGTGAGACCTTGGAGAATCGCTGCAGCAGGGTGACGATCTGTCCGTACACGCGCGGTGTGGCCGCTATCACCTCGCCGCTGTGGAGAAAATCGCCGTCTCCGGCAAAGTTGCCCACCAGGCCGCCAGCCTCGGTGATCAGCAGGCTTCCCGCCGCGATGTCCCAGGGCTTGAGGCCGCTCTCGAAGAAGCCGTCGTAGCGTCCCGCGGCCACATAGGCCAGGTCGATCGCTGCCGCACCTGGGCGTCGCAAGCCGACGCAGCGTTGAGCCACGAGCTTGAACATTTCCATATAGGTGTCGAAATCATCGTGCTTGCGGAACGGAAATCCGGTGCCGATGAGACTGTCTTCCAGGCGCACCCGGCTGGACACGCGGATGCGGCGACTGTTGAGAAAGGCCCCCGCCCCACGCGTGGCAGTGAATAGTTCGTCGCGGGTCGGGTCGTAGACGACGGCCTGCTGCACCACGCCGCGGTGCGCCAGTGCAATGGACACGGCGTACACCGGCATCCCATGGATGAAGTTGGTGGTGCCATCCAGCGGGTCGATGATCCACTGGTATTCGGAGGATGCGTCTCCGAAGGTGCTCCCGGTCTCCTCGCCCAGAATGCCGTGCTGCGGGTAGGCCTTGAGCAGCACATCGATGATGGCCTGCTCGGCGGCGCGATCGACTTCGGTCACAAAATCGTTGGCCGCTTTTTGCGCGACGCGAAGCAGATCGATATCGAGACTCGCGCGGTTGATGATTTTGCCGGCTTCGCGCGCTGCGCGAACGGCCACATTGAGCATGGGGTGCATGGTGTCCATAGCGCCACCAACGACAATGGCGCGAGAAAGATTCGGGAAGTGACAAAGAACAAATGAAAGACGCGCATTTTATCGAGGGCCGCGCAGTGCCGCCCGGCCGTCCCTTGGACGACACGGTCTTCGTGCTCGTGGGCACCAGTCATCCCGGCAATGTCGGCGCGGCCGCGCGCGCCATCAAGAACATGGGGTTCGACACGCTGCGGCTCGTGGCCCCGCGATATGCGGATGTGCTGAAACAGCCTGAAACCCTGGCGTTCGCCAGCGGGGCGGAGGACGTGCTTCAGTCGGCACAGGTGCAGTCCGAATTGACCGATGCCGTGAAAGATTGCGGCTTGGTTGTGGCGCTGTCGGCACGGGTGCGCGATTTCGGGCCACCACTGCGAACGCCGGACTGGTTGCCGCATTTGGCGCAGCGCAGTAGCGAACAGGGGCGCCGCGTCGCGTTTGTGTTCGGCAGTGAGCGATTCGGACTGAGCAACGCCGACGTCTACCGCTGTGATGCTTTGCTGAGCATTCCGGCCAATCCGGCCTACACCTCGCTCAATCTCGCTCAGGCTGTGCAGGTCATTGCCTGGGAATGGCGCAAGGTGGTCGGCCTGCATGCGGTACAGCCCGCCCAGGCCGAGGTGGTGGCCGCGACCGCCGGGGAGGTGCAGGGGATGCTCGCGCACGTCGAGCAGGCCCTGCTAGCTCTGGAGGTGCTCGACCCCAGCGCGCCGCGCAAACTTCTGCCTCGGTTACAGCGCCTGGCCTCGCGCGCCGAGCTGACCCGCGACGAGGTGCAGATTCTGCGGGGGGTATGCACGGCGATTCTGCGCAAGGTGTCGCCCGGTTGATGCGCGCCTCCTGCACGGTTGGTGCCCGTTCAATACACTGCCTCTTCCTTCCCATGGCTGTAGAGCGACCGATCCATGCTGCAACGATTGCGTGAGACCATCCAGATCATCTTGGAGCGCGACCCTGCCGCGCGCTCGACCTGGGAGGTGATCACCTGTTATCCGGGCCTGCATGCCTTGCTGTTCCACAGCATGGCCCATGGCTGCTGGAAGCGCGGCTGGCATTGGCTCGGGCGCTGGATTTCGCATTGGGGCCGGTGGCTGACGGGGATCGAGATCCACCCCGGCGCCATCATCGGTCGCAGGGTCTTCATCGATCACGGCATGGGCGTGGTGATCGGTGAAACGGCAGAGATCGGAGACGACTGCACGATCTATCAGGGCGTGACCCTGGGAGGGACGTCGCTTTACAAGGGCGCCAAGCGGCACCCAACGCTTGAAGCCGGCGTGGTCGTGGGCGCTGGCGCCCAGGTGCTTGGCGGTTTCACGGTGGGCGAAGGTGCGCGCATCGGATCGAACGCAGTCGTGGTGAAAGCCGTGCCTGCGGGGGCAACTGCCGTGGGAAACCCGGCCCGCATCATCCAGAAGGAAGTCGAGCAGCAACGCGAGGCAACCGCGGCCCGCATGGGTTTTTCCGCCTACGCCGTCACGCAGAATGGCGACGATCCTCAATCACGCGCGGTCCTTGGTCTGATCGATCATGCCGCTCAGCTCGAACATCAGGTTGCGCTGCTGTGGCAGGCGCTCGAACGCCACGGCGTTTGTCCGGCCGAAGCCTGCCCGCCAGAAGCGCGGCGAACCGAACATTTCGACAAGGCCAAGCTGGAAAAGCTGGTGGAGTGATCGGGCATGGAGCCATGCCCGGCTCTGAGGCAGAGGCTCTGAGATGGGTGATGCGGGGCGCGGATACTCAGTGCTGCTGGTTGGCGCAGCGATCTCGCAGCATGTGCTCCAACTCGTTCAAGCTGGTCGTGCGCACGGCAAAAAGGCGGATCGTTTCGGCAGAGCTGCCGTTCGAGCCAAAGAAGAAATTCAGAATTTGTTTCGCAATGCCCATGATGACACCAAGTTATTTTAGGGTTAACCCGCATTCTAATCTGCGCCGCGAAATCTCGCTCGGGCGGCGGGGTCTGCGGGTTGCAGCGGTCTCCGCTTTCGTGGCGGTTGCCACGGAAGGAGAGGAATCATGATCGCCGGTTGGACGCGGCGGATCGCCTTTGTGCTGGCGGTCGGTCTGGCCCCTGGTGGTTGCGCCGTCCAGACTCCGCCGATGTCCGGCCCTTCCGGGGTTCATCTGTATGGGCAAATCGACGAGGGTGTTCAGTTTCATCCGTGACTTTGCTCCCCCTCGAGGGTTTTGGGTGTGAATCTTCTGTCCTAGATCAAACAATCCCGGAAAAGGCCTCAAGCCTTTGGGGGCGGTGCCGTTGTTCAGTGCGTTGAATGTCCAGGCATGCAGGCGAAGTCGTCTTCTGTATGCGACCAGGAGCGATCATGCGAAACAACCAGCCTGTCACCCAGACCGAACGCCATCTCCGTGAGAACGAGTACATCGTTTCCAAGACCGATCTCAAAGGCCGCATTGCCTATGTGAATCGCCCCTTTCTGGAGATCAGCGGATTTTCCGAGGATGAGTTGCTGGGGTCGGCCCACAACATCGTGCGCCACCCCGATATGCCCTCGGAGGCCTTCGAAGACATGTGGGGGCATCTGCAGGCAGGCAAGGCGTGGCAGGGCATGGTGAAAAATCGCTGCAAGAACGGCGACTTCTACTGGGTTCAGGCCAATGCCAATCCCATTTGGGAGCAGGGGCGCATGGTGGGGTATATGTCGCTTCGGGTCCGCCCCAGTCGGGAGCAGGTGCGTGAGGCCGAGGCGTTCTATGCCGACTTGCGTGAAGGACGGGCATCCGGATGGACGGTCCTGCATGGCAGGCCGGCTCGCACGGGTTTGCGAGGCTGGATGGCCGAGAGCGGCAGAGCACTGCAACATCGCGCGGTCAGCGTTTTGAGCGGGGCATCGGTGTTGCTCGCGGCCTTGATTCTGGGGCTTGGCGTGGCCAAGACTCTCGGCGTGCAGGCGTTCGGCATCGTGCAGGCCGAAACGCTGTTGTTGGTACTGGCCGGGGTGTTGCTCGGGGTCATGCTGGTCCTGGCCTGGACGACGCGTCACCGCCTGGTGCAGCCCCTCGATGCCCTGCAAAGAGATATGGAAACCGTGTCTGCGGGCATTCTGACGCTGAATCAGGTGTCCACTGACACGAATGGCGCTAACCGGCTGCGTCAGACGCTGGACACCATGCGGGGCAATCTCAGCAGCATGGTGCAGGACATCCGCGCGGCTTCGTCGCAGATCACAACCGGTTCGCAGGAAATTGCTTCGGCCTCGCAAGGCCTCGCCCAGGCCGCTTCCGAGCAGGCGGCTTCGGTCGAGGAAACGTCGGCCACGCTGGAGCAGACTGGGGCCTCCATTCAGCAAAATTCCGACAACGCCCGCCAGACCAATGCCATTGCGCAGGCGGCCTCCCATCAGGCCGCCGATGGTGGTGTGGCGGTGAGCCAAACCGTGGCGGCCATGCAGAGCATTGCCGAACGCATTTCGGTCATAGACGACATCGCCTATCAGACCAATATGTTGGCGCTCAATGCCGCCATTGAAGCAGCTCGCGCAGGCGAGCACGGCAAAGGCTTCGCCGTCGTCGCCGCGGAAGTGCGCAATCTCGCCGAGAAAAGTCAGGCCGCCGCACGCGAGATCAGCGAGCTGGCGACTTCGACCGTTCACCAGGCCGTACAGGCCGGGGCGCTGCTTCAGGAGATCGTGCCCGCCATCTCGAAAACGTCGCAACTTGTCGAAGAGATCAGCGCCGCTTCAGAAGAGCAGGCCACAGGTATTCAGCAGATCTCGCTGGCCGTATCCCAACTCAATGCTGTGACGCAGCACAACGCATCGGCCTCGGAGGAGTTGGCCGCCACCGCGGAAGACCTCAGTTTTCAAGCGCAGTTTCTAGAGAAAGCCATGGCGCAGTTCCGACTGAACGGCGAATTGGCCCCCACCTCACTCTCTCGTGCCGAGCGCAAGCGGTCCCACGCTCAGGAGGGAGCGCACCGGGGCGAACGGCTCATCGAGACGGGATTCGCCGCATTCTGAAGTCTGGCGAATGGCAGCGGTTCGGCTCCACGCTGACGTGTTTCGCAGCAGTGATGCTGCGCTGCAACATTTCACAAAATGGAGATCGCAAGATCTTGGCATCTCGCCTATGATTAGGGTTATCCCTGATTTTAGGCAATCGCCCCCACAAGGAGCGCGCTGTCCTTCAAGCATCATGAACCCCATCAAGCGATTTCTCGAAAAGCTGCTGTCCCGCGTTGAATTTCATCAAAACGAGGATGAACACTACCTTGCCCAGTCGGTCGACGCGTGCGACTTTGAACGCCGCATCAGGGAACTGGAACTTCGCGGATCCAACGCGCAGGATTGGACTTGGGCCGACGTGCCCCGATCCCAAGCCTTGCGGATGCCGTGGTGACGGCCTCGGCGGCCTTCTTGGACGGCTGGGCAGAATGGACGCAGAGGGTCTGCCATCAAAGCCTTCAGTGGCCCTTTGATCTGCTGCGCCTGCGATATGCAGCCGCGGTAGAGGCCGGACTGATCGAGCGTTCACTCATTGGTGCATCCCAGTTCGAGCGTAAGACTGCTGCGCTGGAGCAAGCCCTGCTGGGACCCCACGCCCGTCGCCTTTGACGGCAGCCTACGCGCGGCGAAATATTTTGCCCCGCTTGTCGAAGGCAAGTCGATTGATCCTCGGGCAGATATCGCGCCTGAGGATGACGATTCGGGCTAGCAAGCGGTGGCTGTGCGACACCGCCATGCAAAATGAAAAAGCCCCACGCGGATGCGTGAGGCTTTGAATTTGTTGGCTCCTCGACCTGGGCTCGAACCAGGGACCTACGGATTAACAGTCCGGCGCTCTACCGACTGAGCTATCGAGGAACAGCAAAGCAAAAAAGTATAGAGTCAGATCGCTTGGGCGTCAACTCACAATTGCGTTTGTTAAGAGCGATCTCAGTCAAAAACTGGTGTTTCCACACCCAGTACCTTGTGCAGTTTGGGGCTTGTGGTGGTGTACTGCAGGTGGATTTTCTTCTCCGGGAAAATGAAGGGGGCTGCGCCGAAAGCGGCCAGCGCGGCCTCGTGAAAGCCGGAGAGAATGAGTTTTTTCTTGCCCGGGTAGGTGTTGATGTCGCCCACCGCGAAAATGCCGGGAATGCTGGTCTGGAACTTCTCGGTATCCACCACGAGCTGCTTGCGTTCGATGTCCAGTCCCCATTCGGCGATCGGTCCGAGCTTGGGCGACAGGCCAAAGAAGACCAGCAAGAGGTCCAGCGGGAGGCGGCGGGTAATGCCGTCGTTGCCTGTGACCTTGATCATGTGCAGCCGTCCCTCGGCGTTCTCCTCGTAGCCGCTGACCTGACCGACGAGGAACTGCATTTCGTGTTGCTCGCATAGGGCATGCATCTGCGCGACAGATGCGGGGGCGGCGCGAAAGCCATCGCGACGATGGATCAGGGTCACGCTCTCGGGCTTGTTTTCTGCGGACTGCACGAAGTGCAGGGCCCAGTCGAGCGCGGAGTCGCCTCCACCGACGATGACGAGATTCTTGTCGGCGAACTGGGCCGGGTTGCGGACCCGGTAGAACAGCTGGCTGCCTTCGAACTTGTCCAGGCCGTCCACTTTCAAGGTACGAGGCTGGAAGGATCCCACCCCGGCGGCGATGAAGGCTGTCTTGGTGAGCAGACGAGTGGATTGGGTCGTTTCGATCAGGAAGCGGCCATCCGGCTGGGGCTCCAGTGCGGTGACTTCCTGTCCGAGGTGAAAAGTGGCGCCGAAGGGTTCGATTTGCTTGAGCAGGTTGTCGGTCAATTCCTGCCCGGTGCAGACCGGGACGGCCGGAATGTCGTAGATCGGCTTGTCCGGGTAGAGCTCAACGCATTGCCCGCCGGGATAGGCCAGCGTGTCGATGACGTGGGTTTTGATCTCAAGCAGTCCGAGCTCAAAGACCTGGAACAGTCCGACCGGCCCGGCGCCGATGATCACGGCGTCGGTTTCGATGATGTCGGTGGCGACGGATGCGGCCGACGCGGCAGTGGAGGCGTTGGACATGTCCATGCGGATGTTGGGTGAAAGATGTGAGGGGCCGCCTTCGGTAGCGGCGCGGATGCGCGTTTCAGCGCTGCAGATACTGCAACTTGTTCGGCTGGTCCTTCCACTCGTCGGCGTCATCGGGAGCGGCCCTGCGCTTGGTGATGCTGGGCCATTGCCGTGACAACTCGGCATTGAGCTTGATGAAGGCTTGTTGATCGCCGGGCACATCTTCCTCGGCGTAGATGGCATTGGCCGGGCACTCCGGAACACACACGGCGCAATCAATGCATTCGTCCGGATCGATGGTGAGGAAATTGGGACCTTCGCGGAAACAGTCCACCGGGCAGACGTCGACACAGTCGGTGTATTTGCAGCGAATGCAGTTCTCAGTTACGACGAAAGTCATGTGCGGAATCGATTCTGTAAAAGCCCAGAATTTTAACTGGCACCGGATGACGCAGTCTGCATCAGGTCAAAGCCGCATGTCGCCACAGGCGCGTCCAGAAAAAAACCACCGCCCCGACGCGCGGATGGCGGTGGTTGGTCGCGTCAGCTCAGGGTTTGCTCGGCGCGGGCGTTTTGACCAGACCCGAGGATGTGGTGGCAGTCGCCGGTTTGCCGAAGCGCTGCCACAGCTCGAAGCCGATCATGCCTGCAAACATACTGCTGAAAAACAGCCACTCCTGCCAGGTGGAAGCGGCCAGCGACGCCAGCGATGGCCCAGGACACAGGCCCGTCATGCCCCAGCCGATACCAAAGATCGCGCTGCCTGCGATCAGTTTGCCATTGATGCCCCGAGTGGAGGGAAAGGCGATTTTCTCGCCCATGAGGGACTGGGAGCGCCGCTGCGCCATTTGCATCGGCACCAGGGCGACCAGGACGGCGGTGATCATGACCAGGATCAGACTGGGGTCCCAGGGGCCGGCAATGTCGAGAAAGGCGATGACCTTGGCCGGGTCGGTCATGCCCGATACGAGCAGGCCGATGCCGAATACGACGCCACTGATGAAAGCGAGAATCTTCATGGCTCAGGCTCCTCCCAGAAGGTGGCGCATGACGAAGGTGGTCGCCATGCCCATGCCGATGAAGGTGCCCACGGCTGCCATCGAGCGCGGAGAGAACCGCGAGAGTCCACAGACCCCATGGCCGCTGGCACAGCCCGAACCCAGTCGGGTGCCGAAGCCGACGATCAGTCCGCCGATCGCGATCACGGGCCAGGACTCGCCATAGTGAGCGCCCGGTATGGGGCGAAACATCACCCAGATGAACGAGGCGGCGATCAAACCGCCCAGAAACCACAGACGCCAGGCCGTCGGTCGTTTGCCCTGCATGGCCTCGTTGATGGCGCCGCCGAAAATGCCGCTGATCCCTGCGATCTTGCCGCCGCCCAGCGCCATGGCACCGGCGGCAGCCCCGATCATGGCACCGCCGAGAATGGCAGTAGCCGGGGTGAAATGGGTCCAATCGATGTGGAACATCTGTCTCTCCTTCGTGACATGGCATGTTGTCTCTGGTTTTATTGACGCCAGCCAGTTTTCTGGTCAGGCCGCCTGCCGTACCGCCGCGACATGCAAGCGCGGCGGCACTCATTGCTCATTTGCCTGGCGGCTCGTCGCCTCCGTGGCAGTAAATCTGATACAGCGTCATCAGCACGGCGCTTGCTGCCGGACTGGCCAGGCTGTAATACACACGCTTGCCATCTCGACGGGTTTTCACCAGGCCCTGGGCTCGCAACACGGTGAGCTGCTGCGAAAGGGTGGGCTGGCCCACGTCGCAGGCAGCCTCGAGATCGCTCACACAGATCTCGCCGCGGTTGATCTGGCACAAAATGAGCAGACGGTCAGGATTGCCCAGTGTTTTCAACAGGGCGCCGGCCTGTTCCGAGTTGCGGCGCATGGCTTCGACGCTGGGAATTTCAGATTCTTGTGCGCTTGTCATTGACTTGGCTCAATCAGGTAACTCCTAATGGAAAAACAATATATTCTTTTCTATAGTGTTCCTGCAACGCATAACGCCTAGGAGATACCCGTATGAGTACGCAGTCCCCCATCGTCCAGAGCTGGTTTCACGCACCGACCTTCACCGCGACTCACTGCATCATCGATCCGGAAACCCGTCACTGCGCGATTCTCGACAGCGTGCTCGACTTCGACTACGCCTCGGGCCGCACCAAGACCGATTTCGCCGACAAGGTCGCCGCTTTCGTGCGCGAACAGGGTCTCACGGTGGACTGGCTGCTCGAAAGCCACGCCCACGCCGATCATCTGTCGGCCGCGCCGTATCTCAAAAAGCTGTTCGGCGGCAAGGTCGCGATCGGCGAGCACATCCAGGATGTGCAGAAAGTGTTCAGCCAGGTCTTCAACGACAGCTCGATGCCCACGGATGGCTCACCCTTCGACCATCTGTTCAAGGATGGCGAGGCCTTCGCCATCGGCAAATTGCAGGCTCGTGTGATGCACACGCCCGGCCATACGCCGGCCTGTGTCAGCTATCTGGTGGGCGACTGTGCGTTCGTGGGCGACACGCTGTTCATGCCCGATTACGGCACGGCCCGATGCGACTTCCCCGGGGGAGACGCGCATGTGCTCTTCCAGTCGGTGCACAAGCTCTACAGCCTGCCCCCACAAACCAAACTCTACCTTTGCCACGACTACATGCCCGGCGGACGCGAGCCGATCTGGCAAACCACGGTGCAGGCCGAGCGCGAGGGCAACGTCCAGCTCAATGCCCAGACCTCCGAGGACGATTTTGTGGCGTTCCGCAAGAAGCGCGATGCCACGCTGAACATGCCCGCGCTCATCTTGCCCTCGGTGCAGATCAATGTCCGCGCAGGCGAGATGCCCAAGGCCGAGGCCAACGGCGTGAGCTACCTCAAGGTGCCCGTGAACGCGCTGTAAGCGCCGCCGCAAGCGCCCAGTGGCGACTGCCGGGCAGCTGGTTAGACTGCAGGTTTTTTGCCTGCCATGACCGTTGCCGACACCGCCTCACCGAATCCGTTTACCCAACCGCAGGTCGCCGCGCGGCGGGTGTTGCAGGCGCTCAGCGCCGAACTGCAGCTCCCGGCCTCGCAGATTCAGGCAGCGATCGAGCTGATGGACGGTGGCGCCACCGTCCCCTTCATCGCCCGTTCTCGCAAGGAAGTGACGGGCGGTATGAGCGACGACCACCTGCGCACGTTGGAGGAGCGCCTGCTCTATCTGCGTGAACTCGAAGATCGACGCGCGGTGGTGCTGCAGTCCATCGCCGAGCAGGGCAAGCTCACCCCGGCGTTGCAGGCTGCCATCAACGCGACCGGGCAGAAGCAGGAACTCGAAGACCTCTACCTGCCCTACAAGCCTCGCCGCGTCACCCGGGCGCAGAAGGCGAGAGAGGCCGGCCTGGAGCCCCTCGCCGACTTGCTGTGGCAGCAGCCGCAGACCGATCCCCTTCAGGAGGCGGCAGCGTACGTCCGTCCCCAGCAGAGCAACGACGTGGCCGACACCTCCACGCCCCAGGCCTGCCTCGACGGTGCACGCGACATCCTCAGCGAACGCTGGGCCGAAGACCCGGCCGTGGTCGCCCCCATGCGCGAATGGCTCTGGCAGACCGGCCACCTGATCAGCCAGGTGCGCGCTGGAAAAGAACAGGAAGGCGCCAAGTTCCGCGACTACTTCGACTACGCCGAGCCGCTGGACAAGGTGCCTTCGCACCGCGCTCTGGCGGTCTTGCGCGGGCGGGCGCAGGACATGCTCGATGCTCGCATCGACCTGCCTCCCCCTCCCGAGGGCAGTGCAGCTCCCGCGCTGATTGCCCTGGCCGAGGGGCGCCTTGCCCTGCTGCTGCGGTGGAGCCATCAGGGGCGTGCAGCAGACGACTGGTTGCGCCGGGTGCTCCAGTGGACCTGGAAGGTGAAGCTCTCGCTGACGCTCGAGCGCGAGCTGCTGTCGCGTCTGCGAGAGCAGGCGGAGGCCGTCGCCATCGACGTGTTCGGCGCGAACCTGCGCGACCTGCTGCTCGCCGCGCCTGCCGGGCCCAAGGTCGTCATGGGGCTGGATCCCGGCATCCGCACCGGGGTGAAAGTCGCCCTGGTCGATGTCACCGGAAAGCTGCTGGAGACCGCCACCGTCTACCCCTTCGAACCGCGCCGGGATGTGCAGGGTGCCTTGGCCACGCTGTCGGCGCTGGTCAGCCGTCATGGCGTGCAACTCATCGCCATCGGCAACGGCACGGCGAGCCGCGAGACCGATCTGCTTGCCGCCGAGCTGCTGCGCCACGCCAACCAGCCCGGCCTGGCCAAGCTCACGGTGAGCGAGGCCGGCGCCTCGGTGTATTCCGCCAGCAGTCTGGCGAGCCGCGAGTTTCCCGATCTGGACGTGAGCCTGCGCGGGGCCGTGTCCATCGCCCGTCGGGTGCAGGACCCGCTGGCCGAACTGGTGAAGATCGACCCCAAGAGCATCGGCGTGGGCCAGTACCAGCATGACGTGAACCAGGCCGCGCTGTCGCGCAAGCTTGATGCCATCGTCGAAGACTGCGTGAACGCCGTGGGCGTGGACCTCAACACCGCCTCGGCGCCGCTGCTTGCCCGCGTGGCGGGGTTGAGCGGACGCATCGCCGAGCAGATCGTGCTGCACCGCGACCAGGCCGGCGCCTTTGCAAGCCGCGAGGCGCTCAAGGCGGTGCGCGGCCTCGGCGATAAGACCTTCGAGCAGGCCGCGGGTTTTCTGCGCATCAACGGCGGCGACAATCCGCTCGACCGCACGGGCGTGCACCCGGAAAGCTATCCGTTGGTCGAGAGGCTGCTGGCGGCGGCCGGGCGCCCCATCGACGCCCTGATGGGACAGCGCGAAGCCCTCGCCAGACTTCACCCCGAACAGTTCGTGGACGATCGCTTTGGCGCATTCACCGTGCGCGACGTGCTGGCCGAGCTGGAGAAGCCCGGTCGCGATCCGCGTCCCGAGTTCCGCACGGCCAGGCTGCTCGACGGGGTGCACGACCTCAAACAACTGGAGCCCGGCATGCAGCTTGAAGGCACGGTCACCAACGTCACCGCCTTTGGCGCCTTCGTCGATCTGGGCGTGCATCAGGACGGCCTGGTGCATGTCTCGCAAATGGCGCAGCGCTTCGTGAACGACGCCCGCGAAGTGGTCAAGACCGGCGACATCGTCAAGGTTCGCGTGGTCGAGGTCGATGTGGCCCGCAAGCGCATCGCGCTGTCCATGCGTCCCGCCGACCCCGCCCGGGATGCGCCACTGGCGCCGGGCGGATCGGGCCTGCCCGCACGTCCCCGCGATCGCCAGGAGGGCGGCCGAGCGGGACATTCGCGCACGGCCACCGCATCCGCCTCGCAGAACACCGCCATGGCGGCGGCGTTTGCCAAGCTCAAACGCTGAAAATCGGGCGACTCCTCTCGCCGCGCCACGGAACCAACACGACCGCGCTTGAAAATCCACCTGAAAAGCCGTATCTATGCGGCAGTTCAGGACGGAGGAATCCATGCGGATCGAAAAACTCACCACCCAGTTTCAGGAGGCTCTCGGCGAGGCGCAGTCGTTGGCCGTGGCGCACGACAACGCCTACATCGAGCCCGTGCACCTGCTGCATGCCTTGCTGGCTCAGGAGGGGCCGCGAGCCTTGCTGGCGCGTGCCGGCGTGAATGTGGGCGGCCTCACCCAGTCGGCGGCGCAGGCCATTGACCGCCTGCCTCAGGTACAAGGCACCGACGGTAACGTGCAGGTGAGCCGCGAGCTCAATGGTCTGCTCAATATCACCGAGAAAGAAGCCACCAAGCGCAACGATCAATTCGTCGCCAGTGAACTGTTCCTGCTCGCGGTGGCCGACGACAAGGGCGAGGCCGGACGCATCGCGCGCGAAAACGGGCTGACTCGCAAGTCGCTGGAAAGCGCCATCGAGGCGGTGCGCGGAGGGCAGAACGTCAGCAGCGCCGAAGCCGAGGGCGCTCGCGAATCGCTGAAGAAATACACCCTCGACCTCACCGAGCGCGCCCGCCAGGGCAAGCTCGACCCGGTGATCGGCCGCGACGACGAAATCCGCCGTGCCATCCAGGTGCTGCAGCGGCGGACCAAGAACAACCCGGTGCTGATCGGCGAGCCGGGCGTGGGCAAGACCGCCATCGTCGAAGGGCTGGCGCAGCGCATCGTGAACGACGAGGTTCCCGACAGCCTGCGCGGCAAGCGCCTGCTGGTGCTGGACATCGCGCTGCTGCTGGCGGGGGCGAAGTTTCGCGGCGAATTCGAGGAGCGGCTGAAGAACGTGCTCAAAGAACTGGCGCAGGACGCTGGCCAGACGCTGGTGTTCATCGACGAGATCCACACCATGGTCGGCGCGGGCAAGGCCGAGGGCGCGATGGATGCCGGCAATATGCTCAAGCCGGCGCTGGCGCGCGGCGAGCTGCACTGCATCGGCGCGACCACGCTGGATGAATATCGCAAATACATCGAGAAGGACGCCGCGCTGGAGCGCCGCTTCCAGAAGGTGCTGGTGGACGAGCCCAGCGTGGAGGACACCATCGCCATCCTGCGCGGCCTGCAGGAGAAGTACGAGGTGCACCACGGCGTGGACATCACCGATCCGGCCATCGTGGCCGCGGCTGAGCTGAGCCACCGCTACATCACCGACCGCTTCCTGCCGGACAAGGCCATCGATCTCATCGACGAGGCCGCGGCCAAGATCAAGATCGAGATCGACTCCAAGCCGGAGGCGATGGACAAGCTCGACCGTCGGCGCATCCAGCTCAAGATCGAGCGTGCCGCCGTGGAGAAGGAGAAGGACGAGGCTTCGCGCAAGCGCCTGGCGCTGATCGAGGAGGAGCTGGCCAAGCTCGACCGCGAATACGCCGACCTCGACGAAATCTGGAAGGCCGAGAAGGCCGCCGTGCAGGGCTCGGCGCACATCAAGGAAGAGATCGACAAGCTGCGCTTCGAGATCGAGGAATTCAAACGCAAGGGCGACTTCAACAAGGTGGCCGAACTCCAGTACGGCAAGTTGCCGGAGCTGGAGCGGCGTCTGCACGAGGCCCAGGCCAAGGAAACCGAGGTCGGTGGATCGGCCCAGGCGCGCCGCCTGCTGCGCACCCAGGTGGGGGCCGAGGAAATTGCCGAGGTGGTCAGCCGGGCCACGGGCATTCCCGTATCCAAGCTCATGCAGGGCGAGCGCGACAAGCTGGTGCACATGGAACAGCGCCTGCACCGCCGCGTGGTGGGGCAGGACGAGGCCATCCGCGCCGTGTCCGACGCGATTCGCCGTTCACGGGCCGGTCTGTCCGATCCGCGGCGGCCGTACGGCTCCTTCCTGTTCCTCGGCCCAACCGGGGTGGGCAAGACCGAGCTGACCAAGGCGCTCGCCGAGTTCCTGTTTGATTCGGACGAGCACCTCATCCGCATCGACATGAGCGAGTTCATGGAAAAGCACTCGGTTGCGCGGCTGATTGGCGCGCCGCCCGGCTATGTGGGCTATGACGAGGGCGGCTATCTGACCGAGGCCGTGCGCCGCAAGCCCTACAGCGTGATTCTGTTCGACGAGGTGGAGAAGGCGCACCCCGACGTCTTCAACGTGCTGCTGCAAGTGCTGGACGACGGTCGCCTGACCGACGGCCAGGGCCGCACTGTCGACTTCAAGAACACGGTGATCGTGATGACCAGCAACCTGGGCTCACACCACATCATGGCCATGGCGGGGCAGCCGCAGCAGACCATCCGCGACGCGGTCTGGGAGGACGTGAAGCAGCATTTCCGCCCCGAGTTCCTCAACCGCATCGACGAAGTGGTGGTGTTCCACGCCCTGGGCGAGGCGCAGATTGCCGACATCGCGCGCATTCAGCTGCACAGCCTGGAAGGGCGGCTGGCGCAGATGGATATGCGGCTCGATGTGAGCAGCGAGGCGCTGGCCGAGATCGCGCGCGCGGGCTTCGATCCGGTGTTCGGGGCGCGGCCGCTCAAGCGGGCGATCCAGAGCCGCATCGAGAACCCGCTGGCCAAGCTCATCCTCGAAGGCCGCTTCGGCCCGAAGGATGTGGTTCCGGTGAAGGTGCGCGGCGGCGAGATCGTGTTCGATCGCGATTGAAGCGGGGGGAGCTTGTGGACATTTCAGCCATGCCCTAAAAATTCACAAGCTCAAAGGGGCTTGACCCTTCAGCCCTTCATCCTTTCAGCCACTTGAGAAAGTCGGCGTACTGCTTGGGGTCGCCGTCGATCCAGCCGGGAATGTGTAGCGCCTTGTTCACCGCGGCCGTCGAGGGGCTCATCAGCGCGCTGCGTGCATCGGCAATCTCTTGCAGGGGCACGTCCGGAGCGGCCACCAAGGCCCAGAAAGGCATGGGGCGATGCGCCAGCACGATGCCGCCTTGCGCGGCCCAGGCCTTGGCCACGACCGGCGTGACCACCCCGACTGCCGCCACATGCATGTCGCGCATCAGCCCGACCACCGCGTTCTGCGTCTGTACCCTCGCAATGTGCTGGGGGATCGCCCCGTGCTCACGCCAGATTTTTTGCGCGATGAGATCGACCAGACTGCCTTCCTTCGGCGCGAGCATGACCGCAGACGGGGATTGCCAGACCTGATCGGGCGTCACGCAGGTTTGCGCGGGGTGGGTTCCCATATCGAGGATGCTCAGGGAGTTGCCGCCGAGCAGCACCTTGCCCGGCTGGCCCGGGCAGGACGGGGCGATCAGATCGGTGCCGAAGTGAATCGTGTCCTCGCCCACGGCGACCAGATGCCATCCCTTGCCCAGCAAAGCGGCAGTGAGGTTGGGGGGCTTGACGAAGGCATAACGGAAGGAAAGCGCTTCATTGCCGCCGGTCGGCTGGGTCTTGGCGAGGTTGAAGCCGCTTTCCCAGATGATTTTGCGGTGAACGGCATTGCCGAGCAGGGACGAGAGCGCCTGTGCCGCAACGTACTGATCCTGCTGGTTGCCCACGGCCAGACCGAAGTTCAGTCCCAGAAGCGCGTTTGGCTGGGCGGCCGCGGTTGCGCTCTTGTCGGCTGCGGCGTGTGCGGCGAAAGGCAGAATCAGGCTGGCCAGAAGACAGGCAAGCAAGCCCCTGGCAAGGGCGATGCGGCGCCATGGCCTATCGGCGCATCGGGGTTTGAAGTCCAACATGAAGGTGTCCCAGGAAGTGAGTATCGAGTATCGGAAGATGGAGTGTCATCCTCCACGCTTTCAATTTACATTTGACCCTAAAGCCTGCCGAGCGGGTTTTCCTCAAGCGAGACAAAGTGTGAGTGTTGTGTCGGTCGGCAAGTCTGATGAACCAATCCGTCACGGCTGGCTCCCTTTTTGTATCACTCAAGCATTCAGGAGGACGGCTTGTACCGTTTGTCATTGGCAGGGCTGGCTTTGACGCTGGCCCTGGCGGGCTGTGCCCCGCAGGAGCAGCAGCAGAAGTGGGCGATGGACTACATCGGGCCGAAAATCATGCTGCCGCTGCAGTTCACGAACATCACATCGAGCAGCGGCCAGCCCGAGTCTTCCAAGGACTTTCTCGGCAAGGTGGTGGTGCTGTATTTCGGCTACACGCACTGCCCGGACGTCTGCCCGACCACGATGGCGCATCTGGCCCGGGCCGAGCAGTTGCTGGGGCCTCGGGCCAAGGATGTGCAGGTGATCTTCGTGACCGTCGATCCCAAGCGCGACACGCCCAAGGTGCTCGACGCCTATGTGCATGCCTTCATGTCCAGTGCCATCGGGCTCAGTGGCACGGTGGCGCAGACCAAGACCCTGGCCGATCGCTACCACGTCAACTATTCCTACGGCAAGCCCGACGCGCATGGCAACTATGTGGTCAATCACAGTGCCGCGATCTATGTGTTCGGGCCGCACGGCAAGGGCCGTCTGATCGGCACCGAACTCACGCCGCCAGAAGGCATCGCCCATGACGTGCGCCAGCTTCTGGCCGACGCCAACGAGAGCTGGTGGCAGAAGCTGGTTTGACTGCGCTTGATTGGCCTTAGCCGCTGCGTGCAAACCCCTTGACCTGCAAGGCACGGTGCGTGTCGTTGACCACCATCACGCGCTGTCCGGGCGACAGGGCGGTGAGGGGCAGGGCGTGGTGATCCAGCGCAGCGAAATGCAGCACGTTGATGGCCACGAGGGGCAGCCTTGGTGCGCTGGCGGCATGCACGGTGAGTGCCGCGGTGACCAGCGTCGTGACGGCGCCTGCCAGGAGGGCTTTGAACAAGGTGGGTCGGGACATGGCGCACTCCACGAACGGTGTGAGAACGGTTTGGATCTGGGCGATCGTGATAGGTTGCGCGCTGTCTCGTAAAGAGTTGTGACGCCCAGGAGACTTCGGGCTTGAGGATCGCGGGCTGCAAAAGGGCTGTGAGGCACCCTGAGCCAGCGGCTTCAGCCCCTAACGTCCATGAGGTGGCAAATCCACCGCAGCATGGCATCGCCCCCCTTTGCGCTTTCCCCGCCCCACAAGTCCCACAAGGCCCTGGGCCCGCTGGGACACGGCACAATCTACCTTTGTCTGATGCGACCGACGTTTTCTGCGAAACCCACCATGACGCTGACCTCTCCCCTGTCCCGGTCCCGCCGCCTCCTTCTTCTGAGCGCGCTGGCCTTGTCTCTGGCTGCCTGCGGACACCACGATCAGACCTGGCAGCTCAACAACATCACCGGTGTGATGCCCAATCTGGATTTTCAACTGACCAACGACCTGGGTCAGAAGGTGACGGCGGAGAACTACAAAGGCAAGATCGTCCTGCTCTATTTCGGCTACACCCACTGCCCGGACGTCTGCCCAACCACCATGCAGCTGATGTCCAACGTTGTCCAGCAGCTCGGCCCCGAAGGCAAGGACGTACGCATTTTGTTCGTCAGCGTGGACCCCAAGCGTGATAGCAACACGATTCTCAAGGCTTACACCCAGGCCTTCAGCCCGAACGCGATCGGTCTGACCGGCAGCATGAAGCAGATCGACGCCATCACCCGCCGCTATCGCGTGGCGTTCAGCTATGGCAAGCCCGATGCGCAGGGCAACTATGTGGTCGATCACAGCGCCGGGGTGTATATCTTCGGCCCCAACGGACGTATCCGTCTGCTGGCCTCCGACACCAACCCACCGTCGGCCTTCGTTCACGATCTCAAGCAACTGATCGCCGACGAAGCCTGAGCGTTGTTTTGCTGCAGCAGAGCAAAAAGGCCCGGAGATTCCGGGCCTTTTTGATGCGGGGTCATGGCGCTATTTCGACGCCGCACTGGCCGGCTGATCGGCCTGCAGCGAGCGCATCACCGCGGCGGCCGGATCTTCCTCGGCCGCGGCAGGGGCGCTGGCGCCGTCGGCCGGGGTAGCCTCCGAGCCACCGAAGCTCGGCGGGGCGATGGATTCATAGCTGCTGTCATCGGACGGGCCGACGATCTGCACCTTGTCGATATCCACCGTCTTGTGATGGCCCAGGCCACTGGTGACCAGACCCGGGAAGGCAATGACCAGGGCCACCATGATGATCTGGATGATCACGAAGGGCACCGCACCCCAGTAGATCTGCCCTGTGGTGACGCGGGCGATGCGTTTGCCGGTCTCCTTGTCGGTGTAATCATCCTTGGCGGCGACGCTGCGCAGGTAGAACAGCGCAAAGCCGAAGGGCGGGTGCATGAACGAAGTCTGCATGTTGACGGCGAGCAGCACGCCGAACCAGATCAGGTCGATGCCCAGCTTTTCCGCCACGGGCCCAAGCAGCGGAATGATGATGAACGCCAGCTCGAAGAAATCGAGAAAGAACGCCAGCACGAACACCAGGATGTTCACCACGATGAGGAAGCCCAGCACCCCGCCAGGCAGACTGGTGAGCAAATGCTCCACCCAGACGCGGCCATCGAGCCCCTGGAACACCAGGTTGAACACTGTGGAGCCGATGAGAATGAACAGCACGAAGGTGGAAAGCTTGGCTGTGGTGTTGAGGGCTTGCTTGAGCAGGCTTGCATTGAGCCGCTTGCGGCCAAACGCCATGATCAAGGCGCCGACGGCTCCCATCGCGCCACCTTCGGTCGGCGTGGCGACGCCGAGAAAAATGGTGCCCAGCACGAGGAAGATCAGCGTCAGCGGCGGCACCAGCGCAAAGGTCACCCGCTCGGCCATCTGCGACAACAGATTGAGCCTGAAGGCGCGGTTGAGCAGCGAGAGCACCAGCGAAAAAATCACGCCGAAGGTCATGGCCACGACGATGGTCTCATCCAGGGCTGCCGTGACCTCGTGGCCCGCACGCCAGCTCAGCAGCGCGTCGTAGTTCTTGGCCAGCACGATGCTCGAGATCAGCACCACGCCGAACAGCACGGTCAGCGAACGCAGGCCGCTGTCGCCATTGGGCTCACGGATGGTGCGGGCCTCGGGCGGGAGTGCTGGTGCCCATTGCGGCTTGAGCAGCGAAACGCCGATGACGTAGGACAGATACAGCCCGGTGAGCACGAAGCCCGGGATGAACGCACCCTTGTACATGTCGCCCACGCTTCGGCCGAGCTGGTCGGCCATGACGATGAGCACCAGCGAGGGCGGAATGATCTGCGCCAGTGTGCCCGACGCCGCGATCACGCCCGACGCCAGACGGCGGTCGTAGCCGTAGCGCAGCATGATGGGCAGCGAGATCAGGCCCATCGAGATGACCGAAGCCGCCACCACGCCAGTGGTCGCCGCCAGCAGCGCGCCCACCAGAATCACCGCAATGGCCAGGCCGCCGCGGATCGGGCCGAACAATTGGCCAATGGTCTCCAGCAAGTCTTCGGCCATGCCGCTGCGTTCAAGCAGCAGCCCCATGAAGGTGAAGAAGGGGATGGCCAGCAGCGTGTCGTTCTGCATGATGCCGATGATGCGCAGCGGAATGGCTTCGAGCAGCGCCTGCGGCATCAGCCCCAGTTCCACGCCAATGAAGCCGAACAGCAGACCGCAGGCCGCCAGGCTGAAGGCGACCGGGAAACCCACCAGCAGGAACAGCACCAGCGCCACGAACATGATGGGCGCGATATTGGCAATGAGGAAGGCGATCATTTACTGGGCCTCCTTCTGCTTCTGCGCCAGGACGAACTCGGCAAGCTCTTCTTCGGCGGTCTTCTCGTTCTTTCTCACCATGGGATCGTCGATGAGCCCACGCAGAAAGGCCACCCGCTTGATCAGCTCCGACACGCCCTGCAGCCCGAGCAAGGAGAACCCGATCGGCACCAGGATGTAGACCGGCCAGCGGATCAGACCGCCGGCATTGCTCGACATCTCGCCCGAGACGACGGCGTTGATTACCGTGGGCAGCGACAGCCGCACCGTCTCAACCACGAACGGAAACAGGAAAAACACGATGCCGATGATGTCGATCCAGTTGCGTCCACGCGGCGAGAGTTTGCTGGACAGCACGTCGATGCGCACATGCTCGTTGTGCAGAAACGTATAACCGGCCGCCAGGAGAAAAACGGCCGCGAATAGATACCACTGGATTTCCAGAAAGGCGTTCGAGCTGTAGTCGAAGGCTTTGCGGACCACGGCGTTGAGGGCGCTGATGATGGCAGAGCCGAGAATGAGCCAGAGGGCCAGGCGGCCCACGCGCTCGTTGAGCCAGTCGATCCCGCGGGATAGGGCAAGTAAGGCGTTCAAGACATCTCCCGATTGTTTTGTGAACGATTCAGTGTCGGCTGTCTAGGCGCTGGCCAGTCGTGCTCCGGCGGGCTTGCACGACAGACCTGCAACAGTCCGCGGCCGAAGTATAAAGATGTAACAGACGCTCACGGAAAATCCCGGCTCCGGGTTTGCCCGGGGCCGGTGGAGTGAAGCAGTCCTGCGCGTGGTGAAGGTAATCGTCGAGCCAGGTGGCGCGAGGGGCGCGCGATGCGTCGCGTCAGCGAACGTCGATGCCCGCCACGCCCGGCTCCAGCGTGCCGATGACGGCGGCCTGCGCAAAGCCTTCATCCCTGAAGGTGCCCAGCACCTCGTCGACGCGTTCGGGGGCGCATGCAACGAGAAGGCCCCCGGAGGTCTGCGGGTCGGTCAACAAGGTCTGGGCCAGGGCGGGCAGACCCGGCGCGAGCGCGACTTCGGCGCCATAGCTTGCCCAGTTGCGGCCCGATGCTCCGGTGATCATGCCCGCCGCGGCCAGTTCGACGACGCCCTGAATGATGGGCACGTCGGAGAAGTTCAGACGCGCTCTCAACTGCGAGCCGCGGCACACTTCCAGCAGATGGCCCAGGAGACCGAATCCGGTGACGTCGGTCATGGCGTGCACCCCGGCAAGCCCCGCAAGATGCTTGCCGGGGGTGTTGAGCTGTGTGGTGCTGGCCATCATGCGGGCGTAGCCTTCGGCGTCGAGCGCCTCTTTTTTGAGTGCGGCCGACTGGATGCCCACGCCGAGCGGCTTGCCCAGCACGATGGCGTCACCGGCTCGCGCGCTGTCGTTACGGCGGATATGGCCAGGATGGGCCAGGCCCATGGCAACCAGACCGTAGATGGGTTCGACCGAGTCGATGCTGTGGCCGCCCGCGATGGGAATGCCGGCTTGCGCGCACACCGATTCGCCTCCGCGCAGGATCGCCGAGACGATATCGAGGGGCAAGACGCCAATGGGCATGCCCACGAGCGCCAGCGCCATGATGGGCGTGCCCCCCATCGCGTAGACATCCGAGAGGGCGTTGGTCGCGGCAATCCGTCCGAAGTCGAAGGGGTCGTCCACGATGGGCATGAAGAAATCGGTGGTGGCGATGAGCGCCTGCTCGGGATTCAGCAGATAGACCGCCGCGTCGTCGGAGGATTCCGTGCCCACCAGCAGCGCCTCGGGGCGCGGCAGCATAGGCGCGTGCTTCTTGAGAATTTCGGACAGGACGTTGGGGGCGATCTTGCAGCCGCAGCCGCCGCCGTGCGACAGCGACGTGAGGCGGGGAACAACCGGGGCGGTGGGAACGGAGGTCATGAGGAGCGCGGGCCGTGTTCAGGATGGAAGCGAATCGTCCTGCCAGGTCTGGCAGAACTGCAGGAAACGCTGAAGGGGTTGAGAGAAGGTCTTTTTCTGGTGGTGAACGATGTAGAGCGTGCGGTGCATCGAGGGCAGGGCGCTTCGCACGGTCACGAGATGTCCGCGCTCAAGAGCGTCGCGCACCAGCCGTCTCGGAGTGCATGCGAGGCCCAGCCCAGCCATGGCTGCCCCGCGAATCGATTCGGAACTGCCGAGCACCATGACCTGCTCGAAACCATGCAGATGTTCGAGCAGGAGCGCCTCTACGGTCTCGCGTGTGCCTGAGCCGGCTTCGCGCAAGAGCCAGCGGGCTGCTCGAAGCTCGTCAAAAGTGACCTCGCGTCCGGCCATGGGGCTGCCGGGTGCGCAGACCACGACCAGCGCATCCTGAAGCCAGGGTTGAATGGCGAGATCGTCGCGATGGCATGCACCTTCGACCAGGCCGAGATCGACTTCGAACTGGGCCACGGCTTCCGCGATGGCCTGCGTGTTGCCCACCCGCAGGCAAAACTGCGCGGCCGGGAATTCGTGGCAGAACGCTGCCATGATTCCGGGCAGGATGGCGTTGCCCACGGTACTGCTGGCACCAATGCGCAAGGCCGCGGCGCCCGCGCTGAACAGCGCTTCGATGCCCCGCGTCTGGTCGAGGATGGCCATGGCCCGCGGAAGCAGCAGTCGACCGGAATCGTTGAGGACCAGGCGCTTGCCCACCCGGTCGAACACGCGCTCACCCAGCTGCGTTTCGAGCTCGGCCAGCGCTGCGCTGACTGCCGACTGCGACATGGCGAGCGAGTCTCCGGCCGCTGTGGCGCTGCGGCTGTGCGCAATTTCCACCAGCACTTCCATTTGCCGCAGGGTGAGTCGCATAAATTTGATCTATTCGCTAGATTGATTCGAAGCCAAGCATAAACCACATGTCTTGAAAGCCCACACTCGCGTCATAGAAAAAAGCCCCGTGGCTTCGGAACTTTGCGGCGCTCGAAAAGTCTGAGTAGTTGACGAAAAAGATCGGGATTCATACAATTGCCCCCTGAAATTCGTCGGGTATTTTCTATTCCGGCGCTGTGTAATGTCTGCTGCAAGCCTGCCTAGGTAATCGCCTCCGACCTTGCAACTGGCCGCCATTCATGTTGAGGAGAGCCGCCATGCGACTGACAACCAAAGGACGTTTTGCCGTAACCGCCATGATCGACGTGGCCATGCGTCAGCATCTGGGTCCCGTGACTCTGGCCGGCATCAGCCAGCGCCAGCATATTTCCCTTTCCTACCTCGAACAGTTGTTCGGCAAGCTGCGCCGCCACGAACTGGTCGACTCCGTTCGCGGTCCTGGCGGCGGCTACACGCTGTCGCGCAAGTCGGAGGAGATCAGCATCGCCGACATCATCATTGCCGTGGACGAGCCGCTCGACGCAACTCAGTGCGGCGGCAAGGAAAACTGTCATGGAGAAGACAGCGGCCCCTGCATGACGCACGATCTCTGGGCGCAACTCAACGCCAAGATGGTGGAGTTTCTCGACTCGGTCAATCTGAAGGGCCTGGTGGAGCAGAACCTGGCCAAGGGTGTCACGGTGGAAGAGGTTGCCGTGGCGCGCAAGCCGGTGTCGCCGCTGCCGGTGACGGCCAAGCCGATCAAGGTCAAGGCGCCCAATTCGGTCTTCAACCTCGCCCAGACCCTGGGCTGAGCGCACGGCGGCGGTCCTGGCGGGCTTGGTGTGCCCAGCCCCTTGTTGCCAGACCTCTGCGCGCGCTTTGCAAGCCCGGTGCGCTGCGCCGGGAAGTTTTCCACAACACCCTGAGCATTTCAATCATGTCCACCACGCCCCATCTGCCCATTTATATGGACTACGCTGCGACCACGCCCGTGGATCCGCGCGTGGTCGACGCCATGATTCCCTGGCTGCGCGAGCATTTCGGCAATCCGGCGTCGCGCAGCCATGCCTGGGGCTGGGAAGCCGAGGCGGCGGTGGAAAAGGCCAGAGCTCAGGTGGCTGATCTGATCAACGCCGATCCCAAGGAAATCATCTGGACGTCCGGCGCCACCGAGTCGAACAACCTCGCCATCAAGGGGGCGGCGGAGTTCTACCAGGGCAAGGGCAAGCACATCGTCACCGTCAAGACCGAGCACAAGGCGGTGCTCGACACGGTGCGCGAAATGGAGCGGCGCGGCTTCGATGCCACCTATCTCGATGTGCAGGCCAACGGCCTGCTCGATCTGGAGGTTTTCAAGGCGGCGCTGCGGCCCGACACGATTCTGGTGTCGGTCATGCTGGTCAACAATGAGATCGGCGTGATTCAGGACATTCCCGAGATGGGCCGCATCTGCCGCGAGCGCGGCATCATCTTCCATGTCGATGCGGCGCAGGCCACCGGCAAGATGGTGATCGATCTGCAGGCCTGGCCAGTCGACCTGATGAGTCTGGCTTCGCACAAGACCTACGGCCCCAAGGGAATCGGTGCGCTCTATGTGCGGCGCAAGCCGCGCGTGCGGCTGATACCGCAGATGCACGGTGGCGGCCATGAGCGGGGGCTGCGTTCGGGCACTCTTCCCACGCATCAGATCGTGGGTATGGGAGAGGCCTTCCGCATTGCCAAGGCCGAACTCGGGGCGAGCATCGAGCGGGCCCGCATGCTGCAGCAGCGACTGCTCGACGGCCTCAAGGACATCGAGGAGGTCTATGTGAACGGCGACCTCGAGCGCCGCGTGCCGCACAACCTCAACATCAGCTTCAACTACGTCGAAGGCGAATCGCTGATCATGGCGATCAAGGGCATTGCGGTGTCCAGCGGCTCGGCCTGCACCTCGGCCAGTCTGGAGCCATCGTATGTGCTGCGCGCCCTGGGACGCAGCGACGAGCTGGCCCATTCCTCGCTGCGCATGACGATCGGCCGCTACACGACCGAAGAGGAAATCGATTCCGCCGTGCGCCAGCTGCGCGAGAGCGTGGCCAAGCTGCGCGACCTTTCGCCGCTTTGGGACATGTACAAGGAAGGCATCGACATCAGCACCATCCAGTGGGCTGCGCACTGAGCCGCGAATGGCGCTCAAGCGCCTATCCGCATCAGGGTTGTGCAAATAGTCGACAATAGAGGTCGGAATTATGGAAGGCGTCGTTCGCCGCCTGGGCGAACGTAACGAGGAGGACAGGATCATGGCTTACAGCGACAAAGTGGTAGATCACTATGAAAACCCGCGCAACGTGGGCTCCTTCGCCAAGGACGATCCGCAGGTTGGCACCGGCATGGTGGGTGCCCCGGCCTGTGGCGACGTGATGAAGCTGCAGATCCGTGTCAACGATCACGGCGTGATTGAAGATGCGCGGTTCAAGACCTATGGCTGCGGCTCGGCCATTGCCTCGTCTTCCCTGGTGACCGAATGGGTCAAGGGCAAGACGCTGGATCAGGCGCTCGAAATCCGCAACAGCCAGATCGCCGAGGAGTTGGCGCTCCCGCCGGTCAAGATCCATTGCTCGATCCTGGCCGAAGACGCCATCAAGGCGGCGGTCAGCGATTACCAGCAGCGTCACGGTCAGGCCGCTGTGCAACAGCCGCGGGCCGAACAGGCCCAGCCGGCTTGATCGCCGCGGAAAAGACAGACGAAGGATCGATGATGTCAGTCACCTTGACGGAACGCGCTGCCCAACAAGTGCAGCGCCATCTCGCCAAACGCGGTGCGGGGCTAGGCGTGCGCCTGGGGGTCAAGACCACGGGCTGCTCCGGCATGGCCTACAAGCTGGAGTTCGTGGATCAGGCCACCGACCAGGATCTGGCCTTTGAAAGTCATGGTGTCAAGATCCTGGTCGATCCCAAGAGTCTTGCCTATGTGGACGGTACCGAGCTCGACTTCGTCCGGCAAGGCTTGAACGAGGGTTTCCAGTTCAACAATCCGAACGAACGCGACCGCTGCGGCTGTGGCGAGTCGTTCAGGATCTGATCAGGCAGATGGGTGCGCCTTGCTGCCGCCGCGTTGGTATGCCGTCGACGCGCTTTTCGTTGATGCGTCGCGCTTGATCTGATGGATTTCACCCAGTCGTACTTTGCGCTGTTTGGCCTGCCCGAGACCTATGGGCTCGACCCAGTGCAATTGGAGCGGGCGCGGTTGGCGGTGCAGTCGCAGGTGCATCCCGACCGATTCGCCGCCGGCACCGATCGTGACAAGCGCCTGGCCATGCAATGGGCGGCGCAAGCCAATGCGGCCTACCTCACCCTCAAGAACCCGGTACAGCGGGCCACCTATCTGTGCGAGCGGCGAGGGGTGCCAATTCAGGCGGAGAGCAACACCGCCATGCCCGCTGATTTTCTGATGCAGCAAATGGCCTGGCGCGAAGCGCTGGACGACCTGCGCGACGCAGCCGATGTCGCCGGGCTTCAGGCCTTGCAGGCCGAAGTGCTGGCCCAGCGGGCTGAGCGTCTCGGGGTCGTGCGTCAGGCGCTCGATGAGGAGAACGCCCCGAATCGGGCGGCCGAGCAGGTGCGCGCACTGCTCTTTCTCGACCGTTTTGCAGAGGAACTGCGGCGGACCGCCGAGCGCCTGGCGCCACAAACCGTTTGATGCCGTACTGATTTTTCGTTTGCGGGTTCCGGCACGCGTCAACAACGCCCGAGCCCAGCCACCTTTTTCCCTTGCCCATGGCCTTGTTGCAAATCTCCGAACCCGGACAATCCCCCGACCCGCACCAGCACCGCCGTGCCGTGGGCATCGATCTGGGGACGACGCATTCCCTCGTCGCCGCCGTGCGCAGCGCGACGCCAGAATGTCTGCCCGATGATTGCGGGCAGGTGCTGCTGCCCTCCGTGGTGCACTATCACGCTGATGGCCGTGCCGAAGTGGGCCTTCGCGCGCGCGAAGAGCAGGCGCTCGATCCGGCCAACACCCTGGTTTCGGTGAAGCGCTTCATGGGACGGAGCCCGCGCGACCTGCCGGCTTCCGCGCTGGCGCATTACCGTATCGCCGACGACGCGCGGGTCGTGCGCTTCGAGACAGCGGCGGGCGAGATCACGCCAGTCCAGGTATCGGCCGACATCCTGCGCGTCCTGCGCTGGCGCGCCGAAGACACGCTGGGTGGGGAGCTGATCGGCGCGGTGATCACCGTGCCGGCCTATTTCGACGATGCGCAGCGTCAGGCGACCAAAGACGCCGCGCAGCTCGCGGGTCTGCATGTGCTGCGCCTGATCAACGAGCCCACCGCAGCGGCGCTGGCCTACGGGCTCGATCATGGCATCGAAGGCCTGTATGTCATTTATGACCTCGGCGGCGGCACTTTCGATCTTTCCGTGCTGCGGCTGACCAAGGGCGTTTTCGAGGTCGTCGCCACCAGCGGCGACACGGCGCTCGGGGGGGACGATTTCGACCTTCGCCTCGAAACGCTGATGCGGCAACAGGCCGCAGAGCCCGAGTTGTCTGCAAGCCAGCAGCGGCAGTGGCGCATGGCCGCCCGTCAGGCTAAAGAAGCCTTGAGCGAGGCCGAAGTCGTTCCGTACACCGTTGCGCTGCCCGATGGATCGCATCACACCGGCACCCTGCAACGCGCGGATTTCGAGCAGGCCAGCGCCGATCTCGTGCAACGCACCCTTGCCCTGCTGCGCCGCGCCCTGAACGATGCGCAGGTGAGCGTGGCTGATGTGCAGGGCGTGGTACTCGTGGGAGGTGCCACGCGCATGCCCATGATTCGCGGTGCGGTCGAACGCGTCATGGGCAAAGCGCCCCTGACCGACCTCGACCCCGATCAGGTGGTGGCACTCGGTGCCGCCATTCAGGCCCATGCGTTGGCGGGCAATGCCGGGGCCGACGATGTGCTGCTGCTCGACGTCATCGCCCTGTCGCTCGGCATCGAGACCATGGGCGGACTGGTCGAGCACATCCTGCCGCGCAACAGCACCATTCCCCAGGCACGCTCGCAAGACTTCACCACCTTTCGCGACGGGCAGACCGCCATGGCCATTCATGTGGTGCAGGGCGAGCGCGAATTGGTGAGCGACTGCCGCTCGCTGGCGCGTTTCGAGCTGCGCGGCATTCCGCCCATGGTGGCAGGCGCTGCGCGCATCCGCGTGACCTTTGCCGTCGATGCCGACGGCCTGCTCGAAGTCAGCGCGCAGGAACTCACGACCGGCGTGCAGGCCCAGGTGCAGGTCAGGCCCGCCTATGGTCTGGATGACGCGCAGATCGCACAGATGCTGCAAGACAGCGTGGCCCACGCCCAGGGCGACCGCGACGCGCGGATGCTGCAGGAAGCGCGGGTGGATGCACAGGCCTTGTTGGCCGCGACGCGAACCGCCATGCAGTTCGACCGCGACCTGCTGTCGGACGAGGAGGCTGCGCAGATTCACGCCGGCATGGCGGCCCTGGCGCGAGCCGAGCAGGGCGGCGACATCGAGCCGATCCGCCAGACCACCGAAGCGCTGAGCCGGCAGACCGATGCGTTTGCGGAACGCCGTATGAATCGCAGCATTCAGCGCGCGCTGGCGGGGCAGTCCGTCGACCGCATCGCGCAACTCACCGACACGCCTTCGAATACAACGCCCTGACGATCTCACCTCATTCGCACCATGCCCATCATCACGGTTCTACCGCATCCCGAATATTGTCCGCAAGGCAAACAGGTCAGTGCCGGGCGCGGAACGTCGATCTGCGAAGCCCTGCTGGAGAATGGCGTGCCGATCGAACACGCCTGCGATCTTCAATGCGCCTGCACCACCTGTCATGTCATCGTGCGCAAGGGTTTCGACAGCCTGGGCGAGCTCGACGAAAGCGAGGAGGACCTGCTCGACCGCGCCTGGGGGCTCGAGCCCACGTCGCGTCTGTCCTGTCAGGCCATCCTTGCCGACGAAGACGTGACCGTCGAGATTCCGAAATACTCCATCAATCACGCCAAGGAACACGGCTGAGCGTCGCGGTTCACCCCAGGCGGATCAGATCGGGCGGCGGGCCCTTGGCGCTCATCAGACGCCCCAGTAGCAGACGATAGAGGTCCAGGTCGAATCCCCCTGGTTCCTCCTCGCGCAGGCCCTCCATCAGCGTGGCCAGATCGGGCTGGCTGCGCGCCGTGCCCAGATACCGCCACTGGTCAAACACATGCACATCGGTGCGATCGAGTGTCGCGCTGTGTTCGCGCAGCCCGATGGGCCCGGCATACGGCCAGGCGCGCAGCCGATCCGTGGCCAGCGCCAGTTGCAGACGAGCGTAATGCCGCTGCGGCGGTTCAAGCCCGCAGCACACCCCTTTGCATTGGCCAAGCTGGTGCGCAAAGCAGCGCCCCTTGCCCGACTCCAGCCCGAGGGCCTGAGGACACAGGGCATGACGTTCGGCGAGTTTGCGCAGTTCTTCCACTGCCTGCCGCTTGCTGCGATAGCAGCCGTAGAGCCGGGAGAACAGGCGAGGATCGAGAGCTTCGTCGCGGACCAGATGCAGCAGTGGCCGTGCCTCGGCGTCGTCGTTCAGTTGCCATGAGCAGAGCAGGCGCTCGCGGCGCAATTGGCGATTCAGCAGCGGCTGCCGTTGCTTGATGAGCCGCATTTCCAGAAGCAGGGCACCGAACTCCCCGGCCGTCTCCTGCCATTCCACCCTCCGTACCTCCTGGGCCAGACGAAGTTCGCGCGCATCGCGGTGGTCCGATTGAAAGTGCGAGAGCACCCGGCCGCGCAGCCGCACGCTCTTGCCGATGTAAAGCGGCATGTCGCTCTCGCCATAGAACAGATAGACCCCAGGCGTGTCGGGAATCTCGTCCATCGGCGTTTCCAGGTGCGGCGGCAGGCTGGAGCTGCCGCGCAACAACGCCTGCGCTGCGGTCTCTACCGCGGCAGAGCCGAGTTCTGTTTGAGCGATGTCCAGCCACTGATGCAGCACCTCGACGTCGCCCATGGCCCGATGCCGTGCCGTGGTGTGCAGTCCGTGGCGGCGCATGATGGCATCCAGCCCATGCCCCCGCGCCTGCGGGTAGAGCTTGCGCGACAGTCGCACGGTGCAGAGGGTCTTCACCCGGAGATCCACCCCTTCGCGTGCAGCGGCCTGCTTCAGGAAGCCATGGTCGAACCGCACGTTGTGCGCCACGAGCACCGCGCCATCCAGCAAGGCGAGCAACTCGGGCAGCACCGCGCCGAATGTCGGGGCGCCAGCCACCATGGCGTCGTTGATGCCGGTGAGCTGCTGGATGAACGGCGGAATGCGCTGTCCCGGATCGATCAGGCTGCTCCACTTCGCCACAACCTGCCCATGCTCGATTCGCATGGCCGCGACCTCGGTGATGCGGTCGTGGATGGGATTGGCGCCGGTGGTTTCGAGGTCTAGCAGGACATAACAGGGCAGCATGGCTCGAATTGTCGGCGAACGCGCCAACTGTGCGGATGCTGAGGGCATAAAAAAACCGCAGCCGAAGCTGCGGTTTTCTGGCTTGGGAGGAATTAATACTTCCAGCCCACCGAGACACCCAAGGTGTTCTGAGACATGCTCAACTCCTCACCATAGCCTCCTGACTGGGTCATTGTGCCTGTGACGGTGTTCTTGAAAGCGTGGACGTAGTCCGCGGAAATCTCCATCGTCTTGCTCAACGCATAGGTTGCACCAAGTGTCAGGTGATCCTTCACGACGCCAGGAGCGATGGTGTTGAAAAACACGTTTTCAGGGGAGACGGGGTTGTCGGTATGGTTCCAGCCAGCGCGCAGCGTGAGCGCTTCGTTCATCGCATAGGCGACACCGAGCTTCACAACGGTAATGTCCTTCCATCCGAAGCCCGGGCCGTTGGATGCGCCGAGAGGATTCATACCGAAGGTTGTTGAGGTGTTGCCAATGGCGCTCACGTCGCTGTACAGAATGCGCTCGATATCACCCGCTACGGTCAGCTGACCCATGGGCTTCCAGGCGAAACCAATGCCGTAGTTGGCCGGAATATCGAAACTGCCGTTATCAGCAAACAAGCCGCTGTATTTGCTGAACTTGCTCATGTGGGTCTTGGGCTGATAGGTCGCGCCCAGCGAAAACCCAGGGGCCAATTCGCCAATCCAGCCGATGCGTACCCCGACGCCAGTAGAAGAGTCGTGTCCATTCTCGCTCAGGTTTGCGGGCGAAGACGAATAGCCAGCAAACGCTCCCAGGCCATTCGCGCGGAACGTCTGTTGCACCAAGTTGACAGCTACACCGATGGTTTGCGTGGGCGTTACGCGCCAAGCGAAGCTGGGGGAAATGAACATCTGCTGCAGATCAACACCTGCACCATTGCCAAGACCTGTCATCGAGCCTGCAATATTGCTGTAGCCCGAGTTCATCCCGCCGTTGCCATACAGGCTGATACCCGCCGACATGGTCGGGTTGATCATGTAGTTGGCGCCGACTTCCGGGATGATGAAGTTCTGCTGATCGTTGCCGCTGTAGGTCGTGCCATTGATCTTGGCTTCACGATCCGGGCGGAACAAGCTGATGCCGCCGTCGACGCGGTTGCCGATCAGGGCCATGCCGGCCGGGTTGGTGGCGGCGGCCAGTGCGTCTTGCGGCAGGGCGATGCCCACGCCGCCCATGCCGTTAGCCTTCACGCTGAAGCCGGGCTGGAAGTAGCCGTCGGTGGCGTGAGCAGCGGGAAGGGCGATGCCGGCCAGGGCCAGCGAGAGTGCCAGTTTCTTGAGTTGCATTCTTTTGTCTCCTACCGGGCGAGCGACCCGGCCTCCATCGGTGGTTGATTGCGCCGCAAGAGCGGCCCAGACTCGAAATACTCAATTGAGTATTAAGGGCTGCACCGATGGTAGAGGGACACGCGCATACACCACATTGTGTTTACTGTTGATTGCGCTTCGCTGTTTTTTGTTGTAGGTGGTAGAAATTTCGCCAAAATGGCCCCGGGGAGTATGAAAAATCAATATACAGGCCGGAGTATTTTTGGGGCGCGTCGGGATAGGCGGAAGGCCTTGCGGAATTTGCGCGAGGCATCAGCTGGCTTGGCCTGAGGGTGGCCTCCTTGGGGGTCTGGAGGCGTTGCGATGTCTATCGCCACGCGGCGGGGCCACCTGCAGGGTCACGCGGTGGGCGGCACGTAGCCTTGCGGCACTTCCGCGCCTTCCCCGAAGAAATATTTCTCCATCTGCCGCGCCAGATATTGCCGGGCGCGCGCGTCGGCCAGGTTGAGGCGGTTTTCATTGACCAGCATGGTCTGGTGCTTGAGCCAGGCCGCCCAGGCTTCCTTGGAGACGTTGTTGTAGATGCGCGTACCGAGTTCGCCAGGGTAGGGGGCGAAGTCGAGACCTTCGGCGTCGTGACCGAGTTTGATGCAGTGAACCATGCGTGCCATGAAAATTCCTTGGGGAGTCGTGAGTCCGGCCGCGGCCGGGGAATGGGAAGGCGTTCTTGTCGTCAGAGGAGATGCTTGACCAGCACCCGCGAGCGGCGCTGATCGTCGTAGCGCAGGCGGCGCTCCGGCGGGAGCCATTCGCGTTCGACGAGTACGAAGCCGCGCTTGATGAACCAGTGCATGGTGCGGGTCGTGAGCACGAAAATGCTCTGCAGCCCTTGCGCGCGCGCGCGTTGTTCGATGTGTTTGAGAATGCGCTCGCCGTCGCCCTGGCCCTGGGCCGAGGGGTGGACGGTGAGCGCGGCCATTTCGCCGGTTTTCTGTTCGGCGTAGGGGTAGAGCGCGGCGCAGCCGAAGATGATGCCGTCGTGCTCCAGCACGGTGTAATTGCTGATGTCGCGTTCGATCTCGGTGCGGCTGCGCTTGACCAGCACGCCCTGGGTTTCCAGCGGTTCGATGAGTTGCAGGATGCCGCCCACGTCGTCGGCCGAGGCCTGGCGCAGGTGTTCGAGATGCTCGTCGGCAATCATGGTGCCCACGCCGTCGTGGGTGAAGAGTTCGAGCAGCAGCGAGCCGTCGAGCGAGAAAGGCACGATGTGTGCACGCGTCACTCCGCCGCGCACCGCTCTGACGGCATGGCGCAGGTAGAAGGCGGTGTCTGTGGGCTGCTGGGGGTCGGGCAGGCGCGACAGCAGACTTTCGGCCTGCGCCACGGTGAGTTCGGGGATGAGGTTGTGGGCTTCGTCGATCACCCCGGACACCTCGGTGATCATCAGCAGCTTTTCCGCCTTGATGGCGGCGCCCACGCTGCTGGCCACGTCTTCCATGCTGAGATTGAAGGCCTCGCCCGTGGGCGAGTAGCCGAAGGGCGACATGAGCACGACGGCGCCATATTCCAGCGCGCGCTGAATGGTCGGCGCATCGACCTTGCGCACCAGGCCGGTGTGCTGGAAGTCGAGACCGTCGATCACCCCCACGGGGCGGGCGATGATGAAATTGCCGGAGACCACCCGCACCGTGGCGCCGGCCATCGGTGTGTTGGGCAGGCCTTGAGAAAACGTCGCTTCGATCTCGAAGCGCAACTGGCCCGCGGCTTCCTGCGCGGCGTCGAGCGCCACTTCGTCGGTCACGCGCATGCCGTGCGAGTAGCGCGAGCCCACGCCCTTCTCGCGCAGTTGGGCCTCGACCTGAGGGCGGAAGCCGTGCACGAGCACGATGCGCACGCCCATGGCGGTCAGCAGGGCGACATCCTGCACCAGGGCGTTGAGTCGTCCGGCCGCGATCAATTCGCCGGCGATGGCGACCACAAAGGTCTTGCCGCGATGGGCATGGATATAGGGTGCGACGGAACGCAACCAATCGACGAACTGTTCTTGCTGGGCGATCATGGCGCGATTATCCGAGAATGACGGGTTGTCTTCCGCATTCCTTGTCGTCCATGCCTGAACAGACCGCCTCCCGCCCGCCTCGGCCTCGTCGGCCCGCCGCCGCCCGCGCGCCCGGGCCTGCCACGCCGGTGGGCGAGGTGCGGCTTCCGCTGGAATTGCCGGTCTCCCAGCGGCGCGAGGCCATTGCGCAGGCCATGCGCGAGCATCAGGTGCTCATCGTCTGCGGCGAGACCGGATCGGGCAAGACCACGCAGCTGCCCAAGATCGCGCTGTCGATCGGGCGCGGGCTGGGTGCTGGAGGCAAGGGGCTGATCGGCCACACCCAGCCGCGGCGGCTGGCGGCTACCAGCATTGCCAAGCGCGTGGCCCAGGAGCTGGAGAGCGAGCTGGGCGCCATCGCCGGCTACAAGGTGCGCTTCAACGACCGGCTGCAGCCTGGGGCCTCGATCAAGTTGATGACTGACGGCATCTTGCTGGCAGAAACGCAGACCGATCCTCTGCTGCGCGCCTACGACACCCTGATCATCGACGAGGCGCACGAGCGCAGCCTGAACATCGACGTGCTGCTGGGCTACCTCAAGCAGTTGATGCCGCGCAGGCCCGATCTGAAGATCATCGTGACCTCGGCGACCCTTGATGCCGAACGGTTTGCGCAGCATTTCGCCGAGGGTTCGGGGCGGCAGGTTCCCGTCATTGAGGTCTCGGGGCGGCTCTACCCGGTGGAGATGCGCTGGCGGCCTTTCGGGGTGGACAAGGGCGACGACCGCGACTTGTCGGCCGCCATCGGCGACGCGGTGGACGAGTTGTGGCGCATGGGCTCGGGCGACGTGCTGGTTTTCCTCCCGGGCGAGCGTGAGATCCGCGAGGCCGAAGCGGCGCTGCGCAAGCACCACCTGGACACGCAGCGCGCGGGCGTGGAAATCCTGCCGCTGTACGCCCGGCTTTCGCAGGCCGAGCAAGACAGGGTGTTTGCCTCGGGCGGTGCGCGTCGCATTGTCCTGGCCACCAATGTGGCCGAGACCTCGCTCACGGTGCCGGGCATCCGCTATGTGATCGATTCAGGGCTGGCGCGGGTCAAGCGCTACAGCTACCGCAACAAAGTGGAAATGCTGCAGGTCGAGGCCATCAGCCAGGCCGCGGCGCAGCAACGCGCGGGCCGCTGCGGCCGCGTGTCCAACGGCGTGTGCATCCGTCTCTACGACGAAGCCGGGTTTGCCGAGCGGCCGCGGTTCACCACGCCGGAAATCCAGCGGTCTTCGCTGGCGGCTGTCATCTTGCGCATGAAGGCGTTGGGGCTGGATGCGATCGAACAATTTCCGTTCATCGAGCCGCCGCCGGGCAAGGCCATCGCCGACGGCTACCAATTGCTCGCCGAACTGGGCGCGGTGGACGACCGCAATGTGCTCACCCCGCTGGGCCGCGAACTCGCCCGTCTGCCGCTGGACCCGCGCATCGGCCGCATGATTCTCGAAGCCCGCAACCGCGAGGCGCTGAGCGAGGTGCTGATCATCGCCGCGGCGCTATCGGTGCAGGATCCGCGCGAACGCCCCGCCGAGGCGCAGCAGGCCGCCGACGAGGCCCACCGCAAGTTCAGCGATGAGCGTTCCGAATTTCTCGGCTGGCTCAAGCTCTGGGCGCATTACCACGCGGCCATTGCCCACAAGAAATCCCAGCGCAAGCTCTGGAGCGAGTTGCGCGGCCAGTATTTGTCGCCGCTGCGCCTGCGCGAATGGCATGACGTGCACAGCCAGCTCCACACCTTGGTGGCCGAGCAAGGCTGGCGGCTCAACACGGCCGAGGCCACCTATGAGCAGATTCACTGCGCCCTGCTGAGCGGCCTGCTGGGCAACGTGGGCTACAAGGGGGATGATGAACCCCAATATCTGGGTGCCAGAGGCCTACGCTTTGCCATCCACCCGTCTTCGCCGCTGGGTCGTAAGGCCGGGCGCTGGATCATGGCGGCCGAGCTGGTCGAGACCAGCCGTCTGTACGCCCGAGGCGTGGCGCGCATCGAGCCGCAGTGGCTGGAGCGCGTGGGCGCGCATCTGCTCAAGACCAGCCTGCTCGACCCGCACTGGGAGAAAAAGCCGGCGCAGGTCACGGCTTTCGAGAGGGCCACGCTGTACGGCCTGGTCGTCTACAACCAGCGTCGGGTGGATTTCGGCCGTTTCGATGCCCCCCAGTCGCGCGACATCTTTCTCCGCGAGGCGCTGGTGGCGGGCGAGTGGGACTGCCGCTGGCCGTTCTTCCAGCACAACCGGGCGCTGATCGCCGACATAGAGCGGCTCGAACACAAGGCCCGGCGGCTCGACGTGCTGGTCGACGAGGACCTCATTCACGCCTTTTACGACCAGCAAGTGCCCGCCGAGGTGCACAGTGGCGCCAGCTTCGACCGCTGGTACCGCGACGCGGTCCGTGCCAACCCCAAGTTGCTGTTCCTGCAGCGCGACGAATTGATGCGCCACGAGGCGGCGGGCATTACCACCGAGGCCTTTCCCAATCGCCTCAAGCTCGGCGCGCTGGAGCTGCAACTCGACTACACCTTCGATCCGGGCGGCGCGCGTGATGGCGTCACGGTGATTGCGCCCCTGGCGGCGCTCAATCAGATACCGGCGCAGCGTCTGCAATGGCTGGTGCCCGGGCTGCTCAAGGAGAAAATCCTCGCCTTGCTCAAGAGCCTGCCGCAGCGACCGCGCTCCCGCCTCGTGCCGCTGCCGCAGACGGCCGAGACTTTCGCCGCTCGGCTCACCTCGGACGATCGGTTTGGCCAGGGCGATCTGTTCGATGCCTTGCGCGATCAGGTCCGCGAGCACACCGGGCTGGCGCTGCAGCGCACCGATTTCAAGCTCGAAACCCTTGGCCCCCATCTTTTCTTCAATGTCCAGGTGATCGATGCCCACTGGCGGCGCATCGACACCGGACGCGATATCGACAAGCTGCGTGCCGACCATGGCCAGGCCTCGCGCAACGCGTTCGCAGAGCTGGCCAAGCTCAAAACCCGCCTGCCGCCGCCGAATGAAAGCAAGGAGCAGCCGAAGGCTCCGGTATCGCCTGGCGAAGTCCCCGCCCGTCCCGCCCCTGGCCCGGGCTCTTTGCCCACCGATACCCTGCAAGGCCTGACCGACTGGACCTTCGACGCCTTGCCCGACCTGCTGGAGCTGCGTCGTGGCGCGCATACCCTGATCGGCTTTCCCGCCCTGGTGGACAAGGGCGGCGCGGTCGACGTGGAGGTGTTCGATACCGCCGAGGAAGCCGCGCGCCTGCATCGCGGCGGCCTGCGCCGCCTGTTCGCTCTGCAACTGCGCGAGCAGATCAAGCACGCGGAAAAGCATCTGCCCGGGTTTCAACAGGCGGCCATGCTGTTCATGGCGCTGGGCACGGCCGAGCTATTGCGGTCGCAGATCGTCGATGCGGCGCTCGACCGTGCCTTTCTGGCCGAACCCCTGCCCGCCGACAAGGCGACGTTTGCCCAACGTCTGAGCGAAGGCAAACCCCGCTTCCAGCTTCTGGCGGCAGAAATGGCGCGCCTTGCCGGGCAGATTCTGGACGAGCACGCCCAGGTGCAGAAAAAACTGGCCGGCTACAAAAACCAGCCAGCGTTTCTCGCCGACATTCGTGCTCAGTTGCTGGCCTTGTTGCCGCCGCGCTTCCTGGCCGAGACGCCGGCTGCGCAGATCGCGCACTTTCCCCGCTATCTGCAGGCCATCGGGCGGCGGTTGGACAAATGCCGCACCGACCCCGCGCGGGACGCCCAGCTCAGCAGTCAGCTCGCACCGTGGCTCACCCGCTGGCAGCGCGAGGCGGCGCCGTACCGCGGGCTCCTGCCCGAGCGACTGCAGACCCTGCGATGGCTGCTCGAAGAGCTGCGGGTCTCTTTGTTCGCGCAGGAATTGCGAACGCCCATGCCGGTATCGCTCAAACGTCTTGAAAAAGTGTGGGCGCAGTGGGAACAGGGTTGACCCTGATCGATAGATAGAAACTTCTTGATACATCTCAAGGTGTGCCGACATCCCCGTTTCTAGGATGTCGGTCATGTCGAGTTCCACGCTCCCTCTGCCCGCAGCGCCGCGACAGGCCGCTTCCGCGCCTGTGCCGCCCGCGGGCGAATCCACCTGCTATCACTGCGGGCTGCCCCTCGGGCACGAGCCCGTTCGCATGGAACTGGATGGACAGTGGCGCAGTTTCTGCTGCCAGGGGTGCGCGGCCGCGGCCGAGATCATCGTGCAGGGCGGGCTGTGCGCCTACTACGACCGCCGCACCACGGGCGAGGGCGCGCTTGCCGCGCTTCCCCAGGCCGAGATCGAAAAACTCCATCAGCAATGGATGGCGCTGGCCGACCCGGCCTTCCTGTCGGCCTACGCCACGCCTTTGGGTGAGGGCAAGTGGAGCACGCAGATCGCGGTGGAGGGCATTCACTGCGGCGCCTGTGTCTGGCTGATCGAGCAGCGTGTGCGGGGCCTACCTGGCGTGCTCGCCGCCACGGTCAACTACTCCACCCGCCGGGTCGCGCTGCAATGGGATGCGAATGTCGTCCAGCTGGCCCAGATCTTCCATGCGCTGGCCGAAGTCGGCTATCGCCCCTTGCCCAATGCGCGCCACCAGAGCGAACTCAGCCACCGGCGTGCGCGCAGGCTGGCCATTCTGCGCACCCTCGTGGCCTGGCTCGCGATGATGCAGGTGATGATGTTCGCCTGGCCAGGCTATCTCGATGCGGACGGTCTCAACGCCGCCGAGCAGGGCATTTTTCAATGGGGAAGTCTCGCGCTGACGCTGCCGGCCTTGCTGTTTTCGGGCTGGCCCTTCTTGATGGGCGCGTTGCGCGATGTGCGCAACCGCCGCCTGGGCATGGACGTGCCTGTGACCCTGGGACTGTGGAGCGCCTTTGCCGCCAGCGTGTGGAGCGTGGCTCACGGCGAGAACCATGTGTACTTCGATTCCGTCGTGATGTTTCTGGCCCTGCTGCTGAGCGCTCGCCTGATCGAAGACGGTCTGCGGCAGCGCAGCCTGAACGCGGCCGAAGAACTGATGGAGCAATTGCCCGCCGCCATGCGGGTGCGCGGCAGTGCGCAGGACGATTGGCGCAGTGTTGCCATCACTCAGGTGCGAGCCGGCGATGAAGTGGAACTGCCCAGCGGCAGTGCCGCGGCGGTGGACGGGGTGGTGGTGGCCGGCACCTCGCAGGTGGACGAGGCCCTGCTGACCGGCGAGAGCCGTGCGGTCTTCAAACAGCCCGGCGATGCCATTCTGGCGGGCAGCATGAACCGGCAGTCTCCCTTGATCGTGCGTGCCACGCAAACCGGCGCCGCCACCCGTATCGCCCAGATGGTGGATCTGATGCAGCACGCGCTGGCGAGCAAGCCGCGATCGGCGCAGCTGGCAGACCAGGCCGCGCAAGGGTTCACCGCAGGGCTTTTGGGGGTGGCCGCGCTGACGGTGCTGCTGTGGGCGTGGCTCGATCCGTCGCGCATCGTGCCCACCTTGGTCGCCGTGCTGGTGGTGAGTTGTCCCTGTGCGCTGTCGCTCGCGGTGCCTGCCGCGCTGGCGGCGTCGACTGCCAAGCTCTCGCGTCGCGGTGTGCTGCTGGCTCGCGGCCACGCCCTCGACCGGGCGCCGCAGGTCGATCTCTGGCTGTTCGACAAGACCGGCACCTTGACCACGTCGGAGCCGGTCGTCGCCAAGGTGCGGGTCCTGGATGACGCTTTCAGCGAGCAGCAGGTCCTGGCCTTGGCACGCGCCCTGGAGCAAGGCGTGCAGCACCCGCTTGCGCGGGCGTTCATGGCCACCCTGGGCGCAGCTGACGAAGATTTGGAGCCCATACAGAACCTGCTGGCGGTTCCGCATGGCGGCATGCAGGGCCTGTGGCGAGGGCAGCTCTTGCGGCTCGGAAATGACGCCTTCTCCGGAGTTTTTCAGGCCGCGTTGCCGCAGGCTACGGACATTCCGATGACGCGGCTCGGGTTGAGCCTCGATGGGCGTCCGCTGGCGGTGTTCGACATTGCGGAAACGCTTCGGCCCGGTGCGCATGAAGCCCTGCAGTCATTGATGAAGACCGGCGCCGAGGTCGCCGTGCTGTCGGGCGACGCGCCAGCGACGGTTCAAGCCTGGGGCGCCCAGCTTGGCGTGGCACAGGCCGAAGGTGGATTGAGCCCGGAGGCCAAGCTCGAACGGGTAGGCCAATGGCGCGCGCAGGGCAGGGTGGTCGCCATGGTGGGGGACGGCGTGAACGACGCGCCTGTCCTTGCTGCGGCCGATCTTTCGGTGAGTTTTGCGGGCGCTGCGCCCATCGCCAAGGCCGGCGCCGACGTCATCCTCCATCACCCGGATATGCGGGCCTTGCCGCGTCTGGTCGAGACGGGGCGGCGAACCGTTGGCGTGATGCGCGAGAACCTGATCTGGGCCGTGGTCTACAACCTGTTGGCCATTCCGCTGGCTGTGGCGGGCTATATCACCCCGGTCTGGGCTGCGGTGGGCATGAGCACCTCGTCACTCCTGGTCGTGCTCAATGCGGCCCGGCTGGCGCGGCGGGACCGCTCGCTTCCTGTTCGCTGAAAGAACGGCATGGAAGGCTCCCTTCTCATTCTCATTCCGATCAGTGTGTTGCTGGTTCTGGTGATCGTCGGGGTGCTGTGGTGGGCCGCCCGGAGCGGGCAGTTTGACGACATGGAAGGCCCGGCCCACGCCATTCTGATGGATGACGACAAGCCGAAGTCCGAGAAAAAAACCTCGAAGCCAGAGGGCGATGACCCAGAAATCCCTAGCCAGTGAGTGGCGGGTCGTGCGGCAGGTTGTCGCATTGACACACGCACCTTCCTAGTGCTTACCCTTACGAATAGAAATGTGTTGATACATGTCAACTTGCCATCTGTATAAGTAAATGACCATGTCCTACATTACTTTTTGTTTCTTTTTGACCCACAGGTGGAGCAGATGAGCGATCTGACGCTTAAGCAGACATACAACTACGCGCTGGTGCGCAAATTCACGGTGATGACCCTGGTCTGGGCCGTGGTGGGCATGCTGGTCGGCGTGTTCATCGCAGTGCAACTGGTCTGGCCGGATATGACCTACGGCATGGAATGGCTGAGCTGGGGGCGTCTGCGTCCTCTGCACACCAACGCGGTGATCTTCGGATTCGGCGGCACCGCGCTGTTCGCCACCTCGTACTACATCGTGCAGCGCACCTGTCAGGTGCCGTTGTTCGCACCCAAGTTGGCCGAATTCACCTTCTGGGGCTGGACGGCGGTGATCGTGCTGTGCGCCATCACCTATCCGCTGGGCATCACCAGCGGCAAGGAATACGCCGAACAGGAATGGCCGATCAGTCTGCTGATCGTGGTCACCTGGGTCGCCTATGCCATCGTGTTCTTCGGCACGGTGTTCAAGCGCAAGACCCCGCACATCTATGTGGCCAACTGGTTCTTCGGCGCCTACATCATCACCATTGCGCTGCTGTACGTGGTCAACAACATCAAGCTGCCCATCAGCCTGCTGTCGTGGAAGAGCTATTCGGTCTATGGCGGTGCGCAGGACGCGATGATTCAGTGGTGGTACGGCCACAACGCGGTGGGTTTCTTCCTGACCACCTCCTTCCTGGGCATGATGTATTACTTCATCCCCAAGCAGGCCGAGCGCCCGGTCTATTCCTACCGCCTGTCGATCGTGCACTTCTGGGCGCTGATCTTCACCTATATGTGGGCCGGCCCGCATCATCTGCTCTACACCGCGCTGCCCGACTGGACGCAATCGCTGGGCATGGTGTTCTCGCTCATCCTGCTGGCGCCGAGCTGGGGCGGCATGATCAACGGCATGATGACCCTGTCGGGTGCCTGGTACAAGCTGCGTGAAGATCCCATTCTGAAGTTCCTGATCACCGCGCTGTCGTTCTACGGCATGTCCACCTTCGAAGGCCCGATGCTCTCGGTCAAGACGGTGAGCGCGCTGGGCCACTACACCGACTGGATCATCGGCCACGTGCACTCGGGCGCCATGGGCTGGGTGGGCATGATCACCATGGGCAGCCTGTACTACCTGATTCCGCGGCTCTGGGGTCAGACCCAGATGTGGAGCAAGAAGCTCATCGAAATCCACTTCTGGACAGCCACCATCGGTGTGGTGCTGTACATCGCCGCGCTGTGGGTCGCAGGTGTGACCGAGGGTCTGATGTGGCGCGCCATGCAGGCCGACGGCTCGCTGACCTACAGCTTCATCGAAAGCATCAAGGCGGTCATTCCTCTGTACGTCATTCGCGCCATCGGGGGCTCGATCTACCTCTTCGGCATGTGCCTGATGGTCTACAACGCCTGGAAGACCATCCGTCAGGGCAAGCCCGTCGATGCACCGGTTCCCGCTCTGAGCGCGGCCCACGCCTGATCCTTATTCGGAGATATTCATGGCTTCATTCAGTCACGAGACCATCGAGAAAAATGTTGGTCTGATGATCGTGCTGGTGGCAATCGTCGTCAGCATCGCCGGGCTGGTTCAGCTCGTGCCCCTGTTCTTCGACAAGAGCACGACCCAGCCCATTCCAGGCGTCAAGCCCTACACCGCGCTGCAGCTGGAAGGGCGCGACGTGTACCTGGCCGAGGGCTGCTACCTCTGCCACTCGCAGATGATCCGTCCCTTGCGTGCCGAGGTCGAACGCTACGGCCACTACTCGGTGGCAGGCGAGTCGGTCTATGACCATCCCTTCCAGTGGGGCAGCAAGCGCACCGGTCCCGATCTGGCTCGCGTCGGTGGCAAGTATTCCGATGAGTGGCAGCGCCTGCACCTTCGCCAGCCCCGCGATGTCGTGCCCGAAAGCATCATGCCGGCCTATACCTGGCTGCAGCATCAACCCGCCGAGGCCGATCAGATTCAGGCCAAGATGCGCGCGATGAAGACCCTGGGCGTGCCCTACACGGATGCCGAGATCGCCGCGGCGCCGAAAGAGCTTGAAGGCAAGACCAAGGAAGACGCAATCATCGCTTACCTGCAAGGCCTGGGCACGGTGCTCAGCAACTACAAGTCCAAGGCCAACTACATCAACTATTGAGGCAAGCGTCATGTCCTTCGGCTCTATCGTTCTCGTTCTCTCGATGGTGGTTTTTGCCTTCATCGTCTGGTGGGCCTTCTCGCCACGCTTCAAGAAGACGCATGAGAAGGACGGCATGATCCCTTTCCTTGACTCCAAGAGTCACCCGCCCGAGTTCCTGGACAAGGGCATTGATTCCAAGACCTCCGACAAGTCCAAATCATGAACCAGTTCTATTCCCCCGGGTGGGCCTTCTGGATCGGCGGCATCACCATCGTTTCCATCGTCGCGTTGTTCGTGTTCCTGCGGGGCACGGCACGGCAGACCGTGTTCCGCGACAAGGCGGGCAATCCCATCGCCACGACGGGCCATGTCTGGGACGGCGACCTCCAGGAGTTCAACAACCCGCTGCCACGCTGGTGGATGGGTCTGTTCCTGCTGACACTGCTGTTCGGCATTCTGTATCTGGGGCTTTATGGCGGCCTCGCGTTCTACAAAGGCTACCTCGGCTTCTCCAGCGACAAGATGTACCAGCAGGAATCGGCTGCCTTCGATGCGCGGGTCGAGCCGCTTTATGCGGGCTATATGAAAACGCCCATTCCCGATCTGGCGGCCAACCCCACGGCCATGGCCACCGGGCAGCGCATGTTCTTGACCTACTGCTCGCAGTGTCATGGCTCCGATGCCGGCGGGACCAAGGGTTTTCCCAATCTGACCATCCACAACGCCAACGCCTGGCTCTACGGCAATAGCCCCGAAGTTCTGGTGGAGACCCTCACCAACGGTCGCCTGGGCATGATGCCGCCGATGGAAGCTGCCGTGGGCGGCAAGCCCGGTGTGCTGGCGGTGGCCAATTATGTGCGCAGCCTCAGCGGCATGAAGCACGACGCCCAATTGGCAGCCCAGGGCAAACCATTGTTCGCAACCGCTTGTGCCGCCTGCCATGCCGCGGATGGCACCGGCAACAAGGCCCTGGGCGCGCCTGATCTGGCCGATCCCAAGCGTCAGTGGTTGTTCGGCTCCAGTATCGAGACCATTTCGCACACCATCGAAAAGGGCCGTGCCGGACAGATGCCCGCGCAGAAAGATTTCCTTTCGCCTGAGAAGATCCATCTGCTGGCGGCCTATGTCTACAGCATCAGCCACGGAGCGGAAGCCGCGAAATAGGCCGCTTGCCAAGTCTCCACCTTGTCTGACTTGCTGGGGGCGCACTGCACACTGCGCCCCCAGTCTGTTTCAGTCAGCCCAATAGCCTCAAAAGTCCCAAACCCGCGATGAACGCCAAGGCGCCAGAACCCAGCGAAGACGATATCTCAGCCTCTGAAGAGTGGCTGTACGAGGTTCGCAAGAAGATCTACTCCCGTGCAGTCACCGGCTGGTTCAACAACTGGCGGGTGATCATGGTGCTGCTCACTCAGGCGCTGTTCTATGGTTTGCCCTGGTTGCAGTGGGATGGCCGCCAGGCCGTCCTGCTCGATCTCTCCACCCGGAAGTTCTATTTCTTCGGCATGATTCTCTGGCCGCAGGACGTGATCTTCCTCGCCCTGCTGCTGATCATCTCGGCCTACGGTCTGTTTCTGTTCACGGCCATTGCCGGGCGGCTGTTCTGTGGTTACGCCTGCCCGCAGACCGTCTATACCGAGATCTTCATGTGGATCGAGCGCAAGGTCGAGGGCGATCGCCTGGCGCGCATTCGCCTCGATGGCGCTGACTGGAACGCCCGCAAGATCGGCAAAAAGACGCTCAAGCATGGCTTGTGGGCGGCCGTGGCGCTGTGGACGGGCTTCACCTTTGTCGGCTACTTCACGCCGATCATCGCTCTTGCTGGCCAGGTCATCAGCGCGAGCCTCGGGCCCTGGCAGACGTTCTGGATCTTGTTCTACGGCTTCGCCACTTATGGCAATGCGGGATTCATGCGAGAGCAGGTCTGCAAATACATGTGTCCCTACGCCCGCTTCCAGTCGGTGATGATCGACAAGGACACGCTCGTCGTCACCTACGACACCGAGCGTGGCGAGCCGCGGGGCAAGCGGGGCAAGAACGTCGATCCTCGCTCGGAAGGCAAGGGCGACTGTGTGGATTGCAGCATCTGCGTGCAGGTCTGCCCCACGGGCATCGATATCCGTGACGGCTTGCAGTACATGTGCATCGGGTGCGGTGCCTGCGTCGATGCTTGCGATCAGGTCATGGACAAGGTGGGTTATCCGCGCGGACTGATTCGCTATTCCAGCGAAAATGCGATGAAGAACAAATGGACCAAGCGCCAGCAATGGGCCCATCTGTTCCGGCCACGCATTCTGATCTATACGGCGCTGCTGATCGTCATGGTGAGTCTGTTCGTCGGCGGATTGGCCACGCGCGATCCGCTCAAGATGAACGTGATGCGTGATCGCGGTGTGCTTTCACGCGAGATTCCCGGTGGGTTGGTGGAGAACGTCTATCAGATCCAGTTGATGAACACGACCGAGAAGTCGCGCAAGATTCGCGTGGAGGTCAAAGGGCTGGAAGGTCTGGCGGTTCACGAGCGCGATCTCTACGAACTGCCGGCCTCAACCAATATCCTGGAGCCGCTGGAAGTGACCGTTCCGGTCGACAACGCGAAGAAGGGCATCTACAAGATCGAGATCACCGCGACATCCCAGGGTGACCAGCCGATCTCTGCCTCCAGCAAGACTACCTTCATCGTTCCGTGAGCCCAGATTCCCAAGGAGTATTCATGCACCCCGCCACCGCTCGACCCTGGTACCGCGAACCCTGGCCCTGGTTTCTGATCGCCCTGCCGTTGATCGCCGTTCTGGCCAGCGTTTACACCATCTATCTGGCCAGTCGCACGCCCGATAGCCTGGTGACCGATCACTACTACAAGAAGGGGCTCGCGGTAGGCGGCGACATCCAGCGCGAGCGGCACGCGCAGGCCTTGCGTCTTTCCGGGCAGATCTCCATCGCGTCCGGGCGTATCGAACTTCGGCTGAACCAGAGGATCGCCCAGGACACGCTGCATCTGATGCTGCGGCACCCCTTGAGCCAGCAGAAGGACGTGCAGATCGACCTGCATCGCAACGCCTCGGGCGACTACAGCGCCTTCTCCCCACCGCTGGAGGCTGTGCGCTACCGCGTGCATCTCGAAACGGCAGACTGGCGGCTTGCCGGTGTCTGGGTGCCGGGAACGACACTCACGCTCGAGCCCGGCGTCTAAGCGCATCAACGCTTCAAAGAAATGGGCCCTTTGCAGGGCCCGTTCGAACACTTGCCTTGATGTCGATTTCGATCAGGATTGCGGCATCAGCAGTTCGGCGAGGGCGCGGCGATCGGTGATGCGAATCTGCCGCTGCGCAACATGAACGAGGCCCGCAGCATGGAATTTGGACATCAGACGGCTGACGGTTTCCAGCTTCAGGCCCAGATAGCTGCCGATCTCTTCGCGGCTCATGCGCAGCACGAATTCATCGGGCGAAAGCCCGCGCGCCTTGAACCGCTCCGACAGATCGAGCAGAAAACGCGCCAGCCGTTCGTCGGCGTGCATGCTGCCCAGCGAAAACTGGTCCTGCTGCGCCCGTACGAGTTTGTTGCCGACGATGCAATGCAGTTGATGCTGCAGCGAAGGCAGGTCGCGCGTGGTGGTTTCGAGGGCGCGCAGATCGATTTCACAGGCTTCGCTGTCTTCAAGGGCGACGGTGTCGGTGAAATAGGTGTGCTGACCCAGTCCCTCCAGCCCCATCAACTCACCCGGAATGTGGAAGCCGACAATCTGTTCGCGTCCGTCCGGGCTGGTGACATAGGATTTGAACGATCCGGCATGCACCGAATAGACCTTGGTCATGGCCTGGCCCGTACTGAAAAGAACCTCGCCCTTCTGCACCCGGATGGTCGCCTGAATCACGTCGCGGATCCGGCCCATCTCCGACTGCGGCAACCCGATCGGAAGGCAGAATTTGCTCTGGAAGCAGACGTCGCAGGGATGGGGTTTTTCCGTCTGCGTCGCCGTGGGTGTCGGAGTCGATTTCATGGATTGATATCTTGCGATATTTGCTTCAATTGATGTTTGCAGAATACAGCAGAACGCCATGAATACAACCATTCCACTGACCCTGTTGTTGATGGGCCTCACGGGGGGGCTGCACTGTGCCGCCATGTGCGGAGGACTGGTGGTGGCGACCGAGCGCGCCTCGACCGAGCATGCGCTGCTGCCGGCTCGGCAGTTGTTCCGCAATCAGTTGCAATTGCAGAGCGCCAGGGTGCTTTCCTACACGATTCTGGGAGGAATCGCCGGGCTGATTGGCGCGGGCGTATGGGCCGCGAGTGCGCGACCGGTGCAATTGAGCCTTTTCACTCTGGGCAATCTTGTGCTTGCCGCCGTCGGGCTTTGGATGATTCTGCAGCAGGTGCTTTCGCCGCGCTGGCTGGCCTGGCAGCAGAAATGGCTGGGCGGCAGTTGGGTGGGTCGCGGGCTGACGCGGCTGACCCAACCTCTGCTGTCCCGGCTTCTGCCTTTCAACACCTTTCCCAAACGCCTCGGAGCCGGATTGCTTTGGGGGCTGCTGCCCTGCGGCCTGGTGTATTCCGCGCTTTCGCTGGCGTTTCTCAGCGCAACGGCCTGGGAGGGGGCACTGGCCATGCTGGCCTTTGGCCTGGGTACCCTGCCGCACATGCTGTTTGCCGGACACACTCTGCGCTGGGTGAGTCAGCGCACCAACCAGCGCGGCTTTCATGTGGCCGCCGGTGGGGTGCTGCTGCTCTTTGCGGCCTACGGGTTCTGGAAGCTGTTTCACGCTGACAGCGCGCTGCCCATGGGAGGCTGTGCATGAGAAGCTGTGAACAAATCCGCCACGCCCGCTCATGCCACCTGGCGGCCCCACTCGCGTGCGCCGGATTTGTTTACAGCTTCTGAGTCTTCAGGCGATGTCGAAGGTGTGGATCTGAAAGCGCCCGGCGCGCTGGTCGGCGAAGTAGCGCTTGAGCGTCTGCGCCACGCTGCGGAACGCCAGTTGCTCCCAGGGAATGTCGGCTTCATGGAAAAGTCGGACCTCCAGGCTTTCCTCGCCGGCTTGCCAATGCGGTTGGGTGAGCTCGCCACGGTAGAAAAAATAGACCTGATTCGCGGGCAGTACGTTGATCACCGCATACAGCCCGCTCAGCGTCACTTCGGCTCCGGCTTCCTCGCGGGTTTCGCGTAACGCCCCCACTTCGGTGCTTTCGCCGATTTCCATGAAACCTGCGGGCAGGGTCCACAAGCCATAGCGCGGCTCGATCGCCCGTCGGCACAGCAACACCTGCTGTCCCCAGGTCGGAAGGGTGCCGACGATGTTGCGCGGATTCTCATACTGAATGTGACCGCATGCCGGGCAAACGGCCCGCGGACGGGAGTCGCCTTCAGGAACGCGGTAGATCACCGCCGAGCCGCAAGCGGTGCAATGGCGTATGGGTGAGTTGTGCATGGGCTTGGCGTAGGGTGCAGGGCGCCAGCTTATTGCGAAACGCACGGCCGCTGGCATTGCGGTGTCATTTCATGGTTCCCGCGCAGTGCGTTCGGGCGCTTGTGACGATCCGAGCCTGCCCGGAAACCTCGAAGGCCTCGGCCTTGCTTCGCTCAGACGGAAATCCCGGTGAAGGGCTTCACCTCGGTGAGGACAAAACTCGACTTCACGTCTTCGACGCTTTCGTGTTTGAGCAGGGTTTCGAGCACGAAGTGGGCGTAGTGCTCCATGTCCTGCACGTGCACGCGCAGCAGATAGTCCATCTCGCCCGTCATGGCCAGGCATTCCACGACCTCGGGCCAGCCTTGCACCGCAACGCGAAACAGTTCCTGGGGTGAACGCTGGTTGCTGGCGCGATGTTTTTCGAGGCGCACACTGAGCAGTGCGCTCAGGCTCAGGCCCAGAGCGCGCGGGCTGACGATGGCGCGATAGCCTTCGATCACCCCGATTTGCTCCAGCCGCCGGATGCGCCTTTGAACGGCCGAGGCGGAAAGCCCGATCTGCTCGGCGAGTTTTTCCTGCGTCAGTCGCGCATCGGTCTGCAGCAGGGCGAGCAGCTTGCGGTCGATGCGGTCGATGGCTTCCGGCGGGGGTTTGCGCATGACGGGCTGGCCTATAGATCGGTGCGCACGGTCCACAGTTCGGGGAACAGCACGGTGTCGAGCATTTTTCGCAAATACGGCACGCCGCCTGTGCCGCCCGTTCCGCGCTTGAAGCCAATGACACGCTCGACGGTGGTGACATGGCGGAAACGCCAGAGGCGGAACGCATCTTCGAGGTCGATGAGTTCTTCGCCGAGCTGATACAGATCCCAGTGCTGCTCGGGTGCCCGGTACACGGTCAGCCAGGCTTGCTCGACCGTCTCGCTCGCTACATAGGGCTGGGTCCAGTTCCGGTCGAGATGGCCCGGTGCGACGGGCAGGCCGCGGCGGGCGAGCAGGCGCAGTGTCTCGTCGTACAGACTGGGCGTGCGCCAGGCGGCCTCCACCGTGGCCAGGTGTTCGGGCCGGTGGGCATGCGGGCGCAACATGGCCGCGTTCTTGTTGCCCAGCAGGAATTCAATGCAGCGGTACTGCCAGCTCTGAAAGCCGCTGGACGACGCCAGGTAGGGGCGCAGCGCGGTGTATTCGCTGGGGGTCATGGTGGCGAGCACGTCCCAGGCGTGAACGAGCTGTTCCATGATGCGCGAGATGCGCGACAGCATCTTGAACGCAGGCTGCAACGCGTCGCGCCGTACCGCGTCGAGCGCGGCATGCAACTCGTGCAGCATCAGCTTCATCCACAGTTCGCTGGTCTGGTGCTGAATGATGAACAGCATCTCGTTGTGCGTGGGCGAGAGCGGGTGCTGCGCGCCGAGCAGGGCGTCGAGGTGCAGATAGTCGCCATAGCTCATCGACTGTGAAAAATCGAGCTGCGCGCCCTCTTCGCGCACGATCTCCTCGCCCCTGGCGTCGGGCCGTGCGGCGCTCAAGTCACGGCTCCTTTGCGGGCGAATCGCGCTTCTCGCCAGAGGCCGCTGTCGAGCACGTCGCGCAGGGTTTGCACGGCGTCAAACACATCGATATGACGCAGGTAAAGCGGGGTGAAGCCGAAGCGCAGCAGATCGGCGTCTCCGCGGGTTTTGTCGCCGGCGCGGAAATCTCCGATCACGCCGCGCGCGATCAAGGCCTGCATCACGGCGTAGCCGTCGCCGTCGAAGGTCAGCGAGACCTGGCTGCCGCGCCGGGCGGCGTCGATGGGGGTGACGACGGTGATCGGATGCGCGCTCAGCTGCTCGTGAACGAGACGGATGAACAGATCGCTGAGTGCCAAAGACTTGCGACGCAGCGCCTGCATGCCCCCGAACGGCTCGGCCGCCAGCACCGTGTCCACGCCGCACTCCAGCGCAGCGAGTGAAAGCAGGGTGGGCGTGCCGCAGAGGTAGCGCGCCATGCCGGGGGCGGGTTGATAGTCGGGGGTGAATGCGAAGGGCGCCGCATGGCCGTGCCAGCCCGAAAGGGGCTGCTCTACGCGGTTGACATGGCGCGCGTGCGCCCAGACGAAGGCGGGCGCGCCCGGCCCGCCGTTGAGGTATTTGTAGCCGCAGCCGATGGCGAAGTCGGCCTGCGCGCCGCCCAGATCGACCGGCACCGCGCCGGCTGAATGCGCCAGATCCCAGATCGTCAGCGCGCCCGCCGCGTGGGCGGCGGCGGTCACCGCGGCCATGTCGTACAGGACGCCGCTGCGGTAGTTCACCTGCGTGAGCAGCAGCACGGCGACGTCGTCGTGCAGGCGGCTGAGCGCCTGGCCTTGCTCGACGAGTTCGAGCTGCATGCCGTGTTGTGCGGCGAGCGACTGGGCCATGTAGAGGTCGGTTGGGAAATTTTCCCGCTCCGAGACGATGATGCGGCGCTGCGGCGAGTCCACCCGGGCGATGGCGAGCGCGGCGCTGAGCACCTTGTACAGGTTGATGGAGGTGGAGTCGGTGACCACCAGTTCATCGGGCGCGGCGCCCACCAGCCGGGCGATTTTGTTGCCCACCCGGCTGGGCAGATCGATCCAGCCCGCCGTGTTCCAGCTACGGATCAAGCCCCGTCCCCATTCTTCGGTCACGACGGCTTGAACCCGGGCCGCGGTCGATTTTGGCAGGGCGCCCAGCGAATTGCCGTCGAGGTAGATCACGTCGTTGGGCAGGCTGAACTGCTCGCGTAGTGCGGCGAGGGCGTCGGCGGCATCGAGGCTGACGCAGTCGGGTCGTTGAAATTTGGTCATGAATCGTGTTTTCAGAGGCTGCGCAGCACGGCGCGCACCGGCGAAGCGCAGGCGCCCTGCAGTTTCAGGGGCAAGGCGATCAGCTCGTAGTCGCCCTCGGGGACGTCATCGAGCACGAGGTTTTCGAGCACGCGCATATCGTGCCGCAGCAGGCCGGCGTGGCTATCCAGGGTTTTGCTGGCCGCGGGATCGACGGAGGGGGTGTCGAGCCCGATGAGACGCACGCCCTGCGCGGCCAGCCAGCCTACCGTCGCGGGGGCGAACGCGGCGAAGTCTTCCGACCAGGCCGTCAGCGCCCGACGGCGGGTGCGCACCAGCACACGCGGGGGCAGATCGACCGAGAGGCGCTGCAGATGGGCGATCTCGATCAGGGCGCCGCAGTTCAGGGCGTGAATCACGCGGCATGGCCCCAGATAGGGCGCAAGATCCACCTCATCGATGCTCGGGGCGCCGTCGGCGTAGTGCAGCGGCGCATCCGCGTGGGCGCCGACATGGGGCGAGAGATGCACGGCGCTGAGATTGACCGGACATCCCGGCCCGAGGCGGGCCGTCCATTCCAGCGCATAGGGCAGGTCGCCCGGAAACAGCGGGGCGGTGGGCGAGACGGTTGGGGAAATGTCCCACACGCGGTTCATGCGAGCTTGGACCAAGGTTGGATGGCTATTTTTGAATCTTTGCAGCTTATCGGATCGTACGGGCGTATAGGCGCAAGATTTTCCCGTAGTTGCTCAAAATGGCGCGTGTTTCGCGGAAACTCTGCGCGCCTGTCGATCTACAGTTTGGCTCATTCCCCGCAGGAGACCAAGCTCATGTCCATCCCTTCCGCCTCCAATCCCATGGGCACCGACGGCTTTGAGTTCGTCGAATACGCGGCGCCGGAACCTGAAAAGCTAGGCGCCCTGTTCGCCCAGCTCGGCTTTCGCGCGGTAGCCCGCCATCGTCACAAGAACGTGACCTTGTGGCGCCAGGGCGGCATCAACTTCATCGTCAATGCCGAGCCGGATTCGTTCGCCCAGCGCTTCGCGCGGCTGCACGGCCCGAGCATCTGCGCCATCGCCTTCCGCGTGCAGGACGCCAACGCCGCCTACAGGCGCGCGCTGGAACGGGGCGCCTGGGGCTTCGACAGCCGCAGCGGCCCGATGGAGCTGAACATCCCGGCGATCAAGGGCATCGGCGACAGCCTGATCTACTTCGTCGACCGCTGGCGCGGCAAAGGGGGTAGACACGGCGGCATCGGCGACATCTCGATCTACGACGTGGACTTCGAGCCGGTGGACGAGGCCGGCGCCGAACACCCGGGCGTCGGCCTGACCACCATCGATCACCTCACCCACAATGTGCACCGAGGCCGCATGGGCGAATGGGCGGATTTCTACACCCGGCTGTTCAACTTCCGCGAGATCCGCTACTTCGACATCGAAGGCCAGGTGACCGGCGTGAAGAGCAAGGCCATGACCAGCCCCTGCGGCAAGATCCGCATCCCCATCAACGAGGAAGGGCAGGAGAAGGCTGGGCAGATCCAGGAGTATCTCGACCGCTATCACGGCGAGGGCATCCAGCACATCGCTCTGGCAACCGACGACATCTACGCCACCGTGGAAGGCCTGCGCCGCGCCGGGGTGCAGTTTCTCGACACGCCCGATACCTACTACGAACTGCTCGACAAGCGCCTGCCCGGCCACGGCGAAGACGTGCAACGCCTGAGCGGCGACCGCATCCTGCTCGACGGCACGATGCAGCCCGAAAGGCGCCTGCTGCTGCAGATCTTCACGCAGACCGTGATCGGCCCGATCTTCTTCGAGATCATCCAGCGCAAGGGCGACCAGGGTTTCGGCGAGGGCAACTTCAAGGCGCTATTCGAAAGCATCGAACTCGACCAGATGCGCCGAGGGGTGCTGGAGACGCAGGCCGCGTGATCAGCGGAGCCGATCATGTCCAGCGTGCCTGTGACCTACGGCGAAGCCAGCATCACCCCGCGCGGTGACTACGCCCATTGCGACGCCGACTACACCTGCGCGCAGCCTTGGGCGCGCTACACCCCGCAGGAGCATGCCTTGTTCGCGCGGCTGTATGCGCGGCAGATGGCCTTGGTGCCGGGGCGGGCCTGCGAGGAATTTGTCCGGGCCCTGCCGCATCTGCGGGCGCAGCGCGGCATTCCGCGCTTCGACGACATCAACGTCCGGCTGAAGCCGGCCACGGGCTGGGAGGTCGTGGCCGTGCCCGGCCTGATTCCCGAGTCGGCGTTCTTCGGTCTGCTGGCGGCGAGGCGGTTTCCGGTGACGGTCTGGCTGCGCAGACCGGAGGAGTTCGACTACATCGTCGAGCCTGATCTGTTTCACGATCTGTTTGGCCATGTGCCGCTCTTGTTCGAGCCCCGGTTCGCCGACTACATGCAGGCGTTCGGAGCCGGTGGGCTCAAGGCTCAGGGGCAGCATGCCCTGCAGTATCTGGCCCGTCTGTACTGGTACACGGTGGAGTTTGGTCTGATCCGGTCGGATCAGGGGCTGCGGATCTACGGCGCGGGCATTCTGTCGTCGGGCGGCGAAGTCGCGCACAGCCTGCACAGCCCGCAGGCGCGGCGGGTGCGCTTCGATCTGCCTCGCCTGCTGCGCAGCCGCTACCGCATCGACACCTTTCAGGCGACCTACTTCATCATCGACAGCTTCCAGCAGTTGTTCGACGCGACGGCGCCCGACTTCACCCCGCTCTATGCCCAGGCGGCCGTGCAGCCGGAGATCGAGGCCGGGATGCTGCTGCCGCGCGAGGTGGACGAGACGGTCGGCCGCGAAACAGGCTGAGACGGCCTATTCGGCATCAGGCTGATGCTGGGGCGCAGCGCGCCGAAAGGCCTCCAGTTCTTCGCATTCGGCGCAGATGCGCAGAACGGTGCTCAGACCCGTCAGGCTGCAACCAAAGCGCCGGGCATTGAAGACCTGCGGAACGAGGCAGCAGTCCGCAAGCGTGGGCGCGTCGCCGTGGCAGAACCTGCCGGTGCGCGGGTCGCGCGCGAGCATTTTCTCGACGGTCTGCAGCCCCCGATCGACCCAGTGGCAATACCACGCGCTCTTCTGCGCCTCGCTCACATCGAAGCTGCGCGTGAGGTGCTGCAGCACCCGAAGATTGTTGATCGGGTGGATGTCGCTGGCGATGGTTTGCGCGATGGCACGCATGCGGGCCCGGTCAGCGGCCGAGCCCGGCAGCAGCGGCGGGCTCGGGTGGGTCTCGTCCAGGTACTCGATGATGGCCAGGGACTGGGTGAGGATCTGGCCGTCGTCGTCCAGGGTGGGCACGGTTTCGTTCGGATTGAGCGCCGCGTAAGCCGCGGCATGTTGCTGGCCGCCCTCACGCAGCAGATGCACCGGCACCGAGTCGAAGGCCAGCCCCTTGAGGTGCAGGGCGATGCGAACCCGATAGGCCGCGGAACTGCGGAAGTAGGTGTAGAGCTTCATTCCGGCAGTGCCTGCACGCGGTTGCGGATGCTGCCGAACAGGCTCAAACCCCGGTCATCGTGCATGCTGATTTCGACCACGTCGCCGTCGCGCAGAAAGGGCGTGGCGGCCTCGCCCTGTTCGATCGTCTCGTAGGTGCGCACCTCGGCGATGCAGGCATAGCCCACCCCGCCGTGCTCGACCTTGGAGCCCCAAAGGCCACCCTGCTTGTTCGATACCGTGCCCGAGCCGATGATCGTGCCCGCCGCCAGGCGGCGGGTCTTGGCCGCGTGGGCGATGAGCTGGGCGAAGTCGAAGGTCATGTCCACCCCGGCATTCGGATGACCGAAGCGCCGACCATTGACCTCCACCCGCAGCGGCAGATGCAGCTTGTGGTCGCGCCACGCCGCGCCGAGTTCGTCGGGCGTGAGCGCCACAGGGCTGAAGGCCGACGCGGGCTTGCTCTGGAAGAAGCCGAAACCCTTGGCCAGTTCCGCTGGAATGAGCTGCCGCAGCGACACGTCGTTGACCAGCAGCACCAGGCGGATGGCCTGCGCCGCCTGCGCGGGCGTGGCGCCCAGCGGCACTTCCCCGGTGATGACGGCCACCTCGGCCTCGAAGTCGATGCCCCAGCTCTCTTTGGCCACGATCGGATCGCAGGGGGCGATGAAGCTGTCTGAGCCGCCTTGGTACATCAGCGGGTCGGTGTAGAAGGTGGCGGGCACTTCGGCCTTGCGTGCCTTGCGTACCAGTTCGACATGGTTGATGTAGGCCGATCCGTCGGCCCACTGGAAGGCCCGGGGCAGCGGCGAGTGACAGGCGGCGGCGTCGAAGGGCTGGGCGTGTCGCGCGGTACCGGCTTGCAGGGCAAGCGCCGCGTCGCGCAGCAGCGGGGCGCAGCGCGCCCAGTCGTCGAGCGCGGCCTGCAGCGTGGGGGCGATCTCGGGCACGGGCTGACACTGGGTCAGGGTGTCGTTGACCACGACCAGTCGGCCGTCCGGGGTCGAAGTCTTCAGCGTGGCCAGCCTCACTGGAACATCTCCTTGTAGCGGCCGTCGTGCATCCAGGCGGCGTGCTTCGGGGCCTTGCGGGTCTGGCCCCACTCTTCGAGCATGTCCCACTTCACCGCATCGAGTGCGGCCAGCATCTTGGGGCTGGCGGTATTGCACGCCAGCTCCAGGCGATGGCCGTTGGGGTCGAAGAAGTAGATGGACTGGAACAGCGCATGATCGGTCGGGCCGAGCACGTCGATGCCAGCTTGCTGCAGGCGCTGCTTGGCGGCGAGCAGTTCGTCCATGCTGCCGACCTCCAATGCGAGGTGCTGAGTCCAGACGGGGGTGTTGGGGTCGCGCCCCATTTCGGGCTGCGTGGGCAGCTCGAAGAAGGCCAGGATATTGCCCTGGCCCGCATCGAGAAAGATGTGCATATAGGGATCGGCCTCGCCCGTGGAGGGCACGGTGTCCTCGGCAATGCACAGCACGAGTTTCATGTCCAGATGCTGTTCGTACCAGCGCGCGGTCTGCAGCGCGTCCTTGCAGCGGTAGGCAGCATGATGGATCTTGTGGACCAGCATGATGAGTCTCCTGTTTTGTGATCCGTGAACTCTAGTCGCAAAACAGGCGTGCTGCAGCTTCGCTGCGCGAGGCTACTGCAGCATGAAGGTCTGGTATTCCAGCTTACGGAACAGTCGCTGCAGCAACATCATGCCCAGCATCAGGGTGATGAACAGGGCCACGCCGAAGCCGTAGCCGAAGAAGGCCGGACCGAGCTGGATGGAGAGCACGCTCAGCGCAAAATTCAGCACCGTCAACGTGGCTGTGATGACCACCACATCGCGCCTGCGGTCGAGGTAATAGAACACGTTGAGCACGGCCAGCAGCATCACCTGGAAGCTCGCCGCCACGGCCTGCACCAGGAACAGCGGGATGTAGAGGCTGCTGATGCCGATCCACGAAAACAGCGCCGGCACGAAGGTGTACACCGCCAGCAGCGTGAGCGCCTGCACCTTCAGGATCTGGTAGAGCCCCTCGCGCACCACGCCCTGCATGCCGTCGTGATAGCGGGAGATGTCTTGCAGCGCGCCGCCTTCGCGCACGGCGGTATAGAACTTGTCGTACCACTCGACGAAGTCGGTCTCGAACTTCACCAGGAAAATGCCCATGCCCGGGATGACGCACAGATAGGCGAGAAACACGGGAAGGTCGTAAATGGTCGAGGCGCGCAGCGGGCCGATGACCGGGTTGGACGTGCCCGTGGTGAACCAGAACACCAGCTTGTCGGCCCACACGCCCACGTTGTAGAGCACACCGCCCGCGATGAGCGAGAGATACATCTGCTTCGGGCGGAAGCAGGCCAGGCTGATCGGGCGCACCACCGGAAAGTTGCGCAGCACCAGCCACAGCATCAACACCCACATGACGAACTGCCCGCCGAGAAAGCCCAGCAGGAGCCCGTCGAGCCCCCAGGGACGGGCGATGTACGACATCAGCACCGACATGCCGTAGCCCAGCCCATACAGGCCGACGATGGCGCGATACTGTTTCAGGCCCGAGAGAAACACCGTCGTGATCCAGAGGTTCGACAGCAGCGTCAGTCCCACCACGATGAGCACCCGGTACAGATTGCTCACCCCGTCGAAACCCAGCAGCGCGGTCAGCCAGCCCAGTCCGCCACTGACGGCCGTGGTCACCAGCACCACGCCGAAATAGGCCGGGGCGATGTCGTCCTTGCGCTTCTCGAACAGCCGGTCGGCCACCCATCGGGTGAAGCCCAGTTGCAGCCCTCCGGTGAGGATCAGCGAGGCCATGATGAGGTAGGTGACCGTGACCTGGAACTGGGTGATGAGCGCGTCGGGCGTGACGACACCGAGCGACAGCACGCCCACCGCGATGAGGCCGATGATGGAAAACACCCACGGCCCGGAGCTGATGATGGACGCGTAGGTGTAGGCGCGCAGCAGCCCGAGGTAGGACTCGGTGCGCAGCAACTTGCGCAGCTCGAAGCCGATGCCGGCCATCTAGTTGGCCCCCACGTTCGGGCTGCGCCCTCTCTGCCCCCCGGGGGGGCTGCCGCCGCCTTGAGGCGGCTCGGCAGCGTCGGCGGTGTCCCCCACGTTCGGGCTGCGCCCTCTCTGCCCCCCGAGGGGGCTGCCGCCGCCTTGAGGCGGCTCGGCGGCGTCGGCGGTGTCCCCCACGTTCGGGCTGCGCCCTTTCTGCCCCCCGAGGGGGCTGCCGCCGCCTTGAGGCGGCTCGGCGGCGTCGGCGGGTTCATCGAGTGGCGGTTCGCCGCGCAGCCAGGTGGCCACGGCGCCGACCGAATCGTGCAGGCCCGCGGCGCGGGCGGCGCTGCGTTGCAGGGCGTCGTCGTAGACGGCTCGGTAGTTGTCGAACATGATGGGCTGGGTGTAGTAGCGCTCGACCCGGGCGATACCCGCCGCGCTGGCGGCCTGCCAGCGGTCGGCGTCGCCCAGCAGTTCGGCGCAGGCTTCGCCCAGCCCCTGCGCGTCGGCGATGCCGACCACGGCACCGGAGGCGCCCAGCGCCTCGTCTTCCTCGCCCAGGCCGTAGATGAGCTGGCGGCAGGAGCCGACGTCGGTGGTCACCGAGGGCACGCCGCCGGCATAGCCTTCGAGCATGACCAGCGGTAGCGCCTCGCTGATGGAGGACAGCACCACCAGCCCGATCTTGGGCATGAGTTCGGTGAGCTTCTGGAAGCCGAGAAACTGCAGGGTGTCGCCCAGTTGCAGGCTGTCGGCGAGCTCGCGGCATTCGCGGGCATAGTCCGGGTGTTCGTCTTCGGGGCCGGCGATCCAGCCCTGGAGGCCGGGCAGGCGGTTGCTGGCCACGCGCACGGCGCGGATGAAGGTCTTGATGTCCTTGATCGGCACCACCCGGCCGATGAGGCACATCACCAGCGGCGGCTGCGCCGGGCGCAGGGCGCGGGTCGCGGCGAAGGGCGGCACGTTGATGCCGTTGGCGATGCAGCAGGTGGTGATCGGGTTGGCGCCGTCGGCCATCTGGCGCAGACGGTTGGTTTCGTAGAGCGCGATCACCGGATCGGCGGCGTCGTAGCACATGCGGCCCAGCGATTCGAACAGCCTGATCCAGAGCTGGCGGAAGTAGCCCGCTTCGCCCGCGGTGCGCTCGAGCACCGGGGTGTTGTCGCTGATCCAGTTGGCCGAGAACAGGTCGATGCGACGCTCCTTGGTGTAGATGCCGTGCTCCGACAGGATCAGCGGCTTGTCGTACAGCCGCGAGAGCACGGCGCCCAGATACCCAGCATACCCGGTGGAGACGGTGTGATAGATCTTGGCGCGCGGCAACTCCCGGGCCAGGGTGGCCAGGGTCCAGATGGGGGTGTGCATGGTGCGCACCGTCCAGAAGTAGTCGACGAAGGACGGGTCGGTGCAGCGCAGCTGGTACTGCGCGGTGAGGTAGGCCCACGACTGGTGCGAGTGCAGGAAGTAGCGCAGATCGAGCTTGTCCTGCATGGCTTGCAGGCTGGCGCGCAGCACTTCGGCGCGGCTGGCCGTGTCGTGGCCATCGCGGATCAGGGTGTGCAGGTTTTCCACCAGTTCGGCGGTGCGGGCGTCGCCGCGCTCTTCGTGCGCGGTGGGCAGTACGGCATCGCTGAAGAGGTAGTGATGGGTGAGCCCGACCACATTGGGTGGCATCGCGTAGCGCGGCTTGCCATAGTCTTCCTCGCGCGAGCCGAGGAAGACCAGATGAAACCGAAGGTGCGGAAAACCGCTGACGATCTGGTGCACCCAGCTCGACACGCCGCCCGAGACGTAGGGGTAGGTGCCTTCGAGCAGCAGCATGATGTCCACATCGGCCGAGGATTCATAGGCTTCGGGCTGCGTGTCGGAGAAGTCGGGGGCAATCATGGTCGGTTGTTTCGGAGGTTCAGCTCAGCAGCAGGCGGTCGGTGTCGCTCAGCGGAGCGGGCGCGGGAGTCTCGGCAGTCCGAGCAGCATCGCCTGGGCGCTGCACCGACGGGGCGTCGGAGATCACCGGCTCTTTGCGATCTTGCAGCGGGGTCTGCCAGACGCGGACCACCGGGCGCAGCCTGGGCGCAACCTGTCGCGTGCCCAGGGGTTCAAGGGCTTCGCCGATGCGGTCGAATTGCCGCAGGGTCCATTCCAGCTCGGCGGCGTAGGGCCGCCACAGCGTGGGGCTGGCGCCTTCGGCCATGAGGTTTTGCAGCACCTCGCGTGCGTCCTGCGTCTTTCCGGCGGCCAGCGACAGTCGGAGAAACATCATCTGCAGGCCCGTATCCTGGGGCAGCGCCTGCCGGGCGATGCGGCAGTAGTGCAGCGCCTGCTCCAGAGCGAAGTCGCGCAGATCGCCCTGCGCCAGACCCTGATAGATGAATTCCATCTGCAACTCGGCCACGCGCTGCGCGGCACGGGCGAGCGCCGGACCGCTCGCGGTGGTGTGACGCACGGTTTCGACTTCGCGCAGCGCGTCCTGCAGGCTGTCGGTGAGCCGCTGCTCCCAGGTGTTGCTGATGCCATAGGCCAGCAGACGGATCTCTTCGTCGGGATCGGACAGCAGCTTGCGCAGCACCGGCAGCGTCATGCGGGGCGACATCTCGCGCAGCGCGAGCACGGCGCGGATGCGCTGCGACTGGGGCTGGCTCTGGTCGCGGGCGATGCGGGCGGTCTGGCCCGCGGGCAGGTCGCGGCGCTGATCGTCGTCGATATGCGAGACCGGAAAAACCTGCAGTGTGGGCGCCTCGCGCAGGTGGTCGGTGGCCTTGTGGCGCATGGGCAGCCATTGCGCCAGGCGTGCGGCGATCAGCAGGCCGAAGACGCCCAAGACGGGAAAGAAAAAGGCCAGCAGGGTCAGGAGGGTGAGTGACAGCCGCCGTGGTTTGCGAAGGTCGGCAGGCAGCAGGGTCCACAGCAGCAGGCCGACCAGGATGGCCGCTGCGCCATGCACCAGCCAGAACAACAGCAGATGCACGTCGTCGCGGCTGACCAGCAGCCAGGCGGCCATCGATTCGAGCAGAACGATGACGGAGCCGAGCTTGTAGAACAGCGGATTCATGGACGTTCGGCGGTGCGCTGTGCGGCGGATTTGTCTGGGGTCGCGTTGGCGAGCAGACGGCGCAGCTCCAGAAAGCCGGCGGCACCCGCGACTTCGAGAAAGTCCAGGTCGAAGGCCTGATCGGGTCGCTGATTGCTGCGGCCGAGAATCTGCCCCAGCAGGGTCACCATGTCGCGGCGATAGTTCGCCAGACCGGCCGAGCTCAACAGGGGGAGCAGTACGACCAGGGCGGGCTTGCCGCCTCGGCCTTTGAGCGTCCAGGTCGAGCTTTCCACCGGCTGCAGGCCGGCGAATTCGGCCAGCACGTCGTCGCTGACCCGGCCCTGGCCGCTCCACACGGCGCAATAACTGTGCAGCTTGAAGTTCTGACCAAGCTCGCTGAGCTGGGCCCACTCCTGCTGCAGGCTGATGGGCGCCTGGACCCAGGCCGAGCGCACGTCCTCGACGCTGAGTTCGAGCTGGCTGAAATCGAGGTAGGAGGCGCACAGCACCTGCAGGCGCTGCAGATTGTTTTCCTCGAACGACATGAAAGGCATGGTGTGCACGGCCAGCACGGCATCGACCTCGTCGTATTCGTCGAGCCGCAGCGGCGCGGCGAACACCCAGGGATGGCCATCGGTCCCGCCCAGACTGGCCTGGGCAATGTGGACGGACTGGTGCGTCTCCAGAATGCGGTTGATGAGCACCTCGGCGGGGTCGAGGGCGGGCAGGGTCTGGCCCAGGGACGCGGCAAGCCGCCATTGCAGCCCCTGCGGGCTGATGTCGCGCACGAAGATGCCGGCTTCGACCAGTCGGCACGACTGGCTGAGCAGTTGCAGAAAGGCGCGCGGATCGGGCAACGGGCGCGGTGCGGGCAGGCCGGGGAGGGCATCCGGCGCGGGCAAGGCCGGGCGATTGCCCTGGAACGTGAAGGTGCGGCGCAGGTCGAGCAGGGCGTCGCGCAGCGTCATGGGGCGGTCGGTGAGTTCTTGCTCCAGCGTCGAGAGAGCCTCTTTGATGACGAACAGTCGGCGCTTGGTGCGCTCCAGCCTCGCGGTGAGGTCTTTGGTGACTTCACGGTGCAGCACCTGCCGGTTGCGGAAGGCGGCGCCGAATTCGCCCAGGATCAGGGTCATCAGCATGCCGCCGAGAAAGAACTCGGCGGGAAAGGACTCGACGGGAACCGTACCGAACAGCAAGGGGGCGAACTTCCAGAAGGCCGCGTAGAAGGCCACGCCGAACAGCCCGTAGCCGGCCCCGTAGCGCACCGCGATCAGCCAGGGGCCGAACCAGGCCCAGGGGAAACCGGCATGGGCGCTCAACGGGTCGCCGGGCCGCAGTTTCCAGCCCAGCCAAAGCACGAGCACGGGCAGCACCACGCTTTCGACCATCGCCATCAAGCGGCCCGACTGGGTGTTCGGTCGCCAGTAGCGCAGCCATTGCCAGCGCCAGCGCGTCGCCTCGCCGCGCATGCGGCGGGTGACTCGGGTGGAGAGGTTGTCGAGTTTCATGCGGTGATTCGCGCGTCCGATTCAGGGCTTGGCCGCGACGCCGGCGGTCGGTGCGCTCACGCGGATGCCGCGCAGCAACGATTCGATCTGCGATTGTCCGACGGCGGCCAGCGCCTGATAGCCCCAGCCGGAGCGGCCGCCGCTGGCGCTCCAGATCACCTGTCCGCTGGACACGTCGGCGACTTGCAGGGTGATGCCCACGGCGGGCTCGCTGTCGACCCCTGTCTTGTAGCGCCACTCGGTGACCGTGCCCGACAGCGCGTAGCGGGCGCCTTGCTGCCTGGCCCAGGCCAAGGTCTGTGCGGAGGTCACGGCGGGCTCGGCCTCAAGAGGGTTGTCGCCCGCCTTCTGCGGATAGACCACCACCTCGCGCAGCCCTTTTTGCTGCAACAACGAGACGGTGATGGCCTGCGCCCTGCGCTCGACCAGCGGAACGTCGGTGGCATTGCTCAGGGGCAGTACGGCGAACCTCGCGTCCGCAGGGACGGTGAGCGACTGTCCGGGCAGCGCAGTCACGGCGCAGCCGGCGAGCAGCAGTGCAGCGGCACCTGCAACGCCGAGCGCGGCGCGGCGCGTGGGGGAGGATGGGGTCATGGAACTCTCCTGCTTCATCATGGTGATAAGAACGCGGTCATCGACCGAACCACAAACGGTACTGCAGTTGCCACTGCCGGTTCAGGCCCGAGGTGTTTTGCTGCCGCTGGTAACTGAAGGACAGTTCGTCGGGCCCGAACACCGGACCGTGGATACCCAGATTCAGGTTGTTGGTCAGCCCCAACCGGCGTGATTGCAGCACATCGACCTCGGCATACGGCAGCCAGCGGCGGGTATAGGTGTCGCTATGCGCCGTATTGAACCCCAGGCCGAGACCGAGCACGTCGTCGCCCGCGGGGATGAAGAAGGCGGCGTCGGGCGCCGTACCGCCCGGCACCAGCGGCGCGTAGGCCGGTAGCGGCGGCCCTGCGTTGGCGCTGAATCGGTTGGAATAGCCCAGCAGCTTGACGCTGAGGTCGGGCTCGCCGCGGCGCAGCCAGTAGCCCAGCTCGAACTGGGTGCTCGCGCCGTGACCAAGCGGGTCGCCCCGGCGGGTGTCGTAAGACATGACGGCGGTGCTCACATTGGCCCAGGCGCGGCCGAAGTCGCGCGACAGGCGCAGCTCCAGCCGGTCGCGGCTGCCGGCGATCTGCAGCGGACCGGACTCGTCGGCCACGGCGTGGTGCTCGGCTTCGATCTGCAGGCCGATGTGGCCGGGAAGCTGGGTGCTGCCGCCAAGCCGCCAGCCGCCCAGCGTGCCCACGGCGGTGTTGTGCGTCAGCGCGCCGTTGATCTGGGTGCGTTCGCCCTGCCATTGCAGGCCGAGCTGCGCATCGCTCCAGGTGCTGGGCACGCCGGTGAGGGCCGCGGCATCGTTGCTGTGCATCGACTGGCGGCTGGCCTGGGCCTGCAGGCGCAACTGCGGCCCGAGTTGCAGCGACAGCCGCATCACAGGCCCCTGGCGGACGACGTTGTCGATCTGGCGATGCTCCAGGCTCAACGTGGCGCGGTGTGCCAGCGCGAGTTGCTGCTCGGCGGTCTGGCGGGCGAGGGATTGCAGCGCTGGGTTGTCCTGGCCGCGTTCGGCGGCGTTTTCGAGTACCTGCTCGGCTTCGGCCAAGGCTTTCATGGGGCGGCCGGCCACGCGCTCGGCTTCCGGCCTGTCCTGGGGCAGCAGATGGCGCGCGGCGCCTTCGTCGAGCAGGCGGCGGGTGGTCTCGCGGTCGCCTGCGCGCAGCGCCATTTGCAGCTCGATGGACTGACGGGCGGCGGGGGTGAGCACGCGCCGCGCCAGCCACCAGCGCGCAGCCGAACTCGTGTCCAGGCGCAGCAGCCAGTCGGCTATGGCGGCGTTGGCCTGCAGGGTCTGCTGGGCCGAGAGTGCGCCGCCGCGCAGCTTGTCGCGCAACTGGTTGAGCAGCACCTGCTGGCCCGCGCCATCGGTACGGGCGTGACTCAGGCGCAGGCGGGCGAGCAGTTCGCCCAGCGCCTGATCGCTGGTCTTGCCGTCCGGGCTGGCGCCGGGCTGGCGTGCCTTGGCCTGCAGCAGCGCCCACGACTGGTTGTACGCAGCCTGCGCGAGCCGGTTCTCGCCAGCCTGATCGAGCAGGTCGCCGTAGTTGAGCAGCCAGAGCGCATCGTGCTTTTTGCGCGGATAGATGCGCTGGCTGTAGCGCACGGCGGCGCGGGTGTCGCCCAGGGACTGCGCCGCGGCGGAGAGCACGTCGAGGCCGTCGGGCAGGCTCTGCAGGCTGCGGCTGTAGCGGGCGCTGTCTTCCCGCAGGGCGCCGAGTTGGTTCGCGTCGATCAACATCCAGAGCAGGGCGATCTGGTTGTCGGTGTTGCCGGGCGCCAGGCGCAGCGCCTGGCGCAGATCGGCCAGCGCCAGGTCGGTACGGCCCAGCGCCCGCCAGACCTGGGCACGGGCGGCGTACATCTCGGGCTGCTGGCGCAGGGGCGCGCCCGCTTCGCTGTCGAGCACCACGCGCTGCCACGCCTCGATGCCTTGCGCGCTGGGCTGGCGCACCAGCGATTGCAGCCACAGCAGGGCCAGGGCCTGCGAGGGCGCCTTGGCCCAGGCTTGCGGCAGCAGACGCAGCGCCGCGGCATCACCCTCGGATTGCTGCGTGAGGATGATGAAGCGTTGCAGCTGGTAGGGCTTGATGCTGTCGCGCAGCGCGGGCGTCTGCCAGATGCTGCCGTAAGCGGCGCGGGCGCTGGCGGGCTCACCCATGTCCCAGGCGATGTCGCCCAGCAGCCCCTGGTGGGCGGTGCGCAATTCGTGATCGCTGCACGGCGGCACGAAGGCGGTGGGGGTGCCCTCGGTGGGGCGGGCGGTGGTGGGGGCGTCGATGCAGGTCGCATCGCCCGGCAGGTGCTGGGTGGCTTCGAGCACCTGGCGCGCCTGCTCGAACTGGCCGCTTTGGAGCAGGGCGATGGCGTAGTCGATGCTGCCGCGCAGGTCGAGCGAGCCGCGCTTGAGCGCTTCGGCATAAGTCGCCAGCGAAGCCTCGACCTCGCCCATATTGCCCAGCAGCCAGGCCAGCGGCGTGAGCACCTTGGGCTCCTTGACCGCGGCTTTGCGCAGGATGTCTACGGCTTGCTGCGGATGACCGCGGATTTCCAGCGCCTGAGCGTATTGCAGCCACTCGTCGGCCGTGAGGGTGGTGTGCGCGGCGCGCTGGGCCCAGTAGGCATCCAGGCCACTGCTGGAATGCAGCGCCAGGGCGAGGCGCCGCAGCTCGTCGAGGGCGTGCTGCGTGAACTGGGCGCGCAGCAGGGCGATCCACTGCTGCATGGCTGCGTCGGGCTGGCCGCTCCATTCCAGCACCTGGGCGCGACGCTGGGCCCAGGCGCGGTTGCCGGGCTGGGCCGCGAGCGCGGCGTCGGCGAGATGCACGGCTTCCCGTAGATGACCATTGGACAGAAGCACTTGCCAGGCCAGCTCGCGCTGCTCCGGGGTCAGGGCCTGGCCCAGCTTGGCGGCGGGCTGATCGAGTGCTGCGGCCTGCCGCAACCAGAGATCGGCCTCGGTGGGCTGGTTGGCCCCCAGCGCCAGGCGCACCATATACCAGGCCATGGCGGGTTGCACCGGGCCCTTGCCCAGGGCGGCCGCGGTCTGCCGGTAGGCCAGGCGGGGATCGCCCGAGGCGAGCAGGGCGCGGGATGCCGCCTCGATCAGATGCTGGCGTTCGGCCTCGGTCACCCGCCCCTTGGCCGAGTCGAACAAGACCTGCGCGGCGAGCGCCTCGGCATGTACGCCCACGAGCAGCTGCGCCGCCTGCTGCGCCGCAACGGGGGGCAAGGGCAGGAAGCGGCGGACTTCGCCCGCCAGGCGCTGCACGTCCTGGGGTCTGTCCAAGCCTTGCAGCAGCACCAGGGTATCGCGCCAATCGTTGAAATGGGCTGGCCGCGCATGCTGCAGCAGGCCGATGAGTTCCTCGCGAGCCTTCGCCGCCTGGGTGTCCTGGCCCTGGGCACGGGCATCGAACCAGCGGGTCTTCCAGATCTGCAGCCGCAGGGCGTCGGCCTGCGGGGTTTGCACCGAACGCAAGGTGTCGAGCGCTAGCTGCGTCTTGCCGATGTGCACGTAGCGCTGGGCCAGCATGAGGCGGTAGTCGATGTCGCCGCCGCGGAGATCGATCAGATGGCGCAGATAGTCGATGGCCAGCCCGTCGTCGGCACTGCTGCCGAGCAATTGCATCAGACGCTGGCCGGGGTAGACCAGCGCCAGAGTCCCGGCACACAGCAATCCGAGCCCCAGCAGGGTCCCGCGCGGAAAGAGGCGGCTGCGCTGCGGATCATCGGGAGAGATGTGCAGCGGATCGCGTCGGGCGGGGCGGGGTTTTTCCAGCATCGAGCGTGATTGTCGGTCAGGCCCGCTTCAGGGCGAGATCCGTTGTGGTGCCGGGGCTACTGATGCGCACGCCCGAGGACGTCTTTTCGACGCTCGCGCCTTGAGCCGCCTGCACGCCCCAGCCGGGCGGCAGCGCGAAGTCGGCCTCGACCGGCAGGTGACCGCGCAGACTGATCTGCACGCTGGCGTCTTTCTGCACGATCCAGCGCGTGATGTCGGCATTGGCCTCGATCAGCCGTGGCGCTGGCTGGCCCGCGGGCGATGCCTGCAGAATGGCCTGCTGCGCCGTCGCATGAACGTAGCGTTGCTGCCCATGTTCGTTCCAGCCGGCGATGTTCTGGCAATTCGCCAGCGCCGGAAGGCTGGCTGCCTGGGGCTGGGTCCACTGCCGCATCTCCGGCCCGGCGCGCAGCCGCCAGCCGCCGGCCAGGCGTCGCGCGACGGTGGCCTGGCGCCAGTCGTTGACGCTGCGGAAATACTGGTGGCCGAAGATGGCGTGCGTCGGCTGTTTGAGCACCCATTGGTACACCGTATGCAGGCTCTTGGCACCGGCTGCCTTGGTCACGATGTACGGGTGGAAGTAGAGGTCGATCGGCTTGATGCGGCGCGGAAGATCGGTGAGCTGATAGCTCTCGATCACGCGCTCGAAGCCGAAGTAGGGGCCTTTCCAGTTGTGCGTGAAATCTTCCTCGTTCGACTGCGCGGCATATACCTGGAAATACTTGCCCTTGGGAATGCCCATGGGCCAGATGTTCGAGAGGGTGGGCTGAGACTTGGTGATGGGCGCGCCGCCGCCGTTGATATTGCCCAGGCCGTTCTCGTAGGCCATGGCCACGGCTTCATCGGGCGGATTGCAGTCGCCGGGCCAGAGCACCATATTGCATTTCTTGCCGGGCGGCGCGAGCTTCTGGTCGATGTAATCGGCCGCGCCGGTGATGTTGCTCGCCGTGCTGAAGGTGTAGTTGGGCAGGGGCAGGTAGTAGCCGTAGGGATAGTCCTTGCTGGGCTTGCCCAGGCTGTGCGTGCGGCTGGCCTCCACCCAGTTGAAGGGGTGCGACCAGGTATGACTGCCGACTTCGATCCAGGGCAGGGCGTACATGCGCCGGGCCCATTTCTGCGAGAGATCGGCCGTCTTGGGGTAGAGGCCCTCATGGCTGATCTCGCCGATGATGACCGAGGCCAGCGTGGGCACCTTGTACTTTTCGAGAAACTCGGTGATCAGCACTTGGCAGGCCAGTGGCGAGCCGGGCTGATCGCTGGCGTTCGGCCAGCCGTCGCCGTCGAAGTGCACGAAGAAGACGCGGCGCCCGGTCCGGGTCGTGACGTCGGGCATGGGGTCATGGCCCAGGCGCAGCGCGGCGCGGAAGAAGGCAATGGGCTCGATCGACCAGCGCGTGCCGGTATTGCCCGGCAGATTGAACACGCCGAACGCGCCCAACGCATAGCCGCCCCAGGGGGTGATGGCGGCGCCGACCATGGCGCGGCCGTCGGCACCGGTGGCCGTGAGCCAGGGGTGCGCGCCCGTCCCGGCATCGATGGGCACGGTGTCCAGCGGATTGATCAGCGGAATGACTTCGCCGTTGGGCGAGCCCGGCCCGCGCTGCACGCGGATCGGGCCGGGCAGGGCGGACTGGCCCACCGTGGTGACGCCGAGTTCGGGCAGGACGTCGGCATCTGCCGAGCCCATGACGACCACCGGCACTTGTTCGGCGACCGCGCGCTTGAGCAGAGTGCGAATGTCGGCGGGCACCTCGGACTGGTCGGGATACAGCACGAGCGCCGCATAGCGTCCGGCCAGAGGTTCGCTCACGGCGGGCGCGCCGATATAGCGGTACTCGGGCACCAGGCCGAGGTACTCCAGCGGCATGGCGCCATAGATGTGGGCGCTCTGCGCCTGCAGTTCCGGGCTGTCGCCCTCCTTGCAGGAATGCAGCAGCAGCACACGGCGCGGCACCAGTTCCACCGTGCCCACGCCCAGGCTTTCCAGCGTGGGGTCGGCCACCCAGGGGATGAGGCCCTGTGCCGCGATGTTCTGCGCCGTCTGGCGCGCGAGCGCGCGGTCTTGCGGCGCACAGTAATCGATGGCGATGCCCGGCAGCTTGAACTTGCCGCGCATGTCGGCAAAGCGCGCCAGCAGCCATTCGCGGTCAGAGGCCGACACCTCGACATAAGCGTTTTCGCCCTGGTTCCAGCCGCGGTAGACCGATTCGGCCGCCACCGCGAGGACGTTCGGCGCCAGCGTCGCGTCGACCAGCTCGAAGCCGCGGTTGAGCATCAGACGGATGCCCGGAAACGCGGCGATCAGACCACGCAGCGTTTCCGCCAGGGCCTGGGCCTGCCGCGCCTGCTCGGCAGGCGTCTTGGCCAGCAGCTGATAGGAATCGAGGGTGTCGAGGAAAAAGGCGCGGAAGCCGGCGTCCCACAGCGGCTTGACGATGCGCTCGCGCAGGAATCGGGGCCAGCCCGCCGCGGTCTGATCGACCACCCGTGAGCCCCAGGCCGCGTTCGATGCGGGCAGCCAGGCCTTGGGCACGTCGGCGAAATAGGGCCGATCCGGGGTGACTTCGCCCACCGACACATAGGCCAGCGCGAGGGTGTCGGGACCGAGGGTGGCGACGATGCGGGGATCTTGCGCCAGGGCGTGCGCGGGTTCGAGCACCACCCAGTCGAAGGCGCGCAGGTCGTCCACCGGAATGCGCGCGCCGTAGTAAAAAGCGACGGCAGGCTGATCGGCGGCTTGCGGATCGCCGCCGAGACAATCGGGACATTGCCCGCAGGTACAGGTCTGGGCCAGCGCCTTGCCCACACCGGCACTCAGCAAACCCAGCCCCAGAAGGCCTCGGCGCCCCAGGGTGTTGGCCAGGAGGCGGCTTTGCGCGAAGGACTGAAGAAAATGGCGGCGTTGCATGGTCGGTTTCAGGGGAAGATCAGACCGCAGGAATGTTGTGATCAATCGGATGCAGGTGTCCGATTTTCTTCGTTTTTCGAGTGGCCGTGCCTGAAATTGCGGCGGCGTGGGAAGGGATTTGTGATTTTTTGCACACGAGCTCATCAGGGAGGACGTCTCAATGACTGAGCGAGAGGGTTCCGCCATGGCGTGGATCGATACCCACGCCCATCTCGACGCGGTCGAATTTGAGGGGCAGGCCATCGAGGTGGTGGCGCGGGCGCGGCGGGTGGGGGTGGCCGGCGGGGTGATTCCGGCGGTCGAGCGCCGCCATTTCGAAACGGTTCAGCAACTTGCGCACCGCTGCGGCTGGGCCTACGCGCTGGGCATTCATCCACTCTACGTCGAGCAGGCGCAGGATGAGGATTTGCAGGCCCTGCATGCGGCGGTGGCGCAGGCGCTGGCCGATCCGCGGTTCGTCGGCATTGGCGAAATCGGGCTGGATTTTTTTGTTCCGGGTCTGGACCGCGAGCGACAGCAGCGGTTCTACGCGGCGCAGTTGCGCATCGCGCGGGCTTTCGATCTGCCCGTCATCCTGCATGTGCGCAAGTCGCAGGACGCCTTGCTGGCCGGACTGCGCCGCGCCGGTTTTGGATCAGGGCGGCCTGCGGGCATCGCCCACGCCTTCAACGGCAGCGCGCAACAGGCGCAGGGCTTCATCGACCTGGGGTTCGCCCTGGGGTTCGGAGGCGCCATGACCTTCGAGCGGGCGCTCAACATCCGCAGACTGGCCGCCGATGTTCCCGAGACCGTGCCGGTGCTCGAAACCGATGCGCCCGACATTCCGCCCGTGTGGCTCTATCGCCCGCGGCAGACGCAGACCGGTGCGCCGCTCACGCCCAATGCGCCCGAGCATCTGCCGCGCATTGCCCAGACTTTGGCCGAGTTGCGCGGCTGGTCGCTGAGCAGGACCGCCAGCCAGACCACCGCCAATGCCTTTCGCGTCCTGCCGCGGCTGTCGCAGGCCTGGGCGGCAGGCTTTTTGTCGCAGGCGAGATGATCGACCGCTTGGGCTTGTTCCGCCTTGCCCTTGATTTTCGACCTTCCGGCCGTATCTGTCTGCGCAGGTTTTTTTCCTTCGTTTCCCGTACGCACCATGAGCACTGAACCAAGCAACGCATCCTCCACCAGCACGCACACCCACGCCTTCCAGGCCGAAGTCCGCCAACTGCTGCATCTGGTCACCCATTCGCTCTATTCCAACCGCGACATTTTTCTGCGCGAGCTGATCTCCAACGCCTCGGACGCGTGCGACAAGCTGCGCTTTCAGGCCATCGACGACGCCGCGCTGATGGAAGGCGATGCCCAATTGCGCATCCGCATCGCCGTCGATCCCGAGCAGCGCACGCTCACCATCAGCGACAACGGCATCGGCCTGAGCCTGGACGATGCCGTCGAGCACCTGGGCACGATTGCCAAATCGGGCACGCGCGAGTTCATGCAGAAGCTGGGCGACAAGCAAAAGCCCGACGCTGCCCTCATCGGCCAGTTCGGCGTGGGCTTCTATTCCGGCTTCATGGTGGCCGATCGCATCACCGTCGAATCCCGCAAGGCGGGCATGGCCGAAGGCGAGGGCGTGCGCTGGGTGTCGGACGGCACGGGCGAATTCACCGTGGAGACGATGTCGCGCGCAGGGCGCGGTACCGATGTGATTCTTCATTTGCGCGCCGATGCCGACGACACGCCGCACGAGGACAAGATCGAGAAATATCTGCGCGTCTGGACGCTCAAGGACCTCATCGGCAAATACTCCGACCATATCTCCCTGCCCATCGAGATGCGCAAGGAGCACTGGGACGCCGAACAGAGCAAATACGTTGCCACCGACGAATGGGAACAGATCAACAGCGCCGCGGCGCTGTGGACCCGCAGCAAATCCGACATCACCGAGGCGCAGTACCTCGAGTTCTACAAGCAGCTCAGCGGCGACAGCAACCCGCCCTTGCGCTGGACGCACAACCGCGTCGAGGGACGCAGCGAATACACCCAACTGCTTTACCTTCCCGCCAAGGCTCCGATGGATCTGTGGGACAGACAGCAGAAGGCCGGCGTCAAGCTTTACGTGAAGCGGGTCTTCATCACCGATGACGCGCAAAGCCTGATGCCCAGCTATCTGCGCTTCGTGCGCGGGGTGATCGACAGCGCCGATCTGCCGCTCAATGTGTCGCGCGAGATGCTGCAGGAAAGCCGCGATGTGCGCGCCATCCGCGAGGGTTCGGTCAAGCGGGTGCTGTCGCTGCTGGAAGACATGGCGGGCAGCGACGACGCGGGCGAACGCGACAAGTATGCCGCCTTCTGGACAGAGTTCGGACCCGTCCTGAAGGAGGGTTTTGGCGAAGATTTCGCCAATCGCGAACGGCTGGCGAGGCTGCTGCGCGCGGCCTCCACCCATGCGCTGGACGACGCGCAGAGCGTGACACTGGCCGACTATGTGAGCCGCATGAAAGAGGGGCAGAAGGCCATTTACTACATCACGGCCGAGACGCCGAAGATCGCCCGCTCCAGCCCCCAGCTCGAGATTTTTCGCAAGAAGGGCATCGAAGTGCTGTTGTTGACCGACCGGGTGGACGAGTGGATGCTGGGCTTCCTCAATGAGTTCGACGGCAAGCCGCTGCAATCGGTGGCGCGGGGGGCGGTCGACCTCGGTGACGTCAAAGGCGCCGATGACGAGGCCGGCGAGGCCAAGGACGAGAAGGCGAAGTCCGAAGACCATCAGGCGCTGATCGAGCGCTTCAAGGCGGCGCTGGGCGAGCGCGTGCAGGACGTTCGGATCTCCGAACGCCTGGTCGACTCCCCGGCCTGTCTGGTCGCCGCGGACGACGGCATGAGCGCGCACCTGGCACGGCTGCTCAAGCAGGCCGGACGCGATGAAATGCCCGCCGCCAAACCGGTGCTCGAACTCAACCCCGGGCATGGTCTGATCAAGCGCGTGGTGGCCGATGCGGCCCACACCGACGATCTGGCGCAGGTGGTGTTCGATCAGGCGCTGCTGGCCGAAGGCGGTCAGCTCGATGATCCGGCGGCCTATGTACGCCGGGTCAATGCCCTGCTGGCCGGTTGAGCCTGGAACGCCCGTGCCTGCGGCCTGGCTTCAGGCACGGGGCTTGTTTTCAACGCTGGCCTTCAACTCAGATTGTCCAATAGGCGGCGCGTTGCGCGGGGGGCAATCCATCCTCAAACCACCGCGCCTTATCCCGCGTCCCATTGAACAATCTGGGTTCAACTCACCCAGCTGACGACGCTGAGCATGGCGAGCAGCAGCATCCACAGCAGCACCGAGCGCCACACCAGGCCCACCACATTGCGCAGATGCGCCGGTTGAGGAATGGCGCCGGGCATTGCCGCGGAATGGCCGGGCGGCTGGCCTTCACCTTCCTGCGTCCAGCCCGGCTCGGTGGGGGCGGTCGGTGGCGCGCCGGCGGTCGCACCCAGACAGATGCCCACGGCGCCCGCCGCCGATGCCAGCATGACACCGGTATTGCGGTTGGGCCAGAGTTGCGAGAACCCGCGCCAGATGTCGATGGCGTCCTCGAAATTGCCGACGATGGCGTAGCCGATGGCCGTCAGGCGGGAAGGTACCCAGTCGAGCAGGTCAAAGGTCTTCTGCGCAAACACGCGCAGCGCGGGGCTCGCTTCGCTGTCGGCGCTGTTCCACTTGCCGGCGACATAGTCGCTCAGGCGATAGAGCACCGCGCCCGCCGGACCGATGGGAAGAATGAACCAGAAGAACACCCCGAGGACGTAGCGCTGCACCGACACCAGGGCATGTTCGATGGTTTGTTGGGTGACGTCGCTCGGACTCATGTCCACGGTGTCGAGGGCTTTCCACTGGCGCAGCAGGCTGCGCGCCGTCTCGGCATCCTGATGATTGAGCGCGTCCTGGATGTCGGTGAAAAAGTGGCTGAACTGACGAAAGCCCAGTGTGAAATACAGCACGGCAATATTCCACGCCAGGGCCAGCAGAAGGCTGTAGTGCAGCGCGAGCAGGTAAATGGCCAGTGTCACCAGGGCGGGCAGCAGCACGGCGATGAACCAGGCGGCCACGCCATGTCGCGATTGTCCCGCGTCGAAGTTGCGAGAGGCGAGATCGGCCAGGGTCTGGCGCAGCCGATACACGGCACTGCCGCGCCCCAGGGGTTTGAGCTGCTCCACAAGCAGCGCGATGAGAACTGAGAGAAAAGCCATGCGTCTATCCTACGCAATCAGCAGTCGGTACAGATTGCGCAACATGGCGGCCGTGGCCCCCCAGATGACGTAGCTGCGGTCGTCGACGACATAGGGCATGACCAGAAACCGGCGGCGCAAAGGAATCGGATTGACCGGCTCGTTGCTCTGCATCGTCCATTCCCGGTGTTCGTGGTGCCGCGGATCCATGAGAAAGTCCAGGGGGACTTCGAACAGTTCACTCACTTCGTCGGGATGGGGTTGCAGTCCCTCGGCGCTGGACACCAGCGCGACGACGGGAGTGACGGCGTAGCGCGAAGCGGTGCAGTACAGCGGCAGCGTGCCCAGGACTTCCGCGCCGGCAGGTCGCAGGCCGATTTCCTCGTGAGCTTCCCGCAAGGCCGTTGCCGCGGGGTGCAGGTCCTGGCGATCGCAGCGCCCTCCGGGAAAACTGATCTGGCCCGCATGCTCATGCAGATGAAGATTGCGGCGAGTGAGGAGCACCTGCAAACCCTGACGGCGCTGCACCAGTGCGATGAGCACCGCTGCGCCCCTGAGCGGCTGGGCATGCAGGCGCAAAGAGTCCTCAAACAGTTCCGGAGTCCAGGACGGCTGCGATGCGAAACGCTGGCGAAGCCGCTCCGGGGTCAACTGCTCCTGGGTAACGGCGGGCAGGGCGTCATCGCGTCCGATCAGTCGGGCGCTATAGGGGTCGATGGGCTGAAGGCGGTGTGAAGACACGGTGAGTGCCGGCAACAAAAAAGCCGACTTGCAGGGCAGGTCGGCTTCGGTGGCGATCCGGCGGTGCCGGAATGACCAGAAAGCGTGCGGATCAGGCCTCTGCAGACGCACTGGCCTGGGCGGCCGCGGCAGACTTGAGCACCAGTTTTTCCTTGATGCGCGCCGACTTGCCCGAGCGCTGACGCAGGTAGTACAGCTTGGCGCGGCGCACGTCACCGCGGCGCTTGACCTCGATCGATGCGATCTGCGGCGAATACAGCTGGAACGTACGCTCCACGCCTTCCCCGGCAGAGATCTTGCGCACGATGAAGCTGGAATTCAGTCCACGATTACGCTTGGCGATCACCACACCTTCGTAGGCCTGGTTACGTTTGCGGTTGCCTTCAACCACCTTGACGGACACGATGACCGTGTCGCCTGGGTTGAACTGGGGGAAGGATTTGCCCGCGCTGACGCGGGCCATTTCTTCCTGTTCCAAGGTAGCAATCAGATTCATTTGAAGCTCTCCAATGATCTTGCCGTCCAGTGTAGGAAAGGGTTTGGTTGTCACAAGGGGCGATGCACTTCAGTGCACTCGCGCCAAGAGACGGGCCAGCAGAGGATCAAACCGAAGAAGTATAACCTAAGGCCGACAGGATGCGCAGATCCTTCTGGCTGAGCTGACCGGACTGATGCAACAGCGCAATCAGATCCGGACGCCGTTGCAGCGTGAGACGCAAAGACTGCTCCCTGCGCCATTGCGCAATGCGCGCGTGATCGCCGCTGAGCAGCGCTTCCGGCACGGCGCGGCCGCGATGGTTCTCCGGGCGCGTGTAGTGTGGGCAGTCGAGCAGGCCGTTGGCGAAGCTGTCCTGCTGGGCCGATTCGGCACTTCCCAGCACGCCGGGCAGAAACCGGCAGGCCGCGTCGAGCAGCGCGAGGGCGGGAATCTCTCCGCCAGAGAGCACAAAGTCGCCGAGGCTGATCTCCAGGTCCACCCGGTGGTCGATGAGACGCTGATCCACACCCTCGTATCGGGCGCACAGCAGCGTGGCGCCGTCGGATCGTGCCAGGTCTTCGACCAGACGTTGATCGATGCGCCGGCCCGTGGGCGAGAACAGCCAGACCGGCGCGTGCGGAAGGGCCGCGCGCCGCCGGTCGGCTGCGATCGCGTCCAGCGTCTGCTCCAGCGGTTCGGCCAGCATGACCATGCCAGGGCCGCCGCCGTAGGGGCGGTCGTCGATCGTTCGGTGCGGGTCCGAGGTGAAATCGCGCGGATTCCAGCACTGCAACCGCAATTGACCCGAGTCGAAGGCGCGCCGCGAGACGCCGTGATGCTTCAGCGGCTCGAAGTACGCGGGAAACAGGCTGATGACATCGATGCGCAGCATGGAGGTCGGTCAGTCGAAACTGGCGTCCCACGAAGCAACGATGGTCTTGGTCGGCAGATCGACCGAGACAATGTAGGCATCGACAAAGGGAATCAGGCGTTCCCGGGGCTTGGCGTCAGGACTGGGCTGGGGAACTTGCACGCGAAGAATGGCGTGGGCCGCACTCTCCATCAACCCCGTCACGCCACCGAGATCCACGCCCTCGGGCGTGCGAACCTGGCAGCCGATCAGGTCGGCCCAGTAAAACTCGCCGTCGTCCGGCGGGGGAAACTCGGCACGCCGCACCGAAATCTGCCTGCCGCGCAGCGCCTCGGCGCCACTGCGGTCGTCCAAACCTTCGAACAGCGCAACCAGGGCGCTGCCGTGGCGTCTGGCCAGGCGCACCGTGAACGGCGCTGCATCTTCGAAGCCCGGGCGGCTCAGCCACCAGGTCTTGGACTTGAGCAGGGCTGCGGCTTCCGGTGCATCGGGGGCAACCTTCACCCAGCCCCGCACGCCCCAGGCATCGAGGACATGGCCGACGAGGAAAAGATCGTCAGGGATGCTCATGGACATGAACGAGGTTCCGTGCAACAGAAAAAATGGCGGGACGGCCTATTCAGCCGACCCGCCGGGCACCCTCAGATCGAGATCGATCGGAAGGCTAGGTCAGGCAGCAGCCTGGCCGGATTTCTGCGCGCTCTTCACCAGACGCTGCACGGTGGGCGAAACCTGCGCGCCCACACTGGTCCAGTGGTTCAGGCGCTCGGTCGCGATGTGCAAAGGCACTTCGGCACCGCGGGCCACCGGGTTGTAGTAACCCAGGCGCTCGATGTAGCGGCCGTCACGACGGCTGCGCGAATCGGTGGCCACGATGTGGTAGAAGGGGTGTGCCTTGGCGCCGGCACGGGTCAGACGGATCACAACCATTTTGCTTCCTTGTCAAAAAATGAGAGCCGGCGACGGGTCGCGGGCAGTATGTCGGGGCGTCGCTCCTAGGGCCTGGGGTCAAACTTACAGGCCCGGGGACGGGATTTATGGGTAGGCACCGCGGGGCACGCCTACTGCAAAAACCTCAAATGCCAGGATCACCTTTTTGGCAATCCGGCCCGCAGGGCATAAGTCCTTCGGATGCCCTGCCTTCAAAATCGTTTGCAGCGCTCGAATAAACTCGCCATTATAAACATGACCCTTCCCCCTATTGCACTTCATGTCTGAAATCATCATTCGCGCCGCCACTTCGCTGGATTTGCCCATCATCACCGCCATTTACCGCCACCATGTCCTGCACGGCACGGGCACGTTCGAAACCCAGGCGCCTGACGAGGCCGAGATGGCGCGTCGCTGGGGGGAAGTGCAGTCGCGCAAGCTGCCTTGGTTGGTCGCGCTGCGCGGCCAGGAGGTTGTCGGCTATGCCTACGCCAACTGGTTCCGGGCGCGTGAGGCCTATCGTTTCACCGTCGAGGATTCCCTTTATGTCGCCCCGGATGGATTGGGTCAGGGGGTGGGTGGGCGCCTGCTCGACGCCTTGATCGAGGCTTGCACGCGCAGCGGGGCGCGACAGATGCTCGCCGTCATCGGCGATTCCGAGAATGCGGGCTCCATCGGCGTGCATCGGTCGCGCGGATTCGCCGATCTGGGAAGCATGCCTGCTGTCGGCTGGAAATTTGACCGCTGGCTGGACGTCGTGCTCATGCAACGCGCACTTGGGGCTGGCGCCGCAACCGTTCCCGCCTGATGGCCGATGATGACTGCACAAACTTCTTTCAAAAGCAAATTCCTGGCGGCCCTGCTGGCCGGCGTTTTCGGTGGGCATCGTTTCTACCTGTACGGATCGAGAGACCGCTGGGCCTGGTTGCACGGCCCTCTTTTTATCGTCGGGCTGCTGGGGGTCTGGCGCTTCGTGTCTCAGCACATGGACGACGGCCTCACCTGGGCGCTGCTCGGGGTGTTCGTGGCGGTGGTCATTGCCGTGGTCGTCCAGACCCTGGTGATTGGGCTGACGCCCGATGAGCGCTGGGATGCACGCTGGAATCAGGGCATCGACCGCCGCAGCGCCAATGGATGGGGGCCGGTGTTGATCGTGATCTTCGCGCTGTTCATGAGCGTGGGCTCGCTGACTGGCGGACTCGCGTATGTGCTGCAGCGCTTTTTCGGCGGCGCTTGAGCGCGCTTGTCGGTCACGCCGGATTCATTCACACCTTCTGACTCAGAGCGGTTCCAGCCTCTGGATGCGCTGGCCTTCGGCCAGGCGGCGCTCGGCCAGTTCGGCGACGGATGAACCTGCGAGGCGTCCCTCGGGCCAGATCTCGGCCAGGGGCGCCAACACGAATGCACGCGCAGCCATGCGGGGATGGGGCAGGGTCAGCCGTTCGCTTTGGCGTTGCAGGCTGCCGTAGAGCAGCAGGTCGAGATCGAGGGTGCGCGGTGCGTTGACTGCACCGATGGGGCGTTGACGGCCCATGCGGGCTTCGATGCCGAGCAGGCCGTCGAGCAAGGCCTCGGGCGACTGGGCGGTGCGGACCTGCACGACGGCGTTCCAGTAGTCCGGGCCGGTGGCGTGCTGCGGCGCTGTGCGGTAAAGGCTGGAGCGTGCCACCACGCGGGTCAGCGGCAAGGCGTCGATGGCCTGTACGGCCGCACGCAAGGTGGCCGCGCCATCGCCCAGATTGGCGCCGAGGGCGATGAAGGCTTCGACGTCATCGGCGCAGGCCATCGCCAGTCACTCGGGATCGTGGCCGGCCGTGTCTTCGGTCTTGCTGCCGTCGGCGGGCTTTTTACGTCGGCGCCGTCGTTTGGACTTGCTCGCGGCGCTGGGCTGCGGGGCGGCGGCAAGCATTTCGTCGCGGCTTTCGGCATCGGCGAACTGGAAGGCTTCCCACCATTGCGCCAACTCCGGTTCGGCCTGGCCGCTGCGGGCGCGCAGGCTGAGGAAGTCGTAGGCGGCGCGGAATCGCGGATGCTCGACCAGACTATGGGCGTAGCGCGGTGTGCGGCGTTCGAAGCGCGATTGCAGCGACCAGATTTCACGCATGTCGGTGGCGATGCGGCGCTGGATGGCCAGGCGTTCAGCCTGCGCGGCCAGCACCTCGTCGGCCGCCTGGTCGAGCGCCATGAGGGGGGCCGTGCCTTCGGCACGCAGCGCGTTCCACCGCTGTTCAACATCGTGCCAGAGCAGGCAGGCGAAGAGAAAGCTCGGGCTGGCAGTCTTGCCCTGGCCGATGCGGGCATCGGTGTCTTGCAGGGCATTCATGATGAAACGCTCGCCTTCGGGCTTTTCAAGCACCGGGTCGAGCAGGGGCAGAAGGCCGTGATGCAGGCCCAGGCGCCGGAGTTGTTGCAGGGAGGCGACCGCATGGCCGGTTTGCAGCAGCTTGATGGTCTCGTCGAACAGCCGGGCGGCGGGGACGTTGGCCAGCAGATCGGCGCTGGACGCGATCGGCTCCAGCGTGGCCGGATCGATCCCGAAGCCGAGCTTGGCGGCGAAGCGGGCGATGCGCAGCATTCGCACCGGGTCTTCGCGGTAGCGGGCGGCGGGGTCGCCGATCATGCGCAGGCGGCGCTCTTTCAGGTCTTTCATGCCCTGGTGGTAGTCGACCACCACGTCGCGGATCGGGTCGTAGTACAGCGCGTTGACGGTGAAGTCGCGGCGCTCGGCATCGTCGTCCAGCGTGCCCCAGACGTTGTCGCGCAGCACGCGGCCGCTGCTGTCCACCGCCAGGGTCTTGTCGGCCAGGGCGCGGCGCGAGGTGCGCTCGTTGCCGTCCACGGCCTCGGCGGCCTGCGCATCGTGCAAGGCGCGATAGGTGGAGACTTCGATGATGTCGCGGCCGTACATGACGTGCACGATGCGAAAGCGTCGGCCGATGATGAAGGCGCGCTTGAACAGCGGCTTGACCTGCTCGGGCGTGGCGTTGGTGGCGACGTCGAAGTCCTTGGGCTTGAGGCCCAGCAGCAGGTCACGCACCGCGCCGCCGACGATGTAGGCCTCGTAGCCGGCCTGCTGCAGGGTCTGCACGGTGTTGCGTGCGTTCTGCGAGAGGCGGTTGGCGTCGATCTGGTGCTGCGCCCTGGGCAGGTCGCGGCGTTGGCCACGACGCTGCGGGGCGTCGTCGGCCTTGTTCGGGGTGAACAGGCGGCTGATGAATTTTCGGATCATGTCAACAACTGAAGGGTGGGCCAGCCTTTTTCCAGCGCGATGGCGGCCAGCAAGGGGTCGGGGTGCACGACCACGGGGTGGGTCGCATGCTCGAGCAGGGGGCGATCGTTGATGGAGTCGCTGTAGAACCAGATCTGATCGAAATCCTTCCAGCCCAGGCCCTGCGCGGCCAGCCACTGCTCGGTGCGAATGATCTTGCCCTCGCGAAACGACGGCGTACCGATCCAGTTGCCGGTGTAGCGGCCCTGGCTGTCGCGCTCGAGATCGACCCCGATGAGATGTTCGACGCCGAAGACATCGGCGATCGGACGGGTGACGAAGGTATTGGTTGCGGTCACGATGCAGCACAGATCGCCGGCCTCTTTGTGACGGCCGACGAGTTGCCGGGCGGCAGGCTGGATCTGCGGCATCACGACGTCACGCATGAAACCGGCTTGGGCGGCGTGCAGGGTTTCGAGATCCTTGCCGGCGATCGGTTGCAGGGCAAAGCGCAGATAGGCGGCAAGGTCGAGCGTGCCGGCCTTGTACTGGCGGTAGAACGACTCGTTCTGCTGGCGGTGCTGCTCCGCGTCGACCCACCCCAACTCGGCGAGGTATTGCCCGAAGGCATGGTCGGAGTCGAAAGGAATCAGCGTGTTGTCGAGATCGAACAGGGCGAGCTTGCGCATGGAAAAGAGGGTCGGGGTCGGGAAGGCTCAGCCGGGAACCGATTCGGGCGCCGCAGTGCGCAGCAGCTGCGGCTGTTCGGCCAGGAGCGATTTGAGCAGAGGCACGGTGGCCGGACGCTGAGCAGCCAGAGCATAGCGGTCAAACGCGGCCATCAGCCGGGCCAGTTGCGACAGGTCGCGGCTCAGGTGGGTCTGCATGTAGTGCAGCAGTTCGGGGCTGAGGGTGTAGCCGCGGTCGTGTGCCAGACGCTGCAGCACGCGGGCGCGGGCGTCGTCGTCGGGGGCGGTCAGGCGCAGCGCCAATCCCCAGCCCAGGCGGGTGCGCAGGTCGGCGCGCAGCGGCAGCACCGCAGGGGCCGCATGGCCGCTGGCGAGAAACGCGAGGTCGGCCGAACGGGCCGCGTTGTAGAGCCCGAACACCCAGTCCTGCTGCCAGTCGGTGAGGGTTTGGGCATCGTCCACGGCCAATAAACCGCCAGGGTGCTGGGCCAGGAGGTCGTTGACGTCGGGCCAGGCGGAGGCCGGCGTTTGCGGGGTGAGCAGAAGAGCCCACCGGCCGTGCTTTTGCATCGCGTGGCAGGCGGCCCAAAGCAGGTGGCTTTTGCCACTGCCGGTGTCGCCCCACAGGTAGAGCGCGGCGTGATGCCGCTGTTGCAGCAGATCCTGCAGGGCTTGCAGCGCCAGCGCGTTGTCGGTCTGGCCACCGATGTCGAAGTTCTCGAAGCTGCGATCGTCCTCCCAGTCCAGGGGCAGGATTTGCTGGCGACCGGCCGGCCGGAGTGCCGCAGTGGACGAGGGACGCTGGGTCGAAGTCATGGGTCAGTTGAACAACGCGCTCTCGCGGTACCAGGCCAGCAGGCGGCGCGCCACGACCAGCAGCACGGCGCCTGCGGGCAGGGCCAGCAGAATGCCCCAGAAGCCGAACAGGGTGCCAAAGGCAAGCAGAATGAAAATGACCAGCAGGGGATGCAGACCGATGCTCTCGCCAACGAATTTCGGTGTGACGTAGAGGCTTTCGATCAATTGGCCGATGCCGTAGACGATGGCCACGGCAATCACCCCGTACCAGCTCAGGAATTGCAGCGCGCCCGCGATCAACGCCAGCAACAGCCCAAGTCCGAATCCGACGTAAGGGACGAAGACCGCCAGCCCCGTGAAGATGCCCACGGGCAGGGCCAGACTGAATCCGGCAATCACCAGGCCGAGGGAGTAATAGAACGCCAGGATCAGCATGACCAGCAACTGGCCGCGCAAGTACTGACCGAGGATGACGTCGCAGTCGTGGAAAAAAAGCAAGACGGCGTCGCGGTGTTTGGGCGGAATCAGGCTGCGCACCCGCGCCAGTGTCGGTTCCCAGTCGAGCAGCAGGTAGAAGGCCACGACCGGAATCAGCGCAAGATTGCCAAGCAGCACCAACAGGCCCATCCCGCCGGTGCCAGCCGAGCGCAGCAGCAGCGCGGCCCAGTCTTCGCCGTGGGCCGACAGAAACTTCGTCAGCGTCTGCTGCACGCTGGCGGTGTCGAACTGCACATGAATGTCGAAACGCGCCAGCAATGGGGTGCCCCAGTTGATGATGGCCTGGAGCAGCAAGGGAAATTTTTCCCGGATCAGCGGCACGATCTGGCTGACCACCGGAACGAGCAGCAGAAACAGGCCGACGAACAGGCCGATGGCCAGGATGAGCGCCACGGCGGCCCCCAGTGCCCGCGGAATGCGCCGCCGCTTGAGGCGTTCGACGAGCGGGTGCAACACATACGCCAGCGTCAGTCCCACGAGAAAGGGCATCAGGATGCTGCCAAGCAGCCAGATCAGCCACAGCGCGACAAGGGCGATGCCAAGCCAGAGGAGGGCATTCTTGACGGGAGGGGTCAGGAGCATGAGGGCGATCGGAACGTCGGGGGAAGAGGCTTGCGCAACGGCGCCAGCGTCGGGGTGCTGCAGGAGGCGCAGGTGCGCACTCGATAAAATCACGGCCTTGTCATTTTATGCGGGAGGGTGCCGCGGCACCCTCCCGCGCCGCCCGCCCTTTGCGCCAGGATTTGAAGTCCTCGCGCTTTCATCTCTTCACTCTGCTGCCCATCATGCAAAAAACTCCCCTGACTTATCGCGACGCCGGCGTGGATATCGATGCTGGAGACGCGTTGGTCGACGCGATCAAGCCCCTGGCCAAGCGCACGCTGCGGGACGGCGTGCTGGCGGGCATCGGCGGCTTCGGGGCGCTGTTCGAAGTGCCCAAGCGCTACCGCGAGCCGGTGCTGGTGTCGGGCACGGATGGCGTGGGCACCAAGCTCAAGCTCGCGTTCGAGTGGGATCGGCACGACACGGTGGGCATCGATCTGGTGGCGATGAGCGTCAACGACGTGCTGGTGCAGGGTGCCGAGCCGCTGTTCTTTCTCGACTATTTCGCCTGCGGCAAGCTGGCGGTGCAGACCGCTACCCAGGTCATCGGCGGTGTGGCCAAGGGTTGCGAGCAGGCGGGCTGCGCCCTCATCGGCGGCGAAACCGCGGAAATGCCGGGCATGTATCCGGCGGGCGAATATGACCTGGCGGGTTTTGCCGTCGGCGCGGTCGAGAAAACCGGCATCATCGACGGCCGCAGCATCGCTGCGGGCGATCGGGTCATCGGCCTGGCGTCGAGCGGTGCGCATTCCAACGGTTATTCGCTGGTGCGCAAGATCATCGCCCGCAGCGGGGCGGACGAGCTGCCGGCAACGCTCGATGGACAGGACTTCCGTAGCGCGGTGATGGCGCCTACGCGCATCTACTGCAAGCCCGTACTGAAGGCCTTGGCGCAACACACGATCAAGGGCATGGCCCACATCACCGGCGGCGGTCTGAGCGAGAACATTCCGCGCGTGCTGCCCGAGAGCGTGCAATGCGTGCTCGATCCGTCCACCTGGGGACAGACCGAGCTGTTTGCCTGGCTGCAGCGCGAGGGCGGTGTGAGCGCCGACGAAATGCGCCGCACGTTCAACTGTGGCGTGGGCTTCGTGATGGTGGTGGCCGCGGCCGAGGCCGAGGCCGTGCTCGCCACCCTGCGCGCCGAGGGCGAAACGGGCTGGATCATCGGTGAGATCCAGGCGCGGCCTCAGGCGGAGGCGCATCAGGTGCGCTACACGGCCTGAAACCGGGCTTTACTGAAACGCCACTTCGTCGAAGCTGCGCAGCTTGCGGCTGTGCAGGCGTCCCATGGTCTGTTGACGCAGCCGCGCGATGGCGCGCAGGCCGATGCGCAGATGCTGCTCGACTTGCTGGCGATAGAACTGGTCGGCCATGCCCGGCAGCTTGAGTTCGCCGTGTAGCGGCTTGTCGCTCACACACAGCAGCGTGCCATAGGGCACGCGGAAGCGAAAACCGTTGGCGGCCACGGTGGCGCTTTCCATGTCGAGCGCGATGGCGCGGCTCTGGCTGAAGCGCCGGTCCGGCCCGGGGTAGGGCAGCAATTCCCAATTGCGGTTGTCGGTGCTGGCCACCGTTCCGGTGCGCAGCACGCGCTTGAGTTCGTAGCCATGCAACTGGGTGATGTCGGCCACGGCGCCTTCGAGCGCCTGCTGCACCTCGGCCAGCGGCGGAATGGGCACCCACAGCGGCAGTTCCTCGTCGAGCACATGGTCTTCGCGCACATAGCCGTGCGCCAGCACATAGTCGCCCAGCCTTTGTGAATTGCGCAATCCGGCGCAGTGGCCGAGCATGATCCAGGCATGGGGGCGCAGCACGGCGATGTGATCGGTGATGTTCTTCGCATTGGCGGGGCCGACGCCGATGTTGACCAGGGTGATGCCGCCGTGGCCCGGCATGATGAGGTGATACGCCGGCATCTGGGGCAGCCGGGTGGAGGCATGCCCCTCGGTCCATGCGGGGCTCTGTGGGGTGGCCCGATGGGTGATGAGGTTGCCGGGTTCGACGAATGCCGTGTAGGGCACGTCGTCGTCTGACGCAGTCCCGGGGGCCCGGTCCATCAGGGCATGCGCCATGCGGACGAACTCGTCGACGTAGAACTGGTAGTTGGTGAACAGCACGAAATTCTGGAAATGTTCGGGCGCGGTGCCGGTGTAGTGCTGCAGGCGGTGCAGCGAGTAGTCGACGCGCGGCGCGGTGAACAGGGCCAGCGGCATGGGTTGCCCGTCCGGCGTTTCGTGCGTGCCGTTGGCGATGCCGTCGTCCATCGCGGCCAGATCGGGCAGGTCGAAGATGTCGCGCAACTGTTGGCGCTGTTCCAGGCTGAGATGACCCTCGACGTGGGCCTGGCCAGCGAAGCTGAAATGCAGCGGAATCGGCTGTTCGCCCACGCCGATTTCCAGCGCAACCCCATGGTTGTCGAGCAGCAACTGGAACTGGGCCCGGATGTAGTCGGCAAACAGCTCAGGCCGGGTGAGCGAGGTCTCGTAAACGCCGGGCGCGGCGACGAAGCCGTAGGCAAGCCGGGAGTCGGGGCGCACCACGCTGGCTATCCTCACCCGTACCACGGGATAGCAGGCGCGCACCCGCCCGGACGGCAAGGTTCCCGCGATGAACTCGGCCAGCTTGTCGCGCAGGTGGGCGATGGCGGCGGCATAGATGGCCTGGACCTGGTCCAGCGCGGCTTGCGGATCGCTGAAGATGGCGTCGGCGACTGGGGCGGGGCAATGCAGGGCTTGAGGACGGTGGGACATGATGCGGATTGGGATGGAACGATGCGCCCTATTGTCCACCCGGCGTTTTTCACGGCATCTGAGGGTGCCGCGAGAGGGAATGCAATATGCTTGACGGATTCCCCGTTTCGAATCCGTTTTCATGCGCATCCTGAGCTGGTTTTTGCGGCTGATCGTCTTCCTGCTCCTGTTCGGCCTGGCGCTGAACAATCTGGAGCCGGTCACGCTGCACCTGCTGTTCGGCACCGAGTGGCGCACGCCCATGATCGTGCTCCTGCTGGTGGTTTTTGTCTTGGGCGCCGTGCTGGGCGTACTGGCGCTGCTGCCGTCGTGGTTGCGGCATCGCAGGCGCGGCAAGGTGGCGCGCAACGGCGAAGCGGCGCCGACGGCAGCAGTCGCCACCCCGACGGCGCAGACGGACTTCCCGCAGCATCCGATCGACAGGCCCATCGATGGAGTTTGATCTCTGGTGGCTGCTCGTCCTGCCCTTGATGTTCGCGCTGGGGTGGCTGGCGTCGCGGGTGGATTTGAGGCAGGTGGGCAAGGAGCGCGCCCTGCGACGCGATGCGCCTCAGGCCTACTACCGCGGCCTCAATCACCTGCTCAACGAACAGCAGGACAAGGCGATCGACGCCTTCATCGAAGCCATGACGGCCGACCCCGATACCGTTGATCTGCATTTCGCGCTGGGCAATCTGTTTCGCCGCCGCGGCGAGTACGAGCGTGCGGTCCGGGTGCATCAGAATCTGCTGGCCCGGGCCGATCTGCCGCGCGAGGCGCGTGAGCGCGCCCAGCTCGCTCTGGCTCAGGACTTTTTCAAGGCCGGGCTGCTCGACCGCGCCGAGACCGCCTATGAAGACCTGCGACGCAGCGTCTATGCCTCGCAGGCCCTGACGTCGCTGCTGCAGATCAGCGAGCGCACGCAGGACTGGAACAAGGCCATCGCCCGTGCCGGCGAACTCGAGCTGCGCGCCACCGGAACCTATCAGCGTCAGATCGCGCAGTACTGGTGCGAGCTGGCGGCGCAGCATCAGGCGGCTGGACGTGAACCCGATGCCCAGCAGGCACTGGACGCGGCCCTGCAGGCATCGCCCCAGGGCGTTCGCCCCAGGATGTTGCGGGCGCAGTGGGCGCAGCAACGGGGCGATTTGGCGCTGGCCCTGCAGAGCCTGGAGTCCATCGATCTGGTCCAGCCCGAATTCGTCGCCCTGGCCGCGGTGCAGATCGCGCAGCTCCGCCAGCAACTCGGGCAGGTGCAGGAGGGGCTGGCGTGGTTGCGTCAGCGGCTGGAGCAGACGCCAGCCATCGACCTGCTCGACGCCGTGCTGCTGCTCGACCCGGATCCGGCATCCCGGGCGCGCTGTGCCCAGGGCTACCTGCAGTCGCATCGCAGCCTACTGGCGCTCAAGCGCGTGCTCGAACATCCCACGCCCGGTGCCCTGGTGCCCGAGGTGGCAACGGCCATGCAGGGCGCGGTGGACAATGCCTTGCGCAGCCGTCAGCGCTATCGCTGTGCGGCATGCGGGTTCGAGGCGCGGCAATACTTCTGGCACTGTCCAGGCTGTCAGGGCTGGGAGACTTACCCGCCGCGTCGCCTGGAGGAACTCTCCCTTCTTGGATCATGAACGCTGAACAACTCGCTCAATCCCGCGTCCTCATCGTGGGCGACGTCATGCTCGACCGGTACTGGTTCGGCGCCGTCGATCGCATTTCTCCGGAAGCGCCGGTGCCTGTGGTGCGCGTGCAGCGCGATGAAGACCGCGTGGGCGGCGCCGCCAACGTCGCGCTCAATGCTGCCGTGCTCGGTGCGCAGGCCACCTTGCTTTCCGTGGTCGGCGCCGACGAGCCGGGCCGCAAGCTGATCACCCTGCTGGTCGACACCCCCATCCGCAACGCCATGCGGCAGGACCCTACGCTCAAGACCACGGTCAAGCTCAGGGTGGTGTCCCGCCAGCAGCAACTCATCCGCCTGGACTTCGAGCAGAAGCCCGACCATGAGGTGCTCGCAGCGATGATGGAACGCTACGAACAGGAGTTGGCCTTCCACGACGTGGTGCTGCTGTCCGACTACGGCAAGGGCGGCCTGGAACACCTCGATCAGATGATGAATCTGGCGCGTACCCAGGGCAAGACCATTCTGGTCGATCCCAAGGGGCGCGACTACAGCCGCTACGCCGGCGCCACCCTGCTGACGCCCAACCGCGCCGAACTCGCGCAAGTGGTGGGCGACTGGGGCAGCGAAGACGATCTCACCGCGCGGGCCCAGGGGCTGCGCCGGAAACTCAGTCTCAAGGCGCTGCTGCTGACGCGATCGGAAGAAGGCATGAGCCTCTACACCGAGGCGGGCGAACTGCACATTCCGACCGAGGCCAAAGAGGTGTACGACGTCTCGGGTGCGGGCGACACCGTGATTGCCACGGTGGCGGTGATGCTCGGCGCGGGGCTTTCCATGGAAGACGCCGTGCGCACGGCCAACCGCGCGGCCGGCATCGTGGTCGGCAAGCTGGGCACCGCCAGCGTGACGCCGAAGGAACTCTGGGGGCAGGCATGAGAGTCATCGTCACCGGCGCGGCCGGATTCATCGGCAGCAACATCGTCAAAGGACTCAACGCGCGCGGCATCACGGACGTGATCGCGGTGGACAACCTGACCCGCGGCGACAAGTTCCACAACCTGGTCGACCTGCAGATCTGCGATTACATCGACAAGACGGTGTTTTTCGAGCGATTCGCCAACGGCCACTACGGCAAGGTCGAGGCCGTGTTTCACGAGGGCGCCTGTTCCGACACGATGGAACACGATGGCCGCTACATGCTCGACAACAACTACCGCGCGAGCAAGACCTTGCTTGACGCCGGCCAGAAGCAGGGGGTGCGATTGCTCTATGCCTCCAGCGCCGCCACCTATGGCGCCAGCAGCGTGTTTCGCGAGTCGCCCGAGTTCGAGCGCCCGCTCAACGTCTACGGCTATTCCAAGCTGCTGTTCGATCAGGTGGTGCGGCGCGTTCTGCCCCACGCCACCACGCAGATCGCGGGCTTCCGCTATTTCAACGTCTATGGGCCGCGCGAACAGCACAAGGGACGCATGGCGTCCGTGGCCTTTCATCACTTCAACCAGTACCGCGAACACGGCCAGGTCAAGCTGTTCGGTGAATATCAAGGCTACGGCCCCGGTTTGCAGGAGCGCGATTTCGTCTGGATCGACGACGTCGTCGCCGTCAACCTCTGGTTCTTCGATCACCCCGGCAAAAGCGGCATCTTCAATCTGGGTTCGGGCCGCGCCCAGCCGTTCAACGATGTGGCGTGCGCCGTGGTCAACACCTTGCGCCTGGAGACCGGCCGTGCGGCCCTGGGCCTGGCGGAATTGGTGGAATCGGGCGAGATTGCCTACATCCCGTTCCCCGATGCGCTGGTGGGCAAATACCAGTGCCACACCCAGGCCGACCTCAGTCATTTGCGGGCAGCGGGCTGCACCCACCACTTCGCCACGGTGGAAGAGGGCACGGCCGCGTATGTGCGCGCCTTGAGCGCCGCGGCAGGGCAGCCCTAAGGCGTTGCACTAAGGCCTGGCTGTGGCTGTCTTTCGCGCGTCGCGCAGCATCGCCCCCAATAGCACCATGCCCGCGATCATGACGGCTGCCGTGACTTCCAGCGCGCCGCGGTAGTTTCCCGTGTGCGCCGCCATCGAACCGGCCATCGCCGGCGCGATGATCTGGGCCACGCCGTAGCTCAGGGTCAGGCGGGCCATGGCCTTGGCAGGGTTGTCGGGAAAATGTCGGCCGATCAAGGTCAGCGTGAGGCTGACGATGCCCACGAAAGTACCGCCATACAGCACGGCGCTGAGGAGGTTCAGGGCCGTGTCGGTCGTCGCCACGGGCAGGACGATGGACACCGTCTGCAAGCCGAAGGCCAGCAGCAGCGCGGGGGTGTCGCCCATGCTGCGCGCCACGCGATCCCAGAGAAAGCTCGAGGGTGCGGCGGCGACGCCGACGATGACCCAGACCCATCCGCCCCTGCTGGCGAGCAGGGGCAGTTTGTCGAGAATCGCGACGATGAAGGTGGCGCTGATCACGTAGCCGAAGCCGGCACAGAAGTAGACGGCGATCAGCAAGGCCATCCAGCGGCGCGGCGGCGGGGCGACCGTGCCATGAGCGACGCTGGACGACGTTGGCATGGGCGCTGCGGGCGGCGGCAGCCAGCGCCAGGCGGGCACGAAAAACACCAGGCCGAGCAACCCCAGGCCCATCCATTGCTGCGCCCAGGTCAGGTGGGTCATCATGGCGCCCACGGCCAGCCCGGAGATCACGATGCCCAGTCCGAGCCCGGTGAAATGCAGCCCCAGCTCGGGCCGATGGCCGTGACGAATCAGCCAGTTCAGTGCCAGGCCCGAAGCCAGCAGCAACCCTGCCGTGCTCGACAGGCCCGAGAGAAAGCGCAGCACCGCCCAGGCCGCGGTGTTGTCGGTGAAGCCCAGTGCGGCCGTGGTCACGACCGCGAGGACCAACCCCAACCGGTACATCACGAATTTCTGCGGCAGGCTGCCCACCGAGGCGGCGACGATCGCGCCGGTGATGTAGCCCGCGTAGTTGAACGTGGCCAGCCATCCCGCAGCGAGGTCGGTGAGACCGGCCTCGCGGTGCATGATGGGCAGCATGGGCGTGTAGGCGAAGCGCGCCAGGCCGACGGTGAGAACGAGCGCGCAGATGCCTGCGAACAAGACACGCAGGCGTTGACCCGCGCTGGCCTGGCCTGGAGTGTGGGGTGTGATGGACATGAATCGTCGCAGGAGGATCAGCCGTGCATGCTAGAGCGCGCGCCCTGCCGCTGGCTTACATCAGCACATGCTCGCCCGCATTGTTCTGCCCGAGGATGATGTAGTTGACCTTGCGGATGTCGGCGAGCGTGAGGCCGCCTGCGTAGGAAATGGAGCTCTGCAGATCCTCCTCCATTTCGCGCAGCGTATCGGCTAGGCGGCCCTTCAGCGGCTCCAGAATGCGCTTGCCCTCGACGTTGCGGTAGGTGCCCTTGTTGAATTCGGAGGCGCTGCCGTAATACTCCTTGAACAACTGGCCGTTGACTTCCACGGTCTGTCCGGGCGACTCCTCATGTCCTGCCAGCATGGAGCCGATCATGACCATGCTGGCCCCGAAGCGCACGCTCTTGGCGATGTCGCCATGTTCGCGGATGCCCCCGTCGGCGATGATGGGTTTGGTCGCCACCCGCGCGCACCACTTCAGCGCCGAGAGTTGCCACCCGCCCGTACCGAAGCCGGTTTTCATGCGGGTGATGCACACCTTGCCCGGGCCTATGCCTACTTTGGTGGCATCGGCGCCCCAGGCTTCGAGATCGATCACCGCCTCGGGCGTGCCGATATTGCCGGCGACGACGAAGGCTTGCGGCAGCTTGTGCTTGATGTGCGCGATCATGCGCTGCACGCTGTCGGCGTGGCCGTGGGCGATGTCGATGGTGATGTAATCGGCACCCGTGCCCTCGGCGGCGAGTTGGTCGATGAGCGCCTTGTCATCCGCCTTGACGCCCAGCGAAATGGAGACGAATAAACCGGCATCGCGCATCTGGCGGGCGAAGGCCGCGACGTCGACATCAAAGCGGTGCATCACATAAAAGTAGTCGTTGGCCGCCAGCCACCGGCAGACGTTCGCATCCACCACGGTCTTCATATTGGCGGGCACCACCGGCAGACGAAAGCGCCGCCCGCCAAACTCGGTTGACGGATCGCATTGGCTGCGGCTCTCCACCCGGCACTTGCGCGGCAACAGCAGAATGTTGTCGTAGTCGAAGATGTGCATCACGGTCTCCAGAAGGGGCGCACATTTGCGGCGCGCACAAAAAACCGGGCGGCAAGACATTTGCGGCCCGGTGATTCATTCTAGGCCCCGGGGGGGATCGGACCGAGGCAGGGGACATTCGACCCCCGCGCCCTAAAATCCGTCCATGTCTGCCCTCATCCAACAACTCAATCCCGAGCAGCACGCCGCTGTCACCCTGCCTGCTGAGAATGCCCTGATCCTCGCTGGCGCCGGAAGCGGAAAAACGCGGGTGCTCACCACGCGCATTGCCTGGCTGATTTCCACCGGGCAGGTCTCGCCCGCTGGCATTCTGGCCGTGACCTTCACCAACAAGGCGGCGAAGGAGATGATGGCGCGGCTGTCTGCCCAGCTTCCCATTCCGGTGAGGGGGATGTGGATCGGGACTTTCCACGGGCTGTGCAACCGATTTCTGCGGGCGCACTGGCGCGAGGCCGGGTTGCCCCAGACTTTCCAGATTCTCGACATCCAGGATCAGCTCGCCAGTATCAAGCGGCTGCTCAAAGGGCTGAATGTGGACGAGGAGCGCCATCCGCCCAAGCAGGTGCAATGGTTCATCAACGGCGCCAAGGAGCAGGGCCTGCGTCCGGGCGACGTGGAGGCGCGCGATCAGCAAAGCCGGCAACTGGCCGAGATCTATCTGGCCTATGAGGCGCAATGCACCCGCGACGGCGTGGCCGATTTTGCGGAGCTGCTGCTGCGCTCCTACGAGATCCTGCGCGATAACGCGCCAATCCGCTCGCATTACCGTCAGCGCTTCCGCCACATCCTGGTGGACGAGTTCCAGGACACCAATCGCCTGCAGTACCAGTGGCTCAAACTGCTTGCCGGACCGGAGGATGCGCACGCCGCCTGCGTGTTCGCCGTGGGCGATGACGATCAGAGCATCTATGCCTTCCGCGGGGCGCACGCCGGCAATATGGATGATTACCAGCGCGAGTTCCATGTGCGTCATTTCATCAAGCTCGAACGCAACTACCGCTCGCATGGCCACATCCTCGATACGGCCAATACCCTGATCGCGAACAATACGCGGCGCCTGGGCAAAAACCTGCGCACGGAGTCCGGCGCGGGTGAGCCGATCAGGGTGTTCGAGGCGCCGAGCGACTATGCCGAAGCCCAGTGGCTGATCGAGGAAATCCGGCAGTTGTTGCGGGATGGACTGACGCCCAGCGAGATCGCCGTGCTGTATCGCGCCAACGCACTGTCGCGGGTCATCGAAGGGGCGCTGTTCAATGCCGGGCTACCTTATCGCGTGTATGGCGGGCTGCGGTTTTTCGAACGCGCCGAAGTCAAGCATGCGCTGGCCTACCTGCGCTTGCTCGACAACCCGCAGGACGACACCGCTTTCCTGCGCGTCGTCAACTTCCCCGCGCGCGGCATCGGGGCGCGCACCCTGGAACAGTTGCAGGACGCCGCCCGCCTGCGCGCCACGCCATTGAGCGAAGCCGTGGATGCTCTCGGGGGGCGCGGTGCGGCCAGTCTGCAGGCCTTTCTCGATCTGGTGGCGCAGATGCGCTTTCAGACCGCGGCCATGAGCCTGCCCGATCTCGTTCGGCATGTCCTTGAAGCCAGCGGCCTCAACGCGCATTACCGCGAGGAACGCGAAGGGCAGGAGCGGCTGGAAAACCTGGAAGAACTGGTCAACGCCGCTGCCGCCTTCGTCACTCAGGAAGGCTTTGGTCTGCAAGCGACGGCGCAGCAGCGCCAGGCCCTGAGCGCAGAAGCGGCGGGCGCTGCGTCCGACAGCCTTGCGGCCATCGACGGCATCGACCCCGCCACGGGCGAAACCCTCTCGCCGCTGACCGCCTTTCTCACCCACGCTGCGCTCGAAGCCGGCGACAACCAGGCGCAGAACGGGCAGGACGCCATTCAGATGATGACCGTCCACGCGGCCAAGGGACTGGAGTTCGACGCCGTGTTCATCACCGGCCTGGAAGAAGGTTTGTTCCCGCACGAGAATGCGCTGAGCGAAGCCGACGGCGTCGAAGAAGAGCGCCGCCTGATGTATGTGGCCATCACCCGAGCGCGCAAACGGCTCTACCTCAGCCTGGCCCAGACCCGCATGCTCCACGGCCAGACGCGTTACAACCTGCGCAGCCGGTTCTTCGATGAACTGCCGGTCGAGTCCCTCAAATGGATCAGCGCCAGGCAACCGGGGTTTGGTGGCGGCTTCGGGGTCGATCAGCACAGCAACTGGAGCTATGCCCCGAAAACAGCGGTGCCCGCCTTCAATTCGCCGACCTCCAGGGGCGGACAGACGCGGCTGACAGCGAACGCCACGCCGTCGGTTGCAGACAGTTCGAGCATGCCCCAGACGGGTACGCGCGCGCATGGACTGCGTTCCGGGCAGTCTGTGTTTCACAACAAGTTCGGCGAAGGCGTGGTGCTGAGTCTGGAAGGCGCCGGAGACGAGGCCCGCGCCCAGGTCCGGTTCAACCGCCACGGCACCAAATGGCTCGCGCTGAACATCGCCAAACTCACGCCGGTGAACGATTGATCCGGCCTGGAGAGGGATGAACGGGACAATGGGCCTCGCCATGCAAGCGTCTCCCCCTCCCAACCTCCCCCACGGCGTGGGGGAGGAGAAGACTGCGCTGCGCGCGATCTGCGTAAGCCCTCCCAACCTCCCCCACGGCGTGGGGGAGGAGAAAACTGCGCTGCGCGCGATCCGCGTAAGCCCCTTCCAACCTCCTCCACACTGTGAGGGAGGCGTGTTGGCTCCCTCTCCACTTGTGGGGAGGGTTGGGGTGGGGTGCCGTTTCAAACTGCAACGTGCCGGATCAATAGGACCACGCCGACAAGCCGCTTGCGCCCGCCATCGCGGAAACCTACTCCGCGTTGCTTTAACAGGCCGTTGAAAAATCCCCCGCTGGCGCCTGCGTCCACCGCTACGATCTGAAGGCATCCGAGAACAACCCAGTCGAGGAAGATGAGAGGCAACCAAGACTTTCAGGGGGCGATGTTCAGCTACATCAGCCTTGAAGAACGAGTGCCGCAGGCACACCCGCTGCGCAAGCTGCGCGCCGTGGTTGATGCGCTGCTGGCGACGATGACCGGCGAGTTCGAAGCGGTGTATGCCCGCCGGGGTCGACCCTCGGTGCCGCCGGAGATGCTGCTCAAGGCCCTGCTGCTGCAGATCCTGTTCTCCATCCGCAGCGAGCGCCAGTTGGTCGAGGCCATCAACTACAACCTGCTGTACCGCTGGTTTGTTGGCCTGAATATCGAGGACAAGGTCTGGGACCACTCCACCTTCAGCGCCAACCGCGAACGCCTGTTCAACGAAGACCTTGCCCGTGCCTTCTTCGAGCGCGTCAAGCTCAGCGCCCAGTGGGGCAAGCTCGCCAGCGATGAGCACTTCAGCGTGGACGGCACGCTGATTGAGGCCTGGGCCTCGCACAAGAGCTTCAAGCGCAAAGACGATGACAGCGACACGCCGCCCGGACGCAACCCCGAGGTGGACTTCAAAGGGCAGGAGCGCTGCAACGACACCCACGAGAGCACCACGGACGCCGATGCCCGCCTGTTCAAGAAGAGCCAGGGCGACAAGTCCCGCTTGTGCCACATGGGGCATATCCTCATGGAGAACCGCAACGGGCTGATCGTGGATGTCCAGATCACCCATGCCAGTGGCACCGCCGAGCGCGAGGCGGCGCTGGCGATGCTCAATCGCCGGGGCAACAAGAACAAGCGGGCCACGGTCGGGGCCGACAAAGGCTACGACAGTAAGGCCTTTAGCAAGGGTTGCCGCAAACGCAAGGTCACGCCCCACGTGGCGGCCAAGGACAAGCATTCGGCGGTGGACGGCCGCATCAAACGGCACGAAGGCTACAAGACCAGCCTGAAGGTGCGCAAGCGCATTGAGGAGGCCTTTGGCTGGATCAAGACGGTGGGCGGTCTTGCCAAGACCAAACTGATAGGCCAAGTCAAGCTCACGGGCCAGGCGCTGCTGTGCTTTGCCACCTACAACATGGTGCGAATGGGCAGCATCGGTGGATGGTGGGACGCGCATCATGCGTAAGCCGTGGGATAGGTGCGCCCGAAAGGGGCAGCATGGCCTGCAAACAGGGCGCAATGACCGTCGCAATCGCTGCGCTGATGCATCGAGGCGACTCGTTTCTTCGAAATCAGCACCCGTGGCCCTTTCAATGAGCACTTTTTCAACGGCCTGTTAAGCCTTCCCCAGAACGCCGACAAATGTAAATTTATTGTTTACATCGGTTACGTTTAGAGATTGAAGTGTCGCTCATTGGAGTCGTTGAGCTCTCAGCGGGCCTCGGCATCGAGCCCGCTGAGCATGCAAGTGACATTGCTCACGTCGTGAGCTGTCCATTCATATCAACGGCTTCGGGGGGAGCAATGTTTCAAAACTTCAAGATAGGCACGCGCCTAGGGATAGGCTTTGGCACGATGGTGGCTCTGTTGATCGCTCTTGCGGCCATCGCCGTATGGAGTGTGCAGTCGATGAAACGCGCCACTGACGAGGCCACCCGAACAGCCTGGCCGCAAGCGCACAGTGTGAGCGAGATCCGGTCAGCAGCCATTCAGATGGCATCCGACTGCAGGGATTTGCTTCTGACCCAGGATGCTGCAGAGCGCACGCAGATCCAGAACAAGATTCAAACCAGCGAGCAGGCCGCCCAGGCCGATCTGCAGAAGCTGAGCGGCGAAGTTCGAAGCGACAGGAGCCGACAACTCTTGGCGCAGACCGCCACCCGGTTGCAGACGTTTGATCAGGCCATGCAGTTCTGCGCTACCACGCAGTCGACGAATGGCGATGCCATGGGCGTCTTCAGACAGAAGGTCAGACCCGATGAAGACGCGGTCCGGTCGGATCTGCGCCTGCTGGATGATCACTTTGTCGGGCTTTTCGGCGTTGCCACGCAGCAGGCTGACTCTGCCTACGGCCTTGCACTCGATTCGTCTCTTGGCGCGGCGATTTTTGCGATGGTTCTCGCCATGGTGTTTGGCTTTGCGCTGACCCGATCCATCACCCGCCCTCTCGGAACGGCGGTTACCGTCGCCAGGCGGGTGGCCGCGGGTGACCTCACGGTGCAGATCGGAGCGACGACCCGCGATGAAACCGGTCAGCTGCTGGACGCGATGTCGGGCATGGTCGGGCGGCTGACGGCAACACTCCATTCCGTTCGATCCGCGGCCGATCTGCTTTCTTCGGCTTCGACCCAAGTCTCCGCCACCTCGCAAAGCCTGGCCCAGGCGACCTCCGAGCAGGCGGCCTCGATCGAGGAAACCTCCGCGACGCTGGAGCAGTCGGCCGCCTCGATAAGCCAGAACGCCGACAACGCCCGTTTGACCGACTCCATGGCGCAACAAGCCACCCAGCAGGCGCAGCAAGGAGGCACGGCGGTTCAAGCCACGGTTTCAGCCATGAAGAGCATCGCCGAGCGCATCTCCGTGGTCGACGACATTGCCTATCAGACCAATATGCTGGCGCTCAACGCGGCTATCGAGGCGGCGCGTGCCGGTGCTCACGGCAAGGGCTTCGCCGTGGTTGCCGCAGAGGTGCGCAAGCTGGCGGAGAAAAGCCAGGCTGCCGCCAAGGAGATCGGCGATCTGGCGTCTTCCTCCGTGGGACAGGCCGAAACGGCGGGCCGTCTGCTGGAACAGGTGGTGCCGGCCATTGCGAAAACATCCGATCTGGTACAGGAGATCAAGGCTGCGTCCGAGGAACAGTCCACCGGCATCCAGCAGATCAATCAGGCGGTCTCCCAGCTCTCGGGGGTGACGCAGCAAAACGCATCGGCTTCCGAAGAACTGGCGGCAACGGCCGAGGAGATGAATGCCCAGGCGCAGCAACTTCAGGATGCGGTGAATCAGTTCAAGCTGAACGACGCGGAGCCGAATGGGCATGCGTCGAAGCCCAGCGCCAGGCACAGTCCGTCGCCGGTTCGCGTCGGAGCCAGACTGGCTTCGGCAGAGGGATTCGTGCGGTTCTGAAAGAAGGACGCCGACATGATCCTGCTTGGAACAGTAGGCACATGTCGACTTGCGCTGGAATGCGGCGGGCTTGCCTTGTGGTGCCGGTGCCGGTGAGAGGCGTCGCTCCCTCGGCTTTTGCATGGCAAGTGTGAAACATAAAACTGCGAAAGACGCGTGAATACGATGTATTCATGGAAATTTCATCGCATGCTTTGGGGTATGACCCGTTATTTTTCTAAACAGACATCTGACCTTCTGTCGTTTGCGCATGGCGCCCGGCGCTTTCTGTGTAGCGCCGTGGTGACAGCCCCATGGCTCTCTTGAACGCTGCGCTGAAAGAGCTTTCCGATTCGTAGCCTAGCTCCCGGGCCACGACTGACACTCGTGCCCGAGGTTCTGCTAGTCGCTTGGCGGCGATGAGCATGCGCAACTTAGTCAGGTAGTCCATCGGCGCATGGCCGACGGTCGTCTTGAAACGTGTGGCGAAAGCGGTGCGGGACATGGCGCTGACGCCGGCAAGCGACGCTACCGTCCATCGCTGGGACGGTGCGTCGTGCATCGCGGAAATCGCCGCGCCCATCCGCGAGTCGGCGAGCGCGTACAGCCACCCAGGCCGCGCATGGGCAACCTCGGCTAAGTGAAACCGCAATATCTTGACAAGTGCGATGTGTGCCAGATGGTCGACGACGACTTCGCAGCCAGGCCGACCCCGTTGGAGCTCGTCGATCATCTGATCGATCGCCTCTCGCAGGGTCGCCCTGGCCTCAGGTTCCTTGACCCGCACTACGGTGTCCAGCTCGCTGAACAGAAAGCGTGAAAATCCGCCATCGAACTCGAAGTGGGCGGCAAACATCATGCATCGGCCGCCTCCGTTGTAGGCCGCGACCGAGCCGTTCGGCCGACCGTCGAAGACGGCCGCGGCATCGACCGGTGGCAGGGCCAGGTCGCTGGCCATCACGAAGGGGCGACCGCTCGGCAGCATGAAGCAATCGCCAGCGTGCATATGGATGCCCTCGGCATCGCCCTGCACTTGCAGCCAGCAAGTACCGGACTCCACGCAATAGAGGAAAGCGCCCTCATGCGCTGGGAACTGGATGGCGACGTCTCCGCCGACGTCCGTCGCCCCGACCGTGATGCTGCGAGGTCTGGACTGTCGAATGACCTCTGAAAGCGGATCCATCGAAATTTAGAACGATCGAATATGTATATGGAACGAATCATTATGGATCATCCCACTCTTAATCCTTACAGTGATTCCACTGACGCAGGCGTCCGTGGATGTCGAGATCCACAGACCCAGACGTCAATCCGCCCGTTACATGGAGAAACCTGATGTCTTTAAACCAAGCCGCCTGGATCAATGCCAAGGGCCAGCCGCTTAGCGTGTCCGAGGCACCAATGCCTCGGCCTGGTGCAGGAGAAATTCTGGTTCGCAATCGTGCAATCGCATTGAATTCTTTTGACGGCATCGTCCAGACGCTGGGCAGCATGGTCACGCCTTGGGTGAGCTATCCCGCGATCCTCGGATCGGACGTGGCCGGCGAGGTCGTCGTGGTCGGAGCATCGGTGTCCCGTTTCAAGCCGGGTGACCGGGTTTTAGGGCTGGCGCTGGGCATCGACAAGATCGCCAACCGGTCGGTCGAGGGTGCTTTTCAGAAGTACGTGATCCTGCGGCAAGAGGCTGCGACGGAACTGCCGGACTCGATAAGCTTCGAACGGGCGGCGGTACTGCCGTTGGCCATCGCCACAGCAGCATGTGGGCTGTTCCTCGACGATCAACTTGGCCTGCGCGCACCTTCCGTGCAGCGGTCTGAGCCGACCGGCAAGACCGTGCTCATTTGGGGTGGGTCGACCTGTGTCGGGAGCGCGGCCATCCAGCTCGCTGTAGCGGCGGGCTACGAGGTCGTGACGACAGCTTCGCCAAAGAACTTTGACTACGTCAGAGGACTCGGCGCCAGCTATGTGTTCGACTACAACGATACGGATGTCGTCGTGACCATGGCGAAGCACCTCGCCGACCGAGACATGGCGGGTGCGTTGGCTATTGCGGTGGGCTCCGGCGCCTCATGCATCGACGTCATGAGCCGTTGCCGAGGCCAGCGAATGGTCTCGATGGCGAGTTCTCCGCTGCCGATCAACGATGCGCCGTTGACCAGGCAGTTCTTCTGGAAGTTGACGCGCTTGCCGCAACTGGCCGCTGGCTTTCTGGGGTTGGCGATCCGAGCGCGCGTCAGAGGGGTTGCCACTCGAGCGATCTGGGGGACCGCGCTGATGAAGGGCACGCTTGGCAAGCAGATCTTCAATGAATTTCTCGGCCCAGCTCTGGCGAGCGGACGTTTGGTCCCAGCACCCAAACCACTCGTAGTGGGGCATTCGCTCGAAGCGCTTCCAGAAGCGCTGGCTTTACTTCGTCGTGGTGTTTCGGCCAGCAAGGTTGTCGTATCGCTCTGAAAGTCCAGATCTTCTCCGTCAAGAGCAACTCAGGTGATTCGCAGTGGGAATCGACCCCCATAAAAGGGCATTCTGAACGAAAAAAAGCTCGACTGGTGAGGTCGAGCTTTCTCCATAAATCATTGATTTACTTTGCTTATATTGGTGCCGGTGAAAGGAGTCGAACCCTCGACCTTCGCATTACGAATGCGCTGCTCTACCAACTGAGCTACACCGGCGAAGCCAGCGATTCTATACCAATGGCGCGGCCTGATCTTCGTCTTCAGGCGGATTCGGCGTGGTAGCGCTGCAGCAGCTCAACTTCTTCGCTTGATCCGAGCATCACGCTGCAACGCTCGTGCAGAGAAGAGGGCGCGATGTCGAGAATGCGCTGCTTGCCATTCGTTGCCGCGCCGCCGGCCTGTTCCACCAGCAAGCTCATGGGATTGGCTTCGTACAGCAGACGCAGCTTGCCGGGTTTGTTCGGCTCGCGCTGGTCCCACGGATAGAGGAACACGCCGCCACGCATGAGAATGCGATGCACGTCGGCCACCATGCTGCCCACCCAGCGCATGTTGAAGTCGCGTCCGCGCGGGCCGTCCTTGCCTTGCAGGCATTCGTCGATGTAGCGCTTCACTGGAGGCGCCCAGTGACGCAGGTTCGACATATTGATGGAGAACTCGCTGGTGCTGGCGGGAATCTTCAGGCCGTCCTGCGTGAGCACGAAGCTGCCCTGCTCGCGATCGAGGGTGAAGACGGCCACGCCATGGCCCACGGTGAGGACGAGCTGGGTTTGCGGGCCATACACGCAGTAACCCGCGGCAACCTGCCGGGCGCCAGCCTGAAGAAAATGCGCTTCGCTGACTTCACCGACGTTGCCTGGCAACTGCAGCACGGAAAAAATGGTGCCGATGGTGACGTCGACGTCGATGTTGGAGGAGCCGTCGAGCGGGTCGAACAGCAGCAGGTACTCGCCGCGCGGGTAGTGTTCCGAGACCGGGAACACGGTGTCCATTTCTTCCGAGGCCATGGCAGCCAGGTGTCCGCCCCACTCGTTGGCGTGGATCAGCACGTCGTTGGCGATGACGTCGAGCTTTTTCTGCACTTCGCCCTGCACGTTGCCGGTGCCGGCGGAGCCGAGCACATCGCCCAGGGCGCCTTTGTTCACGGCAATGCTGATGCGCTTGCAGGCACGCGCGACGACTTCGACGAGCAGGCGCAGATGCGGGGTGATGGCGCCATGCTCGCGCTCCTGTTCAACGAGGTAGCGGGTGAGGTTGACGGATTGGGTCATGGGGGAGTCTCTGGAAGGAAAGGGGCGCGCCGCGATCAGTTGGCCAGGGCACGTTCGATGATTTCTCGGGTGTCGGAGGACAGACCGGCGCTGTCTGCCACGGTGCGCAGCGCCTGTTGCGCGGCGTCGCGATACGGAGGCGCGAGTTTGCGCCAGCGGTCGAGGGCCCGTGCCAGCCGGGCAGCGACCTGCGGGTTGATGGCATCGAGCGCCTGAACCTGTTCGGCCCAGAACGCGTAGCCCGCACCGTCGGCGCGGTGGAAGGCGCCTGGATTGGCCTGGCAGTAGGCGAACAGCACGCTGCGGGCTCGGTTGGGGTTGTGGATGGAGAAGGCGGGGTGCCGCATCAGGGCGCGCACGCGCTCGAGCTGCAGGCCGTCGCGGTCGGGCGCGCTGGCCTGCAGCGCGAACCATTTGTCCATGACCAGCGGTTCTTCGGCGAACTGGGTGGCGAAGCGCTCAAGCGCAGGCTTGGCCAGATCGGCGCCAACATGGACCAGGGCTGTCAGTGCGGCGAAGCGGTCGGTCATGTTGTCGGCATCCTTGACACGCTGATAGACCCGTCCCAGCCAAGTCGCCTGCCCCAGTTCGCACCAATGCGCCTGGGCCTGATTGCGCAGGGCGCGGCGGCCGGCGCTGGCGAAATCGGGGCTGTAACCGCCTTCGGGGGCGAGGGTGTCCCAGAGGGTCTGCCAGTCTTGTTCGAGTTCCTGGGCCAGCGCGGTGCGCAGCGCCTGGCGGGCGCGGTGGATGCGAGGAGGGTCGACCTCTTCGAGCTGTTCGGCGATGTAGGCCTCGCCCGGCGGGGTGAGCAGCAGATCCTTGAATGCGGGATCGAGCTTCGGGTCGCGGAGCACGGCGCGCAGAGCGTCGAGATAAGGGGCGTCGAGACGCAGTGCTTCGCCGCGAACGGCGGCCAGCACGCGCGACAGCGTCAGTCGCTGCGCCGCTTCCCAACGGTTGAACGGGTCGGCGTCATGGGCGAGCAAATGCAGCAACTCGGCATCGGTGTAGGCGTAGTCGAGGATCACCGGGGCCGAGAATCCGCGCAGCAACGAAGGGGTGACGGTGTCGGCGTCGATCTGCTCGAAGACGAAGGTCTGCTCGGATGCGGTGAGCACGAGCACGGTCGAGGTGCCCTTGTCCTGACCTTGCAGCCACAGGGGCAGGGCGCCGCCCCGGGCGTCGAGCAAGCCCATGGCGACAGGAATGACCTGCGGCTGCTTGCCCGACTGGCCGGGCGTGTCGGGCAGGGTTTGACGCAGCGTGAGGGTGTAGGTGCGGGCGGCCGAATCGAGCGCGCCGCTGGCGTGCAGGCGCGGCGTGCCGGCCTGGCTGTACCAGCGCTTGAAAGCGATCAGGTGCGCGGCCAGAGCCGACTCCGGGTTGGCATCGGCCATGGCCTGGGCAAAGTCGTCGCAGGTCACGGCCTGGCCGTCGAAGCGCTGGAAGTACAGATCCATCCCCTTGCGGAAGCCGGATCGGCCCACCAGGGTCTGCATCATGCGGACCACTTCGGCGCCCTTCTCATAGACGGTGGCGGTGTAGAAATTGTCGATGGCCTGGTATTGCTCGGGGCGAACCGGATGCGCCATCGGGCCCGCGTCCTCGGAAAACTGCGCGGTACGCAACACCCGCACGTCCTCGATGCGCTTGACCGCGCGTGCGGACTCACCGCCCGAAGCGGCGGCCAGGTCCTGGCTGAATTCCTGGTCGCGGAAGACGGTGAGGCCTTCCTTGAGACTGAGCTGGAACCAGTCGCGGCAGGTGATGCGGTCGCCCGTCCAGTTGTGGAAATACTCGTGGCCGACCACGCTCTCGATGCCGTCGTAGTCGACATCGGTGGCGGTGGCCGGGTTGGCCAGCACATACTTGGTATTGAAGATGTTGAGGCCCTTGTTTTCCATGGCCCCCATGTTGAAGTCGCTCACGGCCACGATCATGAAACGATCCAGATCGAGGCTCAGGCCGAAGCGCTGTTCGTCCCACGCGATCGACTTGATGAGCGACTCCATCGCGTGCTCGGTCTTGTCGAGATCGCCCGCGCGCACATAGACCTGCAGCAGATGCGTCTTGCCCGAGGCGGCCCGCACGGTCTGTTCGCGGCACACCAGATTGCCGCCGACCAGCGCGAACAGATAGCAGGGCTTGGGAAACGGATCGTCCCACACCGCCTCATGGCGGCCGCCGTCCAGGTCGGCCTGCGACACCAGATTGCCGTTGGACAGCAGCACCGGGTACTGCGTCTTGTCGGCCCGCAGCGTGACGTGAAAGCGGCTCATCACATCCGGGCGGTCGGGCCAATAGGTGATGCGGCGAAAGCCCTCGGCTTCGCATTGGGTGAAGAACGCGCCGCCCGACATGTAAAGACCCGCCAGCTGGGTGTTGGCCTGGGGGACGTTGAGCGTTTCGATCTCCAGCGTGAACGTCTCGGGCAGCTTGTCGAGCACCAGCGTGTTGCCGTCCTGGCGGAAGGCGACGAATTCGCCGTTCACCTTCAGCGTCAGCAGGGTGATGTCTTCACCGTCGAGCACCAGCGGGGCCGACTCGGCGGCGCCGTCAACGCGGCGCACCGCCATGCGGCTGTGCACGCGCGTCTTCGCGGGGTCGAGATCGAAGCGCAGGTGCACGCTGTCGATGGCGTAGGCCGGGGGGGTGTACTCCGCCAGGCGGGTGATGCGGGCGGGCGTGTCGGGTTTGGCGGTCATGGCAGTGCGGGTTTCAGCGGGGCGATAGGGGACAGGAGCCGTGAGGATCAAAGGCCGGATTTCAGGCTGGCGGTGATGAATTCGTCGAGATCGCCGTCGAGCACCTTCTGGGTGTTGGAGATCTCGACATTCGTCCGCAGATCCTTGATGCGGCTCTGGTCGAGCACATAGCTGCGGATCTGGTGGCCCCAGCCCACATCGCTCTTGCTCGACTCGAGCTTCTGCTGTTCGGCCATGCGCTTGCGCATCTCGTGCTCGTAGAGCCGCGAGCGCAACATCTGCCAGGCCTCGTCGCGGTTGCGATGCTGGCTGCGGTCGTTCTGGCACTGCACCACGATGCCCGTAGGCAGGTGCGTGAGGCGCACCGCGGAGTCGGTCTTGTTGATGTGCTGGCCGCCGGCGCCGCTGGCGCGAAAGGTGTCGGTGCGCACGTCGGCGGGGTTGATGTCGATCTCGATGGAGTCGTCCACCTCGGGGTAGACGAACACGCTGGCGAAGCTGGTGTGGCGTCCGCCGGAGGAGTCGAAGGGGCTCTTGCGCACCAGGCGATGCACGCCGGTTTCCGTGCGCAACTGGCCATAGGCGTAGTCGCCTTCGATCTTGATCGTGGCACTGCGGATGCCTGCGACGTCACCTTCGGTCTCTTCCATCACCTCCACCTTGAAGCCCTTGCGCTCGCAGTACCGAAGGTACTGGCGCAGCAGCATGCTGGCCCAGTCGCAGGCTTCGGTGCCACCGGCCCCGGCCTGGATGTCGATGAAGCAGTTGCTGGGATCGAGCGGGTTGGAGAACATGCGGCGGAACTCCAGCGCCTCGACTTCGGCGGCGGACTTCTCGACATCGGTCTCGATGGCCTCGCAGGTGGCGTCATCGCCTTCCTCGCGGGACATCTCGAACAGTTCGCTGTGATCGGCAAGCGCCGTGGTGAGGTTCTCCAGACCGAGCACCACGACTTCGAGTGACTTGCGCTCGCGGCCCAGCTCTTGGGCGCGCTTGGGGTCGTTCCAGACCTGCGGGTCTTCGAGCGCCCCGGCAACTTCCATCAGACGCGACGACTTGGCATCGAAGTCAAAGATACCCCCTTAGCGCTTGGACGCGCTGCTGAAGGTCGGCAATTCGGTTGGTGATGGCGTTGAGGCGTTCGGCTTCCATGATGCGGGTGTGTGTGAGCCCCCGGGGCCGGGCTCTGCCCAGCCCGCCCCCCGCGGGGGTCAAGGAAACGTGAGCGGACCTGCGTTTCCTTGAGAGGCAAAGAGCGCTATTTTCGCACCCCTTGGCATGGACCCGCTCATTTGTGCAGACCCAAGAGCCTCATCAAACGGGTTTGAAGAATTCCTTGGCCTTGTCGAACCATGATTTGGCTTGCGGCGAGTGGCGGTCGCCGCCCTTTTTCAGCGACTCGTCAAGCTCGCGCAAGAGCCGTTTCTGCTCCTCATTGAGCTTGACCGGCGTCTCTACGGTGACGTGACAGTAGAGGTCGCCGGGGTAGTTCGAGCGCAGACCCTTGATGCCTTTGCCCCGCAGGCGGAAGGTCTTGCCGGCCTGCGTGCCTTCGGGCAGGTCGATCTCCGCCTTGCCGCCCAGCGTGGGCACGTCGATGCCGCCGCCCAGGGCCGCCGTGGCCATGCTCACCGGAACGTGACAGTGCAGGTCGTCGCCGTCGCGCTCGAAGACCGGGTGTTGTTTGATGTGGATTTCCACGTACAGGTCGCCGGCCGGCCCACCGTTCACGCCGGGTTCGCCGTTGCCCGTGGAGCGGATGCGCATGCCCGAGTCGATGCCTGCGGGAATCTGCACTTCCAGCGTCTTCTGCTTCTGGATGCGGCCGCGGCCATGACAGGCCGTGCAGGGCTCGGGAATGAGTTTGCCCGTGCCGTGGCAGGTCGGACAGGTCTGCTGCATGGCGAACGGTCCCATGCGCTGCGCCACCTGGCCGCTGCCATGGCAGGTGGTGCAGGTAATGGGCTTGGTGCCGGGTTTGGCGCCGCTGCCGTGGCAGGTGCCGCATTCTTCCCACCCCGGAATACGCAGGCTCTTGCTCACGCCGTGCGCTGCGTCTTCGAGGCTGATCTCCAGGGAGTAGCTCAGGTCGTTGCCGCGATAGACCTGCGGTCCGCCACCACCGCCACGGCGCCCGCCGCCGAAGATTTCGTCGAAGATGTTGCCGAAGTCGCCAAATCCGCCCGCGCCGCCGCCAAACCCGCCCGCCGAGGGGTCGACCCCGGCATGACCGTATTGGTCATAGGCCGCGCGCTTCTGGGGATCGCAGAGACACTCGTAAGCTTCCTTGACGACTTTGAACTGCTCCTCAGAGTCTTTGTTGCCCTGATTGCGGTCCGGGTGATGCTTCATGGCCAGTTTGCGATAGGCCTTCTTGATGTCGTCTTCCGAAGCGTTCTTGCTCACGCCCAAGACGTCGTAGTAGTCACGTTTTGCCACGGGTTATGCCTTGCCGATCGATTGAAAAACAATGGACAAACGGGAGGACCGCGCCAAGTGCGGTCCTCCCGTTGGGACTCAACAAACGCAGGCGGTCAGGCCTTGCCGTCCTTCACTTCCTTGAACTCGGCATCGACCACGGTGTCGTCACCTGCCGCCTGTGCCCCAGCTCCCGCGGCGCCACCGGCGGCCGCACCGGCAGCGGCCTGCTCGCCGGCCTGGCCCGCGTACATCTTCTCGCCCAGTTTCTGGCTGGCGGTGAGCAGGGCGCTGGTCTTGGCTTCGATGTCGGCCTTGTCCTCCGACTTGATCGCCTCTTCGGCGGCTTTCAGCGCCTCTTCGATCGACGACTTCTCACCGGCGTCGAGTTTGTCGCCATACTCACCCAGCGACTTGCGCACCGAATGCACGGCGGCATCGGCCTGATTGCGGGCATCGACCAGTTCGCGCTTCTTGTGGTCTTCCTCGGCATTCACCTCGGCATCGCGCACCATGCGCTGCACTTCCTCTTCACTCAGCCCGGAGTTGGCCTTGATGGTGATCTTGTTCTCCTTGCCGGTGCCCTTGTCCTTCGCGCTGACGTGCAGAATGCCGTTGGCGTCGATGTCGAAGGTCACTTCGATCTGCGGCGTGCCACGCGGGGCGGGCGGAATGCCTTCGAGGTTGAACTCGCCCAGCAGCTTGTTGCCGGCGGCCATCTCGCGTTCGCCCTGATACACCTTGATGGTCACCGCGGGCTGGTTGTCATCCGCGGTCGAGTAGACCTGCGCATGTTTGGTCGGCACCGTTGTGTTCTTGGTGATCATCTTGGTCATCACGCCGCCCATGGTCTCGATGCCCAGAGACAGCGGCGTCACGTCGAGCAGCAGCACGTCCTTGCGGTCGCCCGACAGCACCGAACCCTGGATGGCGGCGCCCACGGCCACGGCCTCGTCGGGGTTCACGTCCTTGCGCGGCTCTTTGCCGAAGAATTCCTTCACCTTGTCCTGCACCTTGGGCATGCGGGTCATGCCGCCGACCAGGATGACGTCGTCGATGTCGCCCACCTTCACGCCGGCATCGGTGATCGCGGTACGGCAGGGCGCAATGGTGCGTTCGATCAGCTCTTCGACCAGCGACTCCAGCTTGGCGCGGGTCAGCTTGAGGTTCAGGTGCTTCGGGCCACTGGCATCGGCCGTGATGTAGGGCAGGTTGATCTCGGTCTGGGTGGAACTCGACAGCTCGATCTTGGCCTTCTCGGCCGCGTCTTTGAGGCGCTGCAGCGCGAGCACGTCCCGGCTCAGATCGACGCCCTGTTCCTTCTTGAACTCGCCGATGATGTAGTCGATGATGCGTTGGTCGAAGTCTTCACCGCCGAGGAAGGTGTCGCCATTGGTGGAAAGCACCTCGAACTGCTTTTCGCCGTCCACGTCGGCGATCTCGATGATGGAGATGTCGAAGGTGCCGCCGCCCAGGTCGTACACCGCGATCTTGCGGTCGCCCTTGCCATGCTTGTCCAGGCCGAAGGCCAGGGCCGCCGCCGTGGGTTCGTTGATGATGCGCTTCACGTCCAGCCCGGCGATGCGGCCCGCATCCTTGGTGGCCTGGCGCTGACTGTCGTTGAAGTAGGCGGGCACGGTGATCACCGCCTCGGTGACGGTTTCACCGAGATAGTCTTCCGCGGTTTTTTTCATCTTGCGCAGCACCTCGGCGCTGATCTGGGGCGGCGCGAGTTTCTTGCCGCGCACCTCCACCCAGGCGTCGCCGTTGTCGGCCTTGACGATGCTGTAGGGCATCAGGTCGATGTCCTTCTGCACTTCCTTTTCGGCGAACTTGCGACCGATCAGGCGCTTGACGGCGTAAAGCGTGTTCCTGGGGTTGGTGACCGATTGGCGCTTGGCCGAAGCCCCCACCAGGATCTCGCCGTCTTCCATGTAGGCGACGATCGAGGGCGTGGTGCGTGCGCCTTCACTGTTCTCAATGACCTTGGGCGTATTGCCCTCCATGATCGCCACGCAGGAATTGGTGGTGCCCAGGTCGATACCGATGATTTTTGCCATGGAAACTCTCCGAATATGCCGCGCCGGCCGGCGCTGATTTTTGACTGTCAACTAGATGAGGCGACCCGTCACCAATTCAAGGTCTTGGGCCGCCTGGGCCTACCTGGACCTTACTGCGCCACCGTGATCAGTGCAGGGCGCAGTGTGCGCTCGGCAAGGCGATAGCCTTTCTGCAATACGGTGGCCACCGTGCCCGAAGGCTGATCTGCGGGTTGCACCGAAATGGCCTGATGCAGCGCGGGGTCGAACTTCTCGCCGGGGGCTGGCGCGATTTCCTGCAGGCGATGGCGCTCGAAGGCCGATTTCAGCTGGCTCAGCGTGAGTTCCACGCCCTGTTTGAGCACTTCCGGCTTGCCGCTCGTATCGGCCAGTGCGGCTTCCAGGCTGTCCTTGACCGGAAGCAGGGATTCGGCGAATCCCTCCACCGCAAACTTGCGTGCCTTGGCGGTTTCCTCTTCCGCGCGTCGACGGATGTTCTCCACCTCGGCGCGGGCGCGGAGGAGTTGATCGTTGAGTGCCGTGATCTCGGCCTGAGCCTGCGACAACGCGTCGTTCAGTGCGGTTTCAGGCGAGCCGTCCTGCGGTGCGCCCTCTGTGGCCTGGCGGTCGTTGGAAGGGGGAGTCTGGGGATCTGTCTGCATAGTCGCGAACGCGGGAAATGAAAAGACCTGTCCATCGTGGGGGTGTCTTGCATGATTTCAAGAGGTCAGCGAATAAAAACCGCTGATACTCCCAGGGAACGTCGTACCGCAAGGGTCTGCAGCATAAAAAAATCCCCCGTCGCAAAGCGCACGGGGGATGGGCAGTACGCCGACCGCGCGAGGCGACCAGCGCGTCAGCAAGCGATCGCCCGGAAGCCGGGCGGAAGCTTTACTGAGCCTTTTTCTCTTCTTTCTTCATTTCCTTGTGTTCGGCCTTCTTGTGCTCAGCCTTCTTGTGGGTGGCCTTCTTGTGCTCGACCTTCTTCTCCACGGCGGGCTTGGCAGCTTCGGGCGCGGCCGGGGCGGGGGTTTGCGCCATGGCAACGGTGGCGAACAGGGAAGCAAACAGGGTGGCAACAATCTTCTTCATGGAATGAACTTTCAAATTTGAATGGGAAAGATCCAAGCCGGATCGAAGCCTTAATGAGGCGCATCGCGGATCGGTTGACAGGTCGTGCAAAGTTTTTTGAAGGCGATCGTCTTCAGCACGCCCGGCACCTGGGGGCTTGCTCGGCGCTGCCGCAGGCACGATGGCGATAATGCGAGTCGCGCCAGGGATTTCGAGTGTCCCCTATGACTCTTCCAAGATCTGCCATGTCCGATTTTTCCGTCCTGTTTGTCTGTATGGGCAATATCTGCCGTTCGCCCACTGCCGAGGGAGTGTTTCGTACCAAGGTGCGGGACGCCGGACTGGAAAAGCGGGTTCGGATCGATTCGGCGGGCACCCACGCCTTTCATGTGGGCTCGGCACCCGATCGTCGTAGCCAGAGGCACGCACGGGAGCGCGGCTATGACCTGTCGGGACTGCGCGCTCGCGCGGTGGAAGAGGCCGATTTTTCGCGTTTCGACCTGCTGCTGGCGATGGATTGGGACAACCTCGCCTTGCTGGAGCAGCAATCGCCGGCGCAGTTTGCCTCGCGCTGCCGCTTGTTTCTGAGCTTTGCGCCGCAGGCGCCTGTGGCGGCGGTGCCTGATCCGTATTACGGCACAGAGCGCGATTTCGAGCGGGTGCTCGATCTCGTGGAACAGGCGAGCACGGGCTTGCTCGCCTTCATCGAGAAACAGCTCGCCATGCGCGCCTGAGCACGGCGAGCGCGTTACTGCACTTCCTTGAACGGCAGGCGTTCCTGCAGCTGGTCTTGGTGGGCGGCCAGATCGGCGGACTCCCGTTCCAGATAGTCCTCCACGGCCTGGGAAAACCGGGGGTGGGCGAGCCAATGGGCCGACCGGGTCGCCACGGGTTGCAGGCCGCGCGCCATTTTGTGTTCGCCCTGCGCGCCGCCTTCGAAGGTGGTGTAGCCGTGGGCCAGGCACCAGGCGATGGGCTGGTAGTAGCAGGCATCAAAATGCAAGGCTGGAACGGATGCGGTGGCGCCCCAGTAGCGGCCATAGGCGATGCGGCGGCGCGGGTCGAGAAGAATGAGCGAGCTCGCGATGGGCTGCCCGTCGCGTTCGGCGACAAACAGCAGGCCATGCTCGGGCAGGTCGCGGCCAAGGGCTTGGAAGAACTCGGCATTCAGATAGGGGGTTGAGCCGTGCAGGGCGTAGGTCGTCTCGTAGCAGCGGCTGAAGAAGGCCCAATCGCGTTCGGTGATCTCCTGTCCCTGCAGGGCGCGAAAGGTCACGCCAGCGTCACTGACCTGGCGTTGTTCCTGTTTGATCTTCTTGCGTTTGTCATGCCGCAGACTGGCGAGAAAGGCGGCAAAGTCGGGCCAGGGCGACTCGCCCTCGGCGGGTGGGTTGCGCCAGTGGAACTGCAATGTGGTGCGCCCGAGCAGTCCAAGCTCGTCGCACCAAAGGGCTTCCTGCGGGTCGAGAAACAAGGCGTGAAAGGAGCTCAAGCCGCTGCGCCGCGCCAAGGCCAGAATCTCTTGAAGCAAAACCTTGCGCGCCCGGGCGTCGCGTCCGAGCAGCTTGGCGCCGCCGACGGGGGTGAAGGGGACCGCAAGCAGGAGTTTGGGGTAATAGGGCAGGCCGTGCTCGGCATAGGCGCGCGCCCAGGCCCAGTCGAATACGTACTCGCCGTAGGAGTGCGATTTCACGTACAGCACGCAGGCCGCGGCGAGTTGCTGGGTGTGATCCCGCAGGGTGACGACGACAGGTTGCCACCCGGTCTCCACGCCGACGCAGCCCGTGCGCTCCAAGGCGCTCAGCCAGGCGTGGCGCTGAAACGGCGTGGCGCCCGGCGTGGCGTCGACCAGGCCGTCCCAGACCTCGGCGGGCAGGGCGCTCACCGACTCTCCCAACTCAGTGCGAAAATCCTCAGCCATGACGCTCCGAATCGCTGTTTTGCAATGCAACCCCACCGTGGGGGACTTGAAGGGCAATGCCGCCCAGATCGCGCATCTGACCCAAATCGCCTACGCCCAGGGGGCTCGCGTGGTCGTCACCCCGGAGCTGGCGCTCACCGGCTATCCCCCGGAGGATCTGCTGCTTCGGCCCGCCTTTCTGCACGCCAGTGCCGACGCATTGAAGCAGCTTGCGCTTGACCTGTCGGAACTGCCGGATTTGGCGCTGGTCGTCGGCCACCCGCTCGCGCTGGCCGGTGCCGGGCGTCTGCGGCCGATGTCCACCCAGCAGGCGGTGGCCTGCAATGCCGCCTCGCTGCTGCGTGGCGGCAGGGTCGAGGCCACCTATTGCAAGCACGAACTGCCCAACTACCAGGTGTTCGACGAGCGCCGCTACTTCGCGCCCGGAGACCAGGCCGTGGTCTTCGAGGCGGGCGGGACGCGCTTGGGCATCAATATCTGCGAAGACGCCTGGCTGCCGCATGCGCCGCGCCTGGCGCGCGCCGCCGGAGCGCAGGTGCTGCTGGTGCTCAACGCTTCGCCCTATCACCGCGGCAAGACGGGCGAGCGCGAGCAGGTGATGCGCCAGCGCTGTCTGGAGAATGACATGGCGCTGGTTGCGTCGCAGATGGTGGGCGGGCAGGACGAGATCGTGTTCGACGGCGCTTCCTTCGTACTCGACCGCGCGGGTGATCTGGTGGCCCGCGCGCCGCAGTTCTCCGAGCACGTCCTGATGGTCGATGTGGCGGGGGGCGAGGTGTTCAAACAGGCCCCCGCGCATATCGCCCCGCTCAAGACCGATCATGCCGAGGTCTATGCCGCGCTGGTGCTCGGCGTGCGCGACTATCTGGGCAAGAACGGCTTTCCCGGCGCGCTCATCGGTTTGTCGGGCGGTGCGGATTCGGCGCTGGTCATGGCCCTTGCCGTGGACGCGCTCGGCGCGGACAAGGTGCGGGCAGTGATGATGCCATCCGAGTTCACCGCACAGATCTCGCTCGACGATGCGGCCGAGATGGCTCAGCGTCTGGGCGTGCAGTACGACGTGCTGCCCATCACGCCCCTGTTCGACGCGTTTCGCACCACGCTGGGCCCGCTGCTGCAGCCCCACCCGGGCGACACCACGCTGGAGAACATCCAGGCCCGCATTCGCGGCACCCTGCTGATGGGCTTGTCGAACAACAGCGGACGCATCGTGCTGACCACGGGCAACAAGAGCGAGATGGCCATGGGCTACGCCACGCTGTATGGCGACATGGCCGGCGGGTTCGCGGTCATCAAAGACGTGACCAAGACCCTGGTTTGGGAACTGGCGCGCTGGCGCAATGCGCAGGCGGCCGCCAGGGGCGATGCCGATGTCATACCTCGGCGCATCATCACCCGCGCGCCCAGCGCCGAGCTGCGGCCCGATCAGACCGACCAGGACAGTCTGCCGCCCTACGACGTGCTCGACGGCATTCTGCAGCGCTACATGGAAGAGGATCAGAGCGCCGATGCCGTTCTCGCCGCAGGCTATGCCCGTGCCGATGTCGAGCGCGTGGTGCACCTGCTCAAGCTCTCCGAATACAAGCGCCGCCAGGCCCCGCCGGGCATTCGCATCACCCATCGCGCATTCGGCCGCGATTGGCGCTATCCGATCACCTCGAAATTCCGGGAATCGTTCTGATTTCTGCCGAGATGTCCGCAGCCAGTTAAATTTCGTCTTCAATCCAACACCGAGGAGCCCAGACATGAAACTCATCACCGCCATCATCAAACCGTTCAAGCTCGACGAGGTGCGCGAGGCGTTGGCCGAGATCGGGGTCACCGGACTGACGGTGACCGAGGTCAAGGGATTCGGGCGCCAGAAGGGGCATACCGAGCTGTACCGCGGCGCCGAATACGTGGTGGATTTTCTGCCCAAGGTGAAGGTCGAGGCCGTGGTCAAGGAAGACCAGGTGGACCGGGCCATCGAGTCGGTGGTCAAGGCCGCCCGTACCGGCAAGATCGGTGACGGCAAGATCTTCGTCACCAGCATCGAGCAGGTTGTGCGCATCCGCACGGGCGAGACGGGCGAGGTCGCTGTCTGACATCCTGACCGACGACGCCCGTTCGACTCCATGCCCCGCGTTCACATCCTCCCTTCGGAGACCGACCTTCTCGCCGATCCCGACGAGAACCTGCTCAAGCTGTTGCGGCGGCATCAGGTGCCCATTCGCTATTCCTGCAAGTCAGGCGAGTGCGGCTCTTGCAAGTGCGTGCTCGAATCGGGTCAGGTCACCCTGAAAAAGTACGACCCCAAGGCCCTGCCCGATGCGCAACGAGACAGCGGCGTCATCCTGGCCTGTCGCGCTCTGCTGACCGAAGACATCACCATCCGACTCACGGACAGCGATGATCTGATCGCCCATCCCGAACGCAAATTGCTGTGCCGGGTCGTGGCGCTGGAGCCGCTGACGCAGGACATTTTCGCGCTCAGACTGCACATCGAATTCGCCGACCGGGAGGGCATCCCTTTCACCTTCTCGGCCGGACAATACGCGCAGATCGTGGTGGAGGTCGACGGGCACGAAATCGCCCGCGATTTCTCCATGGCCAGCACGCCCGTGGATGCCGAGTACGACGACATGCTGGAGTTTCACATCCGCCGCACCGCCACCGGCGCTCTGAGCAGCCTGCTGGGCACGGTGATACGTCCAGGCGCGCAACTGCTGGTTCGCGGGCCGATGGGGACGAGTTATTTTCGCCCCAGGCATGAGGGGCCGCTGCTCGCCGTGGGCGGCGGCACGGGTCTTGCGCCCATGCTGAGTGTGGTGCAGACCGCGCTGGACAACGGCAAGCTCGAGCCCGTGGTGCTGTTCGCCGGATTTCGCAACCAGGCCGATGTCTATGGCCTCGACCGCATGGAGCAGATGCGCCGGGAGTACCGCCAATTCCGCTATCACCTCGCGCTCGATGAAGCGCAGCCGGGCGATCCGCCGCAGGCCGTGCATCAGCCGCTGGCCGCCCACCTGCTTGCCCAAGTGAGTGATTTTTCGGGTGCCAAGGTCTATCTTGCGGGGCCGCCGGGCATGGTCGAATCGATCAGCGCGCAGCTGCGCGAGCGCGGATTGCAGGACGGCGATCTGCACGCCGACGCGTTCTATCCGCCGGTGGCCGCGGAGTTGGCAATCCGCTCCTGAGTACCGGGCGGCGGGCGCTACGGCTCGGCGTATTAAAATCGCGGTCCAACTCCTAGGGCGCCACGCACCGACACACCGCGCCTGCCTTCGGGCCCCTGCTGCACAGCGGACCTATTCCGGCTGATGCCGCCATTTACCGGGTATCTATGAACACGCTAGAGGCCAAGCGCGTCCTCGAGACCGCGCTGATCTGTGCTTCCCAAGCCTTGTCCGTCGCCGAGTTGCGGCGCCTGTTCGACGACACGATCGCCGCAGACACCGTGCGTGCGCTGATCGATGAATTGCGCGGCGACTGGCAGGGACGCGGTGTTGAATTGGTGCAGCTGGCGCAGGGCTGGCGTTTCCAGAGTCGGGCGGAGATGCAGCCCTTCCTCGATCGACTCTATCCCGAGAAGCCGCAGAAATATTCTCGAGCCGTGCTGGAAACTCTGGCGATCATCGCCTATCGTCAACCGGTCACCCGCGGCGACATCGAAGAGATCCGGGGCGTCGTGGTCAACGCCCAGATCATTCGCCAGCTTGAAGACCGGGGTTGGGTCGAGACCATCGGCCACCGTGAAGCGCCGGGGCGGCCGGCCCTTTTGGCGACCACCCAGCCATTTCTCGACGATCTGGGCTTGAAAACCCTCGACGCGCTGCCGCCCTTGGGCGAACGCGGCGAAGCCCTGCCTCACTTCGATGGCCTGCAGCAGCGATTGCCGGACATCGAGCGTTTTGAAGAATCCCAGGAAGAGGCGGACGCGTCAGCGCCCGGCCTCGAGGCCCATCGCCTGCCTGAAACGACCGAAGGCGAACAGGCGCCCCCCGTGTCCAGCGACCCTCCCGAGGGCGAGCTGCCTTTGACTGACTCCACCCCAAACGAACCATGAGCCCATCCGACCCGTCTGATTCACCCGAACTCGGCGTCCCCTCCGAGGCCGTGGAGGTCACGGCAGAGACGCCCCCGGCGCGCAAGCCGCGGGCCCCATCGCGGCGGGCGCCGCGCAAGACGGCCGCGGCCGCCGAAGACACAGCCGCACCTGAGGCCGGGGCGCCAACTGCGCCACCGCCCACCGAGGCCGTTGCCACGGATCCCGGTGAGACCGATCAGGTCCGACACCTTGATGCTGCTGATGCGGTTGACGCGCCGGTCCCCGCAGAGGCGTCGACGCAGCCCAAGCGCGCGCCGCGTCCGCCCAAGGCACGCCGTTCCATGGACGAGGCAGCGCCACTGCCTGGCGATGACCAAACCGCTGCGTCGGCCCCTGTGGCTGCGGCGAAGGCGCCGATGGCGGGCGTGCAGATCCAGGATGTCATTTCGGGCACCTACGATCAGGCCGCGGAAAGCGCCGAGATCGTGCGTCGCGTGCTGGCTCCGGCCGAAGACGCGCCCAAGCTGCACAAGGTGTTGGCGCAAAGCGGCGTGGGCTCGCGCCGCGAGATGGAAGACCTCATCCTGGCCGGACGGGTCTCCGTCAATGGCGAGCCGGCGCATCTGGGGCAGCGCATCCTGCCCACCGACCAGATTCGCGTCAACGGCAAGATCATCAAGCGCCGTTTGCGGCCAGCCCAGGCGCGCGTGCTGGCCTATCACAAGCCGACGGGCGAGGTCGTCTCGTTCAAAGATCCCGAAGGACGTCCCACGGTCTTTCAGCATCTGCCCAAGCTTCAAGGCGCCAAGTGGACGGCGGTCGGGCGCCTGGACATCAACACCGAGGGCCTGCTGCTCTTCACCACGTCGGGTGATCTGGCCAATCGGCTGATGCATCCGAGCTACGGCGCCGAGCGCGAATACGCCGTGCGGGTGCTGGGTGAACTCGACGCCGCCGCACGCGACGAACTGCTCCAGGGCGTGCAACTGGGCGATGGACCGGCGCGCTTTCTCAGTCTTGAAGAGGCGGGCGGCGAGGGCGCCAATCGCTGGTGGCGCGTGGTCATCTCGGAGGGGCGAAACCGGGAGGTGCGACGCATGTTCGAGGCGGTCGGGCTGACGGTGAGCCGACTCATCCGGGTGCGCTATGCCAGCGTGGTCTTGCCCGCCGGATTGCGCCGCGGTGATTTCGTCGAACTCGACAAGGCGCTGGTGCAGGCCCTGCAGGGTCGCAGTGGCGAGGCCCCATCCGGGGCGGGAGATCGTCCCGTGCGTCGCCAGAATGGACAGGGCCAGGGCGGGCGCCGCCACGACAGCCGCGGCAGTGGTCGCGGGGCGCGCGGCAAGGGGCAGGGCGGCGGCCAGCAGCAGCCCGGGCCGGACAGCTATGCCCGCACCACGGTCGAGGCCCTGTTCGGCAAGAGTCCGGTCGTTCGCAACGGCGGCGGTTCCTGGGGCGGAGAAGGTAATTTCTCGACAGGAAACAAGCCCGGCGGCCAATCGCGCCGCAAACCGGGCGGCAAGCAGGGCAGTTCGCAGCCGGACCCGATGAAAACCAGCTTCGGCTACATCCATAAAGACGCCGGACCGCGCAGGTCGGGCGGCGGTGGCGGCCCTTCCGGCGGGCGCCGGCGCAGTGGCGGCGGCAGTGGCAGTGGCGGCAATCGCGGTGGTGGACGCTGATCCGCGGTCTTGCGGGCCCACGCCGTGCGGCGCAGATCATGCGCTGTCTACAATGATGAATTAACCCTTTGATTTCAGGAGCAAAGTATGACCATTGAGCGCACGCTCTCCATCATCAAACCCGACGCCGTCGCCAAGAACGTGATCGGGCAGATCTACAGCCGTTTTGAGTCGGCTGGCCTCAAGATCGCGGCCGCGCGCATGGCCCACCTGTCGCGTGCCGAGGCCGAGGCGTTCTACGCCGTGCACAAGGCACGTCCGTTCTTCAAGGATCTGGTGGAGTTCATGATTTCCGGCCCGGTGATGATTCAAGTGCTCGAAGGCGAGGGCGCCATTCTCAAGAACCGCGACCTGATGGGCGCGACCGATCCGAAGAAGGCTGAGGCTGGCACCATCCGTGCCGATTTCGCCGACAGCATCGACGCCAACGCGGTGCACGGCTCCGATGCGGCGGAAACCGCAGCGCAGGAAATCGCCTTTTTCTTCCCGGCGATGGCGGTTTATTCCCGCTGAAACCCGGCCCATGTCTGGCGAACCGACCCCCATCAACCTGCTCCAGTTCGATCGCGACGGATTGGTGGCCTGGTTCGGGCGCCATGGCCATGCGGCCTTTCGTGCGCGGCAGGTGTTCCGCTGGATGCACCAGAAAGGCGTGGCCGATTTCGAAGCCATGAGCGATCTGGCCAAACCGCTGCGCCACTTTCTGCGTGAACAGGCCCAGGTCGCTGCGCTGCCCGTGCTCACCGAGTCGCGTTCGGCAGACGGCACGGTGAAATGGCTGTTCGATGTCGGGCAAGGCAACGCTGTCGAAGCCGTATTCATCCCCGAAGCCCAGCGCAACACCCTGTGTGTGTCGTCGCAGGCGGGCTGCGCGGTGAACTGCAAGTTCTGTTCGACAGGCCACCAGGGTTTCAGCCGCAATCTGCAGACCTGGGAAATCCTCGCCCAGCTCTGGCATGCCGAGTTCACCATGCGTCGGGAACTCGGCCTTCCTGCAGGCGAGCGCGCCATCTCCAATGTCGTGATGATGGGCATGGGCGAGCCTCTGCAAAATTATGGCGCGCTGCTTCCCGCGTTGCGCACCATGCTCGACGACGACGGCTATGGCTTGTCGCGGCGTCGGGTGACGGTCTCCACCTCCGGCGTGGTGCCCATGATCGACCGTCTGTCGCAGGACTGCCCGGTGGCACTGGCGGTTTCGCTGCACGCGCCCGTCGACGCGCTGCGCGACGATCTGGTGCCGCTCAATCGCAAGTATCCGCTGCACGAATTGCTGGCAGCCTGCAAGCGCTATCTCGATTTCGCGCCACGCGACTTCATCACCTTTGAATACTGCATGCTCGACGGCGTGAACGATACCCCGGCGCTGGCCCAGGAACTGGTCAGGCTGGTGCGTTCGGCGCAGGTCAACTGCAAGTTCAATCTGATTCCGTTCAACCCGTTCCCGCAGTCGGGCCTCCACCGTTCTTCGGCCGCGCGTGTTGCAGCCTTTGCCCAGGTTCTGCTCGATGCGGGTCTGGTCACCACCGTGCGCAAGACCCGTGGAGACGATATCGATGCAGCTTGTGGTCAACTGGCGGGCGAGGTGCAGGATCGCACCCGTCGTGTCATCCGCATGCAGCAGGCTGCCGCAACAACGCCTGTGGTCCGGCTGGGTCATTGAGGGAGAATTTGCCCATGTTCTCAAGTCTTCGCGCGCGCGCCAGTGTTTCTCATGGGCGCATGGCCCTCATGGGTTTTCTGATGGCGGGCGCACTTCTGTTGGGCGGATGTGCCACGCAGACGCAACGTGCCGCAGACATGGGTTCGGGCGCCGCCTTGACGCCCCAGCAGAGCGATGTGCTCAAGCGCGTTCAACTGCGGCTCGAACTTGCCGAAGGCTATTACCAGCGCGGCCAGTTTCAGGTTGCGCTTGAAGAGGTGAACAAGGCCTTGGCGGACAAGTCAGACTATGTGCCTGCCTACACCATGCGCGCACTGATCTACACCGCGCTGAACGACAGCGCCAAGGCCGATGCCAATTACCGCGAAGCGCTGCGCCTGGCGCCCGATAATCCCGATGCGCTGCACAACTATGGGTGGTTCCTCTGTCAGCAGCGTCGCTATCCGGATTCGTTTGCCCAGTTCAACAAGGCTCTGTCCATTCAGAATTACCGCTACCCGGTCCGTAGCTATCTCGCGCTGGGCGTATGCCAGTACCGCGCGGGAGACTGGGCCGCATCGGAGGGCACGCTCAAGAAGGGCTTCGCGCTCGATCCGGGCAATCCGGCGCTCTCCACCAATCTGGCCGTGGTGCTCGATCGCATGGGCAAGGCCAAAGAGGCTTTGTTCTACATCGCGCGGGTGAACAGCGGCACCTATGCAAGCGCCCAGTCGCTCTGGGTCGGCATTCTCATTGCCCGCAAAGCAGGCAATGCCGCGGATGTGGCGCTGTGGACCAACCAGATCGAACAGCGCTTTCCCGACTCGCGGGAAGCCATCGCCGCGCAACAGGGGCGGTTCGATGATTCCACCTTGCTGAACTACTGATCCGCTATGACAGAACCTTCTGCGGAACTCATGGCCAGCCGCGCCCAGGCAGGTTCGGCTTTGCGCGGCGCCCGCATGGCGGCGGGGCGCAACCTCGAAGAACTGGCCGCACAGCTCAAGGTGGCCCCCGCAAAGATTGCCGCGCTGGAAGCGGGCGACTGGTCCGCGCTGCCTGACGACACCTTCGGCCGCGCGCTGCTGCGCAGTTGCTGCAAGGCCCTCAAGATCGACGCGCAGCCTCTGCTCGATCTTCTGCCGGGCGCGCCCGTGCTGCATAGCCCGGCGCCGGCGCAGGAGGCCGGCGGTGCCGATCTCGCCGCGCGCGTCCCCGAACGGCCCTTGCCGCGGGCTGCCGCGGCCGGGCACCGGTCGCGAGGCTTGCTCTGGCTGGCCGTGTTGATCGTGGTGATGGCTGCGTTGGTGTATTTCTGGCCGGCCTTGCGCGGTCTGGCCGAGTCCGTGATGCCGGTCAAGGCGCAGCCTGCAACGCAAAAGCCGGCCGTGGTGGAAAACGTGGTGCCAGCGGGCGCGCAGGCTGCGGTGCCTGCAAGTTCGCAGTCTGTCCACGCCGAGTCTTCAGCGCTGGGACTGCAATCTTCGCAGGCGATCACGGCCTCGGCGCCCGCCGCGGCGCCGGTGCCGGTGCGCCCTGCGTCCGCAGCGTCTGCGGTGTCTGCTGCGGCGGGGGCATCGCTGCAACTGGCCGCGAGTGCGCCGAGCTGGGTGCAGGTCACCGCGCATGATGGCAAGGTGATCTTTTCACAGTTGCTGCAAGCCGGCGCGCCGCAGAGCGTGCAGGTGCCTGCGGGAAGCGTGCCGCTGTCCGTCGTGGTGGGCAATGCCCCGCAGACCTCGGTAACTTATGCGGGCAAGCCAGTGGATCTTGCCCCGGACACGCGAGCCAATGTGGCGCGGTTCACACTGAACTGAGAGCTGGCGCATGGAACTGCTCGATCCCCCGATTCCCGAAGCCCTGCCTTCCCGCCACCGTACGCGCCAGGCGCGCGTGGTCTGGGGGGAGCATGTCGTGACCGTCGGGGGCGACGCGCCGGTGCGCGTGCAGTCCATGACCAATACCGATACGGCCGATGCCATCGGCACGGCGATTCAGGTCAAGGAGCTCGCGGCGGCGGGATCGGAACTGGTCCGCATCACGGTGAACACCCCCGAGGCCGCCGCCGCCGTGCCGGCCATTCGTGAACAGCTCGACCGCATGGGGGTTTCGGTGCCGCTCATCGGCGACTTTCATTACAACGGCCATCGTCTGCTGAGCGATTTTCCCGACTGTGCCCGCGCGCTGTCCAAATATCGCATCAACCCGGGCAATGTCGGCAAGGGTGAGAAGAAAGACCGGCAATTCGGCCAGATGATCGACATTGCCCTGCGTCACGACAAACCCGTGCGCATCGGGGTGAACTGGGGCAGTCTCGACCAGGAACTGCTCGCCAGCCTGATGGACGCCAACGCCGGGCGCGCCCAACCCTATGAGGCGCGACAGATCATGGCGCAGGCGCTGGTGCTGTCGGCGCTGGAGTCGGCTGAACGCGCACGCGAGCTGGGCATGAGGCCTGAGCAGATCCTGTTGTCGTGCAAGGTCTCCAATGTGCAGGACCTCGTCACCGTGTACCGCGCCCTGGCGGCGCGCTGCGACTATCCGCTGCATCTTGGCTTGACCGAGGCGGGCATGGGCACCCGCGGCGCGGTGGCCTCGACGGCGGCGCTGGCGGTGTTGCTGCAGGAGGGCATCGGCGACACCATTCGCGTCTCTCTCACCCCGGAGCCCCATGCGCCGCGAACCCAGGAGGTGGTGGTCGCGCTGGAAATTCTGCAGGCGCTGGGCCTGCGCGCCTTCACGCCCAGCGTGACCGCCTGCCCCGGCTGTGGCCGCACCACGAGTACTTTCTTTCAGGAACTGACCCAGAGCATCGACAGTTTCCTGCGTGCGCAGATGCCGGTCTGGCGCGGCCGCTACCCAGGGGTGGAGCAGATGCGGGTGGCCGTGATGGGCTGTATCGTCAACGGCCCTGGCGAGAGCAAGCATGCCGACATCGGCATCAGCTTGCCCGGTACGGGCGAAGCACCGGCGGCACCGGTGTTCATCGATGGCGAAAAGCGCATGACCCTGCGCGGCGACAACATCGCTGCGGAGTTCCAGACCCTCGTCGAGCAATACGTTCAACAGCGCTACGGCGCGCCCCATCGCCATCCTGAACAGGTGGCTTGAATTCCATGGCAGACAAACTCAGTGCCGTCAAAGGCATGAATGACATCGTGCCGCCCAAATCGGCGGCCTGGGAGTGGTTCGAAGAGCAGGTGCGCGCACTCATGAGCAGCTACGGCTATCAGAACCTGCGCACGCCCATTCTCGAGTACACCCCGCTGTTCGTGCGCGGCATCGGTGAAGTGACCGATATTGTCGAGAAGGAGATGTACAGCTTTACCGACGCGCTCAATGGCGAGCCGCTCACCTTGCGGCCCGAAGGCACCGCGGCCGTGGTGCGTGCGTGCATCGAACATTCCCTGCTGTACGACGGCGGCAAGCGGCTCTGGTACACCGGGCCGATGTTCCGCCATGAGCGGCCGCAGCGCGGACGTTATCGCCAGTTCCATCAGGTCGGGGCGGAGGCGCTGGGGTTCGCTGGTCCTGACGTGGACGTGGAGCTCATTCTGATGGCGCGGCAGCTCTGGGCGCGCCTGGGTTTGAGCGAACTGGTCACGCTCGAAATCAACTGCCTCGGCCAGGCCGACGAGCGGGCGCGTCATCGCGTGGCGCTCATTGCCTATCTCGAGGCGCACGCCGATCAGCTCGACGAGGATGCGAAGCGTCGGTTGCACAGCAATCCGCTGCGCGTGCTCGACACCAAGAATCCGGCGATGCAGGCGCTGGTCGACGCCGCGCCCAAACTCATCGACTATCTCGGCGAGGCGTCTCTGGCGCATTTCGGGGGCGTGCAGGCGTTGCTGCGCGCCGCAGGGCAGTCGTTCATCATCAACCCGCGGCTGGTGCGGGGGCTCGACTATTACAACCTCACGGTGTTCGAGTGGGTCACCGACCGACTGGGAGCGCAGGCCACGGTCTGTGCCGGGGGGCGCTACGACGGCCTGATCGAACAGATCGGCGGCAAGCCCACGCCTGCCTGCGGCTGGGCGCTGGGCATGGAACGGGTGCTCGAATTACTGGTCGAGGCGGGTCAGCAGCCGCCCATCAGTGCTCCGCATGCCTACGCCGTGCTGACCCAGCCTGAGCTCGTGTCGCGCGCCATGCCGCTGTGCGAAGCCCTGCGCGCGGCCGGGGTGCGGGTGCAGTTGCACATGGGTGGCGGCAGCATGAAATCGCAAATGAAAAAGGCCGACGCCAGCGGCGCCCGTTGGGCCCTGGTGTTTGGCGAGCAGGAAATGCAGTCCGGGCAGCTCGGCATCAAGGATCTGCGCGGTGCCCAGGACGGGCAGCAGCAGCGCTTGGTTCCGCTCGAGTCGATCCAGACGCTGGTTTCCGCTTTGCTCTGAATGGGCAACCTAAAATAGCCGCTTTTCGTCACCGATCCTCCCATGAGCTACAACTTCGAAGAACAAGAACAGATCGCCCAGATGCGCCACTTCTGGGAGCGCTGGGGCACCCTGATCTCGGCCGCGGTACTGGCAGTCGCACTGGGTTTTGCCGGGTATTACGGCTGGCAATGGTGGCAGCGCAACGAGGGCGCCAAGGCCGCGACGGTGTTCGAGCAGGTGCAGGCCGCCATTCAGAGCAACAGTCCCGACAAGGTCGAACAGGCCTGGGCCGTCATGCAGAGCAAGGCGCCGACCAGCGCCTATGCGGGCATGGCGGCGCTGGCTGTGGCCAAATCGCTGCACGATGCAGGCAAGAACGCCCAGGCGATCGAGGCGCTCAAGTGGGCTTCCGAGCATGCCTCGGGGCCGAGCGAGCGCGCCGTGGCGCGCCTTAACCTGTCGGCGCTGCAGATCGACGCCAAGCAGTACGCCGAAGCGAGCAAGACTTTGGCCGATGTGCCGGAGCCGTCTTTCGCCGCGCTGTTCGAGGTGCGCCGCGGTGACCTGGCCGTGCTGCAAGGTCAGCGCGAGGCGGCTCGATCTGCTTATGAAGCCGCGCTCAAGGCCCTCCCAGCGGAGGCTTCGGAGCGGGCCGCCATTCAACAAAGACTCCAAGCGGTCGGGGGGAGCGCAGCATGAGTGCGATGCAACAGGGTGCTGAAGGCAGGGATCGTCGCTTTTCGGGCTGGGCCCGTGTAACCCTGCCGCTCGTTCTGGCCGCTCAGTTGGCCGGTTGTGCGTCGGGCTCCAAGCCGCCTGAGCCGACGCCGCTGACACCGGTGGCCAACATTCTCACTGTCAAACAGGCCTGGACGCAGCGGATTGGCGATGTTCCCGCCTGGTTCCAGACCGCCGCGCTGCCCGATGCGGTCGTCGTTGCCTCGGCGGATGGCCAGGTCATGCGCCTGAACAGCGCCACCGGGCAGACCGTATGGTCGGCCAAGGTGGCCGGGGGCATCAGCGCGGGCACGGGTAGTGATGGCACGTTCACCGCCGTGGTGGACAAGAACAATGGCCTCGTATCGATCGGCCCGAAGGGGCAGTTGCTGTGGCGCTACCAGTTGCCCGCCACGGTCCTCACGCCGCCTTATGTGACGGGTGGCCGCATCATCGTGCAGGCGGCCGATCAGCGCGTGTTCGCGTTCGATGCAGCCAGTGGCCGGCGTCTCTGGCAGGCCGACAATCGGGCGGCCTCTCTTTTGGTGCAACAGGCCGGCGGCATGGTGTCGCGTGACGGCATGGTGATGATCGGCACGGCGCTCGGACGCATCGATGCCTATGCCCTGAATGATGGCCTGCCGCGCTGGCAGGCCACGCTCGCCCGCGCCCGGGGCGTTACCGAGGTCGAGCGCGTGGTGGGCATCACCGGTCAGCCGACGCTTCTGGACTCCATGTTGTGCGCACGCGCCTACCAATCCGCCGTGGGTTGCGTGGATGCCGATACCGGCCGCATGCTGTGGACGCGCGCGGCCAACGGCTATACCGCGTTGAGCATGAACGATCAGGAAGTCGTCGGCACCCAGGCCAATGGCGACGTGCAGGCCTATTCGGCAACCGATGGCGTGCCCAGCTGGACCAATTCGCAGCTGAAATATCGCAACCTCAGCGCCCCCCTGTTGGTCGGCCGAACGGTGGCCGTGGGCGATTACCAGGGCTACATCAGCTTTCTCTCGGCCAAGGACGGCAGCATTGTGGGGCGCGTGGCGACCGATGGCAGCGCCATTCAGGCCGCGCCCGTGGTGCTGGGGAAGACCATGGTCGTCGTCACGGCAAAGGGCGGCATCTACGCCTTCGTGCCCGACTGATCGAATGACATGACCCCCATTGTTTCCCTGGTTGGCCGACCGAACGTCGGCAAATCCACCCTGTTCAACCGCATGACCCGGTCTCGCGACGCCATCGTGGCCGACATGCCCGGACTCACCCGCGACCGCCACTACGGCATGCTGCGCATGGCGGACCGGCCGGTCATCGTGGTCGACACCGGCGGCTTCGAGCCCGTGGTCGACACCGGCATCGTGCACCAGATGGCGCGGCAGACCCGGCAGGCCATCGCCGAGTCCGATCTTGTCGTGTTTCTGGTGGATCTGCGCACCGGTCTGAGTCCCCAGGATCTGCATATCGCCGCCGAGCTGCGCAAGACCGGCAAGCCCATTCTTCTGGCGGTGAACAAGGCAGAAGGACGCCACGGTCACCCGGCGCTTGCCGAGTTCCACGAGCTGGGTCTGGGCGAGCCCTTCTCCATCAGTGCCGCCCATGGTGACTCGGTGCCCGATCTGCTGGAGCGCATCCTGAGTGCCTTGCCGTCCGATCCGTTGGCGGACATGCCCGAGAGCACGGATGAGCAGAACCCGCCCGACGAGGCTGCCGATGCCGCGACCGCAGGTACACCGCCGCGCGTTCACAGCCTGCGACTGGCCATTGCCGGCCGTCCCAATGTGGGTAAATCAACGCTGGTCAATGCCCTGGTCGGCGAGGAACGGGTGATTGCGTTCGACATGCCGGGCACGACGCGCGATGCGATCGAAGTTCCGTTCGAGCGCGATGGCCGCAAGTTCATCCTGATCGATACCGCGGGCCTGCGCCGCAAGGGCAAGGTCTTCGAAGCGGTGGAAAAATTCTCGGTCATCAAGACGCTGCAGGCCATCGAACAGGCCAACGTCGTCGTGCTGCTGCTCGACGCCACCGAGGGCGTATCCGATCAGGATGCGCATATCGCCAGTTTTGCCGTCGAAGCGGGCAGGGCGCTGGTGCTGGCGGCCAACAAGTGGGACGCGGTGGATACATATGGCCGCGAACGGCTGATGGTGGCGATCCGCCAACGCCTTCCCTTCGTCGGCTTTGCGAAGTTTCACAGCATTTCCGCGCGTACCGGCGCGGGGTTGAACGGGCTGATGAAGTCGGTCATCGCGGCCCACGCCGCCGCCTACCGCAAGCTGCCCACGCCCAAGCTCACGCGTGCCATCATCGAAGCCGTGGCGCAGCAACAGCCGCCGCGCACAGGTCCGGTCCGCCCCAAACTGCGCTACGCACACCAGGGGGGCACCAATCCTCCCATCATCGTGATTCACGGCAGTGCGCTCGATCGGGTGCCCGCGACCTACACCCGCTACCTGGAAGGTCAGCTGCGTGAAAAATTCGACCTTACAGGTACGCCTTTGCGGGTGGAATACCGCAGCAGTACGAATCCTTACGCCAGAGACGCCTGAAACCCCGCATCGCTGCGACGGCCCCTGGCACTATGTTATTTTGCAGCCTCTTGCATTCCAGACCATGAATGCCATTTAAGCTTTCGTCACGACAATGGAGAAAAAGATGAGTAACAAAGGGCAGTTGCTACAAGACCCCTTTCTGAACCTGCTGCGCAAGGAGCATGTTCAGGTGTCGATTTACCTGGTCAATGGCATCAAGTTGCAAGGGCATATCGAATCTTTCGATCAATACGTCGTGTTGCTGCGCAACACGGTGACCCAGATGGTCTACAAGCACGCCATTTCCACCGTCGTTCCCGCACGTCCGGTCTCCTTCCAAATCGGTGAGCAAGAAGCGCCCGCAGCCTGAGGGGCCCGAGCGCGCTGCCCTGGTCAGCGTGCAGCAACGCCGCCCTTCGTCCGATGATGCCCTGGCTGAGCTTGAGCAGCTCAGCACCTCCGCAGGGTATGCCCTGGCGGGCGAGTTGTCGTGCGTTCGGGTCCGCCCTGATGCGGCAACCTATATCGGCTCTGGCAAGCTCGATGAATTGAGCGAACTGGTCAGTTCCACGTCTGCGGACACCATCATTTTCGACAACGCGCTCAGCCCGATCCAGCAGCGCAATCTCGAAAAGGCGCTGGGCAAACCCGTGATCGACCGTACCGGCCTGATTCTCGAAATCTTCGCCCGCCGCGCACAAAGTGCCGAGGGCAAGATGCAGGTCGAACTCGCCAGACTCGAACATCTGGCCACCCGCCTCGTGCGCGGCTGGACGCACCTGGAGCGGCAGACCGGCGGGATCGGGGTGCGAGGTGGCCCAGGCGAAAAGCAGATCGAGCTCGATCGCCGAATGCTCGACGACAAGATCAAGATGCTCCGCACCCGTCTGGGCAAACTCGGTCGCCAGCGCATGACCCAGCGTCGCGCGCGCGGTCGCACCGGGGCCTTTCGTGTGGCCCTCGTGGGCTATACGAATGCAGGCAAGAGCACCCTGTTCAACGCGCTGACCAGATCGAAAATCTATGCGGCCGATCAGCTCTTCGCCACGCTCGACACGACGACGCGCAAGCTCTACCTGGCTCCGCAGGTGAATGTCACGCTGTCGGATACGGTGGGTTTCATCCGCGATTTGCCGCACACGCTGATCGAAGCATTCAAGGCCACGCTCGAAGACACCTTGCAGGCCGATCTGCTGCTGCACGTGGTCGATGCGAGTTCGCCGCATCGACTAGAACAGATGGACGAGGTGCGTGCGGTGCTGCACGAAATCGGGGCCGATGACCTTCCGCAATTCTTGATTCTCAACAAGTCTGATCTGCTGCCTGTGAACCTTTTGGTTACAAATGGACACAAAGAAGCCGAGGGTATCGAGGCGCGTGCTAGCATGCCCCGGCTTGCCGTCAGCGCCATGACGGGCGACGGTCTCGCCTCCCTCAAAAGGGCTTTGCTGGAAGCGGTTTTGGCTGATCCGCGCTTTCAGTCTTCTGCTTCAGCTTTGTCGGACACTACTCACCTTTCCGCATGACTCCCTCACGTTTCTGGCGTGCCTCGCCTTCTGCACAGGTCCCGGCGCGCGTTCGCTTTCTTCGTCGCGCGTGGCTGCGTGTATGGCCCTTCGCAGGGCTCCATTCGCGCTTGTTCAATCTCAACGACCCGCGTTGGGGCAAGGATGAAGGCGCCGGCGGCCATCAAAGCAACAACAATCCCGATCCGAATCGGCGCCCGGGCAACGGTGGTCCGCCCGATCTCGACGAGCTTTGGCGCGATTTCAACCGCAAGCTCAATGGGATGTTCGGCAAGAAGCGCGGCGGCGGAAACGGGGGAGGGACGCCTCCGCAGCGCCCGGATCTGTACCCTTCAGCCAAGGGCATGGGCGTGGGCTTCATCATCCTCATTCTGATCGGGGTTCTGGGCTGGTTGTCGTCCGGGTTTTTCATCGTGCAGGAAGGACAGCAGGCGGCAGTCACGCGGTTCGGCAAGCTCGCCTACATCACCGATGCGGGTTTTCACTGGCGGCTTCCCTATCCCTTCGAGGCTGACGAGATCATCAACGTGTCTCAGGTTCGCTCGGTCGAGGTCGGGCGCGGCGGCGAGGTGAAGGCGACGGGTCTGCCCGAATCGGCCATGCTGACCGAGGACGAGAACATCGTCGATGTCCGGTTCGCCGTTCAGTACCGCATCGACAATGTGGTGGACTACCTCTACAACAATCGCAGCCCGGATGACGCCGTGTCTCAAGCGGCGGAAACGGCGGTGCGCGAAGTCGTGGGCAACAAGACTCTCGACTATGTGCTCTACGAGGGGCGTGAACAGGTCGCCAGTGACGTGCAGGCCCTGACGCAGAAAATCCTTGATCGCTACAAGACCGGCATCATCATCACCACCGTCACGCTGCAGAACGTGCAGCCGCCCGAGCAGGTGCAGGCGGCATTTGACGACGCCATCAAGGCCGGCCAAGACCGCGAACGGCTGAAGAATGAAGCGCAGGCCTACGCCAACAACGTGGTTCCGCGGGCGCAAGGTTCGGCCTCGCGACTGATCCAGGACGCCGAGGCCTACAAGGCGCAGGTCGTGGCGCAGGCCCAGGGCGATACCTCGCGCTTCGACCAGATCCTGCAGCAATATGAAAAGGCGCCGCAAGTCACGCGTGAGCGCATGTACCTCCAAACCATGCAAGACATTCTCTCCAACGTATCGAAGGTCATGGTGGATTCGCGCAACAACAATAATCTGCTCTACCTGCCGCTGGACAAGTTGCTGCAGCAATCGGCCGGCAAGACCTCGTCAATCGCTGCGACCCCGGCCGCGCCGGCCGCGGTACCCACGCTGCCTTCCGCATCGACGGGCACCTCGCCCGCAGCTGCGGACAGCACGGCTTCCGCGCCGGACGGGACGGCAACCCCCAGTTCAAGAACCTCGCGCGACACGCTGCGCGAGCGTAACTTCCAGTGAGGGCTGAGCGATGAACAAAATCATTCTTGCGCTCGTGGCCCTGGTCGTGGCCATTCTGGTGTTGTCGTCCAGCCTTTTCGTCGTCGATCAACGGCAGTTCGCTGCGGTGTTCGGTCTCGGGCAGATCAAACGGGTGATCAGCACGCCTGGTCTGTACTTCAAGATCCCGGCGCCGTTCGAGAACGTGGTGTTTCTCGACAAGCGCATCCTGACCCTGCAGAGTCCCGATACCGATCGCTTCATTACCGCGGAGAAGAAGAACGTGGTGGTGGACTGGTATCTGAAGTGGCGCATCACCAATCCGACCGAATTCATTCGCAGCTATGGCGGCGATCAGCGTCGTGCGGGTGACCGCCTCTCGCAGATCGTCAAGGCCGCGTTGAACGAGCAGATCACCCGACGCACGGTTCGGCAGGTGCTCGCCTCCCAGCGTGATCAGGTCATGCGGGATGTGCAGTCCGGTATTGCCAAGGACATTCAGGGCACGGGCATTCAGATCGTCGATATGCGCCTGACCCGGGTGGACTTCGTTTCGGCCATCACCCAGTCGGTCTACCGCCGTATGGAAGCGGAGCGCCAGCGTGTCGCCAACGAGCTGCGCTCGACGGGTTATGCTGAAGCCGAGACCATCCGTGCCGAAGCGGACAAGCAGCGCGAGATCGTGATTTCCCAGGCTTACAGCAAGGCGCAGACTATCAAGGGTCAGGGCGACGCCGAGGCCTCTTCAATCTACGCCAAGTCGTTTGGACAGAACCCCCAGTTCGCCGAGTTCTATCGAAGCCTGGAGGCCTACCGCGCCAGCTTCAACAACAAGTCCGACGTCCTGGTGCTCGATCCGAATACCCAGTTCTTCCAGTTCTTCCGGGGACCGGGCGGCGGTTCGGCGAAACCGGCGAAATAGTCGACATGCGCTGAGACCGTCCTCGCCAGAGGCTGTCTCGCGCAGGAGACAACGTGCAGAGCGCCTTGTTTCTCGCCCTCGGTCTGGTTTTGATCATCGAGGGACTGATGCCCTTGCTATTTCCAAGGCAATGGCGTCATCTGTTCCAGCAGATCATGGCATTGACCGACGGTCAACTGCGTTTCATCGGGTTGCTTGCGGTCACAGGCGGTCTTCTCCTGGTGGCCGTCCTCAAGTAAGCTGAGCGGTTGGCACGGATGATCGTGCCCCAACAACCAGCGCGTTTCATGAGCAATTGGCGTCTTCCTGAGTATTTTTCCGATGTGCTGCCTCGCGAGGCGGCCGTGATCGAGCACCTTCGCCGCGCCTGTCTGGATGCGGCGAAGGGTTACGGCTATGCCCTGGTCATGCCGCCGCTGCTTGAGTTCGTCGACTCATTGCTGTCGGGCACGGGGCAAGACCTCGACCTGCAGACGTTCAAACTGGTCGATCAGATCTCGGGCCGCGCCCTGGGGCTGCGTGCCGACATGACGCCCCAGGCGGCCCGCATCGATTCGCATTTGTTGAACCAGGAAGGCGTGACGCGGGTGTGCTATTGCGGCAGCGCGGTTCGCACGCACCCGGAAGGTGTGCACGCCAGCCGCGAGATTCTGCAGTTCGGTGCGGAGTTGTACGGACATGCCGGGTTGGAAGCCGATCTTGAAGTGCAGCGCCTATCCCTGGATTGCCTGCGATTGGCCGGCGTGGATCAGGCGGCGCTCGACTTGGCCGACAACCGCATCGTGCGCGGAGTGCTCTCCGGTCTGTTGCTTGGGCCAGAGGCCATGGAGGCCATATTGGATGCCCTGGCCAACAAGGATGCGGGCGAACTGCGTCTGCTGACGCGCGATTGCACGCCCGCGCAGCGCGCAGCCATTCTTGCGCTGCCCGAACTTTACGGCGATCCGGCGGTGCTGCAGGAGGCGCGGCGCGCCTTGCCACAACACGCGCTCATCCTGCGGGCCTTGGATGATCTGTCGGCGCTGGCCGACTACCACGAGCAACAAGGCTCGCAGGTGCAGATCGACCTTGCGGACATGCGGGGCTACCGCTATCACAGCGGCGTGATCTTTAGCGTCTATGCGCGCGGATATGCCAATGCCGTCGCGCGTGGCGGTCGCTATGACGAAGTCGGCGCCAGCTTTGGCAGACCGCGCGCAGCCACGGGTTTTTCGATGGACCTGCGCGAGGTGGCGGGCTTTGCCACCGCGCCTCGGGCGGGCTCGGCCATCGTGGCCGAGTGGTCGATGGCGCCGGGTCTGGCCGAGGTCGTGGCCGATTTGCGGCGGCGCGGCGAAACCGTGGTGCAATTACCCCCGGACCAAGCCAGCGACACGCGCGCATTCCAACGCCATCTGGTCTTGCGGGCGGGAACATGGCTGGTGGAAGATCGCAACGGATCTTCCCAGGCTTGATCATCGTTTGAACTGATTTCTGAGAGAACACACGCGTGAATACTGGTCGTCATGTGGTCGTAGTGGGCACCCAATGGGGTGATGAGGGCAAGGGCAAGGTCGTCGACTGGCTGACCGACCATGCCCAGGGCGTGGTGCGTTTTCAGGGCGGTCACAATGCGGGACATACGCTGGTGATCAATGGGCAGAAGACCGCGCTGCAGCTCATCCCTTCCGGTGTGATGCGCGCGGGTGTCGCCTGCTATGTCGGCAATGGCGTGGTGGTCGATCCTCAACATCTGCTGCTCGAAATCGCCAGGCTCGAGGCGGCAGGTGTCGATGTGCGCTCACGGCTGTACATCAGCGAATCCTGTCCCGTCGTACTGCCCACCCATGTCGCGCTCGACAAGGCTCGCGAGATCCGTCGCGAGAACGAGGGCAGTGGCAAGATCGGCACCACGGGCAAGGGCATCGGTCCGGCCTATGAAGACAAGGTGGCGCGCCGTGCCATCCGTTTGCAGGATCTCAAGCATCCGCAGCGCCTTCAGGCCAAGCTTGCCGAGGTGCTGGATCTGCACAATTTCGTCTTGAAGCATTACCTGCATACCGATACGGTCGATGCGGCCATGGTGATGGATCAGTTGCTTAAGTCCGGCGAGCAGGTTCGGCCCCTGCTCGCCGATGTGGGTTACAGCATCCACCAGGCCCATCAGCGCGGTGACCGACTCTTGTTCGAAGGCGCGCAAGGCTCGCTGCTCGACATCGACCACGGCACCTACCCCTTTGTGACCTCGAGCAATTGCGTCGCCGGCACTGCGGCCGCGGGCTCGGGTGTCGGGCCCGGCATGCTGCATTACGTGTTGGGCATTACCAAGGCCTACACCACCCGGGTGGGCAGCGGCCCCTTCCCGACGGAGCTGCCCACGGCCGAGCCGGGCAGCGTGGGACATCATCTCTCCAGCGTGGGTCAGGAGTTCGGCACGGTGACGGGACGCGCCCGGCGCTGCGGCTGGCTCGATGTCGCTGCGCTCAAGCGCGCCGTGATCATCAACGGCGTTTCGGGGCTGTGCATCACCAAGCTCGACGTGCTTGACGGCCTGCCGACCATCCGGGCCTGCGTGGGCTACACCCTCGATGGCGTTCGTCGCGACGTTCTGCCGCTGGATGCCGACGAGATCGAGCGCTGCGAGCCGATCTACGAAGATTTCGCGGGATGGACGCAGAGCACCAAGGGCCTCACCACCTGGGATCAACTGCCCGCCCAGGCGCGCAGCTATCTGCAACGGGTCGGCGAGCTCATCGGCGCGCCGATCGACATGGTGTCCACCGGCCCCGACCGCGAGCACACCATCGTGCTGCGCCATCCGTTTCAGGCTTGAGCGTTCATCGCGCTTCGGGCAGATTTCATTTTCCACACGTTCACAAAGGTTCGGCCATGCTCAGCGAGGACGGCAAGCATCTCTATGTTTCCTGGGACGAATACCACGCCCTGATCGAAAGACTTGCGCTCAAGGTGCATGCATCGGGCTGGGAGTTCGATCAGATCCTCTGCCTGGCGCGTGGCGGCGTTCGGCCTGGAGACATTCTGTCGCGGATTTTCGACAAGCCACTGGCCATCATGTCCACCAGTTCCTACCGCGAAAGCGCGGGAACGGTGCAGGGGCGCCTGGACATCGCCCGCTACATCACCCTGCCGCGCGGCGAACTCGAAGGGCGCGTGCTGCTGGTGGACGATCTGGCCGATTCGGGCGAGACGCTCAAGGCGGTTGAAAACCACCTTCGCAGCGGCAGCGGCAAGATCACCGATCTGCGCAGTGCCGTCATCTGGGTCAAGGGCATCTCAACCTATTTGCCCGAGTACTACGTGGACATGCTGCCCACGAGCCCCTGGATACACCAGCCCTTTGAAGAGTACGACGTGCTTCGTCCCGCGCGTCTGGCCGAGCGCTGGAAGATCTGACTGCCGAGTTCGGCGGCAGGGGCTTCAGCGGCAATACTGCGACATGAGTCCGGCGATGCGAGCGCGCTCTGCCGCCCGCTGCGCGTCGTCCATGATGGCGCGCTGACCCTGAGCGTCGATCTGCACCATGCGCTGGCCGCTGTCGACCACCAATAATTGCTTTTGAGCCTGCAGGCAGTTCTGCTGGTTCTGCAAGGTCTGTGCCTGTTGCTGCTGCAGTTTGGCCTGCTCTTGTGCCGCCTGGTCGGCCTTCTTCTTCTCGGCAATCTTCTTGTCCAGTTCGCTGGCCGCCTGCTGCTGAGTGGCATCGCCAGCCCGAGGCTGGGATGCGGATTGGGGAGACGGGGCTTGGGCAACGGATCCATTTGCCCCCGGTCGCTGAAGAATGTCGCGTGCGGGAATCGTGCCGGGTGGGGGCTGGTCGCTGTACTGCACCACGCCACTGGCGTCGCGCCATTTCCATTGCGCTGCCTGAGCGCTTGGCGCAAGCGCCGCCATGAAAAACAAGGGCAGCATCGCGCGGCCGAGTGCGCGGAAGTGGCGGCGGTGGGCGATTGGGCGCATGGGGCAGGCGGGTCGAGTCAGACTGTTAGCTTAACGCGATTGCGCCCAGCATCGGCCGATCGGTCGCATGCAACGTGCTCAATACGGCGCGCGTGCCTATAATTTCCTTTTGCACGGAGGCATCTATGCGTCTTGTAGGAAAAGCGCTGACTTTCGACGATGTGTTGTTGGTCCCCGCATATTCCCAGGTGTTACCCAAAGACACCAGCCTTGCGACTCGCCTGACTCGCAATATTTCCCTCAACATTCCCCTGGTGTCCGCAGCGATGGACACGGTGACCGAGTCGCGTCTGGCGATCGCCATGGCGCAGGAGGGGGGCATCGGCATCATTCACAAGAATCTCACCGCCAAGGCGCAAGCCACCGAAGTGGCCCGGGTGAAGCGATTCGAGTCGGGCGTGCTGCGCGATCCCATCACGATCTCTCCCATCGTCAAGGTGAGAGACGTTCTGCAACTGTCCCGACAGCATGGCATCTCGGGTTTTCCTGTGATCGAGAATGGCAAGGTCGTGGGCATCGTGACCAACCGCGATCTGCGTTTTGAGACCCGTCTCGATACTCCGGTGCGGGACATCATGACGCCGCGCGAACGCCTGGTCACCGTGCCAGAGGGCGCGCCGCTGGAGCAGGCCAAGGCCTTGATGCATCAACATCGCCTGGAGCGGGTTCTGGTGGTGAACGCCGACTTCGAGTTGCGAGGGCTGATGACGGTCAAGGACATTCAGAAGGCCACCGAACGTCCGAACGCCGCGCGCGACCCGCAGGGCAAGCTTCGTGTCGGCGCCGCGGTGGGCGTGGGCGAGGGCACGGAAGAACGCGTGGAAGCGCTCGCCAATGCCGGCGTCGACGTGATCGTGGTGGACACCGCACATGGTCACAGCCAGGGGGTGCTCGACCGGGTGCGCTGGGTGAAGCGCAATTTCCCGCAGATCGAAGTCGTGGGCGGCAACATTGCCACCGGAGCCGCTGCACTGGCCCTGGTCGATGTCGGTGCCGACGGGGTGAAGGTCGGCATCGGGCCTGGCTCGATCTGCACGACCCGCATCATCGCCGGGGTGGGCGTGCCGCAGATCACCGCCATTGCCAACGTTTCCAAAGCGCTTGAGGGCAGCGGCGTGCCCTTGATCGCAGATGGCGGCATCCGCTACTCAGGCGATATCGCCAAGGCGATCGCTGCGGGCGCGTCCACCGTCATGATGGGCAGCATGTTCGCGGGTACCGAAGAGGCGCCGGGTGAGGCCATTTTGTATCAGGGACGCGCCTACAAGGCCTATCGGGGCATGGGCTCCATCGGGGCGATGAAGGCGGGATCCGCCGATCGCTATTTCCAGGACGGGGCCGAGACGACTTCGGCCTCCGGGAACGAGAAATTCGTGCCCGAGGGCATTGAAGGGCGCGTGCCTCACAAAGGGCCGCTCGTGGCCATCATCTACCAACTTGTCGGCGGCGTGCGTTCGTCTATGGGCTATTGCGGATGCGCCACCATCGAAGCGATGCGCGGGCAGGCCGAGTTTGTGCAGATCACGGCGGCTGGCATGCGTGAAAGTCATGTCCATGACGTTCAGATCACGCAAGAAGCGCCCAATTACCACGTCGACTGATCTCTTTTTCCCCTCGTCGGCGTCAAGCCGACGCTTGCATTCATGCACGACAAAATCCTCATTCTCGACTTCGGCTCCCAGGTGACGCAGCTCATCGCGCGCCGCGTGCGTGAAGCCCAGGTGTATTGCGAGATCCATCCCTGCGACGTGAGCGACGCTTTCGTGCGTGACTTCGCGCCCAAGGGCATCATTCTTTCGGGCAGCCACGGCAGCACCTACGAAGACCACGAGTTGCGTGCGCCGCAGGCCGTCTGGGATTTGGGCGTGCCCGTGCTGGGCATCTGCTACGGCATGCAGACCATGGCCTCGCAACTGGGCGGCAAGGTGGCGTGGAGCGATCACCGCGAATTCGGCTATGCCGAAGTGCGCGCGCGCGGTCATACGCGATTGTTCGACGGCATCGAGGACTTCCGCACCGGGGAAGGCCACGGCATGCTCAAGGTGTGGATGAGTCATGGCGACAAGGTGACGGACATGCCGCCAGGGTTCAAGCTCATGGCGTCCACGCCCAGTTGTGCCATCGCCGGCATGGCCGACGAGGCGCGCGGTTACTACGCCGTGCAGTTTCATCCCGAAGTCACCCACACGGTGCAGGGCAAGGCCATGCTTACGCGTTTCGTTCGCGAGATCGCCGGCTGCAAGGGCGACTGGATCATGGGCGACTACATCACCGAAGCGGTACAGAAAATCCGCGAGCAGGTGGGCGATGAGGAAGTGATTCTTGGTCTGTCCGGCGGTGTGGATTCTTCCGTGGCCGCAGCCCTGATCCACCGCGCCATCGGCGACCAGCTGACCTGCGTATTCGTCGACCACGGCCTGCTGCGACTGCACGAGGGCGACATGGTGATGGCTATGTTTGCCGGCAAGCTGCACGCCAAGGTGATTCGCGTCGACGCCAGCGAGCTGTTCCTCGGCCAGCTGGCGGGGGTGACCGACCCCGAGAAGAAGCGCAAGATCATCGGCGGCCTGTTCGTCGACGTGTTCAAGGCCGAGGCCGCCAAGCTCAAGGGCGACGGGGCCAAGGGTGCGAAGTGGCTGGCCCAGGGCACGATCTACCCGGACGTGATCGAGTCCGGTGGCGCCAAGAGCAAGAAGGCCGTGACCATCAAGAGCCACCACAACGTGGGTGGCCTGCCGGAGCAGCTGGGGCTGAAGCTGCTGGAGCCGCTGCGCGACCTGTTCAAGGACGAGGTGCGCGAGCTGGGCGTGGCGCTCGGCCTGCCGCACGACATGGTCTACCGCCACCCCTTTCCCGGGCCGGGCCTTGGCGTGCGCATCCTGGGCGAGGTGAAGAAGGACTACGCCGACCTGCTGCGTCGGGCCGACGCCATCTTCATCGAAGAACTGCGCTCGACCATCGACCCCGTCAGCGGCAAGAGCTGGTACGACCTGACCAGCCAGGCCTTCACCGTGTTCCTGCCGGTCAAGAGCGTGGGCGTGATGGGCGACGGCCGCACCTACGACTATGTTGTGGCGCTGCGTGCGGTGCAGACCAGCGACTTCATGACCGCCGACTGGGCCGAGCTGCCGTACGCGCTGCTCAAGAAGGTCAGCAGCCGCATCATCAACGAGGTGCGCGGCATCAACCGCGTGACCTACGACGTGAGTTCCAAACCCCCTGCGACCATTGAGTGGGAGTGAAGCAGCATGCGCATGCTGTTCGGACTGATAGGTTTGCTGTTGACCCTGCTGATCATCGTCTGGCTGGTGCGTACGCAGCTTTCGGGGCAAGTGGGGGCCGCCGGGCCGTCCAACGCGGCCGGTGCGCACGGTGACGAGGGGCAACCCGCTTCGGCCGCACTGAAGCAGTTCAGGCAGTCGCTCGACAAGGCCCTGAAGGCGCGTCCCGCCAGCGTGCCCGAATGAATCGTCCGCCGCCGGGGCCGGTGTTGGCGCCCGATCCAGATGCCGACCGCGCGTTCATGCGCCTGGCACTCGATCAGGCGCAGAACGCCTGGCTATTGGGCGAAGTGCCGGTGGGGGCTGTGATCGTCAAGGACGGAACGGTCATCGCCACGGGATACAACCGGCCCATCGGCGACCATGACCCCACGGCGCATGCCGAGATCGTCGCGCTTCGGCAGGCCGCCCTGATGCTGGGCAATTACCGCCTGCCTGAATGCACGCTCTATGTCACGTTGGAGCCTTGCGCGATGTGTGCGATGGCCCTGCTGCATGCGCGCTTTTCCCGCGTGGTTTTCGGGGCGCGAGACCCCAAGACGGGCGCGGCGGGCAGCGTGGTGGATCTGTTTGCCGATCCGCGCCTGAATCATCACTGCGACGTCACCGCCGAGATCGAGCAGTCGGCCTGCAGCGCCTTGCTGCAGGATTTTTTCCGTGCCCGGCGCCAGGCGCAGAAACAGCCTGCCCATCCCGAGCACGATGCCTGTCTCTCGGGCATCGAGGTCACAGAGCTCGATATCGAGCCGCCTGTTTCCTGATTCCTCGTCATCCTTCAGCCTCGTTCCCTCCGATGCCCGACATCAACCCCAGTTCCGGCCAGACTCCCAGTCGCGGTTTGCTCCGCCTCGTATCCCCTGCAGGGGCCGTACAGGAGCCTGCTCGCCTGGAACGGGCCGAAGCGCATCTGCAGACCTTGGGCTTTCGCGTGCACATGGGGGCCCAGGCGCTGGCGCGCGTACAGCGTTTTGCCGGGACCGATGCCCTGCGGCTTCGTGCCATCCACGACGCGGCACGGAGCCGGGCGGACGTGATCATGATGACGCGTGGCGGTTATGGTTTGAGTCGTCTGCTGCAAGCGATCGACTACAACTTGCTGGCGCAGGCCATCAAGGAGCGCAGGCAGATGTGGGTCGGACACAGTGACTTCACTGCTTTGCAACTCGCCTTGCTGGCCCAGACCGGTGCCGTCACGTTCAGCGGTCCCATGGCGTCTTACGATTTCGGTGAGAACAAGCCGGACGACATCACGGTCGACAGTTTTCTGGATGCGGTGGACGGCACCCTGGAAGCCGTGGGTTTTGTCTGCGACGATGCGCCGCGAGGCCTGGATGTCGAAGGGGTGCTCTGGGGGGGCAATCTGGCTATGGTCGCAAGCCTGATCGGCACGCCCTACCTACCCCGCGCCAAAGGCGTGTTGTTCCTGGAAGACGTGAATGAACACCCGTACTGCGTGGAACGTATGTTCAGCCAACTGCTGCATGCCGGGGTTGTTCAGCGGCAGAAGGCGGTGCTTCTGGGGCAGTTCACCGGGTACAAACTCAGCGCGCACGACGCGGGATACGACCTGAACTCGGCGGTGCAGTGGCTGCGTGCCAAACTCAAACCGCACGGGGTGCCGGTGTTGACAGGGCTGCCGTTTGGTCACGTCCGCACCAAACTGACGCTGCCTCACGGCGTTCGCACCAGGGTGCTGCGAGACGGGCAGGAGGTTTTTCTGTTCTTTCCGCACGCGCATCATTGATGCCCCGCGCGGCCCGGCCACCCGCCGGGTTCAGGCGGTGGTCATTTGCGCCGCTGTTCGTACTCGCGGCGAAGCCGTTCCTGTTCGCCAGGCGGCAGGCGCTTGAAGCGTTCCTGCTCTTGAAGAATGCGCTCGCGCTGCTGCTGGGGCATGCGCTCCCATCGCTGATAAGCGCCCTGACCGTCGCGCTGGTTGGCCAGGGCCAAGGGGACCATTCCGACGGCGCCGACAAGGGCGACCGCGACTGCAAGCGCAGTCGTTCGCACCGCGCGAAGCCAGAGAGCGTGGCGCTCAGGCCGGATTGCCATTTTGCAGCCCCTGTTGCAGCATTTGCGGGTGGTTGGAAAGCCACTGGTAGAACTCGATGTTCTGCACGGCATCCGCAACCTGCGGGCTGAGAGCCTGAGAGCCAACTCCACCCGGATAAGTCGCGTTGGTGGTCATGAGATGGGGCACGCTGATGAACACCGCCAGGGCCAGCGAGGCGGTCGCCATGCCCGCGGCAAAGACCCGGGGCCAGCGCACGGCGCGCGAGTGGCGGCGGGGCATGCGCGCGGCCAATTGTGGCAAGGGTGCCAGCAGGGTGCTCAGACGCTGCCCGAACTGCAACGCGTGTTGGCACTGCGGGCAGTCTTTCAGATGAACTTCGATCTGCGCCGCCTGTTCAGCCGACGCCAGACCACTGCGGTAGTGGTCGATCTGAGCGGGAGTGAGATGGTTGCGGGTGGTCATGATGGCACCTGATTCAGGCAGTTCAAACTTTAGCGGGATGGTCGGATTCAAGCAATTCCCTCAAGCGGGTGAGCGCGCGCATATGGTGCGTCTTGACGCTGCCTTCGCTGACTTTCATCGCTGCGGCGGTGTCGACGATGGACAAACCCTCCATTTCCCGCAGCAAAAACGCCTCGCGTTGCCGCGGGCTCAGGGTTGAAATCGCATCGGCGATGCGCCCAGCAAGCTGCCCGTTGGAGGTCTGCTGCTCGGGCCCGAGCCCACCGTCGGCAATCTGCTCCCAACTGGGAGGTTGGTCCTCGTCCTCGTCGCTGGAGAAGAAGAAATCGAAAATCTTCTCCACCTTGCGCCGCCGGTGCATGTCGGTGATGCGATTGCGCAGAATGCTGTAGAAAAGCGGCGCCCATTCCTCCGCTGGCCGCAACCTGTAATTGCTCACCAGTTTGAGCAGGCTGTCCTGAACCACATCGGCAGCCAGCGCCGCATCGCGCAGCTCGATGAGTGCCATGCGGGTGGCTCTCACGCGGACGTCGGCGCAAAAACGGTTGAGTTCGGCGGAGTCGAATGGCGTGGCGTCGGTCACGAGTGCTTGGGGGAGGGCGTAAGCATGATCCATAGCATAGTGGCCAGTTCAGGCGGGTCGGTTCTGGTCAAAAACAGGGTTCTCTTGCGGGTAACGCCGGGCTCGACGCCTTGATGACAGTCAGTCGCCCGGCCGATTGAAAATTTCTGTTTCTTTCCGCGCTTTGCCTCGCGACCGCGCTCCGTAGAATGGCGGCGCCCTTCCTTTTCCGCCCCCGCGCCTCTCGTGAACCCTCGTCTCGCCCAGCTTCAGCCCTATCCGTTCGAAAAACTGCGTCTGCTTCACCAGGGGGTGACGCCTTCATCGCAGTGGTCGGCGATCAGCCTGGGCATCGGTGAGCCCAAGCATCCCACCCCGCCTTTCATTCAGGAGGCGCTGGCCGCGCATCTGGAGGGCCTGGCGGTGTACCCCAGCACGATCGGAGGCGTGGAGTTGCGCAAGGCCTGTGCGCAATGGGCGCAGCGCCGATACGGCGTCAATTTGGACCCGCAGAGCCAGGTGCTGCCGGTCAACGGGTCGCGGGAGGCGCTGTTCGCCCTGGCGCAGACCGTGGTGGATGCGGACAAGGCCGCAGCCACGGTGGTTTGCCCGAATCCGTTCTATCAAATCTACGAAGGGGCGGCGCTGCTCGCCGGGGCGCAGCCCTATTTCGCCGCGGTGGACGCGCAGCGCAACTTCGCGGTGGACTGGGCGGCGGTGCCCGAGTCAGTCTGGCAGCGCACCCAGCTTCTGTACGTCTGCTCGCCGGGGAACCCGACCGGGGCGGTGATGCCTCTGGAGGAATGGAGGTTGCTGTTCGAACTCTCCGACCGGCACGGCTTTGTCATTGCGAGCGACGAGTGCTATTCGGAAATCTGGTTTGGGCCGCAGGCGCCGCTGGGCGGACTGGAAGCGGCCCGGCAGTTGGGGCGGACGGATTTCCGCAATCTCGTTTACTTCACCTCGCTGTCCAAGCGATCGAATGTGCCGGGCCTGCGGTCGGGCTTTGTCGCCGGGGACGCGGAGCTGATCGCGGCGTTCACCCGCTATCGCACCTACCACGGCAGCGCCATGGGGCCAGCGGTGCAGGCGGCAAGTGTGGCCGCCTGGAACGACGAGGCGCACGTCGAGCACAACCGTGCGCTGTACCGCGAGAAATTCGCCGCCGTGCTGCCCCTGCTGCAGCCGGTGATGGACGTGCGCCTGCCCGATGCCGGGTTCTACCTGTGGGCGGCCACGCCGGGCGACGATGCACAGTTCTCCCGCGGCTTGCTCGAAAAATACAATGTCACCGTCTTGCCCGGCAGCTATCTGGCTCGCGAGCAGGGCGGCGCCAATCCGGGGCGCGGACGCATCCGCATGGCCCTGGTCGCTCCGCTGGACGAATGCGTCGAAGCAGCCCGCCGTATCGCCGCCTATTGTTCTGAACTGATCCACTCACAAAGACCCTCACCATGACGCAACAACTGCAGACCCTCATCGACCAGGCCTGGGAAAACCGTACCGAATACAGCCCGGCCAACGCGCCGGCCGAGTTGCGCGAGGCCGTGGGCCACGTGATCGACCAGCTCAACGTCGGCAAGCTGCGTGTGGCCGAGCGCTTCGGTGGCGAGTGGGTGACTCATCAATGGCTGAAAAAGGCCGTGCTGCTGAGTTTTCGCCTGCATGACAACGTGGCCATGCAGGCGGGTGATCTGCATTTTTTCGACAAGGTGCAGACCAAGTTTCACAACCTCGACGAAGCCCAGATGCGCGCCACCGGCGTGCGCGTGGTGCCGCCGGCGGTGGCCAGGCATGGGTCTTACATCGCGCCCAATGTGGTGCTGATGCCCTCCTATGTGAACATCGGCGCCTATGTTGACGAGGGCACGATGGTCGATACCTGGGCGACCGTGGGCTCTTGTGCCCAGATCGGCAAGAACGTGCATCTGTCTGGCGGCGTGGGCATTGGCGGGGTGCTGGAGCCGATCCAGGCCAACCCGACCATCATCGGCGACAACTGCTTCATCGGTGCGCGCTCCGAGGTGGTGGAAGGCGTGATCGTCGAAGACAACTGCGTCATCTCGATGGGGGTCTACATCGGCAAATCCACCAAGATCTACGACCGCGCCACCGGCGAGGTGAGCTATGGCCGCATTCCCGAGGGTTCGGTGGTGGTCAGCGGCAACCTGCCGAGCAGCGACGGCAAGTACAGCTTGTATTGCGCGGTGATCGTCAAGCGGGTGGACGCCCAGACGCGCTCCAAGACCAGCATCAACGAACTGCTGCGGGCCTGACGGCGCTGCGCACCAAGATTACGGTCACCAACACCAAGGGGGATGTATGTCGGCAATGGAGCGTTTGTTCAAACTGATGGCGGAGAAAAAGGCCTCCGACATCTACATCAGTCCGCACGCCCCCATCCTCATCCGCATCAACGGACATGCGGTGGCCGTGAACCGGCAGGTCTTGACGCCGGATGAACCCTTCCGTCTGCTGGCCGAAGCCGTGGGGCATGAGCGGGCGGCCGAAGTCACGCGAACCGGCGAACTCAATATCGGTCTGCCGCGGCCTGGCCTGGGCAGCTATCGGATCAGCGCGTTCCGCCAGCGCGGCAGTGTGGCGATGGTGGTGCGCTACATTCCCGGCGAAATTCCGGCGCTGGAGTCGCTGAATCTGCCTGGAGTTCTGGCCGATCTGGTGATGGAAAAGCACGGCTTGCTGCTCATGGTGGGCTCCACGGGGGCGGGCAAGAGCACGACGCTTGCGGCGATGATCGACTATCGCAATGCCAACAAGACCGGCCACATTCTTACGCTGGAAGAACCCATCGAATACCTGTTCTCCAACCGCAAGTCGATTGTCAATCAGCGCGAGGTCGGCATCGATACCGAGTCGCTCGCGGTCGGACTGAAGAACGCGCTGCGTCAGGCACCTGATTGCATCATGATCGGTGAGATCCGCGATCAGGCGACCATGAGTGCGGCGCTGCAGTATTCCCTGTCGGGCCATCTCTGCCTGGCTACGCTGCACGCCAACAACAGCTATCAGGCGCTCAACCGCATCGTCGGTTTCTATCCGATGGATCAACGGGCCGCGCTGTTCAACGACATGGCCTCGGGTCTTCGGGGTATCGTCTCGCAGCGGCTGCTGCGCGCGAGCGCCGGCGGGCTGACGCCTGCGGTGGAAATCATGCTCAACACCCAGCTCGTGCGCGAGTTGATCGAGAAGGGCGACTTCTCTGGCGTCAAGGAGGCGATGGAGAAATCCATGGCCGAAGGCTCTCAGACTTTCGAGCAGGCGCTGGCCACCATGGTGATCGACGGCGTGGTCAGTCGTGAAGAAGCGCTGGCCTACGCCGATTCGCCGACCAATCTGCTCTGGCGCCTGGAGAACGACGCCACCCTGCGCAAACAGGCCGCGCCCGCCGAGGCCATCGAAGACGATACGCCCTCATTCACCGAAATCACCCTCGACCTGGACTCGCCGCGCTGAAGGCGCTGTTCAGGCGCTCCCCCTTTACGCATGTCTCCCACTCAAACCCTGGTCCACGACCTGATTTCCCGCCACTCCATCACGCCACTGGACGGGGGCTGCCAGCGCGTGCTGCGCGACCGCCTGGACGCGCTGGGCTTCGTCTGCGAAACCGTGGAAAGCGGGCCGGCCGACTTTCGCGTGACCAATCTCTGGGCCCTGCGCCCGGGCTCGCAGCCCGATGCCGAGGTACTCGTGTTCGCCGGTCACACCGACGTGGTGCCCACCGGGCCGCTGGAACAGTGGCAGAGCCCGCCGTTCACCCCGACGGTGCGCGACGGCAGGCTGTACGGCCGCGGCGCCGCGGACATGAAGACCTCTCTGGCGGCGATGGTGGTTGCGGTGGAGGAGTTTCTGGCCGCGCATCCCCAGCCGAACCATGCCATCGCCTTTCTGCTCACCAGTGACGAGGAAGGTCCGGCGCGGGATGGCACGGTCAAGGTGTGCGAGCTGCTGGCTGCGCGCGGCCAGCGTCTGGACTGGTGCATCGTGGGCGAGCCCACCTCCACGTCGGCACTGGGCGATGTGATCAAGAACGGGCGGCGTGGTTCGCTCTCCGGCCGGCTCACGGTTCGCGGCGTGCAAGGACACATCGCCTATCCGCATCTGGCCCGCAACCCCATTCATCTTGCCGCGCCTGCGCTGGCCGAGCTCGCGGCCCTGCGCTGGGACGAGGGCAATGCCCACTTCCCGCCGACTTCCTGGCAAATGTCCAACATCCATGCGGGCACCGGGGCGACCAATGTCATTCCGGGCGAGCTGGTGGTGGATTTCAACTTCCGTTTCTCCACCGAATCCACGCCCGATCAGCTCAAGCGGGAGGTCCACGCCACACTCGACCGCCATGCGCTTGATTACACCCTCGACTGGACCTTGGGCGGCGAGCCCTTCCTGACGGCGCCCGGCGCGCTCTCTTCCGCGCTTCAGACGGCCATCCGCTCCGAGACCGGTCTGGAGGCCGAGCTGTCCACCACCGGGGGAACGTCCGATGGCCGGTTCATCGCCAAGATCTGCCCTCAGGTCGTCGAGTTCGGCCCGGTGAACGCCAGCATTCACAAGATCGACGAATGGGTCGAGGTGGACGCGATCGATCCGCTCAAGAACATCTACCGCCGCACCCTCGAGGCCTTGGTGGCATGACGCTGCCCGCGGAACCGACAACGCTGATGTCGTCTGCTCGAACCCTGGGCGCAGCCTGGGCGCTGTCGGCACAGGCTCTCAAAGCCGCGAATCTCGACTACGGGCATGGCTGTGCCAGCGCCGAAGACGAGGCCGCCTGGCTGGTGCTGCATGTGGCCGGCCTTGCCGCCACCGAAGCACCGTCGTTTGCCGAGCACGCCGAGCAGGCGCTGAGCCCGGAGCAGGCGCAGCGGGTGCACGCGCTGACGGTTCAGCGCATGACGACTCGGCAGCCCATGGCCTACGTGCTCGGGGAGGCGTGGCTGGTGGGGCTGCGTTTCGCGGTCGACCCGCGCGTCATCGTCCCGCGTTCCTTCATTGCCGAATTGCTCGACGAGGGCGCGCTCGACCCCTGGCTGATGGAGCCGCCCCGCCGCGTGCTCGATATGTGCTGCGGCTCGGGTTGTCTGGCCATCCTGGCCGCACTGGCCTGGGAGGAGGCCGAGGTCGACGCGGCCGATCTCTCGCCGGACGCCTTGGCCGTCGCCGAGATCAACCGGCGGCACTACGCGCTGCAGACGCGCCTGCACCTCCTCGCCTCCGATCTCTGGGACGCGTTTGCGCCCTCTCAGGTCTACGACCTGGTGCTGTGCAACCCGCCCTATGTGCCCACCGCCAGCATGCAGACCTTGCCCGAGGAATACCGGCACGAGCCGTCGCTGGCGCTCGCGGGCGGCGCCGACGGCATGGATCTGGTGCGGCGCTTTCTGCAGAGGTCGCCTGCCCATCTGTCCGATCATGGCGTCGTGGTGCTGGAAGTCGGTAACGAGCGTGCGGCCTTCGAGGCGACATTCCCGTCGCTGCCCGCGATCTGGCTGGAGACCGAACTGCATGCCGAAGGCGTCTGCGTGCTGCTGGCGCACGACCTGCGCGAAGCGTTCGTCGCATGATCCGGCTGACCGATATTGTTTTGCGCCGCGGCATCCAGGTGGTGCTCGACCAGGCCAGCCTGACCCTGCACCCAGGTGACAAGGTTGGCCTGGTCGGCGTGAACGGAGCCGGGAAGTCGTCGTTGTTCGCCCTCTTGCTCGGCGATTTGCACGAAGACGCTGGCGGGCTGGACAAACCCGCGCACTGGCGTCTGGCCACCGTGGCACAGGATGTGCCCGATTCCGAGGACACGGCCGTCGACTTCGTGCTGCACGGCGATCTGGCGTTGCAAGCGGCGCAGCAGGCCGTGCAGGCCGCGATGCAGGCGCCCGAGCACGACGAGGCGGCGGGCCATGCCCTGGCCGAAGCGCAGCATGCCTTCGAGCTGGCGGACGGTTACACCGCCCGCTCCCGTGCCGAAGCCTTGCTGCTCGGGCTGGGTTTCAGCGTGGCCGAGCTGCGCAAGCCGGTGATGCATTTTTCTGGTGGCTGGCGCATGCGACTGGCGCTGGCCCAGGCGCTGTTCGCCCCCAGCGACTGTCTGCTGCTCGACGAGCCGACCAATCACCTCGACCTGGATGCCCTGGTCTGGCTGGAGCAATGGCTGGCGCGCTATCCCGGCCTGTTGCTGGTCATTTCACACGACCGCGAATTTCTCGATGCGGTGTGCCGCGTGACCGTGCACCTGGACGGTGGCAAGCTCACCCGCTACGGCGGCAACTACACCCTGTTCGAAGAGCAGCGGGCCGAGAAACTTCTGCAGCAGCAGGCCGCGTTTTCCCGTCAGCAGCAGGACATTGCGCGGCTGACGCGCTTTGTCGAGCGGTTCCGGGCCAAGGCGACCAAGGCGCGGCAGGCCCAGAGCCGGATGAAGGCCCTGGAGCGCATGGAGCGGCTGGCGCCGGTCTATCTGAGCGGCGCGCTGCGTATCGAGATGCTCGAGCCCGTGAGCTTGCCGCAGCAGTTGCTTACCTTGAGCGAGGCCGATTGCGGCTACGGCGAGCCTCCCGTGCTGCGCGGCGTGGCGCGCGAGATCACCGGCGGGCAGCGCATCGGCATCCTCGGCGCGAACGGGCAGGGCAAGTCCACGCTGGTGAAAACACTGGCCGGCGTGCTGGCCCTGCGTGCGGGGCAGCGCCGGGAAGGCAAGGGGCTGGTGATCGGCTACTTCGCGCAGCAGGAAGTGGACGTGCTGCGACTGGACGAGACGCCGCTGCAGCACATGCAGCGGCTGGCACGCGACATCGCGCCCCATACGTCCGAGCAGGAATGGCGCAACTGGCTCGGCCGCTATCAGTTCGACGGCGACATGATGACGCGGGCCTGCGGCAGTTTTTCCGGCGGGGAAAAGGCGCGTCTGGCCCTGGCCCTGGTGATCTGGCGGCGCCCCAATCTCTTGCTGCTGGACGAACCCACCAACCACCTCGACCTGCCCACCCGCGAAGCGCTCGCCATGGCCTTGCAGGATTTCGCCGGAACGGTGCTGCTGGTCTCGCACGATCGCGCCCTGCTGCGCGCCACCTGCGACGCGTTCTGGCTGGTCGCGGATGGGCAGGTCCAAGACTTCGACGGCAGTCTCGATGACTACCAACAGTGGGCGCTGGCGCGCACCTCGCAGCGCCAGAGCGCGGCGCAGGACAAGCCGCCATCGCCCGAGGGCCCTGGAGAGCCGCTTGCCAGCGTCGATCGCAAGGAAGCGCGCCGCCAGCAGGCGGAGCAGCGGCAGCAGCGTGCGCAGCAGCTCAAGCCGATCAAGGCTGAGTTCTCGCGCGTGGAGCTGGAGTTGCATCGGCTCGAAGCGGAGCGCGCCGATCTGGAGGCGGCGCTGGCGCATCCCGACACGCCCGCCGCGGATCGGGTGGAACAGTCCAGGCGCCACCATGCGCTGGCCGAGCGCATCGCCCCCCTGGAAGAACGCTGGCTCGAACTCGGAGCGCAGTTGGAAGCGCTGCAGTCCGCCTGAGCAAGCGGCTGCATCTGCCCGGCAGGAACGTCGCAAAAATTGATCCATGCCGATAGGTGGATCTGTTTATCCGAGTAGATTGCTCGACTTTCCTTTCCCTTCTTCTTACTCACTCCGCGCGGCCGCCCGCGCGGGCGCGACCGGAGCCCTCATGAAACAAACCCTGCTGCAGGAAAAGTACCCCGTCTATGTCGCCGAAATCCCGAAGGCCGAGACGCGTCACGCCACGGTCGACGATGTGATCGCCTATTTCAAGGACAAGATCGCCGCCAACCCCAAGGTGAAGTTCATCGGCGTGTTCGATCACTACGCGCACACGACGCAGATCGGCGGCACCATCGCCCCGGAGATCAAGGCGGCCGCCGAGGTGATCTTTTGCTTCGGCATCGCCTTGCCCAACCCTCTGGTGCTGGCCGTGCGTCCCCGCTCCATCGGCATTGCAGACCTCGGCGACAAGTTCGTCATCACCTTTCTCGAAGCGCCCATGGCCCCGGCAAACGAGGCCATGGAAGCCTGGACCAAGGGCCTGCGAAACGCCGACTGAGGCTTTCGTCGAAAGGTCATGCCGCGACCATAGGTGCGGCATTCCCAGGTGAGCCCGGTCTCAGGAGGGCCGCCGAGCCACCCGCCACAGCAGCAAGGCAAAGCAGCTCGCGGCGACCGCGAGGCCGGTGGTGTTGCCCATCCAGAATCCTGCCGCGCCCTGCAAGGCGGGCGGGGTGATGCCCAGGCTGTTGAAGCCCATGACATAGCCTCCCCCCAGCCCGATGCCCCAAAGCGAGAGGGCATACAGCACGCTGGGCAGCACGGCAACGTGATACGAACGAAGGATGAAGGCGCTGGTGGACTGCACCGCGTCGAACACCTGATAAAGCGCGATGAACAGGAACAGGTGATGGGCGACCGCCTGCACCTGCGCATCGGCGGTGTACCAGGAGATGATGCGGCCTCGCTCGAGCCAGACCGTCAGGCCCAGACCGATGGAGAGCAGCGCCGCGGCGCCCACGCCGCTCCAGGCCGTATGTCGTGCCGCGCGGGTGTGACCGGCGCCGAGGTGCTGTGCCACCACCGAGCCGGTGGCGATGGAAATGGAGAGCGGCAGCATGTAGAGCACCGTGGCGAAATTGGCGGTGATCTGATGGGCCGCCAGCACCGTGTCGCCCAGCCTTGCGATGAACAGCGCCATGAACGTGAAGGCGGACACCTCGACCAGCAGACTCAGACCGATGGGGCCGCCCAGCCGCAACAGATGGGCCTGCGCCGACCCGTCCGGCCAGTCCCAGCGCGAGAGCGCGGCATAGGGGCGCAGCGCGGCGCTGTAGCGGTGCTGCAGCACTGCGACGGCCAGCAGGCCATATTGCGTGAGCACGGTTGCCAAGGCGCAGCCTTCGGCGCCCATTGGCGTCATGCCGTGCAGGCCAAAGCGATCGGGCAGCAGGAACACCGCGTTGAGCAGAAGCTTGAGTCCGAGTCCGCCGATCTGCAGGGCGGCCGTGAGCAGGGGCCGCGAAATCGCCTGGCTGAGTGCCGCATGCACACGAAACGCCAGAGCGGCCGGCAATCCCAGCGCGAGAAGGGCCAGGTAGCGATCGACCGTGGCATCCCTGGCCTGTCCGGTCAATGCCAGCAGGGGCTGAGGCCAGAGCAGAACGGCCACGCCCAAGGCGCAAAGTCCCGCGGCAAGCCACAGTCCCTGGCGGAAGCTGGCGCCCACGGCATCGGGATGGCCCGCGCCGAAGCCGCGTCCAAGGGTGGGCAGCAGTGACTGGGTGACCCCCGAAAGCGACACGAACAAGGTGATGTAGATCGCCTGGCCGACCGACAGGGTGGCGAGGCTGGACGTCGAGGCGTAATGGCCCAGCATCACCGTGTCGGCCACGCCGAAGCCGATGACCGCAAGCTGTCCGATGAGCACGCTCACGGCCAGACGCAACAGATCGCGCAGGGAACGCACGGCAAACGTCCTTCAGCTCAGGGCGAAAGCCGTTGATACAGGTAGAAGGTCGCGCCACGGTCCCCCGGACGACCACCCTGCCAGATCAGCCGCCACTCGGAGGCGGCCAGCGGGGCGCGTGTTCCCAGCGCGTAGGGGCACACGGCGTCCTGCGAGCGCGAGAAATCCAGTCCGCTCCAATAGCCGATCAAGGCCTGGCTCGTGAGGTCGATGCCCACAGACTGCAGGCACGGTCTGCCCACCTGCATGGACAAGGCGCTGGCGCTGCGGACGGTGTGCGCCAAGGCTCGCCCGACATTGCGGTAGGTACTCGCATAGTTCAGAACCGGCATCCAGAGACTGCCGACCAGCACCCAGGCCAGGGTGACGCCGCTTGCCGAGAGCACCATGCCCTTCCAAAGGGGGTGGCGATGACGCCCGGTTCGCCAAAGCACCACGGCACCCCAGGCCAGGGTGGCCACCAGCGAGAGGGAGAGGGCGATGGGGTCCAGGCTGAAGTGAAAACCCGGCGCCAGCCGCGCGATATTCGCCGCAGGCTTGGCTGGCCAGCCGACAAACAGGGCCAGCCACATCACCCACACGACCAGGGCCAGCAGGCTGTAGAACAGCACCGCGAACCAGTCGATGGCAGCCAGGCCTGCGCGGCGCATGACCGGCAGGGCAAACCCGGAAAGAAGGGCCAGCGGGGGTAGGGCCAGCAGAAAGACCTTGTCGTTGTTGCCCAAGGCCAGCGCGCTCAGCAAGGCCAGCAAGGCCAGCGCCCACGCCGTTCGCAGGTGCCAGGCCAGCAGGGATTCGCGCCAGCGCCACAAGGCCCAGGCCGCCAGGGGCCAGGCGGGCCAGGTGAACCAAAGTCCGATGCGGAAGAAGTCGCCCAGGGTTGCCAGATCGGGCCACGCTCCGTGCATGGACCATCCGAGGCGGGACTCGGCCCACAAACCTGCAATCATGCCCACGGCCAGCGCCAGTGCGACCGCCCAGCTCCTGCCGACGAGCAGACTCTCCCACAACAGCATGACCAGTGCGACGGCCAGAAGCAGAGCAAACCAGCCTGCTGCCGTCAACGCCAGGCACAGCAAACCGGCCGCGATCCAGCCCGCCGCCTTCCAGGGCTTGCGCGGAAGCAAGGACACGCCCAACAACACGGCGCTGACGGCGGCGAGCTGGACGACCTGGGTCGATGCCTCATGGCCCCGTCCCAGCAGGCCCAGTGTGGCCAGCAAGGTGAGCAGCACGCCATCGGCGATGGCGCGTGCATAGTCGTTCGGGTCGATGGGGGAACCAAATGCGGGTCGCACAGGCTGGGCGTCGTCGTGGCGGGCGAAATGAAAGGCGGCGTACCACGTCAGGCTCATGCTGGCAGCCAGCGCCAGCATGAACGGCACCCGCGAGGCGAGGATGGGACCTAGCCAGCCTCCGAGGGTTTGGATCGATCCGGCGCCAAGCCAGTGGGCGAGCCACCCTCCGCTGATCGCGTGGCCGTACAGGACAGGGTGCCACCAGGACGTTGCACCCTGGGCCATCTGCCACATCACCGCAAAGCTCAGTCCGTCGGTGCGCCAGGGGTCGCGTCCCAGAAATCCGGGCAGGATGTACGCCGCACAGAGCAGCAGCAGCAGCGGACGAGGCAGTTTTCCTACGGCGCCCGGTTGCAGCGCTGGGCGCGCCGCGGGTCTGCGGGTCTGTCCGTGAGAAAACGGCGAGCTCATGGCGTATCAGGTCAAGGAAGGATGAAAACAACAACGGGCAGCCTAGCTGCCCGTTGTTGGAGGTGGCTTCGGGGTTGCGAACAACCCCTTGGCGAGGCAGGCGCTCAGGCCTTGCCTGCCGCCTTGGCGAATTTCTGACGGAACTTCTCGACGCGGCCGCCCAGTGTATCCACGCTCTTTTGCTGCCCGGTGTAGAAGGGGTGCGATTCGGCGCTGGTTTCAACCTTGTACAGCGGCACTTCACGGCCGTCGTCGAGCTTGACGGTTTCGCGGGTCTGCGCGGTGGACGAGATGAGGATCTTCGAGCCGGTCGACAGGTCGAGGAAGCAGACTTCGCGGTATTGGGGGTGGATTCCTGATTTCATGGGGGTTCCTAGATCAAACGCTAGCCGCCGACAGGTCTGAAAGGTGCGCTGTCGGTACTTGGCAAAACACGGTATTGTCGCAGATTTTGCGTTGGGCTCAACCGCCTCGACGCATCAGATCGAAGAATTCGGCGTTGTTCTTGGTCTGTTTCATCTTGTCGAGCAAGAACTCCATGGCCTGAATCTCGTCCATCGGATAGAGCAGCTTGCGCAGAATCCAGGACTTCTGCAGGATTTCCGGCTTGAGCAACAGTTCTTCGCGGCGCGTGCCCGAGCGGTTGATGAGCATGGCTGGGTACACGCGCTTCTCCGACAGGCGGCGATCCAGATGGATTTCCATGTTGCCGGTGCCTTTGAACTCTTCGTAGATGACTTCGTCCATGCGGCTGCCCGTATCGACCAGCGCGGTGCCGATGATGGTCAGCGACCCACCCTCTTCGATATTGCGCGCAGCGCCGAAAAATCGCTTGGGGCGCTGCAGCGCATTGGCATCCACACCGCCCGTGAGAATTTTGCCCGAGGTCGGCACGACGGTGTTGTAGGCCCGAGCCAGGCGGGTGATGGAGTCGAGCAGGATGACCACGTCCTTTTTCAGTTCGACCAGACGCTTGGCCTTCTCGATCACCATTTCGGCGACCTGCACATGTCGCACGGCGGGTTCGTCAAAGGTGGAACTGACGACCTCGCCACGGACCGAGCGCTGCATCTCGGTCACCTCTTCCGGACGCTCGTCGATCAGCAGCACGATGAGCACCACTTCAGGGTGGTTGGACGTGATGGCATGAGCCAGCGCTTGCAGCATCACGGTCTTGCCGCTCTTGGGGGGAGCGACCAGCAGGCCGCGCTGGCCCTTGCCGATCGGGGCGATGATGTCAATTACCCGGCCGATGATGTTTTCCTCGCCCTTGATGTCGCGTTCCAGACGCAGATGTTCCGTGGGGAACAGCGGCGTGAGGTTCTCGAACATGATCTTGTTCTTGTTCTCCTCAGGGGTCACGCCGTTGACGCGATCCACCTTGACCAGCGCGAAGTAGCGCTCGCCGTCCTTGGGGACCCGTACTTCGCCTTCGATCGAGTCGCCGGTATGCAGGTTGAAGCGGCGGATCTGACTCGGCGAAATGTAGATGTCGTCGGGCGATGCCATGTAACTGGATTCGGGCGCGCGCAAAAAGCCGAAACCGTCGGGCAGGACTTCCATGCAACCGTCGCCGAAGACCTGCTCGCCATTGCGGGCCACGCGCTTGAGGATGGCAAACATCAATTCCTGCTTGCGCAGTCGGCTTGCGTTCTCGATCTCCAGGGACTGCGCCATTTCGAGCAGTTTGGAGACGTGCGTCGCTTTGAGTTCGGACAGATGCATGGTGAAAACTCGGGAGGGGAGGCTGCGCCGGACATCGTCGTCAGACGGTGCGTGCCTCAGTTGGGCACGAAGTTGCGGCCAATGGAACCGTGAAGGTGGGACGGGGCCGTGGACTGGGTATCACGGCGGCTGATACGGCCTGGAACGGCTGTTCAGTCAAAAAGTATTGCGCGGTGTGGTGACCACGCAATACCGGAAATTATAGATGCGCGTCGACGAAGGCCGTCAATTGGGATTTGGAGGCGGCGCCAACCTTGTTGCCTGCGAGCTCGCCGTTCTTGAACAGCAGCAGCGTCGGAATGCCGCGAATGCCGAACTTGGCGGGAATGGAGCGGTTCTCGTCGACGTTCACTTTCATGATCGCCAGCTTGCCTTGGTACTCGCTGGCCATCTCGTCCAGCGTGGGCGCGATCATGCGGCACGGGCCACACCACTCGGCCCAGAAATCCACCAGAACGGGAACGCCGGACTTCAGCACATCCTGCTCGAAATTGGCGTCATTGGTGTGTTTGATCAGTTCGCTAGCCATGGTCACCTCGATAGAAAGATTTGATGGGGATTTTGACACAAGTTGCCACTGTGGCGCTGACCGTACCCAATGGATCCAGCATCAGAGTCGGGGCAAGAACCTGGAGATTGCCGATGATCAACCAAGCTGTGACGCAGCAGGTGGGCAATCAGGAGATGTGAGGGTGACGAGCCGTTCCCCCGGCACTCACGGTAAACGGCTGTGGCTGCTCCGTTCCCGGCCTGACCAAGTTCACCGCGCCGCGATGCGAGGCGGCCCGTCAGCGCGCATTCTAGATCGAATCGAGCAGTCCGTCGTCGCGACAGGGAGGGCGGCGCGCAGCGCGACTTCAGCGTCGTAACGGAAGCAGTTGCTTGAACCAGCCATAGCCGCTCACCAGAACGATGCCGGGCAGGATCAACAAGGTACCGGTCAGAAAGCCGGGCTGGATGGTCTCCTGCAACAGCCACGCGCCGAGCATGACGCCGAACAGCGGTGTCATGAAGGACAGCACGCCCAGGCGCGAGGCCAGGTAATGGCGCAGCAGCCAGAACCAGGCCAGAAAGCTCGCGAAGGACACGATCACGGTCTGGAAGAACAGGCCTGCCAGGGTAAGAGGCGTGGGATGAAACGTGGTTTGACCAAACAGGAAAGCAGCGGGCAGCAGCAGCACAAAGGCGCCGAGGAGTTGATAAAGCAGCGTCTGCGCGGCAGGCAGGGTTGAGAGACGGGTGGTGCGCACGATGACTGTGGTGGCACCCCATGCGATGCCGGCCAGAAGGGCCAGCGCATCACCGATCAGCGCCGAAGCGTGGGCATTCGCCGCACGGTGCTCGCCGCTGAGAAAGGCCACGGCGATACCGCAGAAGGCCAGGACGATGCCCACCCACTGCAGCGCAGCCAGTCGCTCGGAGGGGAGCTTCCAGTGCAGTCCCAGCGCAGCGAAGACCGGCGCGGTGTAGAGAAAGACCACGAGGTGGGCTGCCGAGGTGTAGCGCAGGCTTTCGCTCACGAAGAGAAACTCGCTGGCAAAGAGGGCGCCAACGATCAAGCCTTGCCGCCACGGGCCCGTGGGAAGCACGGCTTGACCGCGCGCGCGCATCAACAGACCTACCAGCAAGGCTGCCCCGCCGGAGCGCAGGGCGATCTGCAGCATGGGCGAGATGTCCTGCGCGGTGGCCTTGAGCTCAATCTGCTGCAGGCTCCAGACGAGACAGAGCAGAAGCATGAGGCCGATGGCCAGAGGATCGAGGGGCTTGCGCGTTTCCAAGCGAGGACGTGAGGCGCTCGCGGCGCTTCAGTTTCCGGCTTCTTCCATCAGCGCCCGGGCCTGGGCAATCTGGCCGCGGTAGGCATTGAAGATCTTGCGCAGGGCGGTCTGCATGTCAGCCTTGGGCGCCCAGTCGAGATCGTGCATGGTGTTGGCGATCTTGGGCACGCGATTCTGTACGTCCTGGTAGCCACTGCCGTAGTAGGCGCCCGAACTGGTTTCCACCAGTTTGACGGCCTTGGCGGATTCGGCGTACTCGGGCATGTCGCCAGCCAGGCGCAGCATCATGTCGGCCAGTTCCCGCACCGAATGGTTGTTGGCCGGGTTGCCGATGTTGTAGATCTGGCCGCTGGCCACGCCGTTCTTGTTGTCGATGATTTTCATCAGCGCGTCGATGCCGTCGTCGATGTCGGTGAAGGCGCGTTTCTGGTGGCCACCGTCGACCAGGCTGATGGTCTCGCCGCGCACGATGTGACCGAGGAACTGGGTCACCACGCGGGAGCTGCCTTCCTTGGCGGAGAAGATGGTGTCCAGTCCGGCGCCGATCCAGTTGAAGGGGCGGAACAGGGTGTAGTTCAGCCCGTCCTGCTGGCCGTAACCGGCGATCACGCGATCCATCAGTTGCTTGGAGCAGGCGTAGATCCAGCGCGGCTTGTTGATCGGGCCGTAGATCAGCTGGGAGTTCTCAGGATCGAACTCGGCGTCGGTGCACATGCCGTACACCTCGGAGGTGGACGGGAACACCAGATGTTTCTTGTGCTTCACCGCCGCGCGCACGATGGGCAGGTTGGCTTCGAAGTCGAGTTCGAACACCCGAAGCGGCGCCTTCACGTAAGTGGCCGGCGTGGCGATGGCCACCAGCGGCAGGATCACGTCGCATTTGCGCACGTGGTATTCGATCCACTCTTTATTGATGGTGATGTCGCCCTCGAAGAACTTGAAGCGCGGATTCGGCAGCAGGTCATCGATGCGGTCGGTGTTCATGTCCATGCCGTAGACCTGCCAGTCCGTGGTGGCGAGGATGCGCTTGGACAGATGGTGGCCGATGAAGCCATTGACGCCGAGGATGAGGATTTTTTTCATGATTGCAGTCTTGCGAGTTCCGAAAAAGGGGCTGAGTCGAGCGGGACGCCAGGGCGATCGGCCGCCCAGAGTTCGACGAGGTGAAGCACGCCGCCATCCCCGGTCTTGGCCAGGATGTGAGCGCCGACGACGTGCGGCCCCGGAGCCGCGTCCTTCGCGATCTGCGCGGCCAGCGCGGGCGCGGCACGGCGGGCGCTGGCGACGATGAAGCGGTGGCCTCCTGCCTCGAAAAAGGCGCCGGGATAGGGCGGGGCGACCGCCCGGATGAGGTTGTAGACCGATTCGGCCGTACGGGCCCAGTCGATGCGGCCGTCTTCTGGCTTGCGGCCACCGAAGTAGCTCCCGGCTGCCAGATCGTTGGGCTGGCGCGGGACGTCGCCGCGCAGGAGTTGCGGCAGCACCTCCCACAGCGCGATCTCGGCCGCGACGGTCAGTTTGTCGAACACGTCCCGGGCGGTGTCGTCGGGCAGGATGGGCACGGCCTGCTGCGCCACGATGTCGCCCGCGTCGGGCTTGGCCTCCATGACGTGCAGCGTGGCGCCCGTTTGCGTCTCGCCGTGCAGGACCGCCCAGTTCACGGGCACACGGCCCCGGTATTTGGGCAACAGCGAGCCGTGCATGTTCAGCGCGGCGATCCGCGCTGCGGCCAGAAGCCGCGCGGGCAGCATGCGGCGGAAATAGAAGGAAAACAGATAGTCTGGGGCGAGCGCAACGACGCGGTCGATGATCGCTTCCTCCACCGCCTCATCGACCAGGGCCACGGGAATGCCCGCCTCGGCGGCGACATCGGCCACGCGATCGAACCAGAGGGTTTCGGTCGGGCTGTCCGGGTGGGTGACGACGAGTTGCACTTGCACGCCCCGCGCCAGCAGCGTCTTGAGGCAGCGCACACCGACATTGTGATAGGCGAAGACGACGGCTTTCACGGCAGCGTGACGGGAGAGGGTTGTTCGGCGCGGGCCGAAGCAGACGGGTGGGGGACGAACACACCTGGCTCCGGCGGCAGGTCCTGAAGCACGCCCTGGACGAGATAGCGCGGACGGCCGCGCACCTGCTCGTAGATGCGACCGATGTATTCCCCCAGAATCCCGATGCTGAACAGCACGACGCCCAGCAGGAAGAAGGTGATGGCGAACAGAGTGAAGACGCCCTGGACCTGCGAGCCGAACAGAATGCGGTCGATCATCAGCAGCACGAACAAAGCGCCCGAGGCCAGCGCCAGCAGGATGCCGACATACGACATGATCTGCAGCGGCACCAGCGAGAAGCCGGTCACCAGGTCGAAATTCAACCGGATGAGCTTGAACAGCGAGTATTTGGATTCGCCCGCCAGCCGCTCCTCGTGCGCCACCTCGATCTCGGTGGGCTTGAGCGCGAAGGTGTAGGCCAGTGCGGGAACGAAGGTGTTGGCCTCGGTGCAGCGATTCACGGTGTCCACCACGTCGCGGCCATAGGCGCGCAGCATGCAGCCCTGGTCGGTCATGCGCACGCTGGTGATCTTCTCGCGCGTCCAGTTCATCAGGCGGCTGGCGTTGCGGCGGAACCAACTGTCCTGGCGCATGCGGCGTATCGTGCCGACGTAGTCGTAGCCCTCGCGCATCTTGGCCACGAGATGGCGGATTTCCTCGGGCGGGTTCTGCAGGTCGGCGTCGAGGGTGGCGACGATGGGCGCGCGCGTGTGTTCGAAGCCGGCCAGGATGGCCATGTGCTGGCCGTAATTGCCATTGAACAGCACGACGCGGGTGACGTCAGGGCGCAGTCTCTGCTGCGCGGCCAGCAAGGCGGCGGAACGGTCGCGGCTGCCGTCGTTGACGAACAGGATCTCGTAGGGTTCGTTCAGGGCATCGAGCGCGGGGTAGAGACGGGCGAACAGGGCGGCGAGTCCGGCCTCTTCGTTGTAGACGGGGACAACCACCGAAACGGCAGGGTGAGGATGCAGGGTCATAGGCCGAATTGTCGCAGCACCGCGTCGAGTGCGGACGTCACCCGGGCCACGTCGCTGTCGCGCATGGCGGGGAAGAGCGGCAGGGTGAGGATGGACGCCCCGATGCGTTCTGCCTCGGGGAAGTCGCCGGGGCGCAGGCCGCGGGCGCGGTAGAGGCTGAACAAGTGGATGGGCTGGTAGTGCACGCCCGTCGTGATGCCGCGGTCTTTCAGCGCCTGCATCAGCGCGGCGCGCCGCACCTGCGGCGGTGGCACGATCTGGAACATATGCCAGTTGCTTTGCGCGAAATCGCGCGGCGGCAGCTGAATGCCCCGCGCCTCGATGCCCAGGGCGTCGAACGCGGCGAAGTACTGCTGCGCCAGATCGCGGCGGCGGGCGTTGAAGGCCTCCACACGCTGCAGCTGCCCCCAGCCCACGCGCGCGGCTACGTCGGTGAGGTTGGACTTGCCGCCGACGACATCGACCTCCATGCCGTCGAGCCCGCTGCGCTGCACGCCCTGCAGACGCAATCTGCGGGCCAGATCGATGTCGGCATCGGCCGGCAGCACCAGACATCCGCCTTCGATGGACGTGATGTTCTTGTTCGGATGGAAGCTGAACGAGGCGAAGTCGCCGAAGCTGCCGATGCGCTGCCCCCTCCACAGGCTGCCAATGGCCTGGGCCGCGTCTTCGATGACGCGAAGACGGTGGCGCTCGGCGATGGCGTAGATCGCATCCAGGTCGGCGGGCAAGCCGGCCAGATGGACGGGCAGGATCGCCCGCGTGCGCGGGGTGATGGAGGCTTCGATGCGGCTCGCATCGATATTGCGGGTGACCGGATCGATGTCGACGAACACCGGCGTGGCACCGACCGCCAGAATCACATTGCTCGTCGCCACCCAGGACAGCGGCGTGGTGATGACTTCATCGCCCGGGCCGATGCCCAGCAGCCTGAGCGCGACCTCCATGGTGACGGTGCCTGAGGCATAGGCGAGCACCGGGCGACCACCGAAGTGCTCGGACAGCGCCTGCTCGAAGCGCGCGCACCAGGGCCCGGTGGTGATCCATCCCGAACGCAGCACTTCAACGACGCCGGCGATGGTCTCTTCGTCGATGTCGGGGCGGGTGAAGGGAAGAATGTCTTGAGGGTTCATGGGGGTGCGATCAGGCTCGGGCGACGATGACGACGCCCACGATGATGACGGCAATGCCCAGGAGCTTCTGGGCCGTGAGCGCTTCGCCGAACAGCCACCACGCCGCAAAGGCGGTCACCACATAGCCGAGCGACAGCATGGGATAGGCGATGGAGACCTGCACCCGGGTGAGCGCCAGGATCCACACCCCGACCGAGACGGCGTAGAACGTCAGCCCCAGCAGAATCTGCCATTGCAGCGCGAAATGCAGCCCGGCGTGCCAGATGTTGCCCGCGGTGAAGCTGAAGCGCCCCACCGTTTCCGCGCCCGATTTGATGAGCAGCTGGGCCGCGGCATTGAGCAGCACGCCGGTGAGCACGAGGGCAAAGGCCACCGCGCTCATCGTTGCGCTCCGTTGTCTGGAACGGGTGGCACGAGCGACGGTCCTGCGTTCCAGCCCGCGGGCAATCGTGCGGCCGCTGCGCCGGCGGCCGCGCCATAGTCCTGTCCCGGTTTGGCGATCACGACGAAACGCGGCGCGCGATAGATCACCGTCATGGGCAGATGCAGGGCCTGCAGTGCGGGCAGCGCGGATGGCGACATCAGCGCCAGCGGCTGTTTGTCTTCATGCCAGCGTCGGGCGAAATCGGCGTAAGTGGGCACCCACAGCCCGGGCTGCTGCGCGATGCCGAAATGCAGCTCGCCCTGATACTCCACGAGGGTCACCGTGCGGTCGAGGTAGAAGGGCAGCGTCTGGTCATAGGTGCCGACCGCGTAGAACGGCTGCCCGGCATGAATCCAGGGCTGGATGGCGCTCACCACGTTCTTGGTCGAGGCCGTGCTGCCCAGAATCTGGAATTGCTGGATGCCCAGCGAGAACCCCAGCGTCGTCGCCACGCTGACCACCATCACCGCCGCACAGCGCCGACCCTGCGATTCCCAGCGCCACGCAATGAGCCCGCTGACCAGCGCCAGCACGGCCGTGCCTTCCAGCCACCAGCCGAACTGCTGATAGAGCGCCCCCGGCGTGGTGGCGTTGCCCAGCCGGTGCAATTGCGTGAGGCCGATCATTGCCGCCAGCCCGATGAGCGCGAGCAAGGCGAACTGCCAGCGCAGGGCGCCACGGCGTGCCCGGTCGAGGTAGTCGCCGAGCAGCAGCGCCAGGGCAGGGAAGATGGGCAGGATGTAGGACGGCAGCTTCGATTTGGAAATGCTGAAGAACACGAAGATGAACACCGCCCAGATCACCAGCATGCCCTGGGCGTGCAGCGTGCGCCCCTGCGCGCTGCCGAACGCCGCGCCGCGCTGCGCCGGTTGCGTCGCCCCGCCGATCAGGGCCGGGACGAGACTGCCCAGCCAGGGCAGGATGCCCAGAATCAGGATGGGCAGGAAATACCACCAGGGCCCAGGCCGGTGCAACTCGTCGGTGAGGAAGCGGGTGAACTGCTGGTAGATGAAGAAATAGTCGAAGAACTCGGGATTGCGCACCTGTACCCAGATGAACCAGGGCGCGGCGATGGCCAGAAAGATCAGCAGGCCGCTGATGAGATAGAGCCGGGTCCACAGCTTCCAGTCGCGGTAGATCAGGGTGTAGAGCACCAGCGCGGCACCCGGCAGCATGATGCCGATCAAGCCCTTGGACAGCATGGCCAGGGCCATGAAGGCCCAGCAGGCCCACATCCAGTTGCGCGTCTGCGCGCGACTCGCATCGGGCCGCTGCGCCAGCAGGAAGGCCATCAGACTGGCAGACATCGTCGCCGCGGTGCCCATGTCCAGCGTGTTGATGTGGCTCATCGCGTTCCAGTAGAACTGGCTGGCCAGCACGCCGGCGGCGAACAGCCCGGCACGCCGGTTGAACAGGCGGCTGCCCGCCCAGCCGACGAACACGATGGAGAGCAGCCCGGTCAGTCCGGTCCACAGCCGGGCCTGCCATTCGCCGAAGCCGAACAGTTCGTAGCTCACGGCCGTCGCCCAGTACTGCAGGGGCGGCTTCTCGAAATATTTGAAGCCATCGAGCCGCGGCGTGACCCAGTCTCCCGACACCACCATTTCCCGCGGAATCTCGGCGTAGCGCCCTTCATCGGTGGGTACCAGGTCGCGCCAGCCCAGTGTGCCCAGCCAGAGGATGACCAGTCCGACAAACAGCCAGCGCGTCAGGCCGCGGCCAGGGCCGGAATTCGGGGAAGTGAAGTCTTGCGAGGAATGCGACATGAACGGGGGGCCAGGGTGCGACCCGGGGCCGGGGTGTGGCGACAAGCGTGTGGTGGTAGCCGACCATGGTAACGGGGCAGACCTTGCGGACCACTGAGGGAAAGAGTGCAATGCGCCGCACAGGGACGCACACGAACGCACGACAGTCTGGAGACGACATGACCTGGCCCACCCATACCGTGACCAATCAGGCCCCACCCTTGCAGGATTACAACCTGTTCACTGCCGATCCGGCTTTGCGTGAGGCGCTGGAACGGGCGGACGCCGCCTGGGCCGCGGCAGGCCTCGTGCGCCAGGGCGAAGATCTCGGTACAGCGGCCAGCTTTGCGCAAGGGCATCTGGCGAACCAGTACCCGCCGCGGCTGCGCGGCTTTGACGCGCGCGGCCATCGCCTCGACGAGATCGACTTTCATCCGGCCTGGCATGCCTTGATGGCCGACATCGCCCGGCGCGGTCTGCACACGGGGCCGTGGGCGCAGCCGCGGCCGGGAGCGCATGCGGCGCGCGCCGCCGGCTTCATCCTGCAGACCCAGATCGAAGCGGGGTCGATGTGCCCGACCACCATGACCTACGGGGCGATTCCGGCCCTGGCGCGTGATGCGGGGCTGATGCGCGAGGCGCTGCCCGTCCTGCTGAGCCCCGAATACGATCCGCGCGACCTGCCGCTGACGCAGAAGCGTGGGGGACTGATCGGCATGGGCATGACCGAAAAGCAGGGTGGCTCGGACTTGCGCAGCAACGCCACCCGCGCTGAACCCGATGCCATCGGCGGCTACCGCCTGACCGGCCACAAGTGGTTTTTCTCCGCGCCGCAGTGCGACGCCCATCTGGTGCTGGCCCAGGCACCGGGCGGATTGAGCTGCTTCTTCGTGCCGCGCTGGGCCCCTGACGGCAGCAGGAATCCGGTGCTGATCCAGCGGCTCAAGGACAAGCTGGGCAACCGCTCCAACGCCTCGTCCGAAGTGGAGTTTCAGGGCGCCTGGGGACATCTGCTCGGCGAGGAGGGGCGGGGGATTCCCACCATTCTGGAAATGGGCACCTATACCCGGCTCGATTGCGTGCTGGGCACGACGGGGCTGATGCGTCAGGCGCTCAGTCAGGCGGTGCACTATGCGCGGCATCGCCGGGCGTTTGGCGCGGCGCTGATCGATCAGCCGATGATGCGCAATGTTCTGGCCGACATGGCGCTGGACGTGGAGGCGGCCATCGCCCTGGCGATGCGGCTGGCCCAGGCTTTCGACGCGCAGCACGACGAGGCCGAGTCGCTGCTGCGTCGGCTGCTCACGCCCGCCGCGAAATTCCGCGTCTGCAAGCGCGGGGCCGAACTGGCGGCCGAGGCCATGGAAGTGCTGGGCGGCAACGGCTATGTGGAAGACGATGTGCAGGCGCGCATCTACCGGGAGATGCCGGTGAACTCCATCTGGGAGGGATCGGGCAATGTGATGTGCCTGGACGTGTTGCGCGCCCTGGGCAAGAACCAGCGAACCGCCCAGGCGCTGATGGCCGAGCTTGAGCCCGCGCAGGGGCGCAACGCGTCTTTCGATGCGCACCTGCGTCGACTCTCCGCCGCGCTGCGTGAGGGCCAGACGCCGCCCGGGCAGGCTCGGGTGTTCACTCATGACCTCGTTCTCGCGGTGCAGGCCGCGCTGCTGCTGCGGCACGCGCCAGAGCCGGTTGCGCAGGCGTTTTGCGCCTCGCGCCTGGGTGGCGCATGGGGCGGGGGTTTCGGCACGCTGTCGCCCACGGTCGATGGGGATGCCCTGTTGGGCCGGGCGCTGGTCCTCAGTTGAGAATGCGGAACTTGATCGGCACCAAAACCCAGGAGGTGATGGACTGCCCGTTGCGGGTGGCGGCGACAAAACGCCATTTCGCCACCGTCGCCTCGGCGGACTCATCCAGCCTGGGGAAGCCGGTGGACGACATGAGCCGGATCTGCAGAGGCCGTCCGTCGGGGCCGACCTGGACTTTGAGCAGGGCGGTCCCTTCTTCTCCCAACTGGCGCGACAACTGTGGATAGGTCGGCGGCGGGTTGTCCAGATAGTTGGCCTGATAGGACGCCGCGGTTTCCACCACGGGGGGGGCTGCGGTCGGCGCGGATGCAAGGGTCTCGGGGCGCGCGCGGGTGTGCACGGCTTCGGTTGGCGCTGGCGGCGTCGTTCTCGGCTCGGCAGGGGCAGGATTCGGCGTGGTGGGCAGGGGGGGCGCTGGCCTCGCCGTCGGGGCGACGGCGGCGTGGGTCTCCACGGGTGGAGGCGCCTTGGCGCGGGCGGGTTCGGTCTGATGCGCGGGCTGTCGCTGCGGCTCGGGCCGGGCTGGTGCCGTATGCGGGCGGGGCGCCGGCCGGGAGGGAGGGGGCGGCGGCTTGGGCGCCGGTTCGTGAGGCGCCTGCGTGGGCTCGATGCTGGGTGGCGGCTTCTGCAAGGTCACCCACTCCAGGCGTTGCTCTGGCTTGTCCGGTGGCTGAGCGGGCGTGAACAGCAGCCAGGCCAGCAACAGGGCGTGGGCAAGCAGAACCCCCAGCGCAAGCGCAAGCAGGGGAAACGGCCGGGCGGAGAGTGGGGGGGCGGAAATCGTGTTCATCACAGCAAACGGCGTGAATATAATCTGACAAATTTTGTGCGCCTGAAGCGTCTCCGCATTGCGGTGACCCCCAAGGGGCGCGAAGGACGGGCAATGGGGCTGCCAAGGCCCTTGCCACGGACAACGCCCCAGATCGACCGGCCAGGCCGCCGATCCATTCCAATATCCGGGCGCTCACCGGAGAATTCTCATGCTGTCGTTGCTGCCCAAAGCCGTCCTGGTCCTCGCCGACGGCTCGATCTTTCGCGGACTCTCCATAGGCGCGAGCGGGCAGACGGTCGGCGAAGTCGTGTTCAACACGGCCATCACCGGCTACCAGGAAATCCTGACCGATCCGAGCTACTGCCGCCAGATCGTCACGCTGACCTATCCGCATATCGGCAACGTCGGCACCAACAAGGACGACGTGGAGGCCGCCAAGGTGCATGCCGCCGGGCTCATCATCAAAGACCTCCCGGCGCTGCACGCCAACTATCGCAGCGAACAGGCGCTGGATGCCTATCTGCGCGAGCAGGGTACGGTGGCCATCGCCGGGATCGACACCCGCCGCCTGACGCGGCACCTGCGCACCAACGGCGCGCAGAACGGTTGCGTCATCGGCCTGGCGGCGGGCGAAGACATCACCGATGCGTTGATCCAGACGGCGCAGGGTGCCGCCCGCGGCTTCGCCGGCCTGGCCGGCATGGACCTGGCCCGCGTGGTGTCCACCGCGAAGGCCTACGAGTGGACACAGACCGACTGGTCGCTGCAGCACGGATACGGCGAGATGGACCGCCCTCTGCGGCATGTGGTGGCTTACGACTTCGGCGTGAAATACAACATCCTTCGCCTGCTGGCGGCGCGGGGTTGCCGGGTGACGGTCGTGCCGGCGCAGACGTCCGCGGCCGAGGTGCTGGCGCTGCAGCCGAACGGGGTGTTTCTCTCGAACGGCCCGGGCGATCCGGAGCCCTGTGACTACGCCATTGCCGCAACCCAGCAGATCATCGCGGCCGGCGTGCCGACCTTCGGCATCTGCCTGGGGCATCAGATCATGGGGCTGGCGGCGGGTGCCAAGACCTTCAAGATGAAATTCGGCCATCACGGCGCCAACCATCCGGTCAAGGATCTGGACAGTGGCCGGGTGTCGATCACCAGCCAGAACCACGGCTTCGCCGTGGACGCGGCCAGTCTGCCCGACAGCGTGCGCACCACGCACGTCTCCCTGTTCGATGGCACGCTGCAGGGTCTGGCCTGGAAGGACAGGCCGGCCTTCTGTTTCCAGGGGCACCCGGAAGCCAGCCCCGGGCCTCACGACATCGGCTATCTGTTCGATCGGTTCGTCGGTCTGATGGATCGTGCCTGAAACGGGAGCATTCGGATGTTCGGCGTCGTCAATCTGTGGACCTATGTGCTCGGGGTGATTTTCATCGTCCTGCTGCCCGGACCGAATTCGCTCTATGTGCTCAGCGTGGCCGCGCAGCGCGGCGTGCGCCAGGGCTATCTGGGGGCGATGGGCGTGTTTCTGGGCGACACGGTGCTGATGGTGCTGGCCGCCGCCGGCGCCGCCTCGCTGCTCGAGACCAATCTGGCCCTCTACCACCTGGTGCAGGCCGCAGGCGCGCTGTATCTGGGGTGGCTGGGCATCAATATGCTGCGCGCGGCCTGGAAGCGCTGGCGTACCGCGGATACGGGTCTGCATGTGCAGGCCACCCATCCGCACACGCCGCAGCAACAGAGCGGCAGGCGGCTGGAGAGCCCGTTTCGCAAAGCGCTGTTCATCAGTCTGCTCAATCCCAAGGCCATCCTTTTCTTCGTTTCGTTCTTCATCCAGTTCGTCGATCCGCACTACGCCCATCCGGCGCTGTCCTTCCTGTTGCTGGGCGTGATCACGCAGTTCTTCAGCGCGCTCTACTTGTCGGTGCTGATCTTCGGTGGGGTTCGGGTTGCCGACGCGTTCCGCCGCAGACGGCGGTTGTCCGCGCTGACGATGGGTGCGACCGGCGCGGGCTTTTTCGGCTTCGGCGTGAAGCTGGCGCTGGCGGCCACGGCAAGAACGCACTGATTTTTCTCGCTGTTTTTTCTCGATTTCATCTGCATAAAGAGACTCGCCCATGCCCAAGCGCAGCGACATAAAAAGCATTCTGATCATCGGAGCCGGCCCCATCGTCATCGGCCAGGCCTGCGAGTTCGACTACTCCGGCGCCCAGGCCTGCAAGGCCCTGCGTGAAGAGGGCTACAAGGTCATCCTGGTCAACAGCAATCCGGCGACCATCATGACCGACCCGGAAACGGCCGATGTCACCTATATCGAGCCCATCACCTGGCAGGTGGTCGAGACCATCATCGAGAAGGAAAGGCCCGACGCCATCCTGCCGACCATGGGCGGGCAGACCGCGTTGAACTGCGCGCTCGATCTGCACCACAACGGCGTGCTGGGCAAGTACGGCGTGGAGCTGATCGGCGCCAAGCCCGCGGCCATCGACATGGCCGAAGACCGCCAGAAATTCAAGCAGGCCATGACGCGCATCGGCCTGGGCTCGGCGCGCTCGGGCATTGCGCATACCCTCGAAGAAGCCTGGGGCGTGCAGAAATCCATCGGCTTTCCGGTCATCATCCGTCCCAGTTTCACGCTGGGCGGCACCGGCGGCGGCATCGCCTACAACCCGGAAGAGTTCGAGGTCATCTGCAAGCGCGGCATCGAGGCCTCGCCCACCAGCGAACTGCTGATCGAGGAATCGCTGATCGGCTGGAAAGAGTTCGAGATGGAAGTGGTGCGCGACAGCGCCGACAACTGCATCATCGTCTGTTCCATCGAAAACCTCGATCCGATGGGCGTGCACACCGGCGACTCGATCACCGTCGCCCCCGCGCAGACCCTGACCGACAAGGAGTATCAAATCATGCGCAACGCCAGCATCGCGGTGCTGCGCGAGATCGGGGTCGATACCGGCGGCTCGAATGTGCAGTTCGCGGTGAATCCGAAGGACGGGCGGCTGATCGTCATCGAGATGAACCCGCGGGTGAGCCGTTCTTCGGCGCTGGCGTCGAAGGCCACCGGGTTTCCGATCGCCAAGATCGCGGCCAAGCTGGCCGTGGGCTACACCCTCGACGAACTGCGCAACGACATCACCGGCGGCGTCACGCCGGCCTCGTTCGAGCCGACCATCGACTACGTGGTCACCAAGGTGCCGCGCTTCGCCTTCGAGAAGTTTCCCCAGGCCGACTCGCGTCTGACCACGCAGATGAAGTCGGTGGGTGAGGTCATGGCCATGGGCCGGACCTTCCAGGAGAGTTTCCAGAAGGCGCTGCGTGGGCTCGAAGTCGGCGTCGATGGCATGAACGAGAAGACCCAGGACCGCGAGGTGCTTGAGAAGGAGCTGGGCGAGCCCGGCCCCGAGCGCATCTGGTATGTCGGCGATGCCTTCGCGCAGGGCATGAGCCTGGACGAAGTCCACCAGCTCACCCGCATCGACCCGTGGTTCCTGGCGCAGATCCAGGACATCGTGCAGACCGAGCTGGAGCTGGAGCGTCATCACACCCTGGAAAAGCTCGACCGCGACCGTCTTTACGCGCTCAAGCAGAAAGGGTTTTCGGATCGGCGCCTCGCCAAGTTGCTGCACGCCACCGAGACCGCCGTGCGCGACCGTCGCCGTGCGCTGCAGGTGCGTCCGGTCTTCAAGCGCGTGGACACCTGCGCCGCCGAGTTCAGCACCGAAACCGCCTACCTCTACTCCACCTACGACGAGGAGTGCGAGGCGCTGCCCACCCGGCGCAAGAAGATCATGGTGCTCGGCGGCGGGCCGAACCGGATCGGGCAGGGCATCGAGTTCGATTATTGCTGTGTGCACGCTGCGCTGGCCATGCGGGCCGATGGCTTTGAAACCATCATGGTCAACTGCAACCCGGAGACCGTGTCCACCGACTACGACACGTCCGACCGCCTGTATTTCGAGCCGCTCACCCTTGAAGACGTGCTGGAGATCGTCGACAAGGAGCAGCCCGTCGGTGTGATCGTGCAGTATGGGGGGCAGACGCCGCTCAAGCTCGCGCTCGATCTCGAGGCCAACGGCGTGCCCATCATCGGCACCAGCCCGGACATGATCGACATGGCCGAAGACCGCGAGCGATTCCAGCATCTGGTCGAGCAACTCGGCCTGCTGCAGCCGCCCAACCGCACCGCGCGCTCGGAAGCCGAGGCGCTCTCGCGGGCCGAGGAGATCGGCTACCCGCTGGTCGTGCGTCCCAGCTACGTGCTGGGCGGCCGCGCCATGGAGATCGTGCACGAACAGCGCGACCTCGAGCGCTACATGCGCGAGGCGGTGAAGGTGAGCCACGATTCGCCGGTGCTGCTCGACCGCTTTTTGAATGACGCCATCGAGTGCGATGTCGACGCCATCTGCGATGGCACCCAGGTATTCATCGGCGGCGTGATGGAGCACATCGAGCAGGCCGGCGTGCACAGCGGCGACTCGGCCTGCTCGCTGCCGCCATACTCGCTCTCGGCCGCCACGGTGGCGCGCATCAAGGAGCAGACGGTCAAGCTCGCGCATGGTCTGCAGGTCGTCGGTCTGATGAATGTGCAGTTCGCCATCCAGCAGCTCGACGGGGAGGATCGCATCTTCTTGCTGGAAGTGAATCCGCGCGCTTCGCGCACCGTGCCCTACGTCTCCAAGGCCACGGGCCTGCAGCTTGCCAAGATCGCCGCGCGCTGCATGGCCGGTCAGACGCTGGCGCAGCAAGGTATCGACAAGGAAGTCACCCCGCCGTACTACTGCGTGAAAGAGGCCGTGTTTCCGTTCAGCAAGTTTCCTGGCGTCGATCCCATTCTCGGCCCCGAGATGAAGTCCACCGGGGAAGTCATGGGCGTGGGACAGACCTTTGGCGAGGCCTTCGTCAAGTCGCAGCTCGCAGCGGGCACGCGTCTTCCCGATCCCCAGGCGGGAGGCAAGGTCTTCCTGTCGGTCAAACAAAGCGACAAGCCTGACGCCGTTGAGGTGGCGCGCCAGCTGGTGGCCATGGGCTTCGGCGTGGTGGCCACGCGCGGCACCGCGGCCGCCATTGCGGCGGCGGGGGTCGAGGTTCAGGTGATCAACAAAGTCACCGAAGGGCGTCCGAACATCGTGGACATGCTCAAGAACGACGAAATCGTGTTGGTGATCAACACAGTGGAGGAGCGCCGCAACGCCATCACCGATTCCCGCGCCATCCGTACGTCGGCACTGGCCGCGCGGGTCACGACCTACACCACGATTTCGGGCGCCCTTGCTGCGGTCGAAGGGATGAAACAACTGCAGAAAATCGCGGTCTATTCTCTTCAATCGTTTGCGACGGCGTAAAATTCCGGCTCATCCGGGCACCGCAGCACGAGCGATTCAACGCCAGAAGCTGCGGTGCTCGTTTTTTTCACGGTTTTACGGAGGCCCAATCATGGCGACCCCCATGACGCGCAAAGGCGCGGAACAACTCAAGCAAGAACTGCATCGTCTCAAGACCCTCGAACGACCCGCGGTGATCCAGGCGATCGCCGAGGCGCGCGCGCAAGGCGATCTTTCCGAGAATGCCGAATATGACGCAGCACGCGACAAACAGGGCTTCATCGAAGGGCGGATCGCCGACATCGAAGGCAAGCTCGGCACCGCGCAGATCATCGATCCGAGCGAACTGCAGGCCGACGGCCGCGTGGTCTTCGGGGCCACGGTCGAGTTGAGCGACGAATCCAGCGGAGACGAAATCACCTATCAGATCGTGGGCGACGATGAAGCCGACCTGAAGCAGGGACGCATCTCCATCAACTCCCCCATCGCGCGGGCGCTGATCGGCAAGGAATCGGGCGACATGGCCCAGGTCGCCGCGCCAGGGGGCGTGCGCCGGTATGAAATTCTGGCCGTCCATTACAAATGAACCATCCCGGAAACCATCGCTTCGTGCGGTTCCCTCCGCCGGTGGCGAACCCTTTCGGATGCGTGCCGGCGAGGTTGTCATGAGCAGTCTGCGTACCCGCTGGTTTCTCGCCGCGCTCTGGCTGGGCGGTATGGCGGCCGTCGGCCTCATCGGGGCACCCACGGCGTTCGCCACGGTGCCCGAGAAGATGATCGCCGCCGCCGTGGCCAGTCGCATGTTCTACATCATGGCGCTGGCCGCCATCGTTTTCGGCGTGCTGATTGCCGTGCTCGAACGGTTTGCCGACAAGAAGGCGATGTCGGCGGATCAGTTGTTGCCGCTGGGAGGCGTGTTCTTTGCCGTGCTGGGCGAATTCGGCGTCGTGCCTCGGCTGCTGCAGGCTGCCTACAGCCATTCGCCGCAGGCCGGCATGTGGCACGGCATCGCCAGTCTGGTGTTCGCCCTGCAGGCCCTGTGCGTCGCGGCCTATGTCTGGCGACTGCCTGCGCGCCGCGCCACGGCCTGAACAGGCCCTAGCCGCGTGACGATTTCTTCGCGCTGGTCAGGCGGGGTTTGGCGCGTTTGACTTTGCCCGTGGCCGTCAGACGCTGATTGCCCAGCAGGGTGACGCGCTTGACCTTGGCCCGGTGTGTCGGGCTGCTCGACGGTACGACCACCTTGACGGTGCGTGGCGACCTGCCGCGCTTGGCGCCCTGAAACTCTTCGTCCGAGGTCTGTTTGGGCGCTTTCGGGCGTGGCCGGTAGAGCACCAGCAGTTTGCCGATCGCCTGCACGGGGGCAGCCCCCAGGGTGTCGCAAATGGTGTGCTGCATGGCCAGGCGTGCCGCAGAGTCGTCGCCGAAAACGCGCACCTTGATGAGTTCGTGGGCCTTGAGTGCCACGTCGATTTCCGCCAGATTGGCCGGATTGAGTCCTTGCTCGCCGATCAGCACGACGGGTTTGAGCCCGTGCGCTTGAGCGCGCAGGCTGCTTCGGAAAGGCGGAGTGAGTTCCAATGTAGTCATGATGGCCAAGCGCGTCGCAACATCCATGCGCGCGGTGCGTAGTCTTAATCCGCTATTGTCCTTGAAGAACCCATGTCGAGTGCGAAGAAAAACAAATTCAGCAAAGCCTGGCTGCAGGATCACCTCAACGATCCCTATGTGAAGTTGGCGCAGCGAGAAGGCTATCGCGCCCGCGCCGCCTACAAGCTCAAGGAGATCGACGAGGCCGAGGGGCTGCTCCGTCCGGGGCAGATCGTGGTCGATCTGGGCAGCACGCCGGGTTCATGGTCGCAGTATGCGCGAAACAGGCTGATGCGCGGCGGCGCGGTGCAGGGCACCATTCTCGCGCTGGATCTGTTGCCCATGGAGCCCGTGCCCGAGGTGCACTTTCTTCAGGGCGACTTTCGGGAGGAGGCCGTGGTCAGCCAGCTCGAGGCGCTTCTCGAAGGCCGCAAGGTCGATGTGGTGTTGTCCGATATGGCGCCCAACCTCACCGGCATCCCTTCGGCCGATGCGGCCAGAATCGAACATCTGAGCGAACTGGCGCTGGATTTCGCCCAGCGGTGGCTGCAACCCCAGGGCGCCATGGTGATCAAGACCTTTCACGGCAGCTATTACAGCCAGATCGTGAAGGCGTTCAAACTCGTATTCCAGCAGGTGAAGGCCGTCAAACCGCAGGCCTCGCGGGACAAGTCGGCGGAAACCTTTCTTCTGGCCCGCACACTGAAAAGAGCGGCCGAATGAGGTGCCCTGGCGCAGACGTGTCCTGCGGCAGAGTTGTTTTTTGTCAAATTCGATCAGATTGTTCAAATCAATAGCCCATTTTGTCGGATCGGTTTTCCACAAACACCGCGCCCTGACTCTTGAAATGCCTAAAATGGTCTTCATGTCCTGCATCTGCGCTTGCTCTGCTTCTGGAGGTTGGTTTTGAATAATCAATGGTTTTCCAAAATTGCGATCTGGCTTGTGATCGGTCTCGTCCTGTTCACGGTCTTCAAGCAGTTCGATCGTCCCCAGCAGTCCGCAGATGCCGTGAGCTACACCCAGTTCATGCAGGATGCGAAGGCCGGGCGCATCAAGAAAGTCATCGTGCACCAGAGCGGCGTTCTGGACATCACGACCACGGAAGGGCGTCGTTTCAATCTCACCTCGCCAGGCGATCTGTGGATGGTCGGCGATCTGGTGAAGGACGGCGTCGAAGTCGTTGGCGCCCCCCGCCAGGAGCAATCGTTCCTGACGCAAATCTTCATCTCCTGGTTCCCCATGCTGCTGCTGATCGGCGTCTGGGTCTACTTCATGCGCCAGATGCAGGGTGGCGGACGCGGAGGCGCGTTCAGTTTCGGCAAGTCCAAGGCCCGTTTGCTGGATGAATCGAGCAACAACGTGACCTTTGCCGACGTCGCCGGATGCGACGAGGCCAAGGAAGACGTCAAGGAGCTGGTGGATTTCCTCAAGGATCCGCAGAAATTCCAGAAACTCGGCGGACGCATTCCGCGTGGCGTGCTGCTGGTCGGCCCGCCCGGCACCGGCAAGACGCTGCTGGCCAAGAGCATCGCCGGCGAAGCGAAGGTGCCGTTCTTCACCATTTCGGGCTCCGACTTTGTCGAGATGTTCGTCGGCGTGGGTGCAGCCCGCGTGCGCGACATGTTCGAGAACGCGAAGAAGCACGCGCCCTGCATCATCTTCGTCGATGAAATCGACGCCGTGGGCCGCCATCGCGGTGCCGGCCTCGGGGGCGGCAACGACGAGCGCGAGCAGACGCTCAATCAGATGCTGGTGGAGATGGACGGCTTCGAGACCAATCTGGGTGTGATCGTGATCGCCGCGACCAACCGCCCCGACATCCTCGACCCGGCCTTGCTGCGTCCCGGTCGTTTCGACCGGCAGGTCTACGTCACGCTGCCCGATATCCGTGGCCGTGAGCAGATCCTGCAAGTGCACATGCGCAAGATTCCGGTAGGCACCGACATCCGCGCTGACATTCTGGCTCGTGGCACGCCCGGCTTCTCCGGCGCTGATCTGGCCAATCTGGTCAACGAAGCCGCGCTGTTCGCGGCCCGCCGCAGCGCGCGTGTGGTCGAAATGGAAGACTTCGAGCGTGCCAAGGACAAAATCATGATGGGCGCGGAGCGCAAGGGCATGGTCATGCCCGAGGAAGAGCGTCGCAACACCGCCTATCACGAATCGGGCCATGCGCTTGTGGCCATGCTGCTGCCCAAGACCGATCCGGTGCACAAGGTCACCATCATCCCGCGTGGCCGCGCACTCGGCGTCACCATGCAGTTGCCCGAGACCGATCGCTACAGCATGGATCGTGACCGCATGCTCAACATGGTCTCCGTTCTTTTCGGCGGCCGCATCGCCGAGGAAGTGTTCATGAACCAGATGACGACCGGGGCCTCGAACGATTTCGAGCGTGCCACGCAGCTGGCGCGTGACATGGTCACGCGCTACGGCATGACCGAGTCGCTCGGCCCCATGGTTTACGCGGAGAACGAGGGTGAGGTGTTCCTGGGCCGATCCATCACCAAGACCACGCATGTGTCGGAGCAGACCATGCAGAAGGTGGATTCGGAAATCCGTCGCATCATCGACGAACAGTACGCCCTGGCGCGTCGACTGATCGAGGAGAACAAGGACAAGATGCATGCGATGGCGGCCGCCTTGCTCGAATGGGAAACCATCGACTCCGAGCAATTGGCCGACATCATGGCCGGACGCGAGCCCAGGCCGCCCAAGCTGCCTCCCAGCAGTGGCCCGACTTCGGCGCCTCGCACACCTTCCGCTCCTGCGACGGGCGCCACGACGGACGCCCCGTCGGCCACAGCGGCCTGAGTGGTGGGGTCTCGCATCGCCTGATCGCAACGGCGAGTTCAATCACGGCCCGGTCCTTGACCGGGCTTTTTTTTGGGGTGCATTTCCATGGCAGCTCATTGGCATGCCGGTCGATTCATTCTGCCGCTGCAGCGGCCCCTGGTCATGGGCATCGTCAACGTCACGCCCGATTCCTTTTCGGACGGAGGCCAGCATGCGGATGAGCTTCGTGCCCTGCGGCATGCGCAGGTATTGATCGAGGAAGGTGCCGACATTCTGGATATTGGGGGTGAGTCGTCTCGCCCTGGTTCTCCACGCCTGACGCACGCGCAGGAATGGGCGCGGATCGGCCCGGTGCTCGAAGAGGTGGTGCGGTGGAATGTCCCGGTGTCGGTCGATACCTATCAGCCCGAGACCATGCGGCGCGCGCTGGACCTGGGCGTGGACATCATCAACGACATTCATGCCCTGCAGCGGCCTGGCGCCCTGGAGGCCGTCGCCGGCATGACCGCAGGGATCTGCCTCATGCACATGCAGGGCGATCCGGAGTCCATGCAGCAGTCGCCGCATTACACGGAGGTGTTTGTCGATGTGCGCGATTTTTTGCTCACGCGCGCCCGCGTGGTGGAGTCGGCGGGCATTGCGCAGAAGAGCATTGTCCTTGATCCCGGGTTTGGATTTGGCAAGACGCTTGAGCACAATCTCGCCTTGGCGAAACGCCTGCCCGAGCTCGCACAATCCGGCTATGCGCTGTTGGTCGGGGTTTCGCGAAAATCCATGGTCGGCGCCCTCACGGGGCGCGAGGTGGCGGCCCGTTTGCCGGGGAGCCTGGCGGCTGCGCTGGCGTGCGTCGCAGCGGGCGCGCAAATCGTACGCGTACATGATGTCGGGCCGACCGTGGACGCGATTAAAGTGTGGCATGCCATGGCCCGTTGATTCCGCGCGCCGCCGATGACTAATACAACTTGGACGGAGAAAGAATGAGCAGACAGTATTTCGGGACCGACGGGGTTCGTGGCCATGTGGGCAAGAGCCCGATCGTGCCGGAGTTCGGCTTGCGTCTGGGGCATGCTGCGGGCAAGGTGTTGCGCAACCAGGGCGTACAGCGGCCCACGGTGCTGATTGGCAAGGACACTCGCATCTCGGGTTACATGCTCGAAGCTGCGCTGGAATGCGGCTTCACCGCGGCGGGCTGCGATGTGATGCTCGTGGGCCCGCTGCCTACGCCGGGTGTTGCCTACCTCACGCGGGCGCTGCGACTCGATCTTGGCGTGGTGATCAGCGCCTCGCACAACCCGTTCGCCGACAACGGCATCAAGTTTTTCTCGGCCGGAGGCAGCAAGCTGCCCGATGTCTGGGAGCTCGAAGTCGAAGCCACCCTTGCGGAGGCCGAGGGCTGTGTGCCTTCAGAGCAACTGGGTAAGGCCAGACGCCTCGACGATGCCGCGGGACGCTACATCGAATTCTGCAAGAGCACCTTTCCGAATCACCTCACCCTCAAGGGTCTGCGCCTCGTGGTGGACTGCGCCCATGGCGCGGCCTATCACATCGCGCCTTCGGTGTTCCACGAACTGGGGGCCGAAGTCATCTCCATTGGGGCGCAGCCCGACGGGTTCAACATCAACAAGGACGTGGGCGCGACGGCGCCCGACGCCTTGATCCGCGCGGTGCGGGCCAACCATGCCGATTACGGCATCGCCCTCGACGGCGATGCCGACCGGCTGCAACTCGTCGATCGTCACGGCCGCCTGTTCAACGGAGATGAACTGCTCTATCTCCTGGCCATGGATCGCAAGCCCGCAGGCGTGGTGGGCACGCTGATGACCAATCTCGCCGTGGAGAAGGCGTTGCAGCAGCAAGGCATGACCTTCGTTCGCGCCGCTGTCGGTGATCGCTATGTGCTCGAAGAACTGCTGACCCGCGGCTGGCAGCTCGGGGGCGAGGGCTCGGGTCACATGCTGCTGCTCGACCGGCACACGACCGGCGATGGCATCGTCGCCGCCCTGCAAATGCTCGAGCTCGTGGTGCGCACCGGCCGCAGCCTGAGCGAGCAATTGCAGGCGGTGCAGCTGTTTTCGCAGACCCTGCTCAACGTCAAACTGCCGCCAGGGCTCGATTGGAAAAGCCATGCCGGGTTTGCCCAGGCTCGCGCCGAGGCCGAGGCGCAGATCAATGGAAGCGGTCGGGTGCTGATCCGACCCTCTGGCACCGAGCCGGTTCTGCGCATCATGGTCGAGCACGCCGAGCAGGAACAGGGCGCGCGCGTGGCCTCCGCCCTCAAAGCCGCCTTGCTCGAATAGGGTGGCGAGCGACTCTCGCATCTGGCCTAAGGCATTGATTCTGCTGGGTCCAGTTGTGAGAGTCGTAACAAGACATACCTATCACGGAGTTGTCATATTGGACGTCTGAAATGCTGTCCAGCCCCTGCCGTCAGCGCGGGGATTGTCACTTCGGAGAGAACAATGTCCATGAATCTGTCTCGTCGCACCCAGCTCAAGGCCGGTCTGGCCGTCGCTGGTCTGACCCTTGCCTCTGGCCTGTTCGCGCTGCCCGCCCAGGCCGCGCAGATCACCCTGCTGGAAACCGGCTCGACCCTGCTGTACCCGCTGTTCAACCTCTGGGTGCCCGACTACACCAAGGCCCATTCCGACGTGAAGATCACGACCCAGGGCACGGGCAGCGGCACCGGCATCGCCGAGGCCATCTCGGGCGTGGCGCAGATCGGGGCTTCCGACGCCTACATGGCCGATGCGCAGATCAAGCAGAACCCCAGCATCGTCAACATTCCGCTGGCGATTTCGGCGCAGACCATCAACTACAACGTGCCCGGCCTCAACGGCAAGCACCTCAAGCTCGACGGACCCGTGCTGGCCGGCATCTACAGCGGCAGCATCAAGAACTGGGACGACGCGGCCATCAAGGCGCTGAACCCCGGTGTGGCCCTGCCCAACCACGCCATCGTGCCCATCCACCGCACCGACGGCAGCGGCGACACCTTCATCTTCAGCCAGTACCTCTCGTTCTCCACGCCCAAGTGGAATGACAGCGTCGGCTTCGGTACCTCGATCTCCTGGCCTGCGGTGCAGGGTGGGGTGGGCGCCAACGGCAACCCCGGCATGGTGCAGGCCTGCCAGCAGACGCCTTACTCCGTCGCCTACATCGGCGTGAGCTTCCACAAGGAAATCGCCAAGGCCGGTCTGGGCACGGCGATGATCAAGAACAAGGCTGGGCACTTCCTGCTGCCTACCGCCAAGACGGTGAGCGCTGCGGCCTCCGGCCTGATTGCCAAGACCCCGGCTGACGAGCGGCTGAGCCTGGTGTTCTCCGAAGGTGCTGATTCCTATCCCATCATCAACTACGAGTACGCCATCGTGAATGCCAAGCAAGCCAACCCGGAAACCGCCAAGGCCATCCGCGAGTTTCTCGGCTGGGCGGTGGACACCCAGGGCGGCAACGCTGAGAAATATCTGGAGCAGGTTCGCTTCATCGCCCTGCCTGCCCGGATTCAGCAGCTGAGCAAGGCGCAGATCGAGAAGATTCAATAAGCGCCGATGTTTCGAGGCACCGCCTTTCCTGAGCGGGAAGGCGGTGCCGCTTCCGTATCGTCGCGAATCGACCTGCCATGCGCGTTTTCCGTCCCGGACTGCTTGCCGTCTCGACCCTGATCCCGTTGGCCCTGCTGGCGGTGATGGTGTTTCTCACCACCTATTCCTGGCCCGCGATCCAGTTCAACGGTCTGCACTTTCTCACCACCGAGACCTGGAATCTGGGCAATCTGTACTCCAATCCGGTCAAGCGTGATGGTTTCGAGATGCCCATCGGGGCGACCTATGGCATCTGGGTGTTCATCGTGGGCACCCTGGCCAGCTCGGCTATCGCGCTGCTGCTGGCCGTGCCCGTCGGCATCGGCGTGGCGCTGTTTCTGAATGACTACGCGCCGCGCCGCCTGCGTGGCGCGTTTGCCCAGGTCGTGGAACTGCTCGCCATGGTGCCCAGCGTGGTCTATGGCTTGTGGGGGCTGGAGGTGCTCGCTCCGCTGGTGATGACGCACATCGCGCCGCTGCTGCAGCATGTCCTGGCCTTCATCCCCTTTTTCTCGGGAGCGGCCACCAGCGGCTATGGGCTGCTCACCGCCGGTCTGGTGCTCGCCATCATGGTGCTGCCGGTCATCACCAGCACCCTGGTCGAGGCGCTCAAGCGCGTGCCCAACGAACTGCGTGAGGCGAGCTTCGGCCTGGGTGCGACCCGGGCGGAAGTGCTGCTGAAGATTTTGCTGCCCGCCGTTCGGGTGCCGCTGATCGGCGCGGTGATTCTGGCGCTCGGCCGTGCGCTGGGCGAGACGATGGCCGTGCTCATGGTGAGTGGCGGCGCGCTCAACTACCTGCCCGACACGATCTACAGCCCCATCACCAGCATGGCGGCCTTCATCGCTTCTCAACTCGACAGTGCCTTGCAGGACCCCAGCGGCATGGCCGTGCGCTCGCTGGCGGAAATTGCCCTGGTGCTGCTCATCATCGCGGTCATCGTCAATGTCATCGCTCGTCTCCTCACCCGTCGCGTCAGCATCCACCGTCTCTGAGCGCGCGCTTGGGCTGCAACGCCGACGCCGCGTGTTCAACGGGTTTTTCGCGCTTCTTTGCGTGGCCGCGTTCGCCATCGTGGTTGTGCCGCTGGCCGACATTCTCTGGATGACCTTGGTCAAGGGCGGGGCGGCGGTCACGCCGACCTTGTTCACCCAGGTGACCAACGGCATCAGCGGCGGGCTGCTCAATGCCATCGAGGGGACTTTGGTGCTCAGTGGTGGAGCGCTCTTGTTCGCAGCTCCCATCGGCGTGCTGTCGGGCGTGTACCTGAGCGAGTACGGCCATGGGCGCTGGGGCGGTGTGGTGCGGTTTCTGGCGGATGTGCTCACGGGCGTGCCTTCCATCGTGTTGGGCTACTTCGCCTACGTCACACTGGTGGTCGGCCTGGGCTGGCAGTTCTCGGCGCTGGCCGGCGCCATCACCCTGGCCATCATGGTCATGCCCTATATCGCACGGTTCACGGAGCTGGCGATGCGTCAGAACCCGTCCAGCCTTCGCGAGGCGGCTTACGCCCTGGGGTGCAAGGAGCATCAGGTCGTCCTGCGGGTACTGCTGCCCGCCGCGCGGTCGGGGGTGATCACGGGGGTGCTGTTCGCGCTGGCCATCTCCGTGGGCGAGACCGCGCCGCTGATCTACACGGCGGGCTGGTCGAACTATCTGTGGAACGGGCGTCTCACGCAGGAGCCGATCGGTTACCTCACCTATGTGATCTGGAGTTTCATCAATCAGCCCTTCGCCTCGGCGCATGCGCTGGCCTATGCGGCGGCCTTTCTGGTCGTGGCGATGGTGTTGGCCATCAATCTGGTGGCCAGGGCCTTCTTGACGTCGAGGCGTGCCTTCTGAAGACCGGCCTCGTCCGGGGCCCTCGGTTGCGTGACTGACACGAAATTGTCATATTCGTGTCCTAGAGTGTCTTCAGCCGCCGAACAGGCGTGTTGCGTAGATCACTTTTGCATCACCTCAGGGAGCTCATTCAATGAAAATTATCGTCAAAAGCCTTCTGGCCTCAGCCCTTCTGGCTGCCACCTACAGCGCGAACGCGCTGGAAATTTCGGGCGCAGGCGCCACGTTTCCCCAGCCCGTCTATGAAAAGTGGGCTTACGAGTTCAACAAGGCCGGCATGGGCAAGGTGAACTACCAGGGCGTGGGCTCGGGCGCCGGCATCAAGCAGATCAACGCCAAGACCGTCGATTTCGGCGCGTCCGACATGCCGCTGACCGATGAAGAGCTGGCCAAGGGCGGCCTGATCCAGTTCCCGACCGTGATGGGCGGCGTGGTGCCCGTGGTCAACATCGCCGGCCTGAAGTCCAACGAGATGAAGCTCAACGGCACCCTGCTGGCCGACATCTACATGGGCAAGATCATCAAGTGGAACGATCCGGCCATCGCCAAGCTCAACCCCGGCGTGAAGCTGCCCGACGCGCAGATCGCCGTCGTGCGCCGTGCCGACGCCTCGGGCACCACCTTCATCTTCTCCAACTACCTGTCCAAGGCCAACCCCGAGTGGGCCGAGAAGTACAAGTTCGGCACCACCGTCAACTGGCCGGTCGGTACGGGCGGCAAGGGCAACCCGGGCGTGGCGGGTTTCGTTACCCAGCTGCCCAACTCCATCGGCTATGTGGAATACGCCTACGCCAAGCAGAACCCCAAGCTCGACGTGGTTGACCTGGTGAACAAGGCAGGCAAGGTGGTCAAGCCGTCGATCGACGGCTTCAAGGCCGCGGCCGCTGGGGCCGACTGGTCCAAGACCTTCTATCAGGTGCTGACCGACCAGCCGGGCGATGCCTCCTGGCCGATCACCAACGCCACCTACATTCTGGTGCACAAGACCGCGGACAAGCCGGAGAAGACTGCCGACGTGTTCAAGTTCTTCCAGTGGGCCTACAAGGATGGCGACAAGTCCGCCGAGAGCCTGGACTACATTCCCATGCCCGAGCCGGTGAAGGCCGCGATCTACAAGGAGTGGGGCACGGTGAAATCGGCCAGCGGCCAAGCCGTCTGGAAGTGATTCAGCTTGAGCGGTAAATCCCTCGCCATGATCGCCCGGCATGTGCTGCCGATCATGGCGGGATGCCACAGGCCCGGGCGGAGTGTTCTGCCCGCGCCGGTTTGATTGAAGGATTTACAGTCATGGCTGCGAGCTATCCCACAACTTCCATGAACGCAACGTCCAAAGCAACCCTCGGCGAGCCTGGCGAGGGTCAGAAGCGCAAGCACAGCCCGATGGGCGATGTGGTGTTTTCCGGCATGGCGCGTCTGGCGGCCATTGTCACGCTGGCCACGCTGGCGGGCATCATCGTGTCCTTGTTCATCGGTGCCTGGCCGGCGATCAAGGCCACCGGTTTCGGTTTTTTCACCAGTTCCAACTGGAACCCGACGGACGATCAGTTCGGCGGGTTCTCCATGATCTACGGCACCCTGATCACCTCCATCATCGCCTTGCTGATTGCGGTGCCCGTGAGCTTCGGCATCGCGCTGTTCCTCACTGAACTTTCCCCCATCTGGCTGCGCCGCCCCCTGGCCACCGCCATCGAACTGCTCGCCGCCATTCCCTCCATCGTCTACGGCATGTGGGGCTTGCTGGTCTTCGCACCGCTGCTGGCGCAGTATGTGCAGACGCCGCTGCAGAACGTGTTCGGGGAAGTGCCCGGCTTGGGCTTCCTGTTCCAGGGCGCGCCGGTCGGCATCGGGCTCTTGTCGGCCGGGGTGATCCTGGCCATCATGATCATTCCCTTCATTGCGTCGGTGATGAAGGACGTGTTCGAGATCACGCCGCCCATGCTCAAGGAATCCGCCTACGGCATCGGCTGCACCACCTGGGAAGTCGTGCGCAATGTGGTGCTGCCCTATACCAAGGCCGGCGTCATCGGCGGCATCATGCTCGGACTGGGGCGCGCCCTGGGCGAGACCATGGCCGTGACCTTCATCGTGGGCAATACCAGCGCGTTCAGCTCCTCGCTGTTCGCCCCGGCCAACACCATCACCTCGGTGCTGGCCAACGAATTCGCAGAGGCCGGTCCCTTGCATCAGTCGGCCCTGTTCTATCTGGGCCTGGTGCTGTTTTTCATCACCTTCGTTGTGTTGGCGCTGTCCAAGCTGCTGCTCGCACAACTGGCCAAAGGCGAAGGAACCCGCTCATGAGCGCCACCGCTGCGACGCGAAGCCACACGGGCGATTTTCGCCAGCGCTACTTTTCCCGACGCAAGGCCACCAATATCGGCGTGCTGACGCTGTCGCTGGCGGCCATGGCGTTCGGCATGGTCTGGCTGATCTGGATCTTGTTTTCGGTGCTGAAACTGGGCATCGGCGGCCTGAATCTGGCGACCTTTACCGAGATGACGCCGCCGCCCATGACCGATGGCGGTCTGCTCAACGCCATCTACGGCTCGGTGGCGATGACCTTCGTCGGCACCTTGCTGGGCACGCCCCTGGGCATCATGGCGGGGGTCTATCTGTCGGAATATGGCGGACGGGGCTGGCTGGCGAGGGTCACGCGCTTCATCAACGACATTCTGCTGGCGGCACCGTCCATCATCATCGGACTGTTCGTCTATGCCTTGGTCGTGGCCAACACCAAGACCTTCTCGGGATGGGCGGGTTCGATCGCGCTGGCCCTGTTGGTGGTGCCCGTGGTGGTGCGTACCACCGAAGACATGCTGCGGCTGGTGCCGGGTTCGCTGCGCGAGGCGGCCTATGCGCTGGGCACGCCGAAGTGGAAGGTGATCTCCGCCGTCATCCTGCGATCGGCACGCGCCGGGGTGCTGACCGGCATCATGCTCGCCGTGGCCCGCATTGCCGGTGAAACGGCCCCGTTGCTGTTCACCGCGCTGAACAATCAGTTCTTCAACGCGGGTCTGTCGCAGCCAATGGCCAATCTGCCGGTCACCATCTACAACTATGCGATGAGCCCCTACAGCAACTGGCAGAGCCTGGCCTGGGCCGGCGTGCTGATCATCACCTTCGGCGTGCTCGTCATCAACGTGACCGCGCGCGTCCTGATTCGTCAAAAACATTGAAAGCCCACCATGAGCGCTGTTGCTGAAACCTTGCCGCCCCCGGCTTGCATGACGGTCAAGAACCTGGATTTCTATTACGGAAAATTCAAGGCGATCAAGAACGTCAACATGGAGATTGCCAAAAACAAGGTCACGGCCTTCATCGGCCCGTCCGGTTGCGGCAAATCCACGCTGCTGCGTGTGTTCAACCGCATGTTCGAGCTCTACCCCGAGCAGCGCGCCGAGGGCGAGATCCTGCTCGATGGCCAGAACATCCTGACGACGAAGGAAGACGTGGCCCTGGTGCGCGCCAAGATCGGCATGGTGTTCCAGAAGCCCACGCCGTTTCCGATGTCGATCTACGACAACATCGCCTTCGGCATCAAGCTGTACGAGAAGCTGCCCAAGTCGGAACTCGACGACCGCGTGGAATGGGCGCTGACCAAGACGGCGCTGTGGGGCGAGGTCAAGGACAAGTTGCAGCAAAGCGGCATGAGCCTGTCGGGTGGACAGCAGCAGCGGCTGTGCATCGCGCGCGGCGTGGCGATCAAGCCGGAAGTGCTGCTGCTCGACGAGCCGACCTCCGCACTCGACCCCATTTCCACCGCCAAAGTGGAAGAGCTGGTGATCGAGCTCAAGCGCGACTACACCGTGGCCATCGTGACCCACAATATGCAGCAGGCAGCGCGCGTGTCCGACTACACGGCCTATATGTATCTGGGTGAACTCATCGAGTTCGGCGAGACCAATCAAATTTTCCTGAAGCCTAAAAAGCAGGAAACCGAGGACTACATCACCGGCCGCTTTGGCTGATCGGAGCACACCATGGACAAGCCGCATCTTTCAACCCAGTTTGATACAGAGATCAACGCCGTCTCCACCCGCGTGCTGGAAATGGGCGGGCAGGTCGAATCGCAGCTCGCGCAGGCCATCTACGCCCTGCGCCACCTCGACATCGAGGCGGCGCGCACCGTGCTTCAAGTGGAAAAGCGCGTGAATCAGATGGAAGTCGAGATCGACGCCGACATCACCCAGATCATCGCCAAGCGCCAGCCCACGGCACGAGATCTGCGTCTGCTGGTGGCCATCTCCAAGACCATCGCCAATCTCGAGCGCGCGGGCGACGAGGCCTCGCGCATCGCTCGCATGGCCCGCGACATCGTGGAGTCGGGCACGCCCATGTCCATCGGCATCGGCGACCTGCAGCATGCCGCCGATCTGGCCATTGATCAGCTGCGCAAATCGCTCGATGCCTTCGCGCGCCTGGATGAGAAAGCCGCCGTCGACATCGTCGAGAGCGACAGCCGTATTGACGACGAATTCGACGGTTTCACCCGTAAGGTCATCACCTATGTGATGGAAGATCCGCGCGCCATCTCGACCATGCTCGACCTGATGTTCGTGGCCAAGGCCATCGAGCGCATCGGCGACCACGCGAAAAACATCGCCGAGTTCGTGATCTACATCGTGCGTGGCACCGATGTGCGCCACAACAAGGAAGCCTTCCGCGAAGTGGCGGGCTCGCTGTGATCACTTGCGTCCTGTTCTGAAGAGCGCCGAACCATGAGCCTATCGAGCAACATTCTCATCGTCGAAGACGAGCCCGCGATTGCCGAATTGCTGGCGATGAATCTGCAGCACGCCGGGCATTGCCCGATCCGCGCCGGCAGTGCGGAAGAGGCTTTGCGCGTCATTCGCGACGTGCTGCCCGATGTGCTGCTGATCGACTGGATGCTGCCCGGCATGTCGGGCGTGGCGCTGGCCCGGGCGCTGCGCGCGGATGCGCGCACCAAGGCCATTCCCATCATTCTGCTCACCGCCCGCAGCGAGGAAAGCGACAAGGTGCAAGGGCTGGACGCTGGGGCCGACGACTACATCACCAAGCCCTTCTCGCCCAAGGAGCTGCTGGCTCGCATTCGCTCGGTGTTGCGCCGTCGCGCACCCCAGCTCACCGATGAACAGGTGCAGATCGGCGGGCTGTCGGTCGACCCGTCCAGCCGCCGTGCGATGTACAAGAAGGCGGACGGCGATCCGCTCGAAATCCGCCTGGGCCCCACCGAATTCAAGCTGCTTCACTACCTCATGGCCCATCCCGAGCGGGTGCACAGCCGGGGCGCCTTGCTCGACAAGGTCTGGGGCGATCATGTCTTCATCGAAGAGCGCACCGTGGACGTGCATATCAAGCGTCTGCGTGAAGCCTTGGCTCCCGTGCAGTGTGCCGACATGGTGGAAACCGTGCGTGGCGCCGGCTATCGCTTCACCGCGCAGGCGCGCGCCCCGCAGGTTTCTGCGGCTTGAGGCCGTCTGCGACTCTCGTCTGGCCCTGTTCGGGGTTGCCTCGCGAGCTGTTCTAAAGTGTGAGTCTGCATGGCCCCGGCGCCCGGCTCGCTCGCCTGGCACCGCCACTCCGACCGGGCCGACGTTTTCCGAGCGCCGTTTTCTGCGCGGTACCCATGATCTCAGTTGCCTGGCGCATCACCATCATCTTGCTCTTCGTTCTGCTGGCGGCGGGGATGGGGGCATTGCTCAGCGGGCATGTCGGCGCCATGGTGGCAGCGTTGCTCATGCTCATGGGCGTGGTGGCGCGTGATTCGCTGGCGCTGTCGCGGCTCATCCGCTGGCTCAAGTCGCCCGAGACCTCGCCGGTGCCCGTGGGCTCCGGCGCGTGGGCCGAGGCTTTCTATCGTGCCTCGCGGCAGTTGCGCCTGTGGACGGGCCGCCTGAGCTACGAGGAATCGAAGCTGCATCGTTTCATCGAGGCGCTGCAGGTCTCGCCCAACGGGGTGATCCTGCTCGATGAGAACAACCAGATCGACTGGTGCAACGCCACCGCGGCCCAGCACTTCGGCCTCGATGCCCAGCGCGATTTGCGCCAGCACGCCGTGCACCTGATCCGCAATCCGGAGTTCGTCGCCTATCTGCAGACGGCGCACTTTCACGAACCGCTGCACATGCACCGGGCCGGTTCGCGCGCCCAGTTCACGCTCAGCGTGCAGGTCTTTCCCTATGGCGACCAGCAGAAGCTGCTGCTCTCGCAGGACATCACCCAGTTCGAACGCACCGAGGCGATGCGGCGCGACTTCGTGGCCAATGTTTCGCATGAAATCAAGACGCCGCTGACCGTGCTGGGCGGCTTTGTCGAAACGCTGCGCGACATGCCGATGGACGAGCCCCAGCGGCTGAAGGTGCTGGGCATGATGCAGACCCAGTCCGACCGCATGCGGCATCTGGTGGACGATCTGCTGGTACTGGCCAGGCTGGAGGGCGACCCCTATCCGCCCACCGAAGTCGCCATCGATATGAAGTCGATGATGACGCAATACCTGAGCGAGGCGCAGGCGCTGTCCAACGGCCGGCACCAGGTCAAGGTGGAGGTGCGAACCGATCTGTGGGTGCGCGGCAGTCCGCAGGAGCTGCATTCGGCGCTGTCCAATCTGGTGAGCAACGCCGTGCGATACACGCCTGACGGAGGCTGCGTCACTCTGGAATGGGATGCCGTTTTCGTCAACGGCCAGCCGCGTCACGCCGAGTTCAGCGTGAGCGATACCGGAATCGGCATCGCGGCCGAGCATATCCCGCGCCTGACCGAGCGCTTCTACCGTGTGGATCGAGGACGTTCTCGCGAGTCGGGCGGAACCGGGCTGGGGCTGGCCATCGTCAAGCATGTGCTGCTGCGTCACCAGGCCGAACTGCTGGTTCACAGCACGCCGGGCAAGGGCAGCCGCTTCGTGGTGCGCTTTCCGGGCGCGCGTCTGGTCTCGGCCGATGCACTGGCTTCCGGGCGTGCCGCAGAGGACGAGCTCGAAGCGGCCTGATCGGGCGCGGCGTTCAGCCCGCCCGCCCGAAGCCAACAGGCCTATTGCTTGCGCGCCAGCCGCGAGTGCATCAACACCTGATGGCAGCTCAGGCGGCTGCGCGAGCCGCGCGGGCGGTGGTAGTTGCCGTCGCTATCCATCTCCCAGGCATTGCCCGGATGCTGCCACTGCATGCGCAGACCTTCGCGGATGACTTGCGCCTTGATCTTGTTGTCGAGCAGCGGCACGGCGATCTCGACCCGGCGCAGCAGATTGCGCTCCATCCAGTCGGCCGAGGAAATGTAGACCTCGGCCTCGCCGCCGTTGTGGAAGTAGAACACCCGCGAATGTTCGAGGAAGCGGCCTATGGTCGAGCGCACCCGGATGTTGTCGGAAAGTCCCTCGACCCCCGGGCGCAGCATGCAGGCGCCACGCACCAGCAGGCGCACCTCCACCCCGGCCTGCGAGGCGGCGTACAGCGCCTCGATCACCGTGGGTTCGAGCAGCGCGTTGACCCGCGCCCAGACGCGCGCCGGCTTGCCGCTGCGGGCATGGTCGGCCTCGCGGGCGATGGCGGCCAGCACATTGGCGTGCAGGGTGAAGGGCGATTGCCACAGCCGCCTGAGCTCCTGCACCTGGCTCGACCCGGTGATCTGCAGGAACACGCGCCGCGCGTCCTCGCAGATCTCCGGGTTGGCCGTCATCAGGCCGAAGTCGGTATAGAGCCGCGCGGTGCGGGCGTGATAGTTGCCGGTGCCCAGGTGCGCGTACATGCGCAGCACCTTGCGGCCCGTGCCCTCGGCGGCTTCGCGGCGGACGATGAGCAGCATCTTGGCATGGCACTTGAAGCCGACCACGCCGAAGACGACATGCGCGCCCGCGGCCTCCAGCCGCGAGGACCAGTTGATATTGGTCTCCTCGTCCAGCCGGGCCATCAGCTCCAGGACCACGGTGACTTCCTTGCCATTGCGCGCGGCCTCGATCAGGGCGTCCATCAGCTCGGAGTTGCCGCCGGTGCGGTAGATGGTCTGCTTGATGGCGACCACCGAAGGGTCGCGCGCGGCCGTCTTCACCAGATCGACCACAGGGGCGAAGGCATCGTAGGGGTGGTGCAGCAGCAGATCGCGGGCACGGATGCGGTCGAAGATCTCGGCGTCGACGCCCGGCCAGTCCGGGGGCAGGGCGGGCAGGTAGGGGCTGAACAGCAGCTGCGGTTCGTTGACGTGATCGAGGATCTCCTGCAGCCGCACCAGATTCACCGGGCCATCCACGCGGTAGCAGTCCTGCGGCAGGATGTTGTTTTCGCGCAGCAGGCGCTCGATGACCTCGTGCGGACAGTCGGCGGCGACCTCGAGCCGCACCGCATCGCCGAAATGGCGGGCGCGCAGCTCGCCCTGCAGGGCGGCGCGCAGATTGGTGATGTCGTCGTCGTCGATGAACAGTTCGCTGTTGCGGGTGACGCGGAACTGATGCACGCCCCGAACCTCCAGCCCCGGAAACAACTGCCCGGCGAACGCCTGCATGCACGAGGACAGCAGCATGAAGCCATAGCGCGCATTGCACAGCTCAGGCGGCATGGGCACGATGCGCGGCAGCGTGCGCGGGGTCTGCACCACGCCCAGCTCGATGTTGCGGCCGAAGGCGTCGGTGCCTTCGAGCTGCACGGCGAACACCAGGTTCTTGTTGATGACGCGGGGGAAGGGGTGCGCCGGGTCGAGCCCGATGGGCGTGAGCAGGGGCGAAACCTCGGTCTCGAAATAGTGCTGCGCCCAGGCGTGCTGCGCCTCGGTCCAGTCGGGCAGGCGGTAGAGGCGGATGCCCTGTTTGTCGAGCGCGGGCAGCACGGCCTGCTGCAGCACGCGGTACTGGTCGGCGATCAGGGTATGGGCCCGCCTGGATATTTCGGCCAGCGCGTCGCTGACCCGCATGCCGTCGGGCGTGTGCGAGCCGGGGTCGGCCTCCAGCATGTCTTGCAGGGTGGCGACGCGGGTCTCGAAGAACTCGTCCATATTGCTCGACACGATGCTGAGAAAACGCAGGCGTTCGAGCAGGGGGTTGGTGTCGTCCAGCGCCTGGAACAACACGCGGCGATTGAATTCGAGAGTGCCCAGCTCACGGTTGAGCAGGCGGGGTGCGATGTCGGTAGGGGACATGAAGGTGGGAGCAGAGAGGCTATCGGCATTTTGCCAGTGCCAGAAGAAAACAGAGCGAGAATGACACCATCCGATGAATTCTTGATGACAGATTTCAACGAGCCGTCATCAAACTGACGTTCAATCCGCCTATGCCCACTTTGATGAATCAGCATCTCGCCGCGGTCGATCTCGGGTCGAACAGTTTCCGCTTGCTCATCGGCAGGGCTCAGGACAGCGCGGCGGGGGTGCAGATCTACGCCATCGATTCGCTGCGCGAGCCGGTGCGCCTGGCCGCGGGGCTGGACGACAAGAAATACCTCTCCGAGGCGGCGCAGCAGATCGCGCTGCAAACCCTGCAGCGCTTCGGCGAGCGCCTGCGCCAGTTTCACCCCGACCGCGTTCGCGCCGTGGCCACCAATACCGTGCGCGTGGCCAAGAATGCGCCCCAGTTCCTGCAGCGAGCCCAGGCGGCGCTGGGCTTTCCGATCGAGGTCATCGCCGGGCGGGAGGAGGCGCGGCTGGTCTATATCGGCGCGGCGCATTCGGTGTCGGTGGTGCAGGGCAAGCGTCTGGTGGTCGACATCGGCGGGGGTTCGACCGAGTTCATCATTGGCCAGGGCTATGAGCCGGGGATGATGGAGTCGCTCTACATCGGCTGCGTGTCGATGAGTCAGCGCTTCTTTCCGGGCAATCAGGTCGACGAGACCACCATGCGCGCGGCCGAGATCGCGGCGCGCAAGGAGATCCAGATCATCGCCGCCGACTTCAAGCGCAACGGCTGGAACCACGCCGTGGGGTCGAGCGGTACGGCGCGCGCGCTGGCCGACATGATCGGCGGCAGCGGTTTCAACCCGCCCGACCAGCCGGGCGACATCACCCTGCAGGGCTTGCGCGAACTGCGCCGGGCGTTCGTGCGGGCGGGCAATCTCAACAAGTTGCGCATGGAGGGGCTCAAGCCCGACCGTGTGCCGGTGGCCGCTGGCGGACTGGCCATCATGCTGGGCGTTTTCGAGGAGCTGGGCATTCAGCAGATGGAAGTCACCGATGCCGCGCTGCGCCTGGGCGTGCTCTACGACCTGCTCGGGCGCGAGCAGGCTCAAGACATGCGCGAAGTCACGGCGCTGCAGTTCATCCAGCGCTACGGCGCCGACCCGCAACAGGCGCAGCGCGTGACCGAGCTGGCGCTGCGGCTGTACGCGCAACTGCACCCCGACGCCGCCGACCCGGAGCAGCGCCTGCTGCGCTGGGCCGGGCAACTGCACGAAATCGGCCTGTCCATTTCGCACAGCGCCTATCACAAGCACTCGGCCTACATCGCGGCCAACGCCGACATGCCCGGGTTCTCGCGTGGCGAGCAGGCCGCGCTGGCGCAACTGGTGCTGGCGCATACCGGCAAGCTCAAAAAACTCAGCGCCACCGATCTGGAAAGCCTCGATCTCGACGCCGTCATGGCGTTGCGCCTGGCCGTCATCCTGGCGCGCAACCGTACCGCCGTCGATCTCGACGGCCTGCAACTTCGCTACCACCCCACGGGTGTGAGCCTGTCGGGGGTTCGCCCGCCGCTGGACATCGTGGCGCCAGAGCCGTGGCTCAAGGCCAATCCGCTCACCGAATACAGCCTGCGCCAAGAGGCGGCCGAATGGGCGCGGCTGAACTGGAACGTCGCGTTACACAGTCTTGCTTGATCGCCCCAGCCTCGCAGCCTATGGTTTGTGCTGAGGCCGCACATGCTGCACAGCACCATCCGAGGAGCCCACGATGCAGATCATTCTGACGCGGCACGGCGAAGTCGAGGGCATTCACCCCGAGCGTTTTCGCGGGCGCATGGAACTCGAACTCACCGCGCTCGGACGCCAGCAGGCCAAGGCCGTGGCGCATCGCATTGCGGCCGAGTTCGCGCCGCAAGCCGTCTACACCAGCCCGATGGGGCGCTGCCGCGATACCGGGGCCGAGATCGCTTCGGCCTGCGGCCTGAGCGCACAGGTGCTCGACGGCGTGAACGATCTCGACTACGGCCAATGGCAGTGGAAGACCCACGACGAGGTGAAGTCGGCACACCCGCAGGCCTATGCCCTGTGGAAGGCGGCGCCGCAATGGGTTCGCTTTCCGGGGGGCGAATCGCTGCAGGATCTGGCGTTGCGCACCGCCGATGGGCTGCGTGCCCTGATGCAGCGCCATGCGGAGCACACCGTGGTGCTGGTCGGGCATGACAGCGTCAACCGCGCCATGCTCTTGCAGGTGCTCGATCTGCCGCTGTCGGCCTACTGGCGCATCACGCAGCAGCCTTGCTGCCTCAACGTGTTCGAGGTCGATAGGCATGGCAAGGTGACACTGCTGCGTGTCAATGACACGGCGCATCTGCGCGAATTTTCATGAGCACTCGCGCCGATCCGTCATGCCCGTTCTGCCAGGACATGCCCCGGGTGCTGCACAACGATCTGGCCTTTGCGGTGTATGACCGCACCCCGGTCAATCCCGGGCATCTGCTGCTGATTCCCTTTCGTCATGTGGCCGATTGGTTCGACTGCACCGCGCTGGAGCAGCAGGCACTGCTCGCGCTGGCCGCAGCCGGACGCGGCCTTCTGCAGCGCGAGCGACGGCCGGACGGCTTCAACCTTGGCGTGAACTGCGGACGCGCCGCCGGGCAAAGCATCTTTCATGTGCATCTGCACCTGATTCCGCGCTACGACGGCGATATGGCCGACCCGCTGGGCGGGGTGCGCGGCGTCATTCCGGCACGGCAGAAATATTGATCCTGGCTGAACCCGGCCGCTTGCATTTCGATGCAACTGGACCGCTGTCTTTCATTGACCCTGCGGCTTTCGTGGCCTAAATTGGAATGCATCAAGCGGCGATGGAGTTCGCCGTTCAAATGCCCATAGGGCCTTGCCCCAGGCTGATGACTCCTACCCGTCTTCGTGCTGGCCCTTGCCTTTGCAAGCGGGCAGCGTCCACAGGGAGGAACCCGGATGTCATCAGACCCATCGATTCGTCGTGTCTTGCCGTGCCCGCAAGACGCAGCGCCCGCCTCGCGGGTGGCGCTCATTCACCCCCCTCTGCACCCACACGCTTGTTCGAAGCGCCTGCGCTCTGCGCAGGGGGAAGCGCTCATGCCCGCCCAACTTTGAAAGGAGTTCAGAATGCCCTCGATCCCTTCCTCTCTTCTTGGCCAGGTTGACGCGCGGCTCTCGCACCTTCCTCTGCCGTGCAGTGTGGTACTGCCGGGCGGCCAGCGTGTCGGACCGAGCAATGCGCAGATTGAAATGCGGCTGCGCGACAAGCGGGCGCTGTGGCACATCACCACGGGGCAGATCGGCAAGCTCGCCGAAGACTACGTGGAGGGTCTGGTGGACATCTTCGGCAGCCTGCGCGATCTCATGCGCATCGCGCCTGTGCTGCTCGACGACGATCCGCGCAAGGAGCCGTCGGCCGCCACCGCGCGCATCTGGCACCAGTTGCGCCGCACCCTGTGGGAGCACAGCCACCACTCCCGCGAAAGAGATGCCGCGCAGATCCAGAGCCATTACGACGTGTCCGATGACTTCTATGCGCTGTGGCTCGATCCGCGCCGGGTGTATTCATGCGCGTATTTCGCCCAGCCCTCCATGACGCTGGCGCAGGCTCAAGAGGCCAAGCTCGACCACATCTGCACCAAGCTCATGCTCAAGCCGGGCGAGCGTTTCATCGACATCGGCGCGGGCTGGGGCGGGCTGCTGCTGTGGGCTGCGGAGCACTACGGCGTGGACGCCACCGGCATCACCCTGTCGAAGAACCAATACAACCATGTGAACCGGTTGATTGTCGAGAAGGGGCTGCAGGGCCGGGTGCGCATGCTGCTGCAGGATTACCGCGACGTCGATGAGTCGCAGCCGTTCGACAAAGTGGCCTCGGTGGGCATGTGCGAGCATGTGGGCCGTCCCAATCTGCCGCTGTATTTCGACAAGATCCGCCGTCTGCTCAAGCCGGGCGGGCTGGTGCTGAACCACGGCATTACCGCCGGCGGCGTGGACAACAGCCAGCTTGCCGGCGGCATGGGCGACTTCATCGAAAAATACATCTTCCCCGGCGGGCAGCTCGTGCACGTCAGCGTGATGGCCGAAACCATGACCCGCGGCGGCCTTGAGCCGCTGGACATGGAATGCCTGCGGCCGCATTACGCCAAGACCCTGTGGTACTGGGTGGACGGGCTCGAAGGTCATCTCGACGAAGCCCGCCGCGTGCTGGGCGACAAGGCCGAGAAGACGCTGCGCGCCTACCGCCTGTACCTCGCGGGTTCGGCCATGGGCTTCGAACAGGGCTGGATCTCGCTGTTCCAGATGCTGGGCAGTCGGCCCAATGGCCTGGTGGAAGAACGGGTGGACTGCAACCGGGTGCTGCGCGCGCGGCAGAGCGAGTACCCCTTCACGCGGGCGTATCAATACGCAGGCAAGGCAGACGCTGCATCGTCCGCAGCGCCTTCCGCCGCGGCGGAATCGCAGCCGCTTTGAGCCCGAGGGGTGCTGGCATGACGGCAGCCCCAGGGTTCCACAGCATCGTCTTTCCCAACGAGGCGCATGAGCCCGCGGGGCCGCGCCCCGATCTGCGCGACGTGTTTCACGATCTGTTTCTCGATGCGGTGTTCACGGCGGCTTACGGCGGCTTCATGCCGCGTGAGAAGCCCGCGCTGTATGTGGTCAACCGCACCGATGACGAAGCGCCGTTCCGCGCCGAGGTCCTGTCTTTGCTGCAGGCGTTGTTTGGCACGCCGCTGCACGACGCAAGCGTGGTGCAGTACCGCCAGGCGGCGCTGCGCGATCTGCAGCAGGCGTCTGTGAACAAGGGGATGCAGGCGTTTCAGCAGGGCATGCGCCGCATGCGCGAGTCGCTGCGGCGCAGCGAGAAGGCGTTCAACGCCATCGAAGGGCAGCGCTGGTTCGTGGACGCAGTGCTGATCTACGGTCAGACGCTCGACGCCCTGCAGGGCATGCTGGCCGCAGCCGAACTGCCGTCGCAGGCGCTGCAGGCCTTGCGCGAGCATGCCGCCGCGCTGCAGACCTCAGCCGAGCAGACGGCGCGAACGAGTGAAGCGCGGGCCCTGATCGATGCGATGGCCCAACTGCGCTACGCCGTGCGCATCGACGGCACGACCGTGTCGGTGCTGCAAGACCCGCACGAGCCCGATTACAGCGTCACCGTCGCTGAAGCGTTCTCCCGCTTTCGTCAAGGCGAGGTCAAGGACTACCGGGTGCAGTTCACGCCGGGGTCCGGGCTCAACCCGGTGGAAGGGCAGATCCTCGACCGCGTGGCCATGCTGCATCCCGAGGTCTTCGGGCGTCTGGCGCAGTTCTGCGAGGCCCAGCAGACCTTTGCCGATGCTCGACTGCTGCGACTCGACCGGGAGCTGGCGTGGTATCTGTGCTGGATCGACTACACCCAGCGTTTCGAGCGGGGCGGGCTGGCTGTGTGCTTTCCCGAGCTGACGCCCGAGCAGGGGACTATCGACGCTGGCGAGGCCTTCGACATGGCGCTGGCCTGGCAATGTCTGGACGGGCAGGTTGCGGTGGTGTGCAACGACGTGGCGCTGCAGGGTGACGAGCGCATGATCGTGGTCACCGGGCCCAACCACGGCGGCAAGACCACGCTGGCCCGCACCTTCGGACAGTTGCATCACCTCGCCGCACTGGGCCTGACGGTGGCGGCGCGCAGCGCCACGCTGCTGCTGTGCGACCAGATGTTCACCCACTTCGAGCGAGTGGAGGACATCAGCAGCCAGCGCGGCAAGCTGCAGGACGATCTGGTGCGCATGCATCACATCCTCACGGCAGCCACGCCCCGCAGCCTGGTGCTGATGAACGAGATCTTTTCGTCCACCACCCTCGATGACGCGCTGTGGCTGGCGCGGCGCATCATGGCGCAGCTCTCGGCCATCGGCGCGGCCTGCGTGTTCGTCACCTTCCTCGACGAGCTTTCCACTTTCGATGCACATACGGTGAGCATGGTGGGCGCCGTCGATGCGCACGATCCGACCCTGCGCACCTTCAAGGTGGTGCGCCGCGCGGCCGATGGCCAGTCGTACGCCATGGCGCTGGCGCAGAAGTTCGGCGTCACGCGGCAGCAATTGCTGGAGCGAATTCCCGCATGAAGGCCCATCTGCTGTATCCCGATCGCGATGTCGATCTCAAGGCCGATCCGCCGCCGCAATGGCCCGCCGTGGCGCAAGACCTGGAGGTCGATACCCTCCTGGCCGCCATGGCCCAGGACGACGCCTTTCTGCTCGATGTCGCCGCGCGCACCCTGATGGCGGCTTGCGGCGCGGGCGATGGCCGCGTCATCGCTTATCGGCAGGCCGCAGTGCGTGATGCGCTCGACCATCCCGAGCAGGTGCGGGCGCTCTACGGCCTGGTCGTCGAAGCCATCGAAAGCCGCAAGAAGCACCTGTTCGGCATGGGGCTGTTCGGGCGCTATCCCAGCTTCAATCTGCGCGGTGCGGTGGAACTGCTGCAGACCTTCGTGCAGTACCTGCGCCGTCTGCGCCAGCAGGCCGACAGCCTGGCTGGCAGTTTCCGTTCGGAAGCCTTCAGCACCCTGTTCGCATGCCTGCAGCGCGACATCGACGATGACTATTTCGACGCCGTGCAAGAGCATCTGGAAACGCTGCGCTTTCGCCACGGCGTGCTCCTCAGTGCCGGGCTGGGACCGGGCAATGCGGGAAGCGGCTATGTGCTTCACGCGGGCAACGGCAGCCGCCCCGGCTGGCTCGCACGTCTGCTGCATCAGACCCCGCCGCAATACACCTTTCGGCTGGCCGAGCGCGATGAGGCCGGCGCCCAGGCCCTGTCCGAACTGGTGGATCGCGGCATCAACGATGTCGCCAGCGCGATGGCGCAGGCCACCGACCATGTGTTGAGTTTCTTTGAGCTGCTGCGCGCCGAACTCGGGTTTTACGTCGCCTGTCTCAACCTGCACGGCACGCTGAGCGAACTTGGCGTGGCGCGATGCCTGCCCGAGTGTCATCCCATGGGCAGCCTGCGGCTTGAGGCGCAGGCGCTGTGCGATCCCACGCTCGCGCTCACCTTGCAGCGCGCACCCGTCAGCAATGTGCTGGCGGCGAAGGGCAGGAACATGGTGGCTGTTACCGGCGCGAACCAGGGCGGAAAGTCCACCTTCCTGCGTTCGGTCGGGCTGGCGCAGCTCATGCTGCATGCGGGCATGTTCGTGGCTGCCGAGCGCTATGCCGGGGAACTCGCCAGCGGCCTTTTTACCCACTACAAGCGCGAGGAAGACGCCGGTCTGCAGGGCGGCAAACTCGATGAAGAACTCGCCCGCATGCGCGGGATCGCCGAGCTCATCCGGCCGGGCGCGTTGTGGCTGTCGAATGAATCCTTCGCCTCGACCAATGAGCGCGAGGGCTCCGAACTGTTGCTGCAGGTCGCCGATGCTCTACGCCAGCGCGGCATCAAAGTGGCGCTCGTCACGCATCTGTTCGAGGCGGCCCGGCGCCTGCCGCAGCAGCACGCCGAACAGGTGCTGATGCTGCGCGCCGGGCGTCGGGACGATGGCAGTCGCAGCTTCAAACTCGAAGCCGGAGAGGCGCTGCAGACCAGCTTTGGTGCCGATCTGTACGGCGAGGTGTTCGGGACCGGCGCCGACTGAAACGACCTGATCCAGAACGTGCCCGGTGTTGTGTGGCGCAGGGCGAGGAGTGGGTCGGCGCAGCCGCCATCAAGCCGGCATCAGTTACAGCCGCACTGCGCAGACCAGGACACCACGTGTCCTGTCGGCACCATCTCCTGAATGCGTGGCAGCACGGACTCGACGACTTCCGGTTCGTCGAAAAACTCCAGCACCAGCGGCAGGTGGACGTTGAGCCGAAGCAGATCGTCGGCATGCACTTCGCCCTTGCTGCCAAAACCGGCCACGCCGCGGAACACCGTGACGCCGTGCACCTTGTGCTGTTCGTGCAAGAGTTTGAAGAGGCTGCGCATGAGGTCGTGGTGATCGATGTCCTTGTCGCCCTCCTTGATGTAGATGCGAACCATGGTGACGGATTTGGTGCTCATGTCGAGACTCCCATATTGCGTGACAGATAGGCGCCGAAGATGGCGGCCGCGATGGACAGCACCACGGAGGCGCCGATGTACAGCCCGGCTTTCACCATCTCGCCGTTCTCGATCAGATTGAGTGATTCCAGCGAAAAGGTCGAGAAGGTGGTGTAGGCCCCCAGGCCGCCCGTGAGAATGCCGGTACGCAGTTCAGGGCTGAGGTTGATGCGCTCCAGGGTTTCAAAGAACAGGAAGCCCATCAGGAACGAACCGAGAATGTTGATCGACAGCGTGGCAAAGGGGAAGGAGCGCCCCAGCACGCTTTGAACGACGATGCTCTGGCCGTAGCGCGCGAACGCGCCGATGATGGCGAAGATGGCGATGAAAACGTAGGTCATTCGGTACATCCAAAAAGGTTGGAAGTGAAGAAGCTGCCGCGCGGAGGCGGCCGGTCAGGTCGTTATGGCGATGAAGTCGTGTTGCGGTCTCCCTGTAGTCTTCCCGTGCGCTCAGCCGGTTGGCCATACCAGCACCAGGCCGAAGATCACGACCAGCAGAATGCCGATATAGGCCAGGTAGGCGTTCATCAGACCGTTCTGCAGGAAGCGCAGCCTGCGCGCCAGCCATTGCACCGCGTTGACCGAGGGCGTGAACAGCAGCGGGCCGAACAACGGCGCCTGCGAATAGTCGAACTGCAATTCTTTCAGGAAATACGGCTTGCCTTCGAACTGCCGCGCCACGGCGTTGCGCGGACGGTAAACGAAGTTGTAGAACACCCGCAGCGCGTTGGAAAACGACAGCGCCGTCGTCGCTCCGGCATGGGCGGCGTAGTCTTCGCCGCCGCACCACAGCGGCGCGCGGCGCACAGGAAAGCGCCTGCGACCCCACACCAGCGCCAGCGGAATGAGCGCCAGCAGCGGTACGACGATCACCAGCATCGTGGGCGAGATGAAGGCGAACCCGGCCGACAGCGGCACCAGCAAGCCGTCATGCGTCATCTGCCCCGGTGTTTGCGTCGCGGTCCAGGCCGCGGCTCCCATCTCGGGCAGCCAGAACACCAGGCTCACCGCGAACGCGGGCACGGCCAGCCCGGTGATGAGTATCGACCAGCGCTGCAGGGGCGTGAGCGTGGCCTGGTGTTTGCGGTGATGCGCAGTGTGGGCTTCGTTCTGCCCCAGCAGTCCCACCCCGAACACCTTGACCATGGTCGCCAGCGCGATGGCCGCCGTCAGTGCCATGCCGGCACCGGCCAGCGCCAGGGCGATGCGCGAGCCATCGGTCTTGAGCGTGAAATCGTGGAACAGGCTCTGGAACAGATACCACTCGCTGACGAAGCCGGCCGTGGGCGGCATGGCCGCCAGGCTCATGGCGCCGAATACCGCGCCCAGGCCGAGGGTGAGCGGCGCATGACGCAGGATGGCGCTCTGCCGCAGATGATGATTGCCCTGCAGCGCGGCCGCCGCATCGGCGCTGAGGAACAGTGTGCCTTTGGCCAGGCTGTGGCCCATGAGGTGCAGCATGCCCACCGTCCAGGCCAGGGCCGAGAGCATGTCTTCGCCCCCGGCGCGAAAGACGAGGGCGGCTCCCAGCGCCGTGACGGCCACGCCGGCATTTTCGGCGGATGAAAACGCCAGCAGCCGCCGCCAGTCGCTCTGCTGGAAGGCGTAGAGGATGGCAAGAATGGCGGTGAACGTGCCCACGATGAGCACCACCACACCGAAGTCGGCGAGCCAGGGCGGGTTGCCCATCCATTGCAGCAGGGCGCGGCCGAGGGCGAAGTAGGCTGCGTTCATCACCACGCCCGACATCAGCGCGCCGCTGGCGCCACCGCCGCTGCCGTAGGCGCCTGGATACCACTCGTAGAACGGCAGCAGCCCGAGCTTGGCGCCAAAGCCCACCAGCCACAGCAGCCCGAGGAAAAAGGCGGAGGCCACCCCCCATTGTGTCCACTGAAGCGCGTAAGTGCCGAAGGCCAGACTCTGGCCGAGCATGAGCACCGCCAGCAGCAGCGCCACGCCGCCCACTTCAAGCAGGGCGAGCATGAACAGGTTGTCATGGCCGGCCTGCACGCTGCGGTGGTCGGCCAGCAGCATGAGCGCGCCGCCGAATCCCATCACCTCCCAGGCGATGAGAAAGCTCGCGCCGTCCTGCAGGCCGTAAACCCCCAGCGCGCCCAGCAGCGACAGAGCCGCGCCCGCGGCCCAGCCGCGAGTGTGTGCCGTGCCGCCGAGCAGGCTGGCGAAGAAGGCGGGCAGCAGCGCGGGCAGCATGAGCCACAGCGCGGCGGCATCGGGATGGAACACCACCGCGGCATCGCCGAGCACCAGCACCGTCTGGCCGACGCTGCCGGAAGGCAGGCCCCACAACGCGCCCACGGCTGCCAGAACGCAGCCGAGTGCCAGCAGCCCGCGTGGCAGTGCCGAGCCGAGGAACAGATCGGCCAGCAGCGCCAGCACCCAGCAAGCAGCGGCCAGACCGAAGGCGGTGAGGGCAAGGAAGCTGGCGATGCCATCAGGCAGATTCATACTGGCCTCCGTGTACCCGTTGGGAACGCCGCCGCAGCAGCAGAAGCAGCGCCTCGATCAGTGCGGCGGGATTGGGCGGGCAACCCGGCAGCCACACATCCACGGGGAGGATGCCCTGCAGCCCCTGATGGCAGGCATAGCCGCCGCCGCTGACGCCGCCACTCGTGGCGCAAGTGCCCACCGCCATGACCCAGCGCGGTTGCGGCATGGCTTCGTAGGTGCGCAGCAGCGGCTCGCGCATCGCCGCGGTCACCGGGCCGGTGACCAGCAGCAGGTCGGCAAAACGCGGCGAGGGCGTGAAGAAAAGGCCCAGACGGTGCAGGTTGTAAAACGGGTTGAGCAGGGCCTGCAGTTCGCTTTCGCAGCCGTTGCACGAACCGGCGTCCACATGGCGGATGTGCAGGCTCTTGCCGAAGGCCTTGAGTTCCTGCGCCAGCTCGGCCTCGTTGGCGGTTTGCGGTGTTGCGGTCGGAACGATGGCGTTGCCACGGTTCACCAGATCGGCCTTGTCGCGCACGCCGAAGGCCCAGTCGTGACTGACGGTGAACGCACCTTCCGGGCAGACTTCGGTGCAGAGCTGGCAGCCCACGCAGCGGGCGTAGTCGACCCGCACCGCCCCTGCCGCGTTGGCGGAGATGGCCGAGGCGGGACAGGCCGCCACGCAGTCGGTACAGCCGGTCTGCGCGCTCGAACAGCGCGCGGCGTCGAATCGCGGCAGGCCGAGCACGCCTTCCTGCCCATCGGGGCCGGGGTGCTCGGGCCAGGGTGTGGTGGCGCGGCCTTTTTGGAGGCCAAACCAGGTCCAGACAGGCATGGTCGTTCTCCTTCTCAGCGATCGGCGCCCGCGATGGACAGGCCGAAGCTGGCTTCGTTGATGGCGTAATCCATCATGTTGCTGTCCTCCACCGTGAACGGAAACACCCGCCAGTTCGAGAACGACGGCTCTTTGATCTTCACGCGCAGCAGCCGCGTGCGGTCTTCGCTGAGATGCACGGCGTAGAGCAGACCGCCGCGGGCGGCTTCCACCCAGCCCAGGCCTTCGCCCTGCGGGTCGGGGTCTTCCATCACGTCCAGGCGCAGTACGTCGCCCGGTTTGGTGCGGCCGATGGTCTGGCGGATGATGGCCAGCGATTCGCGGATTTCTTCCATGCGCACGAGCGAACGCGCGTGGGCGTCGCCGCCCTGCTGCACCGGAATCGAGAAGCGCACCTTCTCGTAATGGGCATAGGGATGGTCGCGCCGCAGGTCGCGGTCGAGATCGCTGGCGCGCTCGATCGGGCCGGTGGCGCCCTGGTCGAATGCCACCTGGCGGGGCAGGATGCCGGTGGCCATCAGCCGGTCGAGATGGCTGCGGGTGGACTCCAGGCGCACCAGGTAGCGGTCGATCTCGTCGTTGATGGCGTCGAGCGCCTTGTCCAGCCCGGAGATGTCGAGATCGCGGCGCAGGCCGCCCGGCGTGACGAGGCCGCGCAGAAAGCGGCTGCCGGTCAGCCGGGCGTTGATCTGCTTGATTCGCTCTTCGAGCAGATGCCCCTCGGCCTCGCCGACCTTGAGCGTCGTGGTCTTGGACAGATGACCGAGGTAGTGCAGATGGTTGTACAGACGCTCCAGCTCGGCCAGGATGACGCGCAGATAGCGTGCGCGGGCGGGCGCGCGCCAACCCATCGCCCCCTCCACCGCCTGCGCATAGGCCAGCGCGTGCGCCACGGAGTCGATGCCGCTCACGCGTTCGGCCAGTACCGCGCCCGCCGCCAGCGCGACACCCTGGAAGCGCGCCTCCATGGCCCGGTGCTTGTAGAACAGCCGCGGGTGATAGTGCAGGATGCCCTCGCCGATATAGAAGAACAGGAACTGTGCCGACTCGACAATGTCGGCCCGCACCGGCCCGAACGGCAGGCGCTGGATGTCCGGCCCGAGCACCTGGGGCACGATGGGCGGCTGCGGCGAGAAGTCGAGCGCGGCGGCGTTCACGTCGAAGTGCGCGGCCAGCGGCGCGGGTTCGCGCGGCATGCCTTCGTGCAGCACCAGCGGGTTGGGCTCGGGGTGACCGTCGAAGCGCAGGCCGTACAGATCCATCATTTCGCGCTCGTACCAGCCCAGCAGCGGCAGCTTGTTCGCCAGCGAGGGCAGAGTGTGGCTGTCGGGCCGCACGCGCCAGAGCTTGTAGGGACGATTGGCGCCCTGGCTGAGCAAGCCGCCGGGCCGCCCCAAGGTCCGCTCGCTCCCTTGGGGGGCGGGCGACGCCTGCGGCGGCGTGGGGGCGCTGCTGATGTAGATCACGTCCATGCCGCCTTCGGCACAGCCGCAGGCATAGGCCATCTGCATGCGGCCGTGGGCGCTGGGCGAGTCGCCCAGTTCGGTCAGCAGGCCGTCGGCTGCGGGCAGCAGGTCGGGCGGATCCAGTCGCGCAGTATCGCAATGGCGCATCTCACACTCCTCCCAGTTGCGTGGCGATGGCCGCCAGATGGGCCCAGATCGGCGGCAGCCACCACAGGCCCAGCAGCAGGATGGCGGCCAGCGCCACGGCCATGGGCGCCACATGCACGAACCTGAGTTTCAGATGCGGCGCATGCTCCGGCCGGGGCCCGAAGAACATGGCGCGGAAGTGGTTGAGAAAGCCGATGAAGATGACGATGAGCAGCACCGCCATCCACCACACCGCCCAGGGGTTGGCGCTCTGCATGCCGCCGCGCAGGATGGTGAGCTCCGACAGAAACAGCCCGAACGGCGGCGCCCCTGTGATGGCCACCGCGCCGGCCAGCCAGAGCGCGCCGCTACGCGGGAAAAAGCGCAGCACGCGGCGAATCCGGGCGATCTCCTTGCTCTCATAGGCATGCATCATGTTGCCGGCGCCGAAGAACACCAGCGATTTGGTCAGCGAGTGATTGAGCATGTGATAGAGCGCGCCGATCACGCCCAGCGGTCCGCCGAAGCCGAAGCCCAGCGCGATCACGCCCATGTGCTCCACGCTCGAATACGCGGCCAGGCGCTTGATGATGGTCTGTCGGCTGATGAACAGCGCCGCCACCAGCAGGCTGAAGGCCCCCAGCACCACCAGCGCGGTGCGCGCCGTAGCCTCGATCGTGGTGTGTTCGATGATCTGCAGATAGCGCACGATGCCCAGCATGGCGCAGTTGAGCAAGGCGCCCGACAGCATGGCCGACACCGGGGCCGGGCCTTCGCTGTGCGCGTCGGGCAGCCAGGTGTGCATCGGCGCCAGGCCCACCTTGGTGCCGAAACCCACCAGCACCAGCAGGAAGGCCAGCAGCAACAACAGCGGCTCGGCCTTGGGCGCGACGAGCGCGAGATTGGCCCAGGTCATGTCGTACACCGGGCCGAGAATGAAAGTGCCGGCCCAGTAAAACAGCACCGTGCCCAGCAGCGCCAGGCCGAGGCCGGCGGAGACGATGACGATGTATTTCCACGCCGCCTCGATGCTTTCGGGCGCACGCTGAAAGCCCACCAGGAAGGCGCTGACGATGGTGGTGAGATCGATGGCGATCCAGTAAAGCCCGGGGTTGTTCTGCGCCGGGGCGAAGAACATGGTCAGTGCAAACGCCGCGAACAGCGCGTAGAAGCGGTGCAGCCGCGTCTCTTCGCCGTGCATCCAGCGCATATAGCCGATGGCGTAGAGGCTGGCCAGCAGGTAGACGATGGCCAGGCAGAACATCACCCATACGCCGAAGTCGTCGAGCAGCAAATAGTGGTTCAACGCGGTGATCGGGTGGCCCGGCGTGGCGATGAGCAGCACGACGACCAGCACGAAGTCGATCACCGCCGCGGCGAGATTGAGCCCCTCGGCCACACGGCTGCGGCGCGAGATCCAGCTGCCCACCATGGCCAGCGCGGTGATGATCCAGATGGCATACAGGACATTCCAGATCATGGCTTCACCCCACCAGCCTTGTGAGGTCGCGGCTGCTGGTCGAGCCCACTTCCTTGTGCAGGTAGCGAATCAGCATGCCGAACGTCGAGACGATGATCAGCAGGTCGAACAGGATCACCATTTCCAGCAGCAGGGGCATGCCCGGCACCAGAATCTGCGAGCCGAGGAAGATGCCGTTCTCGATCACGAGCAGGCCGAGGATGGAACTCACCGCCTCGGCCCGTAGCACCAGCATGAGAAAACCGATGAGCTTGAGCGAGAACATGGCCGTGAGCGCGAGCACCGCGATGCTGTCCATCAGATTCATGCGCACGCCCAACTTCTCGGCCACGGCGTAGGAAAACAGCACCAGAAAGCCGCCGAGCACCACGCTCGACGCCGGTTGCAGCAACGGGGTGAACTCGCGGTTCTGCCCCAGGCCGTTGACGATGCGCACGAGCAGATAGGGCAGCAGCGTGCCGCGGAACAGCGCCGTGAGCGCCGCGATGAAGACCAGCTCGGGGTAATGTCCACTGAGGCCGATGGCCGCCGACAGCGCCGCAATCACCCAGGACTCCGCGGCGAAGGCCAGGATGTGATTCTTGATCCAGTGCGAGCCCAGCATGACGAACGCCAGGATGAGGGCGATGATGGTCAGCAGGCTGAACAGCGAGGCCTGCACGCCGCCGAGGTGAAAGATCAGCATGGCACCCGGCTCCTCACACTTGCCGCGCCACGATGGCGAGAATCGCCATCAGGAAGGACAGCGCCAGCGGCTCCTGATAGCGGTAGAAGCGCAGGCGCGACTGCGCGGTGTCCACGAACACCATGATCAGACCCACAACGGCCCACTTGGCCATCAGCGCCACGGTGGCGCCCAGAATGCCCAGCGCCGTGCCCTCGATCGACAACCCCCAGGGCAGGGTGAGCACGTTGAGAAAGATGGTGTAGAGAATGGCCTGCTTCATCCAGGAGGCCCACTTCAGCAGCGCCAGCAGCGGGCCGGAGTATTCGAGGATGCGGGCCTCGCCGATCATGTAGATCTCGTAGTGGATGCTCGAATGGATCGGCAGGCGCTCGGTCTCCACCGTCAGCAGAATGAAGAAGGCCGCCACCAGGAACAGATGGGCCGGACTCCAGAACACCGCCGGCTGCGCCACCAGCAGATGGTTGACGACGAAGGGCAGCATGGCCTGCGCCAGCAGGGTGATGCCGACGAACACCATGATCAGCGTGGGCTCGGCGAGGATGGCGAGCATGGCCTCCCTGCTGGAGCCCAGGCCGCCGTAGGGGTGGCCGCTGTCCAGCCCGGCGAGCAGGATGGCGAAGCCGCCCAGGGTGAGGATGAGACCACCGCCAAGAATGTCGCCCATGTCGGACAAGGGCAGCGGATAGTTGGTCAGCACCGGGATGAGGAAGGGCACCGTGAGCATGCACGCGAAGGCCACCACCGGCGCGGCCCAGAACACCCATGACGCAGTCTGGGGCACCACGATTTCCTTGCGGAACAGCTTGAACAGATCGCGGTAGGGCTGAAAGAGGCTGGGGCCATAGCCTCGCTGCACCTTCTCTTCCATCGCGGCGATGAAGCCGTGCAGCAACGGAGAGAGCAGCGCGATGGCCAGGACCTGACACACTTGCTGCAAGATGACGTCACCGCGCATGGTTCCTCCCTGTCGTGATTCGCAAGTCGGCACAGCGGCTTGCGGCAGGTAGGAGTCATCAGCTTCGGGCAGCGGACCCGCGCGGTTTGGGCGAACTCCATCGCCTTTGTTCTTGGGGACCAGTCTAGGAGTTCGGGCCAAGGCGGGTCAAGCTGACATCAGTATCCAGGTGCAAACAGCATGACGAGGCATGACGCATCGCCGACCATGGAATGAAGCGGTCACAACTGCGTCGGTGGCAAGGTTGCGCCGCAGGCACTACAACATCGGGAAAACAAGCGGGAGAAGACCCATGAACCAAGCGACTGGCGCGCAGCCGGACCTCGAACCCGGTGCGGGCATGCGGATCGAGACGGATTCCTTCGGCCCCATCGAAGTGTCCGAGGCGCATCTGTGGGGCGCGCAGACGCAGCGCTCGCTGCAGCATTTCGCCATTTCCACCGAGCAGATGCCGCGGGAGTTCATCCGCGCGCTGGCCTTGGTCAAGCGCGCGTGCGCCGGGGTCAACGCCGAACTGGGCAAGCTCGATCTGCGCACCGCGCAGGCCATCATCGAAGCGGCCGACGAGGTCATCGCCGAGCGCTATCCGGGCGAGTTCCCGCTGTCGGTGTGGCAGACCGGCTCGGGGACGCAGACCAATATGAACATGAACGAAGTGCTGGCCAACCGGGCTTCGGTGCTGCTCGGTGCCAGCGTGGGTCTGGCGCGCAATGTGCATCCGAACGATCAGGTCAACAAGGGGCAGTCGTCCAACGACATCTTCCCCACGGCCATGCATGTGGCCGCCGCGACGCAGACGGCTCAGTATCTGCTGCCCGCCCTCATCGCCCTGCGGACCACCCTGCAGAGCAAGGCCGATGCGTTTGCCGAAATCGTGAAAATCGGCCGCACCCACCTGCAGGACGCCACGCCGCTCACCCTGGGGCAGGAGTTCTCGGGCTATGTGGCCCAGCTCGATCTCTCGCGTCGCGCAATCGACGCGGCGCTGGGGCCGGTCTATGCCCTGGCCGTGGGCGGCACCGCCGTGGGCACCGGGCTCAACACCCATGCCTCGTTCGGTGTGCGCGTGGCCACCGAACTGGCACGGCAGACCGGATTGCCGTTCATCAGTGCCGAGAACAAATTCGCCGCGCTGGCGGGGCACGAAGCCTTGCTGTTTCTGCATGGGGCGTTCAAGACCTTGGCCGCCGCGCTGATGAAAATCGCCAACGATGTGCGCTGGCTGGCCTCCGGACCGCGCAGCGGCCTGGGCGAGATCCGCATTCCCGAGAACGAGCCGGGCAGCTCCATCATGCCCGGCAAGGTCAACCCCACGCAATGCGAGGCGCTCACCATGGTGTGCGCCCAGGTGTTCGGCAACGATGTGGCCATCAACATTGGCGGAGCCTCGGGCAATTTCGAACTCAATGTGTTCAAGCCCCTGATCGCGCACAACGTGCTGCAGAGCCTGCGTCTGCTCACCGATGCGATGACCAGTTTCGATCACCACCTGGCGCGCGGCATCGAGGCCGACCGGCCGCGTATTGCCGAGTTGATGCAGCGCTCGCTGATGTTGGTGACCGCGCTGGCACCGCATATCGGCTACGACCAGGCCGCGGCCATCGCCAAGTCGGCGCATCATCATGGCATCACTCTGCGCGAAGCCGCGCTGGCTTCGGGCTCGGTGAGTGCCGAAGACTACGACCGCTGGGTGCGACCGCAGAGCATGGTGCGCAACGCGGAGTGAGGCCGCACAGCGGGCTTAACAGGCGAGTAGCGGCAGGGCTCGCAGGCCTCGATACGCCGGGTTGGCGCTCCATTGCAAATGCTGCGGCTGCAGCGCCAGCCGAAGCCGTGGCCAGCGCGGCAGCAGGCGCCGCAGCACGATGTCGGCTTCCAAACGGGTGAGCGCAGCGCCCAGACAGGTGTGCATGCCGGAGCCGAAGGACAGCGAGCCCGGGTCGGGGCGCAGGATGTCGAGCCGGTCGGGGTCCGGGTGGCGGGACGGATCGCGGTTGGCCGCGCCGATCAACGGCAGCACCAGATCACCACGTTTGAGTTGTCTGCCGTGCAGGGTCAGCGCCGTGGTTACCCGGCGGCCGCTGTATTGCACCGGGCTGTCGTAGCGCAGCAGTTCGCGTACCGCACCGGGCGTGCGTTCGGGGTCGTCTAGCAAGGCCTGCCATTGGTCGGGATGGGTGAGCAGGGCGAGCAGGCCATTGCCCAGCAGGTTGCGGGTGGTTTCGTGCCCGGCGAACAACAGCATGGCGCATTGTGCGAGCAGTTCGGCATCGTCCTTCAGCGCGCCCCGCGAGCGCGCCTGCCGCAGCACGCCGAGCAGGGCTGGCGGCTCGGCGTCGTCCGGCTCGTCGAGTTTCCGGGCGAAAAAGCGCGTCAACGCTAGTACGCCGGTCTGCGCGCGCTGCGCTAGGGCGCGCGTGGGCTGAGGCGCACCGATGAAGGCGGCGAGATCGTCCGACCAGCGCAACAGATCCTCGCTGTTGGCCTGTGCCGTGCCCAGCAGCAGCATCGAGATCACGCGTACTGGTAGCACTCTGGCCACGCTGGCCATGAAGTCGAACGAGGCATCGGGGTCGATGGCGTCGAGCAGGGTGTCGGCGATGTGCTCGATGCGTGGCCGCAGCAGCGCCAAGGCATCGGGGCGGAAGGCGGGCTGCATCAGCCCGCGCACTCGGGTGTGCTCAGGCGCATCGAGAAACAGCAGGGCGCGCGAGAACAGGTGTTGAAAGCGCGAGAATTCGCCGCGTTGCAGCTCTACGTCATTGATCCAGCCGCCGGTGCGCTGGGCGGAGAAGCGTGGATCGCGCAGCACGGCTTCGACGTCGGTATGCCGGGTCAACAGCCAGGCGCCGCCGAAAAACTCCTCGCTCCAGTGCAGCGGCCCGGCGTCGCGCAGCGCCTGATAGGTCGGATAGGGATTCCTCAGAAACGGGGCATCAGAGCTTCCCGGAACGAGTACGGTGTTCACTGGGCGAACAGCCGCCGCAACCCGGCGGGATCGAGGTGGGCGAGAAGCGCCTGAGGGCAGGGATCGGGCAGGCGCGGGACGTGGCCGAGATCGACGGCGCCATAGCGCGTCCACAGTCGCTCTCGCAGGGTGGCAAGGTTGGCCTCCACCCAGGGCATGGCGGCATCCACCGTGTTGCCGACCCATCCGGCCAGCCGCAGACCACGCGCATGCACGCTTTCAGCAGTCAGCAGGGCATGGTTGAGACAGCCCAGACGGAGGCCGACGACGAGCACGACGGGCAGTCCGAACGCTTGGGCCAGATCGGCGGTGTCGTGCTGGGCGTTGAGGGGAACGACAAATCCGCCCACGCCTTCGATCACCAGTGCATCGGCCCGCAGGCTCAGTGCGTGGGCGGCCGATAGCAGGCTGTCGAAGTCGATGTTGCGGCCCTCGAGATCGGCCGCGATGTTCGGAGCGCAGGCTGCGGCGAAGGAGAAGGGGCAGACCTGCGCGTCGGTGAGCGATGCCGAACTGGCCTGCTGCAGCGTCTGAACATCGGCGTTGCACCACTGGCCGTTTACCTGCTCAAGCCCTGCGGCCACGGGCTTGAACCCGGCGCTGCGCCAGCCTTGATCGGCGCACCAGCGTAGTAACGCGGCACTGACGCGGGTCTTGCCGACTTCGGTGTCCGTTCCGGTGACAAAACAGCCGCGCGCGGCGAGGGGCGGTGTCATGTCCATTCCTTTGCCACGGTATGCAGCGCGGCCAGCAGGCACTGCACGTCATCCGCTGTATGGGAGGCACTCAGGGTGATGCGCAGGCGGGCGGTGCCCGTGGGCACGGTTGGCGGCCGAATGGCGGGAATCCACATCCCTTGGGTGTCGAGCCTGTCGGACAGCGCAAGTGCCCTGGCGTTGTCACCCACGATCAGTGGCTGGATGGCCGTGTCGGAGGCGCCCAGTACCCAGCCTGCTGCAGGATAAGCGTCAATCAGATCCTGCAAGCCGCTGCGCAATTGGGCGATGTGCTGGCGCAGCAAGACACGGCGGCGCATGCCTTCATCGCCGGCAATGAGCTGCAGGCTGGTGCGCAGGGCATGGGCCAGCGCGGGAGGGACTGCCGTGGTGAACACATAGGTGCGCGCCGTCTGCAGCAGCCATTCGATGATGACAGGGTGGGCTGCAATGAACGCGCCGCTGACGCCTGCGGCCTTGCCCAGCGTGCCCATCAGAATGAAACGCTCGCTGCGCAGACCTGCCTGCGCCAGGCTGCCATGGCCATGCTGGCCGAGCACGCCGAAGCCGTGGGCGTCGTCGAGGATCAACCAGGCGTCGTACCGCTCGGCCAGTGCCAGAAGGGCCGCGAGGTCGGCCTGGTCGCCATCCATCCCAAACACGGTGTCGGTGACGATAAGCCGAATCGGCGTGGCGCAGACCTTCAGCTGCCGCTCGAGCGTCGTCAGATGGCAGTGGGGGTAGCGCCGTACCTGGGCTTTGGCCAGCAGGGCGCCGTCGATTAGCGAGGCGTGGTTGAGCTTGTCGCAAAACACCGTGGCGCTGGAATCGCCCAGCGCCGTGAGCAGTGCCAGATTGGCCATGTATCCGGTGCTGAAGGTGAGCACGCGCGCATGGGGAATAGACGAAGTCATCCAGTGCGCCAGTAGGTCCTCGAGGGCGGCATGCGCCTCGCCATGACCGCTGATCAGATGCGAGGCGCCGCTGCCGGCGCCGTAGCGGTGGGCGCCCTCGACCAAGGCTTCAATCAGGGTCGGATGACTGGCCAGCCCAAGGTAGTCGTTGCTGCAGAAGCCGAGCATGGCGCGTGGCGGCGTGCTGTTGTCGTCGCTCACCTGTTGCCTTGGCGCGCAGGCCGTCGCGGCCGTGCGTCGTCGTCGTCGCAGGCCCGCCGCAGAGCGCTCAAGCAATTGTTGGCTCAGATGGTCGATCAGCACCGGGGCGGGTTTGTTGAATGACGTCGTTCAGCGTGGCACGCAGTTGCTGCGCCAGCCAGTCGGATAGGGAAGCATCGAGCACATAGGGCGGCATCAGATACACGGTGCGGCCGATGGGGCGAATGAGCAGTTCGCGCTCTCGGCCAGCAAGGTGAAAACGCTCGGCAAAACGCGGCCCGGCAAAGGGCTCGCGCACGTCAAAGGCCCAGATCATACCGATCTGGCGCAAGTGTTCCAGCCGCGAATCGTCATGCAGCGGCTCCAGGGCCCGGGAGAGCTGCGAGGCGCGCTGGCGGTTGACCTGAAGCACGTTGGCGCTGTCGAAGCGGTCGAGCACTGCGAGCGCAGCGCGGCAGGCCAGCGCGTTGCCGGTATAGGAGTGCGAATGCAGGAAACCGCGTGCCACGTCGTCGTCGAGGAAGGCGGCGAAGAGCGCCGGGCGTGACAACACCACGGACAGAGGCAGATAGCCGCCGCTGATGCCCTTGGACAGGCACAGCAGATCTGGCCAGATCGGCGCTTCGCCGGGCAGTACGGCTTGCTCGAACGCGAAGAACGTGCCAGTGCGCCCACAGCCCACGGCGATTTCGTCGGCGATCAGCAGCACCTGGAACGCATCGCACAACGCGCGGACCTGCCGCAGGTAGAGGGGGTCGTATACCGCCATGCCGGTGGCGGCCTGCACCAGCGGCTCTAGGATGACGGCGGCGATGCGATCACCGCGGGCTTCCAGCAGCGTGCGCAAGGCCGTTGCCGCGCGCTGCGCCACGTCGGCGGCGGTCTCGCCTGGCTCGGCCTGTCGTGCGTCGGGCGACATCACGAAGTGCGCACGCATTAGCAGCGGGTCGTAGGCGTCCCGGAACACGGTTACGTCGGTGACCGCTAGCGCACCCAGGGTTTCGCCGTGATAGCTCTGTCGCAGGCATACGAATTCCTGCTTGTCGGTCTTTCCCGTGTTGCGCCAGTAGTGGAAGCTCATCTTCAGCGCGATTTCCACTGCCGATGCACCGTCACTGCCGAAGAAGCAATGCCCCAGAACATCGCCGGTCAGGCGCGACAGGCGTTCAGCCAGCTCGACTACAGGTGGGTGCGTGCAGCCTGCCAGCATAACGTGGGGCAGGCGGTCGAGTTGGTCTTTCAGGGCGGCATTGATGCCGGCGTCGGCGTGGCCGAAAAGATTGACCCACCACGAACTGCTGGTGTCGAAGTAGCGGCGACCGGTTTCGTCGAAGAGCCAGGGGCCCTCGCCATGTGTGATGCCCAGAGGCGGGGCGTGGACAGCGCGCTGCATCTGCGTGCAGGGATGCCAGACGGCTTGCAGACTGCGTTGTGTGAGGGAGTCGGGCATGGACACCGGATGGCGGTTGTCGCGGTGCGCGCCGCACTCTGTAGCCTGCGTCTCTGCCGTGGGCAGGCAGTGGCTTCGCCGCGAAAGCGCGCATGTTACAACGACGCCCGTGTGTTTCAGCCGCCGAGGAAGTGTCGCGCGTAGCGCTGGTTGACCTGGCTCAGGCGCAGCAGCACCGGAAAGTCGGCCACGCCGAAGTCCGGGTCCCAGGCGGGGGCGCCGCACACCTTGGCGCCGACGCGCAGATAACCCTTGAGCAGCGGCGGTGGCTCCACCGCGAGGTCTTGTCGCAGGTGCTGCACCGGCAGCGCCAGGCGCGGATGCACCCGGTCTTCGATGGCGGCCAGATGGCTGCGCTGCAGTTGGGCCCAGAGGCTGGCGGCGGTGTGTCCGCCGCAGTGCATGGACATGCTGGCGCAGCCGATGAGCGCGTCCAGGCCTTGGCGCTTCATATAGGTGGCGATGCCGCTCCACAGCGCCATGATGACCGCGCCCGTCCGGTTGTCGCGGTGCACGCAGGAACGACCGATTTCCAGCAAGCGCGGCTTGAGGTGGTGCAGGCGGGTGAGATCGAACTCGGTTTCGGTGTAGAGCGTGCCCACGCGCTTGGCCTGGTGCGGAGGCAGCGCGCGGTAGGTGCCGATCAGGCGTCCTTCGGCGTCGCGCACCAGCAGATGGTCGCAGTAGGCATCGAACAGATCGATGTCCAGCCCCGGCTCGGGCGTCTTGATCTGCGCGCCCATCTCCTCGACGAACACCTTGTAGCGCAGTCGCTGGGCCTCGCGCACCTCGTCGGCATGGCGCGCCCAGGCCACCGTGACGTTGGACTGGGTTTTCGCTGCACCGGCTCTGGTCAGGGCCGGGTTGTACGGGGTCCGCATCGCCACCGGATGCGGGTGTTCGTCATCGAACATGGTTTTTCCTCCAGAGTATCTGGAAGAAAGATAGAAAAGCCGCGTGACAGTTCAGTGAAGGTCTTGTGAATTTGGTGTGACTGTGCAAACGAGCTGACGAGTTGTGATCGACGTCTTCAGTTGTCGAGCAGATCGGCGCTGATGCAGGCGCGCAGGCTGCGCTGGATGCCGGCCTCGCGGCTGCGCTCCACGGCCCAGAGCAGGCCGCTCTTGCGCATCGAGAACTGCTGGTCGCAGCCGGTGATCCAGTAAAGCCCGGCGCGGCCCAGGGTGGGCTGGTGGCCGACCACGATCAGCGCTCCGCCTTCGCGGGGAAACTCCGACACGACCGAAAGCAGGTCTTCCATCGCCGCGCCGGGACGCAGTCGCGGATCGGTACCGGCATAGTCGTTGAGATGCTGCGCGGTCTGGCGCGCGCGCTGCGCCGGGCTGGAGATCACCGTCCAGGGTTTGGGCAGTTGCGACTTGATCCAGCCGGCAACCAGGGCGGCGTCGCGGCGGCCTTGTTTGGTGAGGTTGCGCCGCAGGTCGGCCTCGTCGCCCTGCACCGATCCGGGGGCCTCCTCGGCCTCGGCGTGTCGCCAGAAAATGACATGGAAATTCGGCATGTTAGGCAGGAAAGTGCGTGTGTTGTAAGAGCTTGCCAGGATACATGGACCGCATGTCACTTCGATGTAATCCACACCGAAACAGGCAGTATGCGTCGTGCGCAGACGCAGCGACTGGGCCCGGGTCGCCCCGTCGTCGGCTCAGTGCCGCATGACGGCGAGAAACAGCGGAATGGAGATGGCGCCCAGCACGGTGGACAGGCTGACCAGACCGGCGACGTAAGGGCCGTCGCCCCCCATGCGCGAGGCCAGCACGTAGGCGCTCGATGCCGTGGGCATGGCGGCGAACAGCACCAGGACCAGCGCCTGCAGGGGCGGCAATGCCAGGCCCCAGCTCAGCGCCATCGCAACCAGGGGCAGCAGCACATGCCGGATGGACAGAAACCAGAGCCCCACCGGCAGTTCGCGATGCAGCCCGCGCCACTGCAGGCCGGCGCCCACGGTCATCAGCCCCAGCGCGATGGACGCCTGACCCAGCCGATCGAGCACCGGCACGATGGGTTCGGGCAGAGTCCAGCCCAGGGCATGCACGGTCAGGCCGGACAGCGTGGCGATGAGCAGGGGGTTGCGCAGCAACTCGCGCCAGACATTGCTCTGCGCATGCTGCGCCAGCGCCCACACGGCCGCCACATTGCACAGCGGCACCCCCAGGGCGATGAGCACCGCGACCAGCGACACCGCGGGCGGTCCGCCCACGCGGTCGGCTACCGCCAGGGCGATATAGGAGTTGAAGCGGAAGGCCGTCTGCACGCCGCTGGCCACGCAGCGGCGGTCGGCCTTGCGCGCCCAGAACGCGGCATAAGCCAACGCGATGCCGATGAGCAGCATGGCGGCGTCGGCCATGACCAGATCGCGGGTGTCGCCCAGGCTGGCATGGCCGCGGCTGGTGGTGGAAAACAGCAGCGCCGGAAACAGCACGAAGTACACCAGGCGTTCCACGCCGTCCCACACGCTGCGGTTGAGCGCGGTGAGGCGCACCAGCGCCAGTCCCAGCACGATCAGCAGAAAGTCGGGCAGGAGAAGCAGGGCGTCGTGCAGCATGGTCAGTGAATGGGGGCGCGGCCGCGCCGGGGCTTGTTCAGCGTCGTCACGGCGTCACATGGATTCGGCAGGCCGACGTTTGAACCCCACCCCGGCCCTCCCCACAAGTGGAGAGGGAGCAAACACGCCTCCCCCACGACGTAGGGGAGGTTGGGAGGGCTTACGCAGATCGCGCGCAGCGCAGTTTTCTCCTCCCCCACGACGTGGGGGAGGTTGGGAGGGCTTACGCAGATCGCGCGCAGCGCAGTCTTCTCCTCCCCCACAGCGTGGGGGAGGTTGGGAGGGGGAGACGCTTGCATGGCGCGGCCCATGACCCGTTCGTTCTTCTCAAGGCAGGATCAATAGGGCCGCGATTCGCGCCCTTCGGGCGCATCGGAGAATTCGTCCCTTGCCTCCGGCGGTTTGCGCTGCACCAGCACCTTGTCGATGCGCTTGCCGTCCATGTCGACGATCTCGAAAGTCCAGTCGCCCCAGTGCACGATGTCGCCGGTGGCGGGCAGGCGCGCGAGCAGCAGCATCAACATGCCCGAGAGCGTGTTGTAGCGCTGCTTTTCCTCGTCGGGCAGGTGGGCGAGATTCAGGCGGGTCTTGAGATCGTCCACCGTGATGAGGCCGTCCATCAGCCAGGAGCCGTCCTCGCGCTGCATCGCCCAGGGTTCTTCGGACGGATGCGACTTGAACTCCCCGGCGATGGCTTCCATGAGGTCTTGCACGGTGACGATGCCCATGGTCTGGCCGTACTCGTCGATGACCATGGCGGTGTGTTCGGCGCTCTGGCGGAAGGTCTGCAGCAGTTCCAGGCCGGTCAGGCTTTCGGGCACGAAGGTCGCTGGAATGGCGGCCTTGCTCAGATCGTCGATGCCCTCGCGGCGGATGAAACGGCCCAGAAGCTCCTTGGTCGAGACCAGCCCGACCACTTCCTCCAGCCCGCGCTTGACCAGCGGAAAGCGCGAATGCGTGGACTGCGCGATCTTGTTCAGGTTTTCGCTCAGCGGCTGATCGACGTCGAGGAACTCGATCTCGTTGCGCGGCGTCATCAGCGAGGCGATCTGCCGGTCGTCGAGGCGGAACACATTGCGCACCATCTCGTGTTCCTGCTCTTCGATCACCCCGGCGTCCGATCCTTCTTCGAGCACCTCGTTGATCTCGGCCTCGGTCATCTGCGGCATGGTGTCGTGGCGCACGCGCAGCAGGGTGAGCAGCAGGTCGGTCGAGATCGACAGCAGCTTGACGAAGGGCGAGGCCGCGCGGGCGATCCAGGTCATGGGCCGCGCCATCACCATGGCGATGCGTTCGGGCGCGAGCTGGCCCAGCCGCTTGGGCACCAGCTCGCCGATCACGATGGAGGCAAAGGTGATGATCAGCACCACGATGGCCGTGGCCGTGACACCGGCGAATTTGGGCAGCATGCCCAGCGAGACCAGCCAGTCGGCCACCGGCGCGGAAAACGCCGCCTCACCCAAAATACCGTTGAGCACGCTGATGGAGGTGATGCCGATCTGCACCGTCGAGAGCAGGCGCGTGGGTTGCTCCGAGAGATGCAGCGCGGTGCGGGCGTTGTCGTTGCCCGCCTCCGCCAGCGCGGTGAGACGGGCGCGGCGCGCCGTGACCAGCGCGATCTCCGACATGGCGAACAGACCATTGAGCAGAATCAGGCCGAACAGAATCAGCACTTCCATGACGGGCGCTCCAGAGCGGACGAAACACGGAAAACACGAGGCGGCGGCATGGCGGCCCGGCGGGCACACGCAGAACCCCGGGAGGGGATCGAGAAGGCGAAGCGGCCAAGGCGCGAGGAGAGTGCAGGGCGCAGGGCGGGGGTGGCAGACCCGGCAGCGTGGCCGGGCAACAAAGACGCAGGGTCAGGGTCCAAGGAGGGATGGCGGAACGGACCGGGCAATCGGCCTATGCTTCTCACTGTCTTGCGCGAGTCGTGACGGCCCGCGCGAGGCCACGAAAACAAGATCGAAACTGCCCGGAGCCCATTCCATGTCGAGTCAACAAGAGTCCCAATTAGACCAAAAACCCCTGCTGCCCTCCGAGAAGCTCACTTTGTCCACCCGGCTGCAACACCACCCGTATCAGGCGCCGGCCGGTTTCGAGGCGGTGGAGCCGGGCGTGCACCACGCCTCCACCGTGATCTTTCCAGACGTGGCGACCCTGCGCGCGCGCGACTGGCGCAGCAAGGCCGGCTACACCTACGGCCTGCACGGCACCCCCACCACCTTCGTGCTGGAAGAACGTCTGGCCGCGCTCGACGGCGGGCGTCACTGCGTGCTCTGTCCCTCGGGGCTTTCGGCCATCGCGCTGGTCGATCTGGCCTTGCTACAACAGGGCGACACCGTGCTGCTGCCGTCGAACGTGTACGGCCCCAGCCGCGAGATGGCCGAGCGCTTCCTCGGCACCTGGGGCATCGAGCACCGGCTTTACGACGCCACCTGCACCCCGGACGAACTCGCGGCGCTCATCACACCGCAGACCAAGCTGCTCTGGCTGGAGGCGCCAGGTTCCGTCACCATGGAGATGCCCGATCTGCGCGGCCTCATCGGCGTGGCGCGGCAGCATGGCGTGCGCACCGCCATCGACGCCACCTGGGCCGCCGGCATCGCCCTGCAGCCCTTCGACCTCGGCGTGGACGTGGTGATGCAGGCCCTCACCAAATACCAGAGCGGCGGCGCCGACGTGCTCATGGGCAGCGTGACCACCCGCGACGACGCCCTGCACGAACGCCTGCTGCTCACCCACATGCGGCTCGGACTGGGCGTGAGCGGAGACGACGTGGCCCGCGTGCTGCGCGGCCTGCACACTCTGCCCCTGCGCTACGCCGCGCATGACGCCAGCGCGCGGCGCATCGCCCAGTGGATGCAGGACCAGCCCGCCGTGACGCAGGTGCTCCATCCCGCGCTGCCGGGCTGCCCGGGGCACGCCCACTGGCAGCGCGACTGCACCGCCGCCGGCGGGCTGTTCAGCGTCGTCTTCGATGCGCGCCACCCCTCGGCGCAGATCGACGCCTTCGTCGATGCCCTGAAGCTCTTCAAGATCGGTTACTCCTGGGGCGGCCCGGTCAGCCTCGCCGTGCCCTACGACGTGCAACTCATGCGCCCCTCGTCGCACTGGCCGCATGCCGGCGGTTTGGTGCGCCTGGCCATCGGCCTCGAAGACCCCCAAGACCTGATCGACGACCTGGCCCGCGCCCTCGGCGCCGCAGGCATGGCGTCCTGACCAGCCGCACGCATGTCGACCCCGAAGCCAGCCCTCTGGCAGCGCCTGCGACCCGACTGGGACCCCCGCCGCCTCGCCCTCTGGCGTGCGCGCCTGCGCGAGCAGCTCTGGTTTCGCCCCGCCTGGTGGAGCGCGCTGGCAGTGGTGGTGGCCCTGCTGGCCTCGGCCGCCGACCATCTGCTGCCCGACCGCTTCGTCCCCGGCATCGACCCCTCGGCGCTCAAGACCATCCTCACGGTCATCGCCAGCAGCATGCTTGCGGTCAGCACGTTTTCGCTCTCCATCCTGGTGTCTGCTTTTGCCTCGGCCTCGTCGGGCGCCACGCCGCGGGCCACCCGGCTGGTGCGCGCCAACGACGATGCGCAGACCGCCATCGCCGCCTTTCTCTCCACCTTCATCTACTCGGTCGTGGCGCTCACCGCGCTGGGCATCGGCTACTACGGCTCGGCCGGCCGCTTCGTGCTGCTGCTGGTCACGCTGGCCGTCCTCGCCCACCTGATCTTCCGGCTGCTGGCCTGGGTCAACACCCTCTCGCAAATCGGGCGCCTGTCGCACACCATGCAGACCGTCGAGCAGGCCGCAGACGCCGCATACGCGCAATACCGCGCCGATCCGGCCATGGGCGGCGTGCTGGCACAGCCCGGAGCCTCACCTGCGGGCGTGGTCATCACGGCCGCCTCGGTCGGCTATCTGCGCAGCGTGGACATGGCGGCGCTCGACCGCGTTGCCGAGCGCCTGGGCGGCACCGTGCACCTGCGCGAAAGGCCCGGCGTGTACGCCCATCCCGCGCGGCCCCTTGCCGTGCTGAGCGGCGCTTCACCCGACCGCCAGGCCCTGGAAGACTTGCGCGCCGCCTTCGACGTGGCCCGAGAACGCGACATGCTGCAAGACCCGCGGCACGGCCTCATCGTGCTCAGCGAGATTGCGCTGCGCGCCCTGTCGCCCGCCGTCAACGATCCGGGCACCGGCATCGCCATACTCGGCGTGCTGGGCCGGGTGCTGATCGCGCACCCACCCCAGGCCGGCGCCACCCCGCAAGACGGCAAGCCGCCGCGCTATCCGCGCGTGACCGTTCCCGCCATCGACGAGGCCGACTTCATCCAGGACGCCTTCGGCCCGCTCTCGCGCGACGCAGCAGGGTTGCTGGAAGTGGCGACCCGGCTGCAAAAAACTCTCGCAGCCGTGGCGCTGAACACCGGCGGCAAACTGCGGCAACAGGCCATCGCACAGGCCACCCTGGCTGCCGAGTACGCCGCCGTGCGGCTGGACCTGGATAGCGAAAAGGCCCAGATCGCCACATTGGCCCGCGAGCTTCGCACCGCAACCGACGCAGGCTGACGGACGTGCCTGAGGCGGCCCGGTTTCCAGGGCGCCCCAGCCCTTGCTTGGACTACGACAACCGTCGTTACATCTGCGTACGACACAGACCGCGGGTTACCTCGGCGGCTGTCGTCAAAGTCTGGGCGAGGTGCGTTGTCGGACCAGTGTCTATCGCTCCAAGGAGAAGCGTCATGATTCGACGTATTGGTTTGCTGGGGGGTGTTGCCATGATGGTCGTGCTGGGTGGTTGCGCCGTGGTGCCGCCGCCTGCGCCCACGGCGTATGCGGTGCCACAGCAGCCTGCCTATGCGGGCGTATATGTGGCGGAGCCGCAAGCGTATGCACCGCAGCCCGCTTATGCGCCGCCGCCGACCTATGTGCAGCCGCCGCCGACTTACGCGCCGCAGCCGGGCTACGCCCCTGCGCCGGTGGCGCAATCGGCTCTGCCGGGTGCGGCGCTGGGGGCGGTGGCAGGGGGGCTGGTCGGTTCGCGCTTCGGGGCGGGCAACGGCCGCACGGCCATGGCGGCCACGGGGGCCGCGCTGGGCGCGGTGGTGGGGGCCAATGCGGCCAATCCCTACGCCACGCAGATCACGCCGGGCACGGTGATCGGCGGGGTGGTCGGTGGGCTGGTGGGTTCACGCTTCGGCCACGGCAATGGCAAGACGGCGGCGGCGGCGCTTGGCGCGGCTGTGGGGGCGATGGCGGGATCGCAGTATCCGGCGGTCGGTCTGCCGTAAGCCGGTGCGGGGCCGAGCGGGGTTTCCGGCATTTTTGCGACCCAGCGGGGTTTTTTATCAATCTCGGCCACCCTCACCCCGCCCTCTCCCTGAGGGAGAGGGAGAAGATCGATCAACGCTCACGGCCTTTTTGTTCCCTCTCCCGCAGGGAGTGGGGCGGGGGCTGCTGAGCGCCCCGGCGTTTCCTTGAGAGGCCCGTGGCCGCTTATTCGAACCAGTGCAGCAGGCTGTCGAGGCCGCCATGGTCGATGGCGGCGGTGGCGGCTTCGCGTACCTTGGGTTTGGCGTGGTAGGCCACGCTGAAGCCGACGGCGTGCATCATCGGCAGGTCGTTGGCGCCATCGCCGAGCACGAGCACTTCGCCGGGGTCGCAGCCCAGCTCGCTGCAGAACGCGAGCACGGCCTTTTTCTTGGCTTCGCCGTCGATGATGTCGCCGTTGAGTGTGCCGTCGAGGGCGTCGCCTTTCACGCCCAGCACGTTGGCGGCCACGCGGTCGAAGCCCAGGCGCTGTTTCAGCCGGTCGGTGAAGTGGGTGAAGCCGCCGGTGACGAGCTGGGTTTTCAGCCCGGCGGCCTTGGCCGCGGCCAGCAGGGTTTCGGCGCCGGGATTCAGCCGCAGGGTGTCGGTGTAGAGCTTGTCGAGGGCGGTGAGCGGCACGCCGCCGAGCAGGGCCACGCGCTGGCGCAGGCTGGTGGCGTAGTCGGTGATTTCGCCGCGCATGGCGGCCGCGGTGATGGCGGCGATCTCGTCTTTCTTGCCCACGGCGGCGCCGATTTCATCGACGGTCTCGATGTTGATCAGCGTCGAGTCCATGTCCATCGCGAGCAGCTTGAAGTCGCCCAGGTGCAGCCCGGCGGGGACGATGGCCCAGTCGATGTGGTGCTCGCGGCAATAGCTGTCGAGGGTGCGGCGCATGCCGGGGCCGGCACTGCGGATGTCGCGCAGCCGGGCGGCGTTGTGACCGCGGTTGGGGCCGTGGTCATCGGCGAATTTTTCGAGGCTGACCGGGGCTGCGATGTGGCAGAGGTGGTCGAGGTTGTCCTGGGAGAGCGCGGAGGTGTGACGCTGAACGACGAGGTGGTACATGATGGGCTTCGGGAGTTGTGGAGTGCAGAGGCTGGCGTTGGAGGTTTGCGTCGAACTTTACGCCCGGCCTCAGACGATCGCCACCTCGGGCCGGGGCGCGCCCAGTTGTTTGAGCGTGTCGCGGATGAGCTGGGCGCGCTGCGCGGCGTCTTTGGTCGGGCGCTCGATGCGCAGCCGGTCGTTGCCGGTGAGCTTGATGTGGCGGTTCTTCTGGATGAGGTCGATGATGCGGGCGGCGTCCACCGGGGCATCCTTGCGGAAATGCAGAATGGCCACGTCCTCGGACGCGTCGATCTTGGTGATGCCGTAGCCCTGCGCGATCAGCCGCAGCCGGTGCGTGTCCACCAGCGCCTGCGCGGCGGGCGGCAGGCGGCCGAAGCGATCGACGATTTCCTCGGCCACGCTGTCGAGCTGGGCGCTGTGGGTGGCGCTGGCCAGTCGCTTGTAGAGCGATAGCCGGGCATGCACGTCACCGCAATAGTCGTTGGGCAGCAGGGCGGGCACGTGCAGATTGATTTCGGTGGTCACGCCCAGCGGGTTGAGCAGGTCGGGCTCGCGGCCTGCGCGCAGCGCCTTCACGGCCTCGGTCAGCATGTCGTTGTAGAGCTGGAAGCCGATCTCCTGCATATTGCCCGACTGTTGCTCGCCCAGCACCTCGCCGGCGCCGCGAATCTCCAGGTCGTGCATGGCGAGGTAAAAGCCCGAGCCCAGTTCTTCCATCTGCTGAATGGCTTCGAGCCGCTGGCCGGCCTGCTTGGTCAGGCTCTGCACATCGGGCACCAGCAGATAGGCGTAGGCCTGGTGATGCGAGCGCCCGACGCGGCCGCGCAACTGGTGCAGCTGGGCCAGGCCGAACTTGTCGGCCCGCGCCATGATGATGGTGTTGGCGCTGGGCACGTCGATGCCGGTCTCGATGATGGTGGTGCACAGCAGGATGTTGAAGCGCTGGGCGTGGAAGTCGCGCATCACCCGCTCCAGATCGCGCTCGGGCATCTGGCCGTGGGCGATTTCGATGCGCGCTTCGGGCACCAGTTCTTCGAGCTGGCGCTTGCGGTTCTCGATGGTCTCGACTTCGTTGTGCAGGAAGTACACCTGGCCGCCGCGCTTGATTTCCCGCAGCATGGCCTCGCGCATCACGGCGCCGCTTTCGCTGCGCACGAAGGTCTTGATCGCCAGCCGCTTCTGCGGCGCGGTGGCGATGACGCTCAGGTCGCGCAGCCCTTCGAGCGCCATGCCCAGGGTGCGCGGAATGGGCGTGGCCGTAAGGGTGAGCAGATCGACCGAGGCGCGCAGCGCCTTGAGCGCCTCTTTGTGGCGCACGCCGAAGCGGTGCTCCTCGTCCACGATGACCAGGCCCAGCCGGTCGAACTTGACCGTGGGCGACAGCAGCTTGTGCGTGCCGATGACGATGTCCACCGTGCCGCGGGCCAGCCCGTCGAGCGCGGCGCTGATCTCCTTGGTGCTGCGAAAGCGCGACATCTCGGCAATGCGCACCGGCCAGTCGGCGAAGCGGTTGCGGAAGGTCTCGCAGTGCTGCTCGGCCAGCAGGGTGGTGGGCGCGAGCACGGCCACCTGCCTGCCGCCCATCACCGCGACGAAGGCCGAACGCAGCGCCACCTCGGTCTTGCCGAAGCCGACGTCGCCGCAGACCAGGCGATCCATCGGCTTGGGGGAGATCATGTCCTGCACGACCGCGTGGATGGCCGCGGCCTGATCGGGCGTTTCCTCGAAGCCGAAACTCGCGGCGAAGGCCTCGTAGTCTTGAGGCGCGTAGCGGAAGGCGTGGCCCTCGTGGGCTGCGCGGCGGGCGTAGATGTTGAGCAGCTCGGCGGCGGCGTCGCGCACCTGCTCGGCGGCTTTGCGGCGGGCCTTGTCCCACTGGCCCGAGCCGAGGGTGTGCAACGGCGCGTCTTCCTGCGCCGCGCCGCTGTAGCGGCCGATGAGGTGCAGTTGCGACACGGGCACGTACAGCACCGCATCGTTGGCATAGACCAGATGCAGAAACTCCGCCGGGCCGTCGCCCAGATCGAGCTCGGCCAGACCCTGATAGCGGCCGATGCCGTGGTTGGCATGCACCACCGGATCGCCCGGCTGCAGCTCGGCGAGGTCGTGGATCAGGGCGTCGACATTGCTGGCCTGCTCTTGCTTGCGGCGCCTGCGCTGGGCCGGGTTGAGGGCGAACAGCTCGGTCTCGGTGAGCACGGCCAGGCGGTCGGCCGGCAGCGAGAAGCCGCGCGCCAGCGGCCCCACGGCGAGGCCGAAGCCGGTGGTGCCCTGGACGAAGTCCTCCCAGCTCTCGGCGGGTTGGGCCGACAGCCCGGACTCCTGCAGCAGTTCGCGCAGGGTTTCGCGGCGTCCCGCGGACTCGGCCAGCAGCAGCGTGCGCCGGTGCTGCGCGCGGCCTTCCTCCAGCCATTGCGCCAGGCGCGCCAGCGGCCGCGTGGCGCGGCGGTCGGCGCTGATGTCGGGCAGGGCGCTGCTGGTGGGTTTGTCGGCCGCGTCCGGCGAGGGCCCGGCGTCGGCACGCGGGCGCAGCGCAAGCTGGGCGAGAGGCTTGATGCGGCTGAAGAATGCCTCCTCGTTCAGAAAGAGCTGGTCGGGGGCGAGGGCGGGGCGTTCGGGGTCGTGCCGCAGCAGGCGGTGGCGCTCCTGCGTGTCGGCCCAGAACTTCTGGATGGCCAGCGCGATGTCGCCGTGCAGCACCACGCGCGTGCGTTCGCCCAGATAGTCGGGCAGGGTGGCGGTGTGCTCGAAGAACAGCGGCAGGTAGTACTCGATGCCGGGCCCGGCCACGCCGTTGCCCATGTCCTTGTAGAGCGGGCTGCGGCTGGGGTCGCCCTCGAACACCTCGCGCCAGCGGGCGCGAAAGCGCTTCTGCGCCGCATCGTCGAGCGGAAATTCGCGGCCGGGCAGCAGCCGCACTTCCTTGACCGGGTAGAGGCTGCGCTGGGTGTCGGGATCGAAGGCCTGGATGGCGTCGATGGTGTCGCCGAACAGGTCCACGCGGTAGGGCACGGGCGAGCCCATGGGGTGCAGGTCGATGAGGCCGCCGCGCACCGCGTATTCGCCCGGGGCCATCACCTGGCTGACGTGGTTGTAGCCGGCGAGCACGAGCTGGGCGCGCAGCGCGGCTTCGTTCAGCGCCTCGCCCTGGCGGAAATCGAAGGTGTAGGCCGCGAGGAATTCCGCTGGCGCCAGCCGCTGGATGGCGGTGTTGGCCGGGGCGATGACCACGTCGATCTGCCGGTTGTGAATGGCCCACAGCGTGGCCAGCCGTTCGGAGATCAGGTCCTGGTGCGGCGAAAAGCTGTCGTAAGGCAGGGTTTCCCAGTCGGGCAGCAGGCCGACGCGCAATTGCGGGGCGAACCACGGCATCTCGCCGAGCAGGCGCTGGGCGTCGCTGGCGCTTTCGGTGACGATGAGCCAGGGCGCCGCATCATCGCGCGGGGCGCACAACTCGGCCAGCAGCAGCGCATCGGCACTGCCTGCGGGAAGCGGCCAGCTCAGACGCTGGCCGGGCTTGAGCGCGGGCACTTGGGCGCGCAGGGCATGGACAATAGACATTGTTCAAATTTTCGCCCAAAGTCATGGGCACCCGTGTGTCGTGATGCAAATGCCGCCCGCTTCCCTGGTTCGACCCGTCAGCTGCCACGCCGTGATTCCGAGCGCCGGCGCCGGATCGCGCCTGCCCGGCGACGCGCCCAAGCAGTACCGGCGGCTGCTGGGCGAGGCCGTGGTGCAGCACACGGTACGGGCGTTTCTGCAGACGCCGCGCATCGCCTCGGTGTCGGTGGTGGTGCAGGAGGGCGACGCCTGGGCGGCCGACAGCCTGCAGGCCGATGCGCGGCTGCAACGGGTGCCGCGCGGCGGCGCCACCCGGGCGCACAGCGTGCTCGGCGGCCTGGAGGCTCTGCTCGCTTCCGGCGCCGACGTGAGCGACTGGGCGCTGGTGCACGACGCCGCACGCTGCTGCATCACGCCCGAGCTGATCGACCGCCTGATCGACGCCTGCCTGCCCGATGACGTCGGTGGACTTCTGGCGCTGCCCCTGCCCGACACGCTCAAGGCCGCCGACGCGCAGGGCCGCGTGGCGCGCACCGAGCCGCGCGAGGGGCGCTGGCTGGCGCAGACGCCGCAGATGTTTCGCATCGGCGCGCTGCGCTGCGCGCTGCAGACGGCGCTTGCTGATCACGTTGCGCTGACTGACGAAGCCAGCGCGATGGAGCGGCAGGGCGCGCACCCTCTGCTGGTCACTGGCGCGTCGTGGAATTTCAAGATCACCTATCCCCAGGACCTCGAGCTCGCGCAGGCCTTGCTCGCCGCACGAACAGGAGCAAGCCCATGACGCAAATCCGCATAGGCGAGGGCTACGACGTCCACGCCCTCGTTCCCGGCCGCAAGCTCATCATCGGCGGCGTGACGATTCCATACCACCTCGGCCTGCTCGGCCATTCCGACGCCGACGTGCTGCTGCACGCCATCACCGACGCCTTGCTGGGCGCGGCCGGGCTGGGCGACATCGGCCAGCATTTCCCCGATACCGATGCGCGCTTCAAGGGCGCCGATTCGGGCGAACTGCTGCAGCAGGCGCGGCAAAGCGTGCAGGCGCGGGGCTGGAGCCTCGTCAATGTGGATTGCACCGTGATGGCCCAGGCGCCCAAGCTGGCGCCCCATCGCGACGCCATTCGCCAGCGCATCGCCACGCTGCTGGCGGTGGAGCTTGAGCAGGTCAATGTCAAAGGCAAGACCACCGAACGTCTGGGTTTTGTCGGCCGCGGCGAGGGCATCGCCGCCAGTGCGGTCTGCCTGTTGCAGCGCGATTGAACTCAGATTTTCCATCGGACGGCCCTTCGGGCCTACTCGATCCCTGGCGGCCGCTTGCGGCATCTTGCTCCCCCTCCCAGCCTCCCCCACGTCGTGGGGGAGGAGAAAACTGCGCTGCGCGTGATCTGCGTAAGCCCTCCCAGCCTCCCCCACATCGTGGGGGAGGAGTAAACAGCGCTGCGCGTGATCTGCGTAAGCCCCTCCCGACCTCACCCACGCTGTGGGGGAGGCGTGTTGGCTCCCTCTCCACTTGTGGGGAGGGTTGGGGTGGGGAGCCGTTTCAAACCGCAACGTGGCGGATCAATCATGGAAAATCTGGGTTGAACCCGGAGCCGACCATGACGCCACACCGCTTCCTGCGCTTGTTTTTTCTTCTGCTCGGCCTGTTGGGCGCGACCCCGCTGTGGGCCGCCCAGACCGAGGTGAACACCGGCCTGCCGCAGGTGCGCCTGCAGATGGGCCGTCACGCCCTGACGGCCGAGGTGGCGGCCACGGCCGAGCAGCAGCAGACCGGCCTGATGAACCGCCGCAGCCTGGCGGCGAATCACGGCATGGTCTTCGTCTTCGCCCAGACCCAGCCGGTCTGCATGTGGATGAAGAACACCCTCATCCCCCTGTCGGTCGCCTTCATCACGGCGCAGGGCCGCATCGTCAACATCGCCGACATGCAGCCCCAGACCGAAGACGTGCATTGCGCGCAGACCGAGGTGCGCTACGCACTGGAGGCGCCGCTGCACTGGTTCGCGCAGCGCGGCGTCCGGCCGGGCATGAGTGTGCTGGGCCTGTCGGCCGCGGGCCGCTGACCGGCGCTTTCCGGCCGATCCCCGGGCGACACAACTGGTGACATCTCCGTGCGGCGCGCATGTCGCCGGAGCGGGGGGACTTTCGTTGATTCGACATGGCTGCCATGGCTGTGTTCCCTGTCGAAACTCAAAGAAAGTCCATCATGCACGCTCCCCTTCGTCCCACCATGCTCGCGCTGCTCTCCGTCAGCGCCGTGCTCACCGCTCCGCTGAACCGTCAGGAAGACGCCATCAGCCGGGAGATCGCGCAATGAAGGCCCTGAAACAAGCGGCCCGTTCGCGCCGCCTTCCTTTGGCAACTCTGGCGATTGCGGCCAGTCTCCTGCTCGGCGGCTGTTATGTGGCCCCGATCGCACCGGCCCGCGTCTCGGGCGCGGTCGTGGTACGGCCGGAGGGCGGTGGCTGCTGGCACCAAGGCTGGCGCGGGCCGTACGGTGAATGGCACCCGGGACATCGGGGCGTGTGCTGAGAAGGTGTGAACCCATCCGCTTTGGGCGCGCTTCTCGGTCACGCCGGATTCATTCGCACCTTCTGATCCCTCGCACGACTTCCGACCCCAACGACCATGATCTCCGCCCTGTCTTCACCCCGCAATCCTTCGCGCCGTCGCTGGCTCGGCAGGCTCGCCGCCCTCGGCTTCGGGACGGCCGTGCTGGACGCTCCCGCCATGGCCCAGATGGCCGCATCGCCGGATGTTGCCGCCCTGGCGCCCGCAGGAAGGCTGGACGCCGCGGCTCAGGCCGATCCCGTGGCCTTTCTCGATCGCGTGGGCTGGGGCGCCAGCGCCGGTCAGCTGCAGGCGTTGGCGCGCTTGGGGGCCACGGCTTATTTGCACGAGCTCTTGCAGCCCTCTGCAGATCCGGCCCTGCCGCCGGACTGGGCGGCGCAGCTCGCCGCGCTGCCGGTGAACCAGCCGCTGGAAACGCTGATCCCGCCCATCGTTCGTGAGGAGCGGGCGATCCGCCAGGCCCGCAAGGACGACCCGCAGGCCGACGCGGCCGACGCCGAGGCCCGGCTCAAGGCGATCAACCGCTTCAAGTACGACCTGGCCCAGCAGGCGGCGGCGCAGCAGGTGGTGCTGGGCCTGTATGCGCAGAACGGGCTGCAGCAGCGTCTGAGCTGGTTCTGGCTGAATCACTTCAACGTGTTTCGCAGCGGCAATATCGGCCCGATGATGGGCGATTACACGCAGCGCGTCATCGCGCCGCACGCGCTGGGCCGGTTCCGCGATCTGTTGCGCGCCACGATGTTTTCGCCGCAGATGCTGCTTTATCTGAACAACGCGCAGAACGCCCGTGGCCACGTGAACGAAAACTATGCGCGCGAGGTGATGGAGCTGCACACCCTGGGCGTGGGCAGCGGCTACACCCAGGCGGATGTGACCAACCTGGCGCGCGCGCTCACCGGCCTGGGGGTGGATCTGCTGGACAAGCCGGTGCGGGTGCGCCCGGCGCTGCGCGCCGATCTGTGGCGGCAGGGGCTGGTGGTGTTCAACCCCGCACGGCACGACGCCGATCCCAAGACCGTGCTCGGCCACACCCTGCAGGGACGCGGCCTGGACGAAATCGACGAGGTCATCGCGCTGCTGGCCGATCACCCCGCCACGGCGCGGCACATCAGCACGCAACTGGCGCAGTATTTCGTCGCCGATGCTCCGCCGCCCGCGCTCGTCGAGAGCATGACGCAGCGCTGGCGCGCCACGGGCGGCCAGATCGCCGAGGTGCTGCGGGCGATGTTCACCAGCCCGGCGTTCATCGCCAGCCTGCGCCAGCCCCAGTTCAAAGACCCGACGCGCTATGTGCTGTCGGCGCTGCGCGCCAGCCTGGGAGACGAGCCGATCCGCAACCCGCAGCCGGTGCTGGGCATGCTGGCCCGCCTGGGCGAGCCGCTGTTCGGGCGCCAGACCCCTGATGGCTATCCGCTGGACGCCGGCGCCTGGGACGGCTCGGGCCAGCTCACCGCGCGCTTCGAAGTGGCGCGGCAGATCGGAGGCGGCGCGTCCGCGCTGTTCGCCCCGCCGCCAGACTTCATGCGCCAGAGCGCCCCGCCCGCCACGGCGGACATGGCCCAGACCATGGACGCGCCGCTGGCCGACCACGCCAGGGCCAAACCGCCGCACCGCCCGCCGCCCGATCTGGCGCGCAGCGCGGTCTATCTGGCGCAACAAAACCAGCTCAGCACCGCCACCCTGCGGGCGCTGGCGCAGGCCGACAACCGCCTGAGCTGGAACACGCTGTGGCTGTCGTCACCGGAATTCATGAACGCCTGAAGGAGCTTGCCATGCAACGCCGCCATTTCCTGCAAACCGCCGCTGCCGCCACGCTGTCCACGCCCATGAGCCGCCTCTGGGCGGCGCCCGCGGCGCAGGGGCAGCCCAAATTCATCCTGGTGTTTTTGCGCGGCGCCTACGACGCCACCAATCTGCTCGTGCCCCACGCCAACAGCTTCTACTACGAGTCGCGTCCGCATATCGCCGTGCCCCGGCCGGGCGAGGGCGCCGATGCGGCCATTGCGCTGAACGCCGACTGGGCGCTGCATCCCGCGCTGCGCGAGTCCATGCTGCCGCTGTGGCAGGCCGGGCAACTGGCCTTCGTGCCCTTCGCCGGCACGCGCGACATGACCCGCAGTCACTTCGAAACCCAGGACCACATCGAGCTCGGCCAGGGACCGCAGACCCGCGACTTCAACGACGGTTTTCTCAACCGCCTGGTGCAGCAGATCGGCGGCCGCGCGCAGCCCATGGCCTTCACCGCGCAGCTTCCGCTCTCGCTGCGCGGCACGCACCGCGTGCCCAACCTCGCCATCGCCCAGGCCGGACATACCGGCATCGACGATCGCCAGCGGGCGCTGATCGAAAGCATGTGGAGCCATTCGGCGCAAGGCGCCGCCGTGCGCGAAGGCTTCGCCGTGCATCAGACCGTGGCGCAGGACATGCAGGCCTCGGGCTGGCAGGCCGAGATGGTCGCCGCCAGCCGCGGCGCGGTGGCGCCCAAGGGCTTCGTCGCCGAGGCCGTGCGCATCGGCGGACTCATGCGCGACAGCTTCAACGTCGGCTTCATCGACGTGGGTGGCTGGGACACCCATGTGAACGAAGCCACCGACAACGGCGCCCGCGGCCAACTCGCCGACAAGCTGGCCGCACTCGGCCAGGGGCTGGCAGGGCTGGCGCAGGCCATGGGCCCCGCCTGGCATCACACCACCGTGGTCGTGCTCAGCGAGTTCGGCCGCACCTTCCGCGAAAACGGCAACCGCGGCACCGACCACGGCCACGGCACCGTGTATTGGGTGCTGGGCGGCGCGGTGCGGGGCGGGCGCATCGCCGGCGAACAGATCGTGCAGTCGCCCTCCACCCTCAACCAGAACCGCGACGATCCGGTGCTGACCGAAGACCGCGACCTGCTCGGCGGCCTGTTCCAGCGGCTGTGGGGCTTGCGGCCTTCGCAGATCGAGGCGGTCTTTCCGGGTAGCCGACCGGTTGATCTGCAGTTGGTGTGAGGGCGGGCTGCGGGCCCAAAAAAAGCCCGCAGTTGCGGGCTTTTTCTGGGGAGAGAGCGATCAGCCGAAGTTCTTTTCGGCAAAGTCCCAGTTGGCCAGCTTGTCGAGGAAGGTGGTGACAAAGTCGGGGCGGCGGTTGCGGAAATCGACGTAGTAGGCGTGTTCCCACACGTCCACGGTGAGCAGGGCCTTGTCGGCGCTGGTCAGCGGGGTGGCGGCATTGCCGGTGTTGACGATGTCCACGCTGCCGTCGGCCTTCTTGACCAGCCAGGTCCAGCCTGAGCCGAAGTTGCCCACGGCCGACTTGTGGAAGGCTTCCTTGAAGGCGGCGAAGCTGCCCCACTTGGCGTTGATGGCCGTGGCCAGGGCGCCTTTGGGCTCGCCGCCGCCGTTGGGCTTGAGGCAGTTCCAGAAGAAGGTGTGGTTCCAAACCTGGGCGCTGTTGTTGAACACGCCGCCGCTGGATTTCTTGATGATGTCTTCCAGGGCCATGGCTTCGAATTCGGTGCCCTTGATCAGGTTGTTCAGGTTGTTCACATAGGCCTGATGGTGCTTGCCGTGGTGGTACTCCAGGGTCTCGCGCGACATGTGCGGGGCCAGCGCATCGGGCGCGAAGGGCAGGGGGGGCAGTTCGTGTTGCATGGGCTTCTCCTTGATTGAGTGGCTAGGGCAGGGTGGTGAATCTCTGTATTCTAGGAACAGCGGTACGGGCCTGCTCAGGTCGGCGGGATGTCCGTACCGAGGGGATGGGGCTGGGCGTCGATGCGGGCGATGTCCAGGCGCAACGCGCGCTGGGCGTCGGCCAGTAGCAGCGGCGCTCGCGGGTCGAGTTGGGAGAGGTCGCGCAGCACGCGGCCGCTGCCGTCCATGCCCAGCAGATAGCCGCGTGCCAGGGTGGCGCGCGGGCTGAGCAGCTGCAGGTGTTGTGCGGCGCGGTCGAGCCGCCGGGCGGCGTCGGCGAGCTGGCGCGACAGGGTGTCGGGCAGGACGCGTTCCCAGCGGTCCAGGCGCTCGCGCTCCTGCGGCAGCCGCTGGCGCAGGGCGCGGGCCAAGCCCTGTTGCAGGAGTTGCAGCCGCTGGGTGTGCAGGCGGGGCAGGCCGCGCAAACCCTGCTGCAGGCGCCACTGAAGCTGGGCGAGGCGGCGCTGCGGCGCGGCGAGGAGCGCGGCAGACTGCGGCCAACGCAGCGCGAGACGGTCGCAGCGCTGCTGCTCGCGTTGCAGCTGGCGCCGCATGGCGCTGCCCAGGCGGTGCGCGGCATGGTTCAGGGCGTCGGCCAGCGTGGCCTGGGCGGGCACGGCGAGTTCTGCCGCGGCGGTAGGGGTCGGCGCTCTGAGGTCTGCGGCGAAATCGGCCAGGGTGAAGTCGGTCTCGTGGCCCACGCCGCTGACGAGCGGCAAGGCGCAGGCGGCGATGGCGCGGACCAGGGCCTCGTCGTTGAAGGCCCAGAGATCGTCCAGGCTGCCGCCGCCGCGCACCAGAAGAATGACATCGACGTCCTGCCGCGTCTGCGCGTGCTGCAGGGCGGCCCGCAGCTCGGCCGGGGCGGCCGTGCCCTGCACGCTGGCGGGATAGACCACCACGCGCACCTGGGGGCTGCGCCGCCTGAGCGTGGTGAGCACGTCGCGCAGGGCGGCGGCTTGCAGCGACGTGATCACGCCAACGGCGCGCGGCATGACCGGCATGGGCCGCTTGCGCCCCGCGTCGAACAGGCCCTCGCCCTGCAGTTTGGCCTTGAGGCGCAGAAAGGCTTCGAGCAGCGCGCCTTCACCATCGGGCTGCACGCTCTCGACGATGAGCTGGAGGTCGCCGCGGGGTTCGTAGATCGCCACCGTGGCCCGCAGACGCACGCTCAGTCCGTCGCGCAGGGCGATGGCGGCGTGCCCCGCCCGCTGGCGGAACCAGACGCAGCGCAGTTGTGCCGCACCGTCCTTGAGGTTGAAGTACTGGTGTCCGCTCGCGGCACGGACCAGACCCGACACCTCGCCCCGCACGGTGAGGCTGTTGAAGCGGGCGTTGAGCGCGTCGGAGAAGGCCTGGGCAAGCGCCGAAACCGTCCACACTCGTGGGCCCTCTGTGGTCCGATTCAAGGCTGTTTTCCTTGGCGGGCGCCAGCGTGGCGCAAGGAAATATGCACACTTTGCGTGCCGATACAGGCAGCGCCCGGGCGTGTCGGAAAAGGCCGAATCCACATGGTAAGTTGTTGAAAAACAATCATAAAATGTTGATTAAAAAAGCGTCACATTAAGCCGGAGGCTTGATTTTGCGCGATTTGGCCACGCCGTTCAGCGGTTTCCCACAGAGTTGTCCACAGAAAGATGGGATAACTTCTGCCGTCCGTGACGGGCGGGCGCCGCGGCAAGGGGGCTGGCCGGGGGCTGGCCGATTGTCCGCGACTTTGGCCACCCGGCATAATGCGCCACGGAATGTGCCCCCAGGCCTGCCGCGTTCGCATCGGGCCGCCGAGGGGATGAGAAAACCCGGGGCGGCCCAGCGTTTTCTCTTGAGGCTGGACGCGCCGTGTTTGAGGCGGGGAAGGCGAGCATCCGACAATCGATTCTGCAACGCAAAGACAAGCAAAGGACGCATCACATGTTGCACATGGTGGAAGCCGCGGGTTGGCCGATCTGGCCCTTGATTCTGTGCTCGATCGTCGCGTTGGCGGTGATTTTTGAACGGCTGGCCAGTCTGCGTCGTGCCCGCATCCTGCCGGCCAAGCTTCTGGACGAGGCGCTCAATGTCTCGGCCAAGCAGTTGCCCGCGCCTGACGTGATCGACAAGCTCGAACGCAATTCGCCGCTCGGCGCCGTGCTGGCCAGCGGCTTCCGCTCGGTGGCGCGTCCGCATGCCAGCGCGGTGGGGCTGCAGGAAGATCTGGAGAATGCCGGGCGGCATCAGGTCTATCGTCTGCAAAAGTACCTGAATGCGCTGGCCACCGTGGCTTCTGCCGCGCCTCTGCTCGGCCTGCTGGGCACGGTCGTGGGCATGATCGAGATCTTTGGCTCGCAGAGCACGGCCGGTACCGACCCGACGGTGCTGGCGCACGGCATTTCGGTGGCGCTCTACAACACCGCGCTGGGCCTGATCGTGGCGGTGCCTTCGCTGATTTTCTACCGCTATTTCCGCAGCCGCGTGGACGACTACACGGTCGAGCTGGAGCAGGCGGCCCGGCGTCTGGCCACGCATCTGCAAAGCTACCTGCCGCGCCGCTGACTTGGTTGCGCCCACCCCTCTGCGCCGTCTGCCATGAATTTCAAACGCCAGACCACGGAAGACCCCGAGGTCAACCTCATTCCCCTGATCGATGTGCTGCTGGTCATCCTGATCTTTCTGATGATCAGCACGACCTATTCGAAATTCACCGAACTGAAGATCACCCTGCCCACGGCCGATGCCGAGAAGCTGCAGAACCATCCGCAGGAAATCATCGTCGCGGTGAGCAGCGGCGGCGAGTATGCGGTGAACAAGCAGGTTCTGCCGGGCCGCACGGTCAGCGCGCTGACGCAGTCGCTGCTCGACGCCGCCAAGGGCAAGTCCGACACCATGGTGGTCATCAGCGCCGATGCCCAGGCGACCCAGCAGTCGGTGGTGAACGTGATGGAGGCCGCGCGGGCTGCCGGCTTGAGCCGCCTGACCTTCGCCACGCAGAGAAGCCCAGGCTCCTGATGGCGCCATCCACCGCGCCCAGCGGCTGGCCCGCCTGGTGGTTGCGCCGCAGTCTGCTGAGCTGGATGCTTTGGCCGTTGTCGCTGCTGTTCGCCGGGCTGACGGCGCTGCGCCGCGGGCTCTATCGTCTCGGCCTGTTGCGGCAGCAGTCGGCAGGCGTGCCGGTTGTCGTCGTGGGCAACCTCACGGTGGGCGGCGCCGGCAAGACGCCCTTGATCGTGGCGCTCGCCCAGGGCTTGCAGCAGGCGGGATGGCGGCCGGGCATCGTCTCGCGGGGCTATGGGCGACGCGCTGCGGAGGGCGACGCCCCGATCCGGGTGGATGCGCAAAGCGATCCCGCGAGATGCGGTGATGAGCCCGTGCTGCTTGCCCGACTGACCCGCTGCCCGGTTGTGGTCGGACGGCGGCGGGCGCAGGCTGCGCTGGAGCTGCGGGCCGCCTGTCCCGACGTCGATGTGATTCTGAGCGACGACGGCCTGCAGCACCTGGCCCTGGCGCGCGATGTCGAACTGGTGGTGGTCGATCAGCGCCGCTGGGGCAACGGCTTGTTGCTGCCGGCAGGTCCGCTGCGTGAATCGCCGGCAAGGCGGCGCGATGCCACGCTGGGCCCCGAGACCGTGTTGCGGCAGATCGACGGCGGCGGTGCGCGCTTCGCGCTGGTGCGCAGCCTGGGCGACATCACCCATCTGACCAGCGGCCTGTCGCTGAGTCCCTCGCAATTCGCCCGGCGATTCGGCGGCCAACCGCTGGGCGCCGTGGCCGGGATCGGTCATCCGGCCCAGTTCTTCGCCATGCTCCACTCCTTGGGCCTGTCGGTGCAGACTCGGGCGCTGGGCGATCATCAACCGCTGGCGACAGACGCCCTTGAAGGATTTCCGCCTGATTGTCCGGTGCTGCTGACGGAGAAGGACGCCATAAAATCCGGGCCTCTGCCGCCTGCTTTGCGCGAGCGCCTCTGGGTTGTCGGCCTGCGGCTGCAATCGCCTCCCGATCTTCTGCCCTGGCTGCAACAACAATTGGAGAAAGCCCGTGGACTCCCGACTGCTTGATTTACTCGTCTGCCCGATCTGCAAGGGGCCGCTTCAGTTTGAGGCCGCCGCGCAGGAACTGATCTGCCCGCGCGACAAGCTGGCCTATCCGGTGCGCGACGACATTCCCCTGATGCTGGTCGATCTCGCCCGCGACATGACCCTGCCCGCCGATCCCGGACCGGCGCCCGCGGTGCCTGCCGAGCCAGCGGCTTGAGTGCGACCATGGATCGGGACGCGGCATTCTGGGTGCTCATTCCGGCCCGGCTGGCCTCCACCCGCCTGCCCAACAAACCTCTGGCGGATCTCGGAGGGGCGCCCATGGTGGTGCGGGTGGCGCAACGCGTGGCGCAAAGCGGCGCCCGGGACGTGGTGGTGGCCTGTGACAGTCCCGAGATCGCCCGCGCGTGTGCGGCCCATGGCGTGCGCGCCGTCCTGACGCGGGTCGATCACGCCAGCGGAACCGACCGTCTGGCCGAAGCCGCCGGGCTGCTGGAGCTGCCCGAAGAGGCCATCGTGGTCAACGTCCAGGGCGACGAACCCTTGATCGAACCGGCGCTGCCCGCCGCCTGCGCGGCCTTGCTGCAGCGGCATCCGTCGATCCCGATGGCCACCTGCGCGCACCCGATCACCGACGAGGGCGAGATCTTCAACCCGAATGTGGTGAAGGTCGTGACCGATGCGCAGGGCAGGGCGCTCTATTTCTCCCGCGCGCCGATTCCCTGGCAGCGCGACGCCTATGCCACGGACGCGGGGCCCAGCGGCAGCGGCTGGACGCTGCAGACCTCGCCCCCGCCGCACCCGGTCCTGCGCCACATCGGGCTGTACGCCTATCGCCACCGTTTTCTGCGCGACTATGCCGCGATGGCCGAGGCGCCGCTGGAGCAGGCCGAAGCCCTGGAGCAGTTGCGCGCGCTTTGGCACGGTCACGCCATTGCGGTGCATGTGACCCAGGACGCGCCGGGTCCGGGCGTCGACACGCCGGCCGACCTCGAACGCGTGCGGGGTCTTTGGCCGCGCTGAACGCGGGCCGCCAGTCAGCGCCGCAGCAGATCGGTCTGCTATTCTGAAATGTGCATTTTTACGATTGAGAGACCTTCATGCGATTGATTCTTTTGGGTGCGCCGGGCGCGGGCAAAGGCACGCAAGCCGCCTTCATCACCGAGCGCCTGGGCATTCCCCAGATTTCCACCGGAGACATGCTGCGCGCCGCGGTGAAGGCTGGCACGCCTTTGGGTCAACAGGCGCAGAAAATCATGGAGGCCGGCGCCCTCGTGCCCGACGAGATCATGCTGGGCGTGGTGGGGGAGCGCCTGTCCGCACCCGACTGCGCCCAGGGTTTTCTGCTCGACGGCTTTCCGCGCACCATCGCGCAGGCCGAGGGCCTGGCCAAGGCCGGTGTGGCCATCGATGTGGTGCTTGAGTTCGATGTGCCGGACGCCGACATCATTCAACGCCTGAGCGGTCGGCGGGTGCATCCGGCTTCGGGCCGGACCTATCACCTGGCCTTCAACCCGCCCAAGACCCCCGGCATCGACGACCTCACTGGCGAATCCCTGGTGCAGCGCGCCGACGATCAGGAGGACACGGTGCGCAAACGCCTGGAGGTCTATCACGCTCAGACGCTGCCGCTGGTGAAGTTTTACGCCGAACGCCAGGCGCAGCCCGGCGCACCGCGTCTGGTCACGATTTCCGGCGTCGGTCCCGTCGCCGAAGTGCAGCAACGCATCTTTGCCGCCTTGCAGGCCTGAGCGCACGGGAGCGAGCATGCAACTCTCCGGTCATAGCGCGATCATCAGCGGCGGCGCATCGGGATTGGGCCGGGCCACCGCCGCCCTGCTGGTTTCGCGCGGCATGCGGGTGCTCATCGCCGATCTGCAGGAAGAGGCTGGCCGTGCGACCGCGGCGGAGATCGGCTGCCAGTTCATGCCTTGTGACGTGACCCAGGCGAAGGATGTGGAGGCCGCGGTGCAGGCCGCGGGCACTCTGGGTCCGCTGCGGGTGGCGGTGAGCTGCGCCGGCATTGCGCCCGCCGCGCGGACGCTGGGCAAGCAAGGCCCCCATGCCCTGGAACTGTTCGAGCGCGTGATCAACATCAATCTGGTCGGCAGCTTCAACCTGGCCCGTCTTGCCGCTGCGGCGATGGCGCAGCAGGCCCCGCTGGAAGATGGCGAACGCGGCGTGATCGTCAACACCGCATCGGTGGCGGCGTTCGACGGACAGATCGGCCAGGTGGCTTATGCCGCGTCCAAGGCCGGCATTGCCGGCATGACCCTGCCACTGGCGCGCGACCTGTCTCGCGACGGCATCCGCGTCATGACCATCGCGCCCGGCATTTTCGAGACGCCGATGCTCATGGGCATGCCCGCCGAGGTGCAGTCGGCGCTGGGTCAGATGGTGCCGTTTCCGCAGCGGCTGGGCCGTCCAGACGAATATGCGGCCCTGGTCGAATCCATCCTCACCAACCGCATGCTCAATGGCGAAGTCATCCGGCTCGACGGCGCCATCCGCATGCAGCCCAAGTAGGCTTTCCGCTCCAGGCGTTTCGCGGTCGACACCCCCGCGATGACCGATCCATGCAGCAACGCATTCCGCCCGGCTTCATTCAGGACCTGCTCGCCCGTGCCGACATCGTCGAGGTCGTGGGCCAGCAGGTCGAGCTGAAAAAGACCGGCAGCAATTACAAGGGCCTGTGTCCCTTTCATGGCGAGAAAACGCCCTCGTTCACGGTCAGTGCGAGCAAGCAGTTCTATCACTGCTTCGGCTGCGGCGCGCATGGCACGGCCATTGGCTTCCTGATGGAGCACGCGGGCATGGGCTTCGTCGATGCCGTCAAGGATCTTGCAGGACGGTACGGCATGACCGTGCCCGAACCCGATCTCGATCCGCAGCAACTCCGCCAGGTCCAGCAGCAGCGCAGCCTGCATGCGGCGCTGGTGGAGGTCTTGCAGACGGCCGATGCGTTCTATCAGCACCGCCTGCGCCACAGCGACCGGGCCAAGAACTACCTCATCGCACGCGGCCTGCAAGGCCAGATCGCCAAGAGGTTCGGGCTGGGGTATGCCCCGGACGACTGGCAGCCTCTGGCCGGCGCGTTCGCGAACTACCAGGCGGACGCCCTCGTGCAGTCCGGTCTGGTGGTGGCGCGCGACGCCGCGGGCGACACGCTTGATCCGCAGGCCGAATCGTTTGCAGCGGCGCAGCGCCGCTATGACAGGCTGCGGGATCGCATCACCTTTCCGATTCGCAATCTGCGAGGTGAGGTCATCGGCTTCGGCGGGCGCATCATCGACCAGGGCGAACCCAAATACCTCAATTCGCCAGAGACCGCGGTGTTCCACAAGGGCGAGGAGCTCTACGGCCTGTTCGAAGCCCGAAGCGCCATTTCGCGCGCGGGTTATGCGCTGGTCGTCGAAGGCTATATGGACGTCGTGGCCTTGGCGCAGTTCGGTGTGGAGCATGCCGTGGCCACGCTGGGCACCGCCTGTACGCCGCAGCAGTTGCAAAAGCTGTTCCGCCACACGGGTCAGGTGGTGTTCAGCTTCGACGGCGATGCGGCAGGCCGCCGCGCGGCGAGACGGGCGATGGAACAGGCGCTGCCCCTGCTCAGCGACACCCGGGTGGTGAAATTCCTGTTCCTGCCCGTCGAGCACGACCCTGACTCTTACGTTCGGGAGAAGGGCGCCGAAGCGTTCGAGCGGGAGATCGCTCGGGCGCAACCCTTGTCCGAATTCCTCTTCTCCAGCCTTTTCGACGGCGTGGCGATGGCCACGGCCGAAGGGCGCGCACAGGCCATCCATGAGGCGGCACCGCTGTTTTCCCAGATCACCGCGCCGGCCTTGCTGGGACAGTTGATTGCCGATTTCGCTCGCCAGCTTGCGATGCCGGCCGCTGAATTGCGGGAGGTGTTGCGGCTGTCGGCGCCGGTGCGCAAACCGGCGCCCCCATCGGAGTCGTTTGGCGTGCAGACGGGTGCCTCGGCCCGACGAGGGCGCGGTGGCCGGGAGTCGCTACGCGCCTTTGCCGCAGTGCCGAAAGATCCGCTGCGGCAATTGCTTCCCTTGCTGCTCGCGCAGCCCGCGCTCTGGTGGGACATCAGTCCCGCCCAACATGGGCTGCTTTCACACGAGCCCGGACCGCTGCAGCCGCTGGCGCTGGCGCTTGAATCCATCCTGGAAGATCAGCCGGGCCTGTCCGCCGCGGCGCTGTGGGAGGAACTGCGTGCTGCCGGGCATTCGCCCGAGGAGGTTCTGGCCGAATCGCCGGACCCCTTGGAATTGGACGAGGCGGTGGCCAGGCAGGATCTCCTGGCCATCCTGCTGCGGCTGGAGCGCTCGGCGCTGCTGCGCCGCCAGGACGCACTGGTGGCCGAGGGTTTGGTGGCCGATGCCGACCGTACCGAATACCGCAGTCTTGCGCTTCGCCTCAAGGAAATCGACCAGGCGCAGCGCGGTTGACGCGCAGCCCTGGCCAGCAGACAATGCTCGGTTTTTTGTAAAATCCGAATTTTGACGCGAGCACAGCGCGTTCGGCCCATGCGTCACGGCCTTGACGAGCCCCCGAATGGAATAGACCGAACGGGACAGCCCGAACGCCACAGCCCAAAAGGTATGGCCATAGGTATGGTCAGAGACGCGGCACTGAACCGCCTGGCGCGCGTGAAGTCTGATGGTGTGGCGTTGAAATCTTGGTTGCGTAAAGACCCTATCGTTCAAAGACGGCGCGGTGGGTGGCCATGCGCCGGCCCGCTTAAGACTTGCGATGGTCGCCGCATACCGAGTCCGGCCCTCGCTCTTTGAATTTTGGCGATTCACCCTACATACTGCTAGCTATCCCCCTTCTATATTTCCTTCCGAATGATCGGTCGGTTGAGGTCCACCATGACAAAAGCATCATCCAAGACGCAGACTCCCACGCAGCGGGGCGCTTCCCGCAAGGAGCTTGCCGAAGCGAGTCCCGTGGCGGAAGCCCCGCGCGGCAAGGCTCGCCGTGCGGCGGCAGAAGACGCGGTTGCCATGGAGATCAAGGCGACCAAGGCAGCGAGCAAGCGTGTGGCTCAGTCCACGGTGAGCGCCGAGGCCGCGCCGGTGACCAGCCCTGCACCTAGAAGAGGTCGTCCGCCCAAGGCGGGCGCCGTGGCAGCGGAAACAGAGCAGCCTGCATCGCGTCGGGGCCGCAAGAGCAAGGTCGAGGCGGCCGACGACCTGGCCGATGACCTGAACGAAGAAGTCGAAGCCGGCGAGGTCGATGTCGAGATCGCCGAAGTCGAGGTGGTGGAAGAGGTTGTCGCCGCACCCGCGCCGGTGCCCAAGACGCGCAAGGCGTCGCGTGCCCGCGAGAAACAGCTGCTCAAGGAGTTCGGCTATGACGACTCCAACATCACCGACGAGGAATTGGGGCGTCGGCGCGCGCGGCTGAAGAGCCTGATCAAGATGGGCAAGACCCGCGGGTTCCTGACCTACGGGGAAATCAACGATCACATTCCCGACAATCTGGCTGATCCCGAGTTGATGGAGACCATTGTTTCCATGCTCAACGACGTGGGTATCGCGGTGTACGAGACCACGCCGGACGCCCAGACCCTGCTGCTCAATCAGCACGGCCCGACCGCGTCGAGCGAAGAGGAGGCGGAGGAAGAAGCCGAAGCGGCGCTGTCCAACGTCGATTCCGAGTTCGGCCGCACTACCGACCCCGTGCGCATGTATATGCGCGAAATGGGCACGGTCGAGCTGCTCACGCGCGAAGGCGAAATCGTCATCGCCAAGCGCATCGAAGACGGTTTGCGCCAGATGATGCTGGCCATTTCCGCCTCGCCGTCGACGGTGGCCGAAATTCTGGCCATGGCGGCGCGCATTCATCATGGCGAACTGCCGGTGGACGAAGTGGTGGACGGCATGGTGTCGGACGACGAATCCGACGACTACGTGGCCGAAGAAGACGTCGACTATTCGCTCGACGAGAGCGGCGAAGAAGACGAGGACGGCGGCGCGGGCGCCACCTCCATGAAGCTCGAGGAACTCAAGGGCAAGGCCCTGGAGGCCTTTGCCGATGTGCACGACGCCTTCATGAAAATGCGCCGCGCCTACGACAAGGACGGCTACCGTTCAGCCAGCTACCTGAAGGCGCAGGAGGCCATTTCCGCGGCGTTGATGGAAGTGCGCTTCACTGCGCGGACCGTCGAGAAGCTCTGCAATCTGCTGCGTGCGCAGGTGGACGAGGTGCGCCGCTACGAGCGCGAGATCCGGCGCTATGCGGTCGATCGCTGCGGCATGCCGCAGGATGAGTTCATCAAGTCCTTCCCCGGCCATCAGCTCGATCTGAAGTGGGTGGACAAGCATGTGGCCTCGAGCAAGCCGTACGCGGTCATCCTCGGCCGCAATGTGCCGGCCATCAAGGAGCTGCAGCAAAAGCTCATCGACATCCAGACCCGGGTGGTGGTGCCGCTCGACGACCTGAAGGAAATCAATACCCAGATGAGTCTGGGCGAGCAGGCCGCGCGTGAAGCCAAGCGCGAAATGATCGAGGCCAACCTCCGTCTGGTCATCTCCATCGCGAAGAAGTACACCAATCGCGGCCTGCAGTTCCTCGACCTGATCCAGGAAGGCAATGTGGGGCTGATGAAGGCGGTGGACAAGTTCGAATACCGCCGGGGCTACAAATTCTCGACCTACGCGACCTGGTGGATCCGTCAGGCCATTACCCGCTCGATTGCCGATCAGGCGCGCACCATCCGTATCCCGGTGCACATGATCGAGACCATCAACAAGGTCAACCGCATCTCGCGTCAACATCTGCAGGAGACGGGTACCGAGCCCGACGCCGCCGTACTGGCCGAGAAGATGGAAATGCCCGAGGACAAGGTGCGCAAGATCCTCAAGATCGCGCGCGAGCCGATCTCCATGGAAACGCCCATCGGCGACGACGACGATTCGCACCTGGGCGATTTCATCGAAGACTCGGGCACCCTGGCGCCGACCGAGGCGGCCATGCAGGCCGGCCTGCGCGACGTGGTCAAGGAGATTCTCGATTCGCTCACGCCACGCGAAGCCAAGGTGCTGCGCATGCGCTTCGGCATCGAGATGGCCAACGACCACACGCTGGAAGAAGTGGGCAAGCAGTTCGACGTCACCCGCGAGCGCATCCGCCAGATCGAAGCGAAGGCGTTGCGCAAACTCAAACATCCCACCCGCTCCGACAAGCTGCGAAGCTTCCTCGATACGCTGTGAGCGCCCGAGCCTTGCTGGCTCGTTTGTCGGACAGACAGCCAGCAAGCGCACACGTTAGACTTGCAGCATGACCAACGCGCGCAAAACGGCACTTCGTACCATCGTGTTCGCCGATGTGGTGGGGAGCACCGCATTGTTTCAATCCCTGGGCAACACCGAAGCGACGGGGCTGGTCACGCAGGTGGTGTCGAACATGGCGCGCAGCTTCAAGGCGGCGGGCGGCGATGTGGTGAAAACCCTGGGGGATGGCATTCTGGCCACCTTCGAGCACAACACCCCTGCGCTCAATGCCTGTATCGACATTCAGCGTACCTGCTCCACGTCGGGTGCGGTCGATGCCAGCGGCGCCCGTCAGAAACTACCTCTGAAAATCGGCATTGCCCGCGGCATGGTGGTCCTGGCGCCGGGCGACTGCTTTGGCGATCCGGTCAATGCGGCTTCCCGGCTGTCCGACTCGGCGGGTACGGGGCAGATTCTCATCGGCGACGCGGTGATGGAGGCGCTGCCGCTCGAATTGCTGGCTCGCCTGCGCAGTCTCGGCGCGATCTTTCTTCGGGGTTACGACGTGCCGGTTCCGGTGCACCAGGTCGATTGGGAGGCCTCCGTCGACATGGGACAGACCATGCCGCAAGTGCCTTCTCGCATCGACTACAGCAGTCAACTGCTCAACCTCGCCTGGCTCGATGACTCGGTCGACTATGCCGCCGACCAGATGCCCATCGTGATCGGGCGAACGAATGGGGCCGATTTTCTCGTCAACGATCTGCGGGTGTCGCGCCAGCATGCCCGTATCGACTGGCGCGGCAGCTATTTCATGCTGACCGACCTCAGCAGCAATGGCACCTGGGTGCGCTACACCGGCAACGACACCACGCTGGCGCTGCGACGCAACGAATGTGTGCTGCACGGCCAGGGCGAGATCACGCTCGGTGCCAAGCCGTCCGACCCGACCGCGCCCACGGTGATGTTCCAGATCCATCCGCACTGAACCCGGTTCATTGCCTTTCCTCCTCATGTCCCTGTCCGATCCCACTGGCTACCAGCACGGCACGACCCCGCAAACAGCCATACTTCTGGTCAACTTGGGCACACCCGATGCCCCCACCGCGCCGGCCTTGCGGCGCTACCTCGGTGAATTCCTCAGCGACCCCCGGGTGGTGGAGATTCCCAAGCCTGTCTGGTGGCTCATTCTCAACGGCATCATTCTGCCGATCCGGTCCGCCAAATCCGCCGCGAAGTACGCCTCGGTCTGGACGGATCGGGGTTCGCCCCTGCAGACCGGCACGGCCGATCTCACGCAGGCGGTGGCAGCCGAAATGGCGCGGGCCGGTCATCATGTCCAGGTGCGCTATGCCATGCGCTATGGCAATCCGTCAGTGGCCAGCGTGCTCGACGATCTGGCCCGACAGAATGTGACCCGCATTCTCTTGGTGCCGCTTTATCCGCAGTACTGCGCGGCCACCACGGCCTCGACGATGGATGCGGTGTCGGCCTGGATGCGGCGCCGTCGCCGTGTTCCCGAGTTGCGGGTGCTCAATCACTTTCACGATGTGCCGGCCTATATCGACGCGCTGGCCAGCAAGATCGAGACGCAATGGCAGCAGCAGGGCCGACCGGACAAACTCGTGATGAGCTTTCACGGCATGCCGGCGCGCACGCTCAAGTTGGGCGATCCGTATCACTGCGAATGCCACAAGACGGGTCGGCTGCTGGCCGCTCGCCTGGGGCTGGAGCCGTCGGAATACGAAGTTACCTTCCAGTCGCGTTTCGGCAAGCAGGAATGGCTGCAGCCCTACACCGAACCCACTTTGCGCAAACTGGCGCGGGACGGGGTGGCGCGGGTGGACGTGGTCTGCCCGGGATTCACGGTCGATTGCCTGGAAACGCTGGAAGAGATCGCCATGGAGGGCAAGCAGGCCTTTCTGTCGAGCGGCGGACAGGTCTTTCACTACATCGACTGCCTGAATGCCGACGCTCATTGGGCGCAGGGTTTCAGCAAGCTGCTGGCATCGCATCTGCAAGGCTGGGATACGACGGTGCCGATCGATCCGAGCGCGTTGGCATCGACCCGTGCGCTGGCCCAAGCCATGGGTGCCGACTCGCTCGGCGGAAACTCAGAGGGATGAATCGGGCGCCGAGCGGCGTGCATCGCGCCGGAACTGCACCAGCAGTCCAATACCCAGTCCGATCACCCCGACCCCCAAGAGATAGAGCACCAGTTCTGCCAAGGACATTGTTTCTCTCCTGCTTGCGCCGTGCCTGCGGCACCTCGGCGATACGGATTGAGTGCACGATGCGCGCCGACAGTTCCGTGAAAGTGGCCATGACGGCGCCAGGGCGGATTCTTAATAGTCCTCGTCTGCGCTGGTGAGATACCACTGGGCTTGGCGCAAGGTCTCGGCGCTGGCTTCGGGCATGGTGCACATCACATTGCGCGCATCGCGGGCGACCATGCCCAGACGCTGCAGCGCCTCGACCATGTCCACCGGGCCGAGGAACTCGAACGACACGCTGGTGCGGCCGTCGGCGTAGGCATCGCGGAACAGCCTGTCGAAGAGCAGATCCAGGCTGTTGGGATGATCGGGGTGGCACAGCAGATCGCGGACATGCAGAACCTTGCCGACGACTTCGCAGACGGCGTAGGCCACGAGTCCCTCGCTTCGGGCGCTGAGGGCCAGAAAGCGGAATTTCCGCCAGGGCTTCTGCTCGAAGCGCCAGGCCAGATAACGGCGATCGCGCACGCCGATCAATAGCGCCGGGTCATTTTGCGCGGACCAAAGGGCATCGAACCGGGCATCGGGTTGGTCCAGCCATTGGGCTAGGTAGCCTCGGAAATCATGGGCATACCGGGTACGGCGCAAGGCATGGCGCCACCAGTCTGCCGCGTGGCCGAGGATGCGGCGGATCGGATGCGGAATCTGCGTCGGCAGGTAGTTGGCACTGCGCAGCACCCGGACGTGGCGCACCATGCTCCCCGCGACCCGATAGCCCAGGCGCTTGACCACCGGCTCGGATTTCGGATTGGGAAAGCCGTAGATCAGGCCTAGCTGTGGCAGGAAACGGTCGCGCAGCGTGGTCTGCAGCAGCATGGCCGGATACAGGGTGCGGTGCTCTGCCACCACCCCGAAATCGGCCAGAAGGCCCGCTGCGACGGGCTGGCCGGCCAGGCGCATCTGCCGGGTGCCCAGGCCGATGACACCGATCGCCACGCCGTCCTCCGCCGGTGTACGGGCCAGCAGCACCTGAGGCGGGCCTGCGGGGTTGCGCAGGTAGAACCAGTCGTACTTGTCTTCGCGCCGCCCGGGATGGCCGAGATTGCTGACCCAGAGCGACACGATGGTCGCGCGGTCGCTCTGCAGATCGGCAGGCAGCGCGGCGTAGCTGGACGGAGCGGCGGTCATGGAAGCGCGCGGGGAAGGGGGGCTCAGCGCCGGATGAACTGGTCGTGCAGGAGCAGGGTCGAAAGTATGCCGACAAAGGCCATATTGTCGCCAAAGCCGATGACTTTCCCGGCGCGCGCCTTGTCGAACAGACGGATCGCCGCTTGCGGATCGAAGTAACCGGCCTCGGCCAGGCGCGGCGCGCTGAACAGATCGGCCACGTAATCGACGGGCTCGCCGTTCTGGAAAAAGCTCTGGCTGTCTGGGGCGCGATAGGGCTGCTTGGTGCGATGGCGCAAGGCATCGGGCAGCAGGCCGTCCATGCTGTGCTTGAGCAGATACTTCTCGACCAGGCCCATGAGCTTGTAGCGGGGTGGAAGGCGGCTGGCGAAGTCGATCAGGCGGTGATCGAGAAAGGGAAAGCGGGTCTCGATGGATTGCGCCATGGCCATGCGGTCGCCCTGCGAACACAGCAGGTAGCCCGACATCAGGGTGTGCGCTTCGATGTATTGATCCTGGCACAACGCTTCCCAGCGGGAGATGTCGGCAGGGAGTTGCGCGGCCATCGCCTGGACCGGGTCGGCAGCGGTGGCTGCGGCGCGCCAGTCGGCGGACAGAAAGCCGGTCAGGCGCCGTGTGGTGGTCCAGCGGGGCAGGTGGGCGAACCAGGGCTCGCGGAAGTGGGCCTCGCCCTCGCGGAAGAAACGCTCGGTCATCGCCCGGCCCGCGGCCGGCGAGTGCTTGAGGTAGGGGTAGAGGCGTTCAAGCAGGCGGGGGCGCCAGCGCGACGCAGGCTGCCGCGCCATGAAACGGCGGACTCGCGCCTCCTTGAACAGGTCGTAGCCGCCGAAGACTTCGTCGGCGCCTTCGCCCGTCAGCGCCACCTTGTATCCCGCGGCGCGCACCCCGCCGGCGAGCAGCATCATCGGCGCCGGCGCGGTGCGCACGATGGGCGTCTCGGTGTGGGCGATGGCGCGCGGAAACGCGGCGGCGATGTCGGCGCGGGTGCAGGGAATCGTGGTGTGCTCGGTGCCCAGATGGCGCACGAGCTGTTGCTGCCAGGGGCTCTCGTCGAACTCGGCGTCGTCGAAGGTGAGGGAAAAGGTGCGAAGCGGCGTGTCGGTGTAGTGACGGATCAGGGTGGTGACGATGGACGAATCCAGCCCGCCGCTGAGGTAGGCCGCCACTGGCACGTCGGCGCGCAGTTGCAGGCGCACGGCGTCGATCAGCAGGTCGCGCAGCGCTTCGGCGTAGGCGTCTGCACTGCGATCGGCCTCGATGGGCGCGTCCGGAAAGGTCCAGTCCCAGTAGCGGCGAACCTGCGTGCCACGGGCATCCACCGTCATCACATGGCCGGGGGGCAGGGACTCGATGCCCTCGAATATGGCGTGCGGCGGCAGCGGCGCCCAGTAGGTGAAGACCTCGCCCAGTGCTTGCGCATCGAGGCGGCGCGGCACCTCGGGCAGGGCGAACAGTGCCTTGACCTCGGAGGCAAAGGCCAGGCCGCCCGGGACGCGGGTGTGGAACAGCGGCCGGATGCCGGTGCGGTCGCGCGCCAGCAGCAGGCGCTGGCGCGGCACGTCCCAGAGGGCGAAGGCGAACTGGCCATTGAGCTGGTCGACCAGGGCGTCGCCATGGTCTTCATACAGATGCACCAGCACTTCGGTGTCGGACTGGGTGGCGAAGCGATGACCTCGCCGCTGCAGTTCGGCGCGCAGCTCGACGTAATTGAAGATCTCGCCGTTGAAGACCACCCAGACGGAGCCATCCTCGTTGCACATCGGCTGATCGCCGCTGGACAGATCGATGATGCTCAGCCGGGCGTGGGCCAGACCGATCGGCCCCTTGTTGTAGAAGCCCTGCTGATCGGGGCCGCGATGATGCAAGCGCCCGATCATCGCCGCGAGTTGCGAAGGATCGATCGGTGCGTTCCAGTTCAAGCGCCCGGCGATGCCGCACATGGTGTCAGCTCCGCCCCGCCGTTTCGAAGGCGCTGACCGTCCTTTCGGGCCGCAGCCAGCGCAGCGAGCGCGGGAATGGCTTCATCCTAGCCGCCGATGTAGGACATCTCGACCCTGCGCTCGGTGCGCAGGGCGGCACCGGCCGCAGTGCCGCGCAGCAGGGAGTAGCGGTCGTCGCGCTCGGTCCAGACCTGGGCCAGCGCAGCTCGGAGCTGGGCGTCGCTGACCGGCGCCAGGCCGCTGCGCGGATCGCCGCGGAGCAGGGCGCGCACATCGTGCCCATGGGTGGCGAAGAGGCAGAGGTAGAGCTTGCCCTCCATCGACAGCCGGGCGCGGTTGCAGTCGGCGCAGAAGGCGCGGGTGACGCTGGAGATCACGCCGACCTCGCCCGCGCCGTCGTCAAAGGCCCAGCGCTGGGCCGTCTCGCCGACACTGTGGGCCTCCAGCGGGTGCAGCGGGTGAACGGCATGGATGCGGTCGATGACCTGCTGCGATGGCAGCACTTCGTCCATGCGCCAGCCGTTGGTGTTGCCCACGTCCATGTATTCGATGAAACGCAACACCGCACCTGTCCCCCGAAAATGCTCGGCCATGGGGAGGATCTGCGCATCGTTGGTGCCGCGCTTGACCACCATATTGACCTTCACCGGCCCCAATCCCGCCGCCAGTGCCGCGTCGATGCCGCGCAGCACCTCGGCCACCGGAAAATCCACATCGTTCATCTGGCGGAAGGCGGCGTCGTCGAGCGCGTCGAGGCTGACGGTGACGCGGTCCAGCCCCGCGGCCTTCAGGGCCTGCGCCTTGCGGGCGAGGATGGAACCGTTGGTCGTCAGGGTCAGCTCGGGCGGCGAACCCTCGGGGGTGCGCAGCGCGTGCAGCATCTCGACCAGCCGTTCGAGGTTTTTTCGCAGCAGGGGCTCGCCACCGGTGAGGCGGATCTTGCGCACGCCCAGGTCGATGAAGACCCGCGCGGCGCGGGTGATCTCCTCGAAGCTCAGCAGATCGCCGTGCGGCAGAAATTCGTAGTGCTTGTCGAAAATCTCTTTCGGCATGCAGTAGGTGCAGCGAAAGTTGCAGCGATCGGTGACCGAAATCCGCAGGTCGTGCAAGGGACGGCGAAACCGGTCGATCGGCAGCGCGGACGCCGAACCAGGGTCCGCAGGTACGGGCGGCACGCTCGCGGCGTATTGGTGATCGACGATGGGAATGATTCGTTCGGACATATCGCCATTATCGGCAATGCGCGCCGACCTTGCGACAGGTGCGTGGCCCTACCATTGGGGGACTCTGCGCAGGACGGCCGTGCCGGGACAGGCGTTCGCGTATCCACCTCAAGGAAGAATCCATGGCGTACACAATTGAACTCTCGGGCCGCGTGGCCCTGGTGACGGGCGCATCCAGCGGCCTGGGCTGGCGATTCGCCGAAGTGCTGGCGCAGGCCGGGGCTGCGGTGGTCCTCAGTGGTCGGCGCATGGAGCGTCTGAAGGAACTGCGCGCGCGCATCGAGGGCGAGGGGGGCGATGCCCACGTGGTCGAACTCGATGTCACCGATACGGCCAGTATCAAGGCGGCCGTGGCGCACGCCGAGACCGAGATGGGACCGATCGATATTCTGGTGAACAACGCGGGCATCTCGTCGCAGCAGAAACTGCTCGATGCCGTGCCGGAAGACTTTGACGAGGTCTTCGGCACCAATGTGCGCGGCGCGTTCTTCGTGGCGCAGGAGGTGGCACGCCGCATGGTGGCGCGTTCCCTGGGGGTGACACCGGGCACCTGGGCTGGCGGGCGCATCATCAACGTGGCTTCGGTCGCGGGGCTGCGGGTGATGCCCAAGCTGGGTGTGTACGCCATGAGCAAGGCGGCCGTCGTCCACATGACGCGGGCCATGGCGTTGGAGTGGGGCAAGTACGGCATCAACGTGAATGCGCTGTGCCCAGGCTATATCGATACGGAGATGAATCACCATCACTGGCAGACGGAATCCGGCCAGCGGCTGCTGCAGATGCTGCCGCGCAAGCGCCTGGGCAAGCCCGAAGACCTCGATGCCCTGCTGGTCATGCTGGCCAGTGGACAGAGCGGCCTGGTCAACGGCGCCATCCTCACAGCCGACGACGGCATGGGCGTTTGACGGGCATCCCCATGCGATTCGAAATCCCTGAACAAAAACAACTGGTCCACACCATGACCATGCCCATCCGCTGGGGCGACATGGATGTGATGGGCCATGTGAACAACACGATCTATTTCCGCTTCATGGAGATCATCCGGCTGGAATGGCTGCGCGAAACCGGCGTTCCGGCCAATCCCCACGGTCTGGGACCGGTGATCGTCAATGCGTTCTGTAACTTTCAGACGGAGCTGCGGTATCCGGGCGAAGTGCTGGCGCGGCTTTACACCACCGACGTGGGACGTTCGAGTTTCGATACCTACACCCTGCTCAGCCGCACCGACGATCCCGACACGATCTACGCCGGCGGCGGGTCGCGCGTGGTGTGGGTGGATTTTCCCAAGCGCAAGAGCGCCCCGCTGCCCGATATGCTGCGTGCCTTGCTCACACCGAACGCAGCGTCCAAGCACAGCTGACATCCCTTCGAGATTGCGTCATGCCAGATACTGAACAACATCAGCCGCTGTGGTCGCCGCCGCCTCAGCGTATCGCGGCCTCCCACGTCGAGGCCTTCCGTCACTGGGTGAATGACCGCCATGGTCTGCAATTGCAAACCTACCAGGACATGCTCGATTGGTCGGTTGCGGAGCAGGCCCAGTTCTGGGACGCGGTGTGGGAGACCTCGGGCGTGATCGCCGAGCACAAGGGTGAGCGGGTGCTCATCGATGCCGGGCGCATGCCCGGTGCACGGTTCTTTCCCGACGCCCGCCTCAACTTTGCCCAGAATCTTCTGCGCCGAAACGACGACGCCGTGGCGCTGCATTTCTGGGGTGAGGATCAGGTGCAGCGCAGCCTGAGCTGGCGCGAGCTGCACACCGAAGTCTCCCGTCTGCAGCAAGCCCTGGCGCATTGGGGCGTCCAGGCTGGCGACCGGGTCGCGGCCTATATGCCCAATATGCCCGAAACCGTGATCGCCATGCTGGCGGCCACCAGTCTCGGCGCGACATTCACCTCGGCTTCGCCCGACTTCGGCGTGCAGGGCGTACTCGACCGCTTCGGCCAGACCCAGCCCAAGGTGCTCATTGCGTGCGATGGGTACTTCTACAACGGCAAGACGTTTTCCAACCTCGGCAAGCTGGCCGAGCTGGTGCCGCAACTGCCCTCCGTGGTGACAACCGTCGTCGTGCCCTATGTGGCTCAGGCGAAGGGACAGCAACTGGACGTGGGCATAGTCGGCGCGCAGGTCTGGGAATCGGCCCTCGAGGCCTTTCAGCCCCGGGCCGTGCAGTTCGCCCCGCAGCCCTTCGATCATCCCGTCTACATCCTGTATTCCAGCGGCACCACGGGCGCGCCGAAATGCATCGTGCACCGCGCGGGCGGAGTGCTGCTCAAGCACCTGGCTGAACTGCGTCTTCAGGTTGATATCCACCCCGAAGACCGCGTGTTTTTCTTCACCACCTGCGGCTGGATGATGTGGAACTGGCTGATGTCGGCCCTCAGCCAGGGGGCCACGGTCTGTCTTTATGACGGCTCACCCGGTCTGCGCGACAACGCCATTCTGTTCGACTATGCCGATGCGGTCGATTTCACGCATCTGGGCACGTCGGCCAAATTCATCGAGGCGCTGGGCAAGTCCGGTATCGCGCCGATGCAGACTCATTGGCTCAGCGCCCTGCGCACGCTGATGTCGACCGGCTCGCCGCTGGCACCCGAAGGTTTCGACTACGTCTACGGCAAAGTGAAATCCGACCTCTGCCTCAGCTCGCTTTCAGGCGGAACCGATCTGGTGGCCTGCTTCATCGCCGGTTCCCCCATGAACCCGGTCTGGCGCGGCGAGATCCAGGCCTGCGCCCTGGGCATGGCCGTGATCGTGGCGGACGACGATGGCAAACCCTTGCCCGATGGGCAAAAGGGCGAGCTGGTCTGTGTCAAGCCCTTCCCCTCCATGCCCCTGGGCTTTCTGGTGGACGGCAGCCTGGAACTGGGCGCGCAGAAGTATCACGACGCCTACTTCGCGCAGTTTCCGAACGTGTGGTGGCACGGCGACTACATCGAGCGCACGGCGCACGGCGGCTACATCATTTTTGGCCGTTCGGATGCCACGCTGAATCCGGGCGGCGTGCGCATCGGCACGGCGGAGATCTACCGTCAGGTCGAGCGGATCGAAGCGGTGCTGGAGTCCATCGTCATCGGGCAGAACTGGCCGCCCGGGACTTACGGCGATGTGCGAGTCGTGCTCTTCGTGCGTCTGCGCGACGGGGTGATGCTCGACGACGCACTGATCGACGCGATCAAGCGGCAGATCCGCAACAACACCACACCGCGCCACGTTCCCACCCGGATCGTGCAGGTGCACGACATTCCGCGGACCAAGAGCAACAAGATCGTGGAAATCGCGGTGCGCAATCTGATCCATGGCGACCCGGTGAAGAACGTCTCCGCGCTGGCCAATCCGGAGGCCCTGGACGAATACCGCGCCCTTCGCGCCGAACTGGAGCGGGCCTGAAAGACCTCAGGCGCCGCGGCGCCAGGTGCAGCTTCGGCTGATCCAGAGCTTGCGCAGAGGCGTCAGACTGATGCGCTGATGCAGCACCGCATAGTCGGCCCGTTCGATTTCGCGCAGCAGCGCCGCGTAGAGCGCAGCCAGTGCGATCAGGGGAGCGGCCTGGGTGATGGGGAAGGGCGCCAGCCCTTCCCGGGCCGCCTTCAAGGTCGTCTGGGCGAGGCTGGCCTCGCTTTGCAGCAGTGCACGGATGGGCGGGGTGATGGCGCGCTGCTGCAATTGCGCTGTCGTGACGCCATGCTGTTGCAGCGCATCGAGTGGCAGATACACACGGCCTAGCGCGACATCGCGTCCGATGTGCCGAATGGCGCTGGCCAGACGCAGCCCACAGCCCAGTTCCTCGGCGGCGTCCATCGCCGCAGGGGAAGTCAGGTCCAGCAAGCCTGCGGCGCAGCGCAAGGTTTGCCCGCTGCCCGCGCGGCAGTAGTGCAGGAGGGCGGCGCGGTCCATCCAGCGGTTTTGCCGCAGATCGATGGCCACGCTTTCGATCACACCCAACAACGCGCTGGGCTGCAGGCCTCGTGTACGCAGATGGGGGGCAAGAGCGCGCAGGCTCGGATGATCGGCCTGACGACCCTGTTCGAGGGCCTCGATCTGGCTGCGCCACCAGGCCAGCTTGGCCTGGGCGACTGCGGCATCGCTGACCGTAGTCACGATGCTGCGCACCTGCACATGCACGTCCAGGAGATGTTTGAGCCCTTCGCGCGATTCGGCAGGGCAGCGCTGCAGGGAGTAATACGCCGATGAGCCGGGAGGCGGCCCGATGATGGATTCGGAGGGGCGGGACAGGGGCATGTGCGTCGCGGCATCGAGGGGGCGAGGCCGGGCGGCTAGAATAGCCGATTGCCCAAAAAACGCTGTGGCCGCGACAACCGTCGTCGCCGTGCGTGACCAGCGGTTTTGGGCATCAGATCACCTGGCGAGGGTGGCGAAATTGGTAGACGCACCAGGTTTAGGTCCTGACGCCTTCACGGGCGTGGGGGTTCGAGTCCCCCCCCTCGCACCAACCGGCAAGCTCAGGCTTGGCGGCAATTGATCCCTTTTTGAATACTGGACTTTCCCATGACTGTCGAAACCCTGGACAAACTGCAGCGCCGTGTGACCGTGACCGTTCCCAAGGCCGCCGTGCAGAACGAAATCAACTCCCGCCTGAAGAGCCTGAGCCGGACCTTGCGTCTGCCGGGCTTCCGTCCGGGCAAGGTCCCCATGGCCATGGTGACGCAGCGTTATGCGCCGTCGGTGGAGATGGAGGTTCTGCAGGACAAGATCGGCAATGCCTTCTACGACGTCGCCACCACGGCGCGCCTGCGCGTGGCCGGTTCGCCCCAATTCACGCCCAAGACCGAAGGCGTCGAGGCGGATGTGATGGCGTTTGATGCCGTGTTCGAGGTCTATCCCGACGTGCAGATTCCCGATCTTTCGTCCCAGGCCATCGAGCGCGTGACGGCTTCGGTGGACGAGGCCGCCATCGACAAGACGCTCGACGTGCTGCGCAAACAGCGCACCGAATTCGTCGTGCGCGGTCAGGCCGCTGCGGATGGACAGACCTCCGAAGGGCTGGAAGTCCAGGAGGGTGACCGTGTCACGGTCGATTTCGAAGGCCGCATCGACGGCACCGCCTTCGAAGGCGGCAAGGCCGAAGGATTCACCTTCGTTCAAGGCGAAGGCCGCATGCTGCCCGAGTTCGAGGCCGCCACCAAGGGGCTGCAAGCCGGGCAGAGCAAGATTTTCGAGTTGCACTTTCCTGAGGATTACCAGGGGCGCGCGGTCGCAGGGAAGACCGCCCAGTTCACGCTCAAGGTCACCCAGGTCGAGTGGCCGCTGCTGCCGCAAGTCGATGCAGACTTTGCGAAGGCGCTGGGCGTGGCGGACGGCGAAGTGCAGCGTCTGCGAGACGACATCCGCAATAACCTCGGTCGCGAAGTCAAATCGCGTCTGACTCAGCGCAACAAGCTTGCGGTGATGGATCTGCTGCAAAAGGCCGTGGCGGTCGAACTGCCCAGCGCGCTGGTGGAAAACGAGATGGGCGAGCTGATGGCCAGCGCCCGCCAGGACCTGGCCGAGCGCGGCATGAAGGACGCCGACAAGGCCCCGCTGCCGCCCGAGCTGTTCAAGGAGCAGGCGGAGCGCCGTGTCCGCCTGGGCCTGATCGTCTCGGAACTGGTCAAGCAACACGATCTGCAGGCCAAGCCGGAGCAGGTTCGCACCTACGTGGAGGAGCTTGCCGCCAGCTACGAGCAGCCGCAGGATCTGGTGCGCTGGTACTACGCCGATCAGGAACGCATGGCGCAAGCCGAGGCCATCGTCATGGAAAACAACGTGACGGACTTCGTCTTTGCGCAGGCTCAGACCACCGACAAGGCGCTCGGTTTCGATGAGCTGATGGGCCGGAACTGATCGTCCCCCCGCAAACAGAAAGCCGCTGTGCGCCGGGTCGCACAGCGGCTTTTGTTTTGGACGGTCTGTTGTGTCCACCGCAATCCCGGTGCGGAAATCCGGTGGGCTTGCCTCCGCTGGCCAAAGTGCGTGCTACTCTGTCTCCACCTTCACGTTTCTCCCTTCCATGAGCGCTACTGACATTCAAAACCTGGGCCTGGTGCCCATGGTCATCGAGCAAAGCGGCCGCGGTGAGCGCGCCTACGATATTTATTCACGCCTGCTGCGCGAGCGGGTGATTTTTCTGGTGGGCCCGATCAACGATCAGATGGCCAATCTGGTCGTGGCCCAACTGCTGTTTCTCGAGTCGGAAAACCCCGACAAAGACATTTCGCTCTACATCAACTCCCCCGGCGGCTCGGTGTCCGCGGGCATGGCGATCTTCGACACCATGCAGTTCATCAAGCCCGATGTCTCGACGCTGTGTACCGGCATTGCAGCAAGCATGGGCGCGTTCCTGATGGCGGCGGGGGCGAAGGGCAAGCGCTACTCGCTGCCGAATTCGCGCATCATGATTCACCAGCCGCTGGGTGGCGCGCAGGGGCAAGCCTCTGACATCGAGATCCAGGCCCGGGAGATTCTGTATTTGCGCGAACGGCTCAATGGCATTCTGGCCGAGCGAACCGGGCAAGCTCTCGAAAAAATTGCGACCGATACGGATCGCGACTTTTTCATGTCCGCAGACCAGGCCAAGGACTATGGGCTGATCGACGAAGTGATTGCCAAACGCTCCTGACCCCGATAGTGAATCCACACGCTCATGGCTGAGAAAAAATCGTCTTCGGGTGAAAAAACCCTGTACTGCTCGTTCTGCGGAAAGAGCCAGCACGAGGTCAAGAAGCTCATCGCGGGTCCGTCGGTGTTCATCTGCGACGAGTGCATCGATCTGTGCAATGAAATCATCCGCGATGAAGTCACCGCGGCAGATTCCCACGGCAAGGTGGCCAACGCCGATCTGCCCACGCCGTCGGAGATCAAGACCATCCTGGACCAGTATGTGATCGGTCAGGAGGCGGCCAAGCGCATTCTGGCCGTCGCGGTGTACAACCATTACAAGCGACTCAAGCATGTCGGGCAGACCAGCGACGTCGAGCTGGCCAAGAGCAACATCCTGCTGGTCGGCCCCACGGGCTCGGGCAAGACCTTGCTGGCGCAGACGCTGGCGCGCCTGCTCAACGTGCCCTTCGTCATTGCCGATGCCACGACGCTGACCGAAGCTGGCTATGTGGGCGAGGACGTCGAGAACATCATTCAGAAGCTGCTGCAGAACTGCAACTACGAGATCGAGCGCGCGCAGCGCGGGATCGTCTACATCGACGAGATCGACAAGATCTCCCGAAAGTCGGACAACCCCAGCATCACCCGCGACGTCTCGGGCGAAGGCGTGCAGCAGGCTTTGCTCAAGCTGATTGAGGGCACGATGGCCTCGGTGCCGCCGCAAGGGGGGCGCAAGCACCCGAATCAGGATTTCATTCAGGTCGACACGACCAATATCCTGTTCATCTGTGGGGGTGCTTTCGACGGCCTGGAGAAGGTGATTCGCAACCGGTCCGAGAAGTCGGGTATCGGTTTCTCGGCCACGGTCAAAACCCAGTCCGAACGCAGCGTGTCCGAAACCTTCCTTCAGGCCCAGCCGGAAGATCTCGTCAAGTTCGGTCTGATTCCCGAATTGGTAGGGCGCCTACCCGTTGTGGCTGCGCTGGAAGAGCTTGATGAGGCTGCGTTGATCGAGATTCTCACCGCGCCGAAGAATTCGCTGGTCAAGCAATACCAGAAGCTGTTCGAGATGGACGGGATCAAGCTGGAATTTCGCCCGGCAGCCCTCGACGCGATTGCGCGCAGGGCGCTTGAACGCAAGACCGGCGCACGCGGCCTGCGATCGATTGTCGAGCAGGCTCTGCTCGATCTGATGTTCGATCTGCCCAATGCCAAAGGCGTGGCGAGTGTCGTCGTGGACGAGAACGTGATTTCGGCAGGCGCCAAGCCGCTGCTCATCTACGAAGACGCCGCCAAGGCGTCGGGAACTTGAGGACGGCAAGCGGGATGTCGCCCTGACGCCCGCTTGCAAATCCGGCCCGCGTCCCCATCTGCCCACCAACTTCTTTTCGGGTGACCTACATGTCCGATACCCCTGAGCAAAACACCGACCTGACCGCGCTGCCTTTGCTGCCTTTGCGCGATGTGGTCGTTTTCCCCCACATGGTGATTCCCTTGTTTGTGGGGCGGCCCAAGTCGATCAAGGCGCTGGAATCCGCCATGGAAAGCGGGAAGCAGATCATGCTGGTCGCTCAGAAAGCGGCGGCCAAGGACGAGCCCAAGCCTGATGATCTCTTCGAGGTGGGTTGCCTGTCGAGCATTCTGCAAATGCTCAAACTGCCGGACGGCACCGTCAAGGTGTTGGTCGAAGGCGCGCAGCGGGCCAATGCGCTGAATATCCGAGACAACGGCGAGTTCTTCGCCTGTGAGGCGGTTCCTATCGCCTCCAGTTCGGAGTCGAGTGCGGAATCCGAGGCCATGCGGCGCGCGGTCGTGGCGCAGTTCGATCAGTACGTCAAACTGAACAAGAAAATTCCGCCGGAGATTCTCACGTCGATTTCCGGCATCGATGATCCAGGCCGCCTGGCCGACACGATTGCCGCTCATCTTCCGCTCAAGCTCGAGCAGAAGCAATCGGTTCTGGATCTGCACGATGTGCATGCCCGTCTGGAGAATCTGCTCGAGCAGCTCGAGCGTGAGGTGGGCATTCTGCAGGTCGAGAAGCGCATCCGCGGCCGCGTGCGGCGGCAGATGGAGAAGAGCCAGCGCGAGTACTACCTGAACGAGCAGGTCAAAGCCATCCAGAAAGAACTGGGCGAGGGCGAGGATGGCGCCGACATCGAAGAGATCGAGAAGAAGATCAAGGCTGCACGCATGCCCAAGGACGCCAAGAAGAAGGCCGAAGGCGAGCTCAAGAAACTCAAGCTGATGTCTCCGATGTCGGCCGAGGCGACCGTGGTGCGCAACTATCTCGACGTTCTGGTCAGCTTGCCCTGGGCCAAGAAAAGCAAGGTGCGCCACGATCTCGCCTTTGCCGAAGAAGTGCTCGAAGAAGATCACTACGGGCTTGACAAGGTCAAGGAGCGCATCCTTGAGTACCTCGCGGTTCAGCAACGCGTGGACAAGGTCAAGGCGCCTATCCTCTGCCTAGTCGGCCCCCCGGGGGTCGGCAAGACTTCGCTCGGTCAATCCATCGCCCGCGCCACGGGGCGCAAGTTTGTGCGCATGGCCTTGGGCGGGGTGCGGGACGAGGCCGAGATTCGGGGCCATCGTCGCACCTATATTGGCGCGATGCCCGGCAAGATTCTCCAGAGTCTGAACAAGGTGGCGGTGCGCAACCCTTTGTTCCTCCTTGATGAGGTGGACAAGCTCGGCATGGATTTCCGGGGTGATCCTTCGTCGGCCTTGCTCGAGGTGCTCGATCCCGAACAGAATCACACGTTCAGCGATCACTACGTCGAGGTCGATTTCGACCTGTCCGACGTGATGTTTGTCGCGACCTCGAATTCGCTCAACATTCCCCCGGCCCTGCTCGATCGCATGGAAGTGATCCGGCTGGCGGGTTACACCGAGGACGAAAAAGTCAGCATCGCCCAGCGTTATCTGTTGCCCAAGCAGATGAAGAACAACGGGGTGAAGGCCGACGAACTCGACGTCACCGAAAGCGCCATCCGAGGCCTCATTCGCTATTACACGCGAGAGGCCGGGGTGCGTTCGCTGGAGCGTGAGATCTCGCGCATTTGCCGCAAGGCCGTCAAGGGGCGTCTATTGAAGACCTACGCCGATCAAGTTGTGGTCACCGAAGACAATCTTCATGACTTCCTTGGGGTGAGGCGCTTCAACTTTGGCATTGCCGAAAAGCAAAGCCAGGTCGGGCAGGTCGTTGGCCTGGCCTGGACCGAGGTGGGCGGCGACTTGCTGACCATCGAAGCGACCGCCATGCCTGGCAAAGGCGCCATCCTGCGTACTGGATCCCTGGGCGATGTGATGAAGGAGTCGGTCGAGGCGGCACGCACCGTAGTGCGCGTTCGCGCCCGTCGGTTGGGCATCAAGGACGAACTGTTCGAGAAGCGTGACCTTCACATTCACGTCCCCGAAGGTGCGACGCCCAAGGATGGTCCGAGTGCGGGCATTGCCATGACGACCGCGATCGTCTCCGCGATGACGGGGATTCCCGTCAAGGCGGAGGTCGCCATGACGGGCGAAATTACGCTGCGGGGTGAGGTTCTTGGTATCGGCGGGCTGAAGGAAAAGCTTCTTGCGGCTTTGCGTGGCGGCATCAAGACGGTGCTGATACCCGAGGAGAACGTCAAGGACCTTCAGGAGATGCCCGAGAACGTGAAATCCAACCTCACCATCATCCCTGTGAAATGGATCGATCAGGTCCTGGATCTGGCGCTTGAGCGCGTTCCCCTCGCGCTCGAAGATGAGGGCGGCTCAAAGGAGCCAGGCGTGCCCGTGGCCTCGCCTGAGGCGAAGCTCTCGGAGGGCGCACGGCACTGAAGATCGACTCAGCAAGATCGCAAAAAAGGCTTGCGCCACTAAAAAATTTCAGTATAGAATGTTGGTTTGCTTTCGGGGGTATAGCTCAGCTGGGAGAGCGCTTGCATGGCATGCAAGAGGTCAGCGGTTCGATCCCGCTTACCTCCACCAAGCAACAAAATTGAAGGTTTAGTCCCCTTCGTCTAGAGGCCTAGGACACCGCCCTTTCACGGCGATAACACGAGTTCGAATCTCGTAGGGGACGCCAGATTCCTAACAAAGGGTCTGCATGGAGTGGTAGTTCAGTTGGTTAGAATACCGGCCTGTCACGCCGGGGGTCGCGGGTTCGAGTCCCGTCCACTCCGCCAAAACACAATCCCAAGTCATTGATTTGACTTGGGATTTTTCATTTATGACTTGCTGGATCTGACTCGGGATCTGATTCGTTGATGCAGCCGACACCGATGGACTGAGGTGGTTGCTTGTGGACGTCGATCGCCTCCCCAATGGCTGCCGGATGCTGTTCTGAATGCCGCCGAACGGGTCTGCATGATCCGCTGCCTCGATCAACCGTTACGCGGGCCTGAACCCCTCTACGTCCAGTCTTGGATTGATCGGTTCCGAATTCGGCGCCGGCACCGTGCCTTCTTGCGTCGGATCCAGATCCGATCCGAATTCCTCCAACGGCATGTGCTTCGCGCGCTCGGCCTGTTCCTTTTGCAGTTGTGCCTTCAGCGCATCCAGGTCGCTGGGCATCTTCTCCAGCAGACGTTCCTCGATCGCTGCAATCACCTGCTCCAAGTTCCAGGTCGCGATGGTGGCCTGATCCGGCGGACGCACCCGGTCTCTGCTGAATTCCAGCACCATGCCGTGTTCCAGTTCCAGTTCCAGCCCACGCGGCAGCGGCCCTTCGAGCAAGTTCCCGGTCTTCGGCTCAACCGCATAGACAAAGTGTTGATCCCGATGAATCAGGCATCCCTGTTCGGCCCCCACGACGCCACCCCGCCGCGACTGCAACCGCCAGCCCAACTGCGGATATGGTGAGAGGATTGAGCGGAGCCGTTCCACCTCGTGTTGGGCCAGGTCGCGCTGCTGCTCCGCCTCCCGCCTCAGGTCTTTCTCCCTCAGCAGGGTGCGATTGAGATGCTGTGTGAACCGTTCAACATCGCCTGGAGCGTAGAAGCGCTGTTCCGCGACGGTCGGCCGGCTTCCCAGCAGTCCCTTCTCCGTCCCGGTGACAACGGGAACGTCCACCGGCGTCGGCGCGATCGCCTGGATCTCTTGCATCTGCTTCGCATAGCGTGCGCTGTAGTCCTTGACGCGCTCCTGCAGCTTGGCGACCTTCGCGGTATCCGCGTCGGCCTGAGCCTGCAGCGTGTCTAGATCTGCTTTGGCCTTCTCCAGGCGGGATCGGGTCTTCCGCGCCTTGTCCTGTAGCGCGGCAAGTCGTGCCGTTTCCGCATCCAATTGCTGCTGGACCCGCGCGATCTCGCGCGGCAAGTCCTGATGCAACTGCCGCACGCTGCGGTGGACGGTCTTGCTGCGATCGTCACCGCGCTGGATGCGATCGATCACGGGAATCCCTCGGCGGATGCCCATGGACGCGAACGCCTGCCCCGCCAGATCCTGGATGTGGACGCCTTCGCGGCGGCGAAGGCGTTGCAGCACGCTCAGGCCATCCGCGCCCGTTCCGCCCAGCGTGAAGTGGTAATGCGGGGCCGACTCGTCGCCGTGATACACGACCGAGACCAACTCAGTGCCGTGCCCATGATCCCGCACGATCGCCTGCACCAGATGCAGTGCGCACGCGTGCGCCTGCTCCAGGTTCTGCGCGATCAGATGTTGCGCCGCGCGCGAGAAGGTGATGATCCCCTCGGCCAGAACGGCCTGCTTGGGCTGCAACTTCTGACTGACGCGCTGCCGATACCGCTCGGCGCAAGCGTGGGCGGCGGCCTTGAAATCACCGGAGGCAGGGCCGAACAACACCCGATTCAAATGGCTGCGCTCTGGATCGACGTATTGGGGTGGGCGGCCAATCCGCAGATTATGTTTTGCGACAAAGGCCAGGCGGGACTGCGGCACGGCCTGGAGGCGCACGGACATGCGCGCCATGCGTTCTTCTTGGGCTTCGATGGAACTCATCGTCCGATCTCCTTCGGGGTGGTGAAAGAGATCGGTGTAGAGGCCAAACGCGCTAGCGGGAACTCGCACAACGCACGGCCTTGCGATAAGTCTCCACCGCCGTCCGCTGCCGTCCGGCGAGCCGGGCAGAGCGTGGCGTGCGGGCGACACCGGCGGCACCATGCCGCTAGCAGCCGATCACACGGCGGAAGCGACGCGAACGCGAGGGGGTATGCAGCGACGTCCGATACCGTGCGATATAGGCGGTAGCGCAGCGGCCTGGGGATGGATGTTCACGAAGTTAATCGGCGCAATGAAGCCGTGTACCCCCGATGCGAAGGTCGCAAGCGTTGACGGCCAAGAGCAACAGATAGACTTCTTCGATCCCTTCATTCCCCGAGACTTCTCATGCTGATCAAGTCAGCCGACGACAAGACCAAACGTCTCCGTCTCCTTGAAGACCTCCAGGCGTCGCCACTGCTGGACGCCAAGCAAAGACAATGGCTCAAGGATGAATACTGGGCCGTGCGCAACGGCATCGACGGCGAGAACGACGCGGCGCATTACATCGACCGCAATTTCATCAATAGCCAGAACCATGTGATCCTGCACGACCTACGCCTGGTCGACGACGGGCAAGTCGCGCAGATCGATCATCTCATCATTGGTCGAGCCTTCATCTTCTACTTGCTCGAAACCAAGAACTATCGTGGCAACATTCTGATCAACGACCATGGCGAGTTCACCGTCGACTATGGCAGGGGACAACGCTACGGCATCCCCTCACCCATCGAGCAGAGCAAACGGCACGAGGCCATCTTGTTACGGGTGCTTGATCGTCTCGGAATCTCCGGTCGCACGCAAGAAAAGCCGATGATCAAACACGCGGTGCTGATCCACCCAAAGGGCATCATCACCCGACCTGACCCGAAGGCATTCGATACCGGCGACGTCATCAAGGCCGATCAGTTCGGCAGTTGGCGCGACGCTTTCGTCGAAAAGAAGCTAGGCGTTGGCGCAACCCTGGCCTTGGCACTCAACCTCCGCAGCCTTGAAACAATCGCGGAGTGGGGGCGCATGCTCAAGCGCCAACACCGGCCCCGGGACCTCCTAGATCTTCCGGAGTTCATGCGGCCGCGTGAGGCTGCGGCACGCGGGTTTCTCCCGACAGAGCGGCAGATAGTCAATACGCCGCCAGCACGCGCCAAGAATCAGCACGTGCAAGACGACAGCCCGCAAAGCGATGGAGCCGAGCCCAAGAAACGCCTGATTTGCGCCACCTGCGGAGCCAAGCTCAGTTTCCCGGAAGGCAAGTTTTGTTGGAACAATCCAGGACGCTTTGGGGGTTTGCAGTATTGCCGGACGCATCAGGCGGACTTTCCGGCGTAGGGGGCCGTCGGTGTCGGCGTGCCAGGTGCGGCCGTCAAACCCACGCACAATCGGTGCAGGAGAATTCCGATCCCGGAGCGCGGGAACTTGCTGACGGCATCGACGGTGTGATTGGTGCTCGCTTTGAGTGTGCATCCCCACGCGCACTGCACTTTAGCGGGTGTTCGTAGCATGCCCGCTATCAGGGCGGCAGGCATCGCTTCTAGATGGCTCACCGCAGAAAGCCGACTCGACGCGGCGCAGCGCTTGTCTCCGTCTCCGGCACATCCTCCGGCTGCAGGCACTCCCGATGGGCGCGCAACGCACGCGCCACCGCTCGCCGTACAAGTACGCGCTGTTGCCGGGGATTGGCCTGCGCCACCTTCTCGATCGCGGTCTTGGCAACGTCCAACTCGACGGCCGGCCCCATGTCCGCGAAGAGCTGTTGGAACAACGTGCGTGCCGTCCGAAAGCGTTGATCCTGGTCGGGTTCCTCGATGCGGTGAATCACAAAGCGGGACAGCAGACTCGGTTCCACGCGGTCGATATCGTTCGCAGTCGCAATCCACACGATGTACCGGGCGTCAATCGGCAGGGGAAACGATTCATCTTCAAAGGTGCGTGCCGTCACGGGTTCGAGCAGACCATGCAGTGAACGCAGGGGATCAAGCCGATCATCACGTGGGGCTTTGTCGAGTTCGTCCAACAGGATGACCGGACTCATGTGTTTGCCCTGCGCCAGCGCATGAAAGACCAGCCCAGTCCGCGTATTGCTCCAGTAACGCGACGACCCGGACAACGCACTCGGTCCATTGGACGCGTCGAGCGACAAACGGAAGGTCGGGAGTCCCATGCTCTCGGCGATCATCCGCGTGAAATGCGTTTTGCCGATACCGGGTGGACCCAACAACAGAAGAGGTGGCGCAACCAAGGGGCGTCCACTGCGCAGCGCCAGAGTCGCCGCATCGCGCAGATCCTCGATGGGTCCACGGAAATGGGCCATCTCGTGCGTCAGGTCTTCCAAGCTCCGCTCTACATCGTCCTTCAGCAACCCACTGCGCCAGGGACCGACACGGAGCAAGGTGTTGACCAGGTGGCGATCCCGCTTGGCGATCTCCCGATCCGGCGACGTGCCGTTGAGCCGGTCCCAGGTGCGCCGGAGATCGGTGTCGAGATACAGAGGCTGTTGTCCAACCTCCCGCTGGTGTCTCCACTTGTGGGAGAAATCCGGTTCCTCCTCGCCAGACGACTTGGACGGCGTTGCGGGCGCATGAGACGGGACGGCTTCGTTCGCCGACGATGCCGTCTCCACCTTTGCGAGGCGTTCTTCGTGAACCGTCGTGGGGATGAAGAGGCGATACCCCTTGCCACCCCAAAGTCGGTATCCGGGCTCTTCAAATTCAAACGGCGTGATGCTGTTGGTGTTCATGCGGGCTCCCGAGGACTGAGACAAGCGCGGGGCACCGATGAACAAAGCCCCGCGTGAAGCGGGGCTGGCAGGCAGGGGACAGAGACGTCCTGGAAGGTCAGATCATGCGCTGGCAACCCCGAAATGGACGCGCAGCGCTATGTGCTGAACGCGCACGACCGCGCTCAGAGCGTCGGAGAAGCGAAAGGCGGAGGTCATCGTGTTTACTTGGAAGAGCGGCGAAGTATGCGGAGTACCGGCGGCGGGGTCAACAGGCCATGCGGTAAATCGCCGCCGATGGGGGGTAGGGGGTGCCGCCGCGCGTGATGTTGTGGGCTGGACACGGCCCAAGCGGTCTTCCGGGGCTAACGAATCAAGCGCAGGTCTCGGCCAGTTACAGCCATTCGCGAGCGACTGGAATGGGCAAAGACAGCAGGATGAGACTCATCTCCACCACATGGAGTGTGTGGCTTCCAGCGCGAGGCGATATTTTTAGAACACGAGCTCTTTGTCAGTCGCGCAAAACACGCGACTGTGCGATTGCGCGACCACATTCATATTGAAGCTGCGCAGCAAGTCTTCGTGATCGTGCTCGCGACGCAAAGTGATCGGAAGATTGGAGTTCATGAACATGTCGATCGCTCCTGGCGGCATCCATGCAGGTATGGTGTGCGGAGTGCGATCCATCACGATGTACCGAATGAACGCACGGGAATTTAGGTTGAAGTCAAAACCGTTCGCTCGCTCGCTGTCGGTATTTGTGGTCATTGCACGATCAGATAGCAGACACCTCGGTGTGCTGTAGGTGCACACGAGAACAGCTAACGCGAACTGCTTTGATGTGAACACGTTTCGCACGGTTTCATCAAATAGCGACGGGAATCCCGGCTTCAACTCCACGAGCATGTTGAAAAGCATCCGCAGCCAGCGGCTGTACTGCGCGTTCGTGATCTTGAGCTCTTTGCATAGGTATTTTTCGTGCTTACGCCGGCCGTTTAAAACCTTGTTGAATAGCTCGCGCACCGCAGGATCCTGCGGTGTGTAGTTAGCCAGCTCACCGAACGTGTTCAGGATTTTCACCACCGAATAGGGGTTCCGGGCAAAGTTCATGAGCTTAGCCGCGTAGATGTTCTCCACTTCGTCGCTGACGCCATAGTCACCAGTCGCGAGCTTGGTCAGTAGGCTCTCGGTATTCTTCTCCACCTCGGCTTCGTACCGGTGGAACAGTCTCTCGAAGTTCTGCCTCAGCGGCCGATTCCTGTCCACGTCGAAGCTGAAGAGATCGAGCATCGACAGATTGGTGGAAATCGGGCGGCTGTGCGCCGTACCTAAACGCATCGCACCCGCTGTATTACTCAGGATTTCAAACTCGTAGATTCGCTGCTTGTCCCTGTCCACTAATGGATTGATGGCGTTCAACCGCTGCTCTGTCTGAGGCAGGAAGTGTTGATTGCGGGTTTTATCGAGCAAGTCCACAAGGCGCCATTTGTCTGTACCTTTATATAGTTTACAGGGCAAGGCCGAAATTGACTATTCAGCCGCCAAGCGTGACCTTGAAGAAGGTTACTCAGACATGCTGGACGGTATGAAAGTCCGGTATCTGGCGACCAATCTTCAGATGTATCGGCCCGCTTTGGGTCGTGACCAGCCGCCGGGCCGAATTGGGCGAGAGTCCGTTCAGGCCGATCGATGGCGGGAGGCCGAATGGTCGTCTTCGAAGTATGTCGGTCGATCTCTAGTCGCACTTGGCTTGCGAAGGACACAGTCGGTGTCGGCCTCACGGTGCGCGGAGCGGTCGGTCAGCGGATGGACGGGCCTGCGACAAGATGGCCGCCTGGGGCGCGCGGGCGGTCGACGCGGCGCGACCCGAGCGACGGCGACGTCACTGGAAGGGTTTCGAAAGGGAGGTTCCTCCCTTCGCCTACTGCACCCCCGCAAGGGGGTGCTAGTAGGTTAAACGCCCCGGCCAGCTCGCTCTGCGGGACATCGGTCGCGCGGGACCGTCGCATGCCGCAGTGAGACGCGTCCCGCGGCCGCTGGAACGATGCAGCGACTCAGCCGACGCGAGACAGGCGGCGACGTGCGCGATCTCAACAAGTCACCCCTCGCATCGCGGCCGCGCCTGGCGGCGCGGGGGCATGGAGGAGGGGCGCAAGCGCCGTAGGGCTGGCAGGAGGATGCGCGCCCGGTGGCGCTGCATCTTCCAGCGCCGCGGTGCCGGAGATGCATCGTGCGTGCGGGCGTGAGACTGGCCAGCCGAGACGGAGGGGAATGGGTAGGGCGGCCCATGGAAATGGACCATTGCATTGGTCCATTTCCGAAAGAACGGACCATTTAAATGGTCCGTTTCTTCAAACGGACCAAAAGAATGGTCCATTTCCCGGAAACAGCCCAAAGGAATGGTCCATTTCCTGGAAACGGACCAAAGAAAAGGTCCATTTCCAAGGAGTGGACCAAAAAATAGGCCGCCGGGGAGGGGGCGGGTATCCCAGAAGCAGGAAGAGGGGGCGCAGCTCCTATGAGGCATCCTCGTCAGCGCGCTGAACTCCGGGCGCAGCGGCCAGAGGCTGGATCTCGGCCTGACCGGACGCTGGGCGCTGCCAGTGGCGACGACGGCAATGGTGTGGTCAGCAGCCACCGGCAACGTCGGCCTCGGGGATAGCGCCTTTCAGCGCCATCGCACCGGCTCCTTCGACCGGGTGCAGACTTCCGGCCTCAGCCTCCGAACCGGTCACACCGAACGCAGGTATCCTTGTTCACAATCTAGCCAATGATCGATACGGCGCCTTCGATCTGAAAGCTATCGTGCCGGTACGGGTTGCGCTCCTACTCTCGATGCCAGGACTTGTGGCGTGACACGATGGGGCACCGGGTTTCATGGCTTTTTATCTTTGCATGCAGGCGAGGCACGAGCTGGCAAGCACATACGTTTTCTGGGGATTCGTGTGACAAAGATATTGCGCACCACCCAGCTTACCCGGCATGATCTGCGGGATACAAATTTTACGTTATGCCTATTGAGCCTTTGAGTACATGTACAAAGCAAAAATAAAGCTCGTAACCGTCGGTCATTTACCACTACACCTAGACCTCATCCGAGTTTCCGCATGGAAGTCCGAGGTTTTTGAGTTGGCTGGTGATATTGAAAACTTCGCGTTACGCTGTGATTCGGATAGTGACGGCTGGGTTTTTTCCGACGCACTACTGAAGGCCCAGCTTCCAGCACACGCTGACGCAGACTTTCTAATAGCAATCGTCAATGTTCCAATTGAAGACAACTGGTACTCAAGATGGCTTGGCGATAATCAGATTGTTTTTACGTTTAGCCAAATCAAGGATTTCCTTGCTTGGGAGAACATCCCATTAGAAAACGCCATCCTTCGTGTTCTATACGCGTATAGCCTACTTTACAGACGTTCAGAAAATAAAATTCCTGGCTTCGACGAAGCGCCAAGCTTCACTCACGACGAAACACGCGGATGCCTGTTCGACATGAATGGCATCAAGTCGGATCTAGTCGAATCGTGCAATAAACCCGTTGTTTGCGCAGAGTGCGAGGAGCGCCTCCGGAACGAACGTGTTTCAAATCAAACGATAAAGACTGTACAGAGTGAAATACGCAAAATTCGTAAGCATCTTTACTATCGTGCGCTCGATTTCGTAAAGGCCAAGCCTTTGGTTGCACTGGCGATTTCAAGCGTTTTTGCCATTCTGCTAGGCGTCATTGGTTCATTAATCGCTTCGTATATCTACGACAGTATTACTCTGCAGCCAATCGTAGGCATAACAAGTCAATCCAGCGGATCCGCTAAAGCGGGCCGCTGATTTCCAACGTTATGTCTCTTAAGTTGCCCCAATGACTGCCCTCGTCTTCGCCCTCCAGCCTGAGCAAGTTTGTATAGCCATGGACACCCTAGTAGTCGGTGCAGACGACAGAATGCCCATGGCTTTTCAACGCAAGTTCTTGTCTTTTTCAGAGTCCGATTTGGTTGTCGCGGGCACAGGTCACGCGGGTTTCATCAATGGCTGGTTTCAGCATCTTCAGTCCAATCTCCGCGGAGCGACGATTGACGACCTGAATGAAGAAGCTCCGAGAGTTTTTCGCGCATCGGTCAGTGCCGAAGGCGGTTTGAGCGGACTTACTGCCACGATCTACCACTTCGGCTACTCAACCAGAGAACAACGGTATGCCGGCTACGCCTATCGCTCAGAACACAGCTTTCGTTCCGACAGGCTTCAGTATGCTCTTGGGTACAAGCCCGTTGTCTCGGTTACGCCAAACGACGACATTCGCTTCCCCGAATTTCTCATTGACATCATCTTGGAGCAGCAGCGCCAAGATTGCCTCCAGCCGATAGCCGAGAGGGTAGGCATAGGCGGCGAAATTGAGTTTGTAGTTATGTCAGGGCGCACAATCCATGTTGAAACGGTACACCGTTTTTCGTCGTATGAAGCCGAGGCAATCCACATTGAACGACGCGCAGAGGCATAACCCTGCGGCCCACCGGACGCTGTGCGATAAAGGCGCGCAGCGCCGGTGACTTCCACGTTAGGGGCCAACATGTGCCTACCCGCTCCTGAGCAATCGTTCGAGTTGGTGCGATGGGTTGCGTCCATCGCCATTCCTGCCATTTCGGCACTCGCTGGCGTCGTGATCGGTGCATTGCTGACCTCGGGGCGAGAGCGGAAGCAACACAAGCTAGCGTTTCTGGAGAAGCAACTGAGTACGTTCTATTCGCCTATGCTTGGCCTCCGAAACGAGATCAAAACGCATGGTGCCTTTCGTTCGCGCGTGCAAAACGAGGCGAATGCTGCGTGGGTGCAACTTTGCAAAGAATCTGAGAACCTGAGCATTGAAGCCCGCCTTCGCATCACCAACGAGCGAGGCCCTGAATTCACGCGCATCATTGAGTATGACAATAACAAACTTCACGAAGAGCTATTGCCGGCTTACCGAAAGATGGTGGAACTCTTCCGTGAATGTTATTGGCTGGCCGAGCCGGAAACACGAGCGTTCTATGGCGACCTTCTTGAGTTTGTCGAGGTCTGGAATAGGTGGATCGACAAAGCCCTTCCTGTGGAGGTTCTGAAGCGGCTTGAACACGGCGAAGATAAGCTGGGCCCGTTCTACGAGCACGTTGAGCAAACGCACAATGTCATTCGGCAGAAGCTCAAGGACGGTGCTCCGTGAAACCGTTGGCCCCTCTCAAGTCACTCACGCTAAGTAGTTAATTAACAATGAAGTTTTTGAGTGACTTTCGGGCGATTTGTGGCCCCAGCACGATTACTACGCTAACCCTGCGTTCGAGGCGACCTGCGCGAAAAGCCGCGCCGGCGCCCCAACTCCACGTTGGACGACAGCTTTTTTCAAAGCGCAACGGCAGCAACGGGGCCGTGACCGGCCTCTAAGCCGAATCGAGCGAGAGGCCGCTCAGGCCGACAACCGGCCACCGAGATCGACGCTTGTGCTTGGTTGTTCGGGAAAACGGCATGCTGCGGATCAGGACGCATCCGCCCGTGAGCCCGACAGTCGCTCAATTGCCCGCTGAATATCCGAGTGGCGCCAAAGACTTCGAGTCCCAATCTTGATCGGTCTCGGGATGATGCCGCTCTGGACCAATTCATAAAAGCTACTGCGGCTGATGGCGATGAGCCCCGGGCGGTCAGCGCTGCCAATGATCTGTTGCAGGCCGAGCAGCGGGTCGATTGGCAGGGGAGTGTTCGTGGATGTGGAAGGCATGGCGGTCCTGTGCATCAAGGAGATGTGTTTGAAGAAACCGCCTCTCATTCTTCGCACATCCGCTTTACATGCAAGCGATCGATGTACGTGGCGGAGTCCTGCAATCCGTCCGTTTCCGCCCATGTCGCCAGTCCCGTTGAAGGTGCCTGCCAACCGCACCGCAACGCGACGCATCCGTCAAGTTGCGCCCGAGCGACAAAAGTCCGCCCAGTCCTGCATCAGCCTCTTGCGCTTGGCATACAGATCCGACCGTTGATACGCCGCCTCCACCTTGTCCGCATTCACATGCGCGAGGGCGGCCTCCGTCACGCTGCGCGGATAGCTCGTTTCTTCCTCACACCACGTCCGGAACGCACTCCGAAAGCCATGCACCGTGACCCCTGGTGCCACGGCATGAAGCGTTTTGTTGACCGCCACGTCGCTCAAAAGCCCGCCCCGCGCACCTGGAAACACCAGCGGCTGATCGGCCTGCTGGAGCTGCACCATGCAGTGCAAGATCTCCACGGCCGCATCGGACAACGGCACACGGTGCTCCTTGCTCGCCTTCATCCGCTGCGCCGGAATGACCCACATCTTCTCCTGCAGATCCATCTCCGCCCAGGTCGCCCCGCGTACCTCCATCGACCGGCAGGCCGTCAAAATCGTGAACCGCAGCACCATCACCGATACATGGGTCTTGGATGCGAGAGCCGCCATGATGCGCGGCACATCCGTGAAGCCCGCCGCCGCATGATGCTCTTGCGGAGTGACCTTGCGCGGCGCGGAAAACACCTTGTCCAACAAGCCTTTCCACCGCGCTGGGTTGCGCCCGCTGTCGCACAGACCCTTGACCGCCGCATAGTCCAACACCGCTTCGATCCGTTGCCGGACCCGCGTGGCTGTTTCCGTCTTGGTGGTCCAGATCGGACGCAGAATGGCTTCCACATCGTCCACCGTCACCTCGCTCGGTGCCTTCCGCCCGATACTGGGATACACATAGTCCCGTAAGGTGTTCGCCCACTGTTGCGCATGCTTGGGGTTACGCCAACCTGCCTCCTTGTGGGCAATCAACTCCTGGGCACAGACTTCGAAGCTCTTGGCGGCAGGGACTGCTCGCGCCTTCAGGGCCGATGCCGGATCAATGCCGTCGGCGGCCAGTTTGCGCATCGCTTCGGCTAGCAACCGCGCGTCCTTCAAGCCCCGGACCGACACGCCGCCCAGGCCGATCTCCCGCACGCGACCCCGATCCTTGATGCGAAACACCCAGGCCCGGGTATTGCCCTTCACCCGCAAATACAGATTGCCCCCATCAGAATGAAACCCCTCGCCCAGGGTCTGCACCTGGCGGGCCGTCAGCTTGCCCAAAGTCGTTGCCATGCATCCTCCGCCGAGCAGTCAGATCTGACTCAGAATCTTACCCAGAAGCATGGATTCGGGGAATCTGCAGCGGATCTCAGTGGACGAAGAGAGTTGACAAGTGATTGAAAAATAACGTGTTATTTCAACAGCAGTGGATTGATGTGGACGGTGGGTTGGGGGACGTCCACTCCGCCAATAAATCAACGGGTTAGCGAGTTTTTGCTAGCCCGTTTTTCATTTCATATTCCAAACTTTGGAATATGAGCTTCATCGCACGGGCTTGGCCACCCGCACCCGGCGGCGATCATAGACCTGCCCCACCATGCGTTCGTTGCTGTGCAGCGGGGCGTCGATCACGTCGCCGTCGCCGTGTTGCACTTGTCGCTGACGCCCTTGGGGCGGCAGTCCTGCAGGCAAACCGGGTGAAAGCCAGGCCGCGACGCTGGGCCTCCTTGCGCACACTCTCCTATCAACCGGGCAAGAGTGGCAACAGTGGAAGGTCTGCCGTTTGACGGCAAGCGCCTCGTCAATTGTCGCGCGCAGTTCCGGGCTCCACTCGATCGGTCCGATCTTCTCCGCCTAGCCGCTTCTTGCTCGCCAGAGGACCCCGTCTTCGTCGATCTGGTCGCGGGTCAATCTCCTGACCTCCACCGAGCGGCGCACGCAGAGCCACACAGTCGGCCAGGGTGACCCACAGCGGTTCGCACACCGACAAACTGTGCATGAGAAAGCAGCCGTTGGGTAGGCGGCGGCCGTCACTCATTGCGGCAGGCGTCCAGTAGCAAACGCGAGACCTCGCCCTTGCTGGCACGCGCGAGAACCACAGCGCCGACGAGCATGGCCACTTCACGCGCTGCCGCGGCCCGCCGTTGCGGTTCGGAGCCGTCCTTACACCTTGCCAGTGCATCGATCACCCGGCGCAACCCGGCTGAAAATTCCGTCTTGATCTGCTCGGACTCTCTTGCCAAGTCGCTGCCCAGCGCGGGCATCGGGCAGCCTAGACCGGGGTTGGCCACATGCTCGTCGGACAGGTAGAGCGTCTTGAAATCGGCAGCCACCTGACTGGGGGGTTCGGTGTCCGGCCGCAACTCCAGTGGCCTTGCGAATTCGTCGAAGGCCACACGCAGGGACTCGACCACCAGGTCGTCTTTGTTCGAGAAGTGCCGGTAGAAGCCGCCGTGCGTCATGCCGGCCGCCTTCATCGCATCTGCCACGCTGGTGTCGCGTAGGCCGCGTTCCCGAAACAGGCGCGCTGCGCCATCCAGGATGCGGTCATGGCTGGCATCCATCTCCTGCCGAGTGACTCTCATGAACATGCACCTTCACACACAATATTGACAATTTAGATTTTACCCATCATCATCTAGATGTCAGACATCATCTAAACGCAGAGCGTCGTGCCCATCGATGACCTGCAGTTCTTGAAGGAAGCCATCGTGAGCCGTCCAAACCTCATCGTCAACCCGGGCATGTTCGCCGACAACGTCCTTCGGGTGTTCGATTGCGCGTCACTGCTGTACTTCTATCCGGTGCTGACTGGTGACAGCGCCAGCGCCCCCGTGGCCGACGAAGGCATCGCCCGCGTCGTGGTGGCGCTGTTGAAGCAGCCCGGGGACCAAGCTGGCAAGCGATTCAGGCCCACCGGCCCACATCTGCTGGCCTGGCGCGAGATGGCCCGTGTGAGTTTCGTCGGGCAGCCATGATGGCCGCGTTCTTCATCATGGGCACCCTGCTGATGGCCGGCGCGGTCGTGATGACGGCGCGTCGATATCTGCCGTCGTCAGCAGGCTTGGTCGTCACAGTAGGCCTGCCGCTGTGGCTCCTCTATGTCGGTGCGTTGAGCTCGACCGGCATTGTTGCCGACCCTACGCTGCGCCCGCCCGGTATCTTCTTCGTGGTGGTGCCCGCCGTTCTGTTCATCGCCATGTTCGGGGTGCGTTCTGCGCGCGGTGGGAAAGTCGCTGCCATCCTGCCTTTGGGTCTGCTGATGGGCGCGCAGGTCTTTCGGGTGGCGGTGGAACTAGGCCTGCACCGGCTGTGGGTCGAGAGCCTCGTGCCCCGGCTCATGACCTACGAGGGCGGGAATATCGACATCTTCATTGGGCTCACCGCACCGTTCGCCGCCTGGATCGCCGGACGCGGGCCTTTCGGCCGCCGCCTGGCGCTTGGATGGAACGCGCTGGGTCTGCTGTCGTTGGCGAACATCGTTGCTCGGTCAGCACTGACGGCGCCGGGCCCGCTGAACTTGATCCACTCGGAACTGCCCAATCTGGCGATCGGCACCTTCCCCTACACCTTCATCGCGGGGTTCTTTGCACCGTTGGCTGCCTTGTTGCACGTGCTGAGCATTCGGCATCTCTTGATGCCACGGCCTGCGTCCTCGGCACCGTCCACAACGCCTGAGGTCGCCGCCCGACCGGCGCCAAAGTCCGGAGGAGTTCCATGAGCGCCGCTATTCGAGACCTCGTGATCGCGCACTACCAGCCTGCCGACGGCGCCGCAGCGTTGGTCCAGCGCATCGGTCGCCTGCTCGATGAGTTGGACGGGGGAGCATTCTCGGGGGCACAACTTGCGGCTCTGGATCAATTCCACATCGGTGGCCTGGTGGCCACTGCCGAACTTGCTCGTTGTCTGGCGCCAACGCCCCAGACGCAGGTGATGGATGCTGGCTCTGGCTTGGGCGGGCCTTCGCGCTATCTGGCTGAAACCCATGGCTGCCAGGTGGTGGGCGTTGACCTGACGCCTGCCTTTGTCGAGCTTGCACACCGTCTGGCCCTGCGCAGCGAGGCGGCAGGTTTGCTGAAGTACGTCGTCGGGGATGTCTGCGATCTGCCCATGGAAGACGGTCGATTCGACCTGGTGTGGACGCAACATGTACTGATGAACGTGCTAGACCGTGAGCGGGCTTACGCCGAGTTCCATCGTGTGCTGAAGCCCGGCGGTCGTCTGGCTTGCTACGACGTGGTGTGGGCAGACCACAAGCCCGCCATCGAGTTCCCTGTTCCGTGGGCCTCGGATCCTGACGCCAGCCACTTGCTGACGCATGCCGAGACTTCAGCAGCACTGGACCGGGCGGGCTTCGATCTGCTTCAGTGGGAAGACGTCACTGCGCTTGCATTGAGCGGGTTTAGCCAGCCCGCCGCGACCCAAGGGCCGACTTTGGCGGCGGTGATGGGCCCACGCATGCAGATGATGCTCGCGAACCTCGCGCGCAACTTGCGCGAGGGCCGTGTGCGTGTGGCGATGTCGGTTCATGCACGGCGGGCATCATGAGAACGGGCGAGTCACCGGCGCCGGTGACTCAGACGCAATAAGACTTCAACGTGTTCCCAGCATGATCGATAGGCTTGAAGCGCGCGTGCCACCGCCGCTGGTGATGGTGGCAACGGCCCTCTTGATGTGGGGTGCTGCGCGGTGGTCGCCGCTGTTTGTTCTGCCCCAACCAGAGCGCTGGGCCTTGCCAACCTTGCTGGCCATCCTTGCCATTGGGGTGGCTGGTGCGGGCGTGCTGGGCTTCAGGCGGTCGGCGACGACGATCGATCCGACGAATCCGGCAGCCGCCTCGACCTTGGTTACCGGTGGCATCTATCGCTACGCGCGGAACCCAATGTACCTGGGGCTCGCGGGCTTGCTGCTGAGTTGGGCGCTGTTTCTGCGCGCTTGGTGGGCACTGCCCTTTCCAATCGCTTTTGTCCTTTACATCACGGTGCTGCAGATCATTCCGGAGGAGCGTGCACTTCGCGCGAAGTTCGGTGCGGACTTCACCCGGTATGAGGCCAAAGTCCGCCGCTGGCTGTAGCTGTGCGGTCGTCAGCAGTTTTGCTGATTCAGATAGCTCGTCTGTCTGCGCCGCACTTTCCCTGGCGGGGCGCGCTGGCGCGACCTGGGTTTGCCGAAAGAAGTGACAGATTGAATGCTGTCACTCCGCCAACACATTCTGTAGGTCAAAGCCCTTGATGTTCAAGGGCTTTTTTGTTGTCTGGCGTTTCGCTGCGGGGGTGGATGCGCGTGTGCAAATCCATCCCTCTGCGGAGATCTCGCGCGACAGGGACAATGCGGCTTCGTTCACCCTATCGGCCTTCGCGTTTTTCCCATCTTTCCTATGGACTCCTTGCGGCAGTTTTGGCGTGATTGGCGCAGCGGCGAACTGCGTCTCTTGATGTTCTCGCTGGTTCTGGCCGTCGCGGCGTTGTCAGCGGTGGGCTTCGTGGCACAGCGGCTGCATGGAGCATTGGTTCGCGATGCGGCGCAGTTGATCGGTGGTGATGTGGTGATCGTGAGTGACCATCCGCTCGATCCTCTCTATTTGCGGCAGGCCGAGGCGCGGGGCCTGCGACACATGCAGACGGCGGTCTTTCCGAGCATGGCGCTGGACGTGACCGGTGATCGCACCCGTCTGGTATCGGTCAAGGCCGTTGGCTCGCATTACCCGCTGATCGCACAGGTCGTGCTGCGACAAGGATTGCAGGCGCCTGAAATGTCCCGCGCGGGGCCGCCCACGGCGGGGACGGTCTGGGTGAATGCCGGCGTGCTCGGTGCGCTAGGGCTCAAGGTTGGCGATCTGTTGCAGTTGGGCAATGCCCGTCTCCGCATCTCAGACGTACTGGTGCGGGAGCCCGATACGGGGGCGGGTTTCATCAATTTTGCGCCGCGAGTGATGATGAATCAGCTTGACCTGCCATCGACCGGCCTCATCCAGCCGGCCAGTCGGGTGACTTATCGACTCGCGGTATCTGGGTCTGCTCAGGCGGCTTCGGCTTTCGGCGGCTGGGCCGAGTCACGGATCAGGCTGACGAAGGCCCGCGGCATGCGCGTGGAAACGGTGGCGGACAGCGGCCCGGCCCAGGAGCAGACGCTTAAGCGAGCCTCCGATTTTCTGCATCTGGTCGCGCTGATCACGGCGCTGATGGCTGCTGTGGCGGTGGCTCAGTCTGCTCGGGATTTTGCCCGCCGGCGTCTGCAGTCCTGTGCGGTCCTCAAGGCGCTAGGCATGCGCCAGGGCGTCTTGTTACGCCGTCATGCGGGTGAGTTTCTCTGGTTGGGTGGTTTCGCCGTCGTCATGGGCGTTCTGCTGGGGCTTCTGGCGCAGACCGCGATGATTGGCCTGCTGCATGGGCTGATTGCAGTCCAGGTGCGCGAATTGCCTGCGCCGGGCTGGACTCCGGCACTCTTTGCTGCAGGGACCGGCATGGTGTTGCTGTTGGCGTTCGGGCTGCCATCGATTTTGCAGCTGGCGCGCGTGGCACCCATGGCGGTGCTGCGTCGCGATCTGGGGCGTCTGCAGTCCGCACCGGCGATCACGGTGTTGGCGGGCGTTGCGGCTTTTGGCGTTTTGTTGTGGTTGCAGGCCGGGGATCTGCGCCTGGGTCTCATTGCAGCCGGGGGTTTTATCGGACTGACCACAGGCTTTGCTGTCGTGGCCTGGCTGATGTTGCGGGGCCTGAAGCGTTGGGTTCGCGGCCGCGGTACTTCGGCTCAGACGACGGGGGGGCTATTGCACATGGCAGCTCGGCAGTTGTCGACGAGACCGTGGGGGGCGGTGATCCAGATCACCGCCTTGAGCCTCGGCCTGCTCGCGCTGATGTTGCTGGTGTTGATGCGTACGAGTCTGATCGATGCCTGGCGAGCGTCCATTCCACCGAATGCGCCCGATCGTTTTGTCATCAACATCCAGCCGGAGCAGGCGCCCTCTTTTCGGGCGGCTTTGCGTCGTGATGGCGTGGCGCAGGAGGATTGGTATCCGATGTTGCGCGGCCGCCTGGTGGCCATCAATGGCCGCCCCGTGTTCGGACGCGACTACGGCAACACGCGCGCACGCGAACTGGTGGATCGGGAGTTCAACCTCTCGTCCAGCACCATCCTGCCCAAGGCCAACACGCTGGTCGCCGGTAACTGGCTCGACACGGCTGGGCCTCACGCCAAGGGCTTGTCGGTGGAGCAGGGCATTGCGACGACCCTGGGGTTCAAGCTCGGAGACAGTCTGACGTTCGATATTGCCGGGCAGCGGGTGACAGCGCCCATCACCAGCGTGCGGCATGTGGATTGGAGTTCGATGCACGCCAATTTCTTCGTGCTTCTGCCGCAGTCCATGCTCAAAGACCAACCGGTGACTTACCTTGCGGCCTACCGCGCGCCCGGCGATGCGCAACGCATGGATGATCAGTTGGTACGGCAGTTCCCCAACCTCACCGTCGTTGATGTGGGCAGTTTGCTGGCGCATTTGCGCCATCTGATCGAGCAGGTCATCACCGCCGTCCAGTTCCTCTTTCTGTTTGCCCTGGCGGCCGGTTTGGCCGTCCTTGCCGCCTCGCTGGCGCTGTCGCGGCAGGATCGGGTACGGGAGATGGCGGTGTGGCGTGCGCTGGGGGCCTCGTCACAGCTGCTGCGGCGCATGGCCTTGGTCGAGATGGTGTGGGTGGGAGCCCTCGCAGGTTTGTTGGGCGCGGCAGGGGCTGCGGGCATCAGTGCGGCACTGGCGCATTGGGTGTTTCGTTTCCCGTGGCAGCCGCCTTGGTTGCTGTGGCCCGCGGCCATGCTGGCCGCCGCGCTATTGGCGATGTTGGCGGGTTGGTGGAGCCTGCGCGATGTGTTGCGCAGAGCGCCTGGGCAGAGCCTGCGCGCGTTGAGCTGAGAGAGCCGTGAAGCTGAGAAGCCCAATTCCATCGCAGATTGATTTGGGGCAAGTTTTGCCGAGGCGCATCTCTCATAATCGCGGCTGTTTTTCCTGATTCCGCCGCCAGAGGTCGCCTGTTCCCATGTCAGAAACCATCGTCATCACGCCCGATTCCGCCGCATCTGAAAAACTGGCCGATACACCTTTTCAACGTCTTGGCGGCGAAGAAGGGGTGCGCAGGCTGGTCGATCACTTTTACGACCTGATGGAGCTTGAACCCAGATTCGCCGATCTGCGCGCCATGCATCCCACGCACTCCGAGCAAACGCGCGACAAGCTCTACCTCTTCCTCAGCGGCTGGCTGGGCGGGCCCGATCTGTATTCGGCGCGTTTTGGCCATCCTCGGCTGCGCATGCGGCATTTTCCGTACGCCATCGGCACCAAGGAACGAGACGACTGGATGGCCTGCATGGTGCAGACCCTGAACGACGTGGTGCTCGACTTGGCGCTGCGCCGCAAACTGCACGAGGCCTTCGCCGGCACCGCGGACTGGATGCGCAACAAGGCCGAATCCGACAACATGCCCGCTGGCAATGTGGTGCATGCCTGAGGGCGCTTCTGCCTTACTGTTCTGTCGGTGACGGTCAGCCGCGCTCGGTGCGGCGTGCCGAGCGCAGCAACAGCACAAGCGCCCCGGCGCCGCCATCGCTGGGGCGGGCCTGCACATAGGCCATGACCTCATCGCGTTGCATCAGCCAGCTTCGCACTTTGTGTTTGAGGACGGGTTCACGCAGCGGCGAACTCAAGCCTTTGCCGTGAATCACCCGTACGCAGCGCCATTCGCGCTGCAAGGCTGATCGCAAGAAACGCCCCAGCGCCTCGCGCGCCTCGTCACGCCGCAGGCCGTGCAGATCGATTTCACTCTGAATGGTCCAGTGACCGCGCCGCAGCTTGCGCAAGGTGTCCGAGCCGACGCCTGAACGACGCCACGACAGCGTGTCATCGGTTTCCAGCAGGTGATCCAGGTCGAGCTCGTCGGACATGGCTTCGGTGAGAACGGCCTGTTCGTCAAGCAGCGATTGGCGGGGAATGGCGCGAGGCGGGCGCGGCAGCAAACCAGGCGGCAAGGGGGGCGTAGGTTGGGCCAGGGGCCGCGCCCCAGCGGCGGCCGAACGGAACATCGCGCGGTCCGCGGGAGTGGGCACGGCTTCTGGTCGTGCCACTACGGCGGTCGAGGCCGATGGTGGGGCCGGCGCTTGCGGCTGATGCGGTTCGCGCAGCCGTTTGCGCAAGTCCCTCAACGAGTCCAGGCCCTGCGCGCCCGATGCGGGGCGGGCGGCTTTCACAACAGGCCCCGTTCAGCAAACGAGACCACGGTGTGTCGGGTGACCACCATATGATCGAGCACACGCACGTCGACCAGGGCCAGCGCGGATTTCAGGGTTTGCGTCAACGTGCGGTCCGCCGCAGACGGCTCGGCCACGCCGCTGGGGTGGTTGTGCGCCAGGATCAGCGCGCCCGCGTTCCTGCGCAAAGCGGCTTTCACGACTTCGCGGGGATAGACGCTGGTGTAGGCCAGCGTGCCGCGGGAGAGTTCCTCGGCGGCGATCAGTTGGTGCTGACTGTCGAGAAACAGCGCGGCAAAGATCTCCATGGGCTGAGAGCCCAGCCAGAGCCGCAGGTAGTCTCTCACGGCAGCCGGTGAGTCGAGCAGCGGTTGCTGGGCCATCTGCTCACTCAACGTACGCCGGGCCAACTCCAGGACGGCGGCGATTTCGGCATACTTGGCGGCCCCCAGACCCTTGACCTTGCGCAGCTGATCGGCGGGCGCGCTGAGCAGGCCGTGAAGGCCGCCGAAGCGATCGAGCAGGGCGGCGGCAAGATCGATCGCGCTTTGTCCGCGCACCCCGGTTCGCAGCACGATGGCGACCAGTTCAGCATCCGCGAGGGCATGCGGGCCGCGAGCCAGCAATTTTTCGCGGGGGCGGGCGTCAGCAGGGAGATCGGCGATACGCGTGGCCATTCGGGGTTCCACCTAAAATGCGGGTTTACGTCGCGTCAGCGCGCTATTTTGCCTGCCCGCCCATCATCGTGCCCTGCGTTCAACCCGATTCCTATCTCACGCTGCATTACCGCCTCAGTGACCCAGGCGGTGTGGATGCGGTCAACACCTTTGGCGGCACGCCCGCTACCTTGACACTCGGTCAGGGGCAACTCAGCCCAGCGCTCGAAGCCCTGCTCGTCGGGCTCGACGAGGACGCGCACCGCACGTTCGATCTGCCTCCAGGCGCAGCCTTCGGTGCGCGCATTCCGGGCTTGTTGCGCTGGGTGTCCAGCGAGGGCGTGGATCGTGCGCGGGAGTATCCCGGTCCTGAGCCGCAGCTTGGAGATGTGATGCGCCTTCGCCTGCCCATCCGTGCCGATGGCGAAGTGGGTCTGCTGACCGCACTGGTGCGCGAGATCGATGTCGAGGGCGATGCGGTGCTGCTCGATTTCAACCATCCCCTGGCGGATTGCCCCACGACCTTCGAGGTCCAGATCCTGGCCGTGCTTTGAGGCCGCGAGAGCCATCTATGTCGCATCACACCGATTCAGTTGCCGTTCCCGAGGTTTTGCTGGCCAATCCACGCGGATTCTGCGCCGGCGTGGACCGGGCCATCGACATCGTCGAACACGCCTTGACGCGTTTTGGCGCGCCCATCTACGTGCGCCATGAAATCGTGCACAACACCTATGTGGTCAATGACCTGAAAACCAAGGGGGCGGTCTTTGTCGAGGCCCTGGAGGATGTTCCTCAAGGGGGCACGGTCGTGTTCTCCGCCCATGGGGTCTCCCAGGCGGTTCGTGCGCAGGCCCAGGCGCTGGGGCTGCAGGTGTTCGATGCCACTTGCCCGCTGGTGACCAAGGTGCATGTCGAAGTGGCCAAGATGCGGCGCGAGGGGCTGGAGATTGTGATGATTGGGCATGCTGGCCATCCCGAAGTCGAAGGCACGATGGGGCAGGCCGATGGCATCCATCTGGTGCAGACCGTCGATGACGTGGGGCGGCTGGCCATCGCCTCTGGCGCGCCTCTGGCCTATGTCACGCAGACGACGCTCTCCGTGGATGACGCGGCCGAGATCGTGGCCACCTTGCGTGCGCGGTTTCCCCAGGTGCGTGAACCGAAAAAACAAGACATCTGTTACGCCACGCAGAACCGGCAGGACGCCGTCAAGGTGCTCTCGCCGCAGGTCGATGTCGTCATCGTGGTGGGCAGCCCCACCAGCTCAAATTCCAACCGGCTGCGCGAGGTCGCCCTGCGCATGGGCAGGCCCGCCTACATGGTCGATAGCGCCGACGACGTGCGGGCAGAATGGCTGCAGGGTGCTCGCCAGATCGGCCTGACCGCGGGCGCATCGGCCCCGGAAGCCCTGGTCGAACAGGTCATTGCCAGACTCAAGGGATTCGGCGCGGTGGCTGTTCGCCAACTCGACGGCGTGACCGAGTCGGTGCAATTTCCTTTGCCACGTGGACTTCTGGTCAAGGCCGAGACCTGACCCCAGCTTGCCCGGCCATCGCAACCCGGTGGCCTCCCTATTCTTGATCCCCCGGACATCATGCTTGACATCACCCTATTGCGTAAAGATCTGTCGAATGTCGTCGCGCGGCTCGAAACCCGGACGTCGCCCCAGCCTTACCTCGACGTTGCCCGATTCGAAACGCTCGAATCCGAGCGCAAGACCCTGCAAAAGCGCACCGAAGATCTGCAGGCCCGGCGCAACCAATTGTCCAAGCAGATCGGCCAGGCCAAGGCGAAAGGGGGGGATGTCACCGCCGTCATGGACGAGGTCGGCCAGATCAAGATCACGCTGGAGACCGACGCGAGTCGACTGGACGCGCTCCAGGGCGAATTGCTCGAACTACTCATGGCCGTCCCCAATCTGCCCGCAGCCGACGTGCCCGTTGGTCGCGACGAAACCCAGAACGTCGAATTGCGCCGATGGGGCGCGCCGCGTGCCTTTGATTTTCCGGTCCGTGACCATGTCGACGTGGGTGCCGCCCTCGGCCTCGACTTCGAAGCTGCAGCGCGGATCTCCGGTTCGCGATTTGCCGTGCTCCGCGGGCAGATCGCCCGACTGCACCGCGCGCTGGCTCAATTCATGCTCGATGTCCACACGACCGAACATGGCTACACCGAGACCTATGTCCCTTATGTCGTCTCGGCGCAGGCGCTGCGCGGTACCGGCCAACTCCCCAAATTCGAGGAAGACCTGTTCCCCGTGAAGCATGGTGAGGGCGAGAGTCACTACCTCATTCCCACGGCCGAAGTGCCGTTGACCAATCTGGTGCGGGACCAGATCGTCGATGCGTCGCAATTGCCGCTGCGCTACGTTGCCCATACACCGTGCTTTCGCTCAGAGGCAGGCTCGGGCGGCCGAGATGTGCGCGGCCTCATTCGCCAGCACCAGTTCGACAAAGTCGAGCTCGTCTGGGTGACGCGCGCGGAAGAATCGGCCGCAGCCCTGGACAAGCTCACGGCCCATGCCGAAAGCATTTTGCAGCGACTGCAATTGCCCCATCGAACGATCGTGCTCTGCACGGGAGACATGGGATTCGGCAGTGCGCGCACCCACGACATCGAGGTGTGGCTCCCGGCGCAGAACACCTATCGCGAGATCTCGTCCTGCTCCAACATGGAAGCCTTCCAGGCGCGTCGCATGCAAGCACGTTACCGCGCAGACAATGGAAAAACGGAACTGGCCCACACGCTCAACGGTTCCGGCCTGGCCGTGGGCCGCACGCTTGTGGCCATTCTCGAAAACTACCAGCGTGCAGACGGCGGCATCGACGTCCCCGAAGTGCTTCGACCCTATGTCGGCGGGCAGTCCTGCCTGCTGCCAGGCGCCTGATATACTCTTTCGTTTTTTGCGATCACCACAAACTAAACCCCAGGAAAGGTGGCAGAGTGGTCGAATGTACCTGACTCGAAATCAGGCGTAGGCGCAAGCCTACCGAGGGTTCGAATCCCTCCCTTTCCGCCAAAACACAATCCCAAGTCATTGATTTGACTTGGGATTTTTCTTTTCAGGGGCCGCGTGTCATCAAAACTGTCATCAAAGACGGGCGATGCGCGTTCGGGCCATTCCCCGTCCGAACACCTGGATGACGCCCGCCGGCCCGCACCCGACGGAAGGACACCTCATCCTGCGGAAAAGCCCCCCAGCGCTCTGTCCATAGATATAGACGAATGATGTCTTTCGATGGATAGCCAAAGATCATGCTCTCGCCGCGCCAGTCCCTGCCACGCGCCTTTTGCAGGAAATCCCCCATTTCGACTGCCAATCAGACGTTGATGCACCCCAATCCGTCAACGCCAGCCCCGTTTGCATGTAAATGAGGCTGATCTGACACTCCTCCTCAATCCCCCGAGGAGTCTCAGATGACACAACCCCAACACGACAGCCTGCTCACCGTCCGCGCCGTACAGGATCTCACCCAGCTTTCCCGTACCACCCTGCACCGCCTCTGCCGCGCTGGCCACCTGCACCCGATACACATCGGCCGGTCGTTGCGTTTCAGCAGCGTCGAGATCACCGCCTTCATGCAAGTCGGCGTCTCCAGCACCGACCGTCCGGCTCGGCGCTGAGCGATGTTGGGCCAGCCACCCGCCCGCGCCGTGCAGCCACTGCGCATCGCGCCGCCACCGCCCCCCCGGCCCGCGCAGCGGGCCGACCCCCCCAGGGGTGCACCGCGCCAGCGGGGACCCGCGCGCCTGCTGTCCCCAGCCCCCTTCCCCCGCTGGCCGACCACCGCGCCCGAAGGGCGGGGTCGGGCGCGAGCGCAGCGAACGGCCGGGTGGTGTGGGGGTGTTGGCCCTGCCGTTTCCGCCCCCGCCTGCCTGCCCGAAGGGTGCCCGTTGGCACCCGCGTCCTTCCACCCGTCGTCTCTCCGACTGTTTATGCGCCCGCGTGGCTCAGCAGGCTTGGGAGCAAGGGCTAACCCGCGCTTCGCTTGGGTTGCCCTTGCCCCCGCCGTCGCTGCGCTCTGTTGGGGGAACTGCACACGTCTCGCTGCGCTCGCCATGCCCCAACACCCTCGCTCGCTGATCGCTCGCCGTCGTCGGCACGGCCCCGAACCGCTGCCCGCGTCAGACCTTCGGTCGCACTGCGTCAGCGTGCGCCTCAACCCTGCTGAGCTCGCGCTGCTCGACGCCAAGCGCGGCCGTCTGGCCCGCGGCGAATGGATGCGCGCCGCCGCGTTGCACCACCTGCCCCCGGCCCCGCCCAACCCCATTGCGCGGGAGCAGTGGCAGCAGTTGGCCCGGGTCGGCGCCAACTTGAACCAGATTGCCGCAGCCGTCAACGCCGCTCGATTGTCGGGAGCAATGCTCCCCGATCTGGCCGACATCCGGGGAGCACTGGTGGAGCTGCGCAGCGCCTTGATCACTGCGCGCAACGACCTTGAGGACACCGCATGAAAGGCATGCAACGCATCAAACGCGGCACCGGATTCGGTGGGGTGTTGCGCTACGTCTTCGGTCGCGACCAGGACCACAAAGACAGCCCTGGAGTGCTCATCGGCGGCAACATGACCGGTGCCGACGTGCGTCAACTCACCCGCGAGTTCTCTGCCGTACGCGCCCTGCGTCCCGACATCGGCAAGCCGGTGTGGCACAACAGTCTGCGTCTGCCCGCGGGCGACAAGATCAGGCCGGAGATCTGGCGCGTTGTGTGCGACGACTACATGAACCGGATGGGATTCACCCTGGATCACCCGCGCGTCTACGTTCTACATGACGACGCCGAAGGCCAGCATGTGCACCTGGTCGCCTGCCGCGTCAGTGCCTCCGGCACCGTGTACCTCGGGCAGAACGAGAACCTACGGAGCACCCGAACCATCCAGCGCCTGGAGCGCATCCATCACCTCACCATCACCCCCGGTCCCCCTTACAAGGAGGACGGCAGCCTCGTTCGACCCGCCCGCCGCACTCCAAAGAAAGGCGAGATCGAGGCCGCGCAGCGGGTGGGGACGCTCCCTCCGCGCGTGCAGTTGCAACGCATCCTGGACGCCACCCTGGCCGCCGGCCCGCAGCCCGTGCTGCAGTTTGTGCAGAGCTTGCAAGCGCAGGGTGTGACTGTCATCCCAAACATTGCCAGCACCGGCCGGCTCAATGGCTTCTCTTTCGCAATCGACGGCATCGGCTTCAAAGCCAGCCAATTGGGCGATGCCTACAAGTGGTCCCATCTCCAAACCATCGTGCACTATGACCAAACTCGAGACCATCAAGCACTTGCCGAGCTCCGCGCAACTGCAAGCCGCAGCACAGGACCTGCACCACTTGCCGCAGGCGATCGTCGAGCAGTTGGCACCGCTGCTGCCGAACATCGAGCAGACGCTGCAAGCGCAGCGCGAGGTGATCGAGATCCTGACCCAGCAGGCGACGCAGCACATCGCCCAGACCCAGGCTCAGGCACTGCGGACGATCCAGGCGCAACAACAGGCGAGCCAACAGGCACTGATCGACAGTCTGACCAAGATCGAGCAGCAGATGAACGCATCGCAGACGTTGCACAAACACACCAAGGCCGCAGTGGTACAGACCGCGCAGGCCGCGCGGCAGATGCAGCAAATGATCCGTCAAGCCCCGCCGCTGACCCTGCCGCGAGCGATCGCGTTGACCCTATTGGGAGCCCTGCTGGCCGCAGTCCTCACACTCCTTGGGATGCACGTTTCCGACAGGCCCGTGCCGCGAGGCGCGCAGCAGCAGACGTAGCAGTAAGCCCCCGAGTCGATGCCAGCGCTCGGCGAGATGCCCGGCAAGTCGATCCGACCGACTACCTACAAGGGCAAGGGTTCACGGTTCAGACCGAGGGCCGGCATCGCAGCGTGCGCGACTCGGCAGGCGATGAAATCTATCGCTTGACCCAGCAGTCGGACGGCACATGGCTGTGGTGTGACCACCTAGGCCAGCAGGGCGGTGACCTCATCGCCCTGGTGCAGGACATCATGCCAGGCACGTCGTTCCCCGATGCCGTGTTCGCACTGAGCCGTGGCGCGGCCCGCCTGCAACCCCAAGCGCCTGCGCCGTCTCCCGCGCCTGCGGAGCCGCTGAAACTGCCGACCGCAACACGGTTTCAACAAGCCGACGGGAGGGCCTACCTCAACGAGCGCGGCATCAGCACACAAACCATCCTGCATGCCGAGCAGTCCGGCATGTTGCGCTATGTGCCCGGCGGTGTGCTGTTCGTCGGATATGACGACCAGCAGCGGCCGCGCAGTGCCACCGTGCGGCACATCCAGGACGATGCCAAACCGGTCAAACGTGATCTGCGCGGATCGGTGAAGGCGTTCTGTCCGATCCTGCCGGGCAACCCGAGCGCAGTCTGGATTGTGGAAGGCGGAGTCGATGCGCTGGCCGTGCAGGACGCAGCGCGCAGCCGCGGCAAGACTCCGCCGACCGTGCTGGTCAGCGGCGGAGCCGGGGTGCGCAGTTTCCTTCACCAGCCGGCCATTCATGCGTTACTGCGTCAGGCCCAACGGATCGTGATCGCCTGCGACAACGAGGCCGACCGCGACATCCAGGCCCGCACCGATGCCCAGCACCAGCAACAAGCCGAGCGGGTCAGAGAGATCGCCCCGACCGCCGACACTCGCTTGTGGCATCCGCCTGCAGCATTCAAGGACATCGCCGAGTGGCATCAACAGCAGGCTGAGAGCAGCGACATCGCGCCGGTGCTGGAGGCGCGGCCAGGACCGACAAAGACCTCTGCGTCCGATAGGGCGCACACACCGGACGGCGCACCTCCGTCATCCACCGCGGGCAGCGATGAACAGCCCGCTTGATCAACGCCCCCAAGGAACAGGAGAACCCCATGACAACCCGAGGCCCCAGCATTCTCAAACCCCGTGCAACACAGCCGGTGAAGTTGAGCTTCCAATGTGACCCTGACCTGGCCGAGCGCCTGACCGCGCTGGAACAGACGGCCAAACAAGCCGGATTGCAGATCGAAATCGACGCGCCCCTGTCGGCGACGCTCTCGCGGTTGATCGCGCAGGCGGAGAAGCAACTGGCGCCCAAACCTGGCAGCGAGCGGGGCGGGAAGGAGGTCCGAAGCGCGGCTCAGCAAGCGGCTGTCGGGGAGCCGATCGGGCTGGTGGAACAACGCGGGGCGAGCATGTGGCAATCACCGACTGCGGACACCGATTGAGGTGTGGTGCAGAGGAAGCGAACCCTTCCCACCCTCGACTGCACGGCACGTCGGGAAGGGACGCGACCCAAAACAATGGTCCATGTCCGAAAGAATGGACCCAAAGAATGGGTCGTTTAGAGAAATGGCCCCAAAGAAAGGGCTGTTTCTTGCGGGTGCGACGCAGCGGCACGGCTCCACCCGTTGCGCTCTGGTGCGATCGGTGTAGTTGGCGGGGTAGGGGGATTCGATCCACGGTCGGGATCTCGGCCTTTGCCGCGATTTGGGTTGGTTCATCGCAATGTCAGCAATGCGGTCGGTTGCTGACATTGGCAGGAGCGGACTGCTGTTAGGCTCTCAGTCGGATGTGGGCGCCGATGCCGATTTGAGCCATTCGCTGGGTTTGCGGTGAGCCGTTTGGAACGCGTCGAAATTTGAGTCTGACGCCGCGCGCAGCTCATTTGCCACGGTTCAATCTCGCCGGTTGGCATGTGGCTCAAATCGGCATCGGGGCCCACACCAGTCGGCACATTGCCCTTAAATGCCTCAATACGACATCAACGACAACTCAGTCCGCTCGTTTTCGTATCGGGTCCTAGTCGCAGTCATTACCTGCGCGAGTTCGACAACGTCGGGTCCGAGTGCGCGATTTCCTCAGTCAGACGCATGACCGCTTTGCAAGCCAGCGTCAACTCCCCTAACCGCGACATCGCCAGAGCAACATATCGCGGAATTTCCGGGCCAACTAATCTTGAAGCCTTGAGTTTGCATTCTTGCGGAGCGCTGTCGATCGCATAGGGGCCCAAAATGCCGTAGATGCCGCCATTGGCGACGATGTGCATTTGTAAGCTCAGCGAATCGGCCTCGGCTTCGATGTTCAACGAAATGCCATGCTGTGCACTTAACTGGTCCAATCGATCGCGCCAACTATTGGGGCGACAAAACGTGACGAGGGGAAGATTGTTTAGCGCGGCGAAATGGACGGTTGGCTTTGCCAGCAGCGGATCGCCTTGTGCTCCGACCAAGTATGTAGAGGTCTCTGCCAAATAAACGTCGCCGTTCTTGGGCACGGGACTGTGCCGATACAAGATGGCCAGATCAACATTGCCGTTTTCCAACCAAGTCTCAAGTTGGGCGCCTTGGCCCTCACGAACGGAGAGTTGAACTAGCGGATACCGCTGCTGAAGGCGGTAATACAGCGTGCTCACCAATGGACGCGCGGCAGACGGAAGGATTCCGATTCGCACCGTCCCGACGGGCTTGCCAGCCGTTGCTTGTAGGTCGTTAGCCAACTGCTCGGTGCTTGCAAGCCAGGCACGCACCTTTGGGGCGATCCGTTGTCCCGCCTCGGTTAGCGCAACACCCCTGCCGTTTCGCTGAAACAGCCTAGCGCCGCATTCGCGCTCAAGCTCGGCAATCTGGCGACTGATCTGCGGCTGGCTCTTGCCATAAGCCATCGCCGCCTTACTGAGACTGCCCAATTCGGCCGCATCAATGAATAGTTTCCATGCCGCATAGTTCACAGTATTTTCCCGGGACTGAGAGTTGCACAGGAAGAATATCTGAAATACGCCAATGCGTCTTTCATGCATAGCGCGACGCGCCTAAATTGGATGCATCTGGGCTTGAGGGTGAATCTTGGAGGAGCTAAATCACTCTCGGTCATGCCTCAATCCAGAATTGCCACAACTCTTTCTAGGACATGACATGAAAACGCTTGATCTCCGCGGGTTGGTGCCCGCACCTGTTACTCCCTTCGACCGCGACGGCGCTGTCGATCACGCAGCAATCCAGAGGCTTGGCTCATGGTTAGGCGCGATCGATGGAGTCAAGGGATTGGTCGTTCTCGGCCACGCTGGCGAAGGGACTTTCCTTTCACCAGACGAGCAGCTCGCCGTCATAGAAAGCTTTATCAAGTCCGTCGATGGCAAGATCCCGGTCATCGCCGGCATCACGCTGGAAGGCACGACGGTCGCGGCCGCAGAAGCCAAGCGGGCTATGAAGGCGGGCGCTGCTGCGGGACTTGTGTACCCCTCCCATGGTTGGCTGAGATTCGGCTACCAAAAGGGCGCTCCGCAGGATCGCTACCGTGCGATCTACGAAGAGAGCGGTCTGCCACTTATCCTCTTCCAGTACCCAGACGCCACCAAGGCAACTTACAACCTTGAGACGCAACTGGAAATCGCCGCCCAGCCGGGTGTGTTCGCGATGAAGAATGGTGTGCGGAATATGCGCCGTTGGGACACGGAAATTCCAGTGATCCGCAAAGAGCGCCCGGAATTGCAGATTCTGACCTGCCACGACGAATATCTGCTGCACACAATGTTTGATGTGGATGGTGCACTGGTCGGTTACGGTGGCATTGCTCCCGAGCCCCTGATCGAGCTCATCGCAGCAGGCAAGTCCAAGGACTACGCCAAGGCGCGCGCAATCCACGATCGCCTGCTGCCGGTCACTCGCAACGTTTATCACCGTGGTTCGCACATGGAAGGCACCGTGGCACTCAAGCATGCCCTTGTCGCCCGAGGTGTCCTCGAGCATGCAGCGATTCGCTCCCCTTTGTTGCCGCTAGAGCCCGGTGCGGATCAGGCAATTATCGACGCGATGCGCGCGGCGGGCCTTGGCCCGATCGGAAAAGTCGGGCGGGCCAATGTGCAGACCACGGTAGCAGCGTAAACGCCGCCGTTGACGGCGGCTGCAGGGCGGATTCGCGGCCGGGGTTTCCCCGGACCGCGATGCGACCCCAATAAATAGACAACAGGAGACACCGTGAAAGCTGAACACATTGGAATACTCGGCGGACGGCCAGATTCGTCGAAAGCGGCGCAGTTGCTGTTCAGAATAGAGAACGTGCCATTCACTCGATGGCACACCAAGGCGCGGGTCATCATGGGAAGTGCCACTTTCTTTGATGCATTCGACGCATTGTCGCTAGCGTTCGCATTGCCCGTTCTGGTCAGATTGTGGCACCTGACGCCCGGGAAAATCGGCCTGCTGATTGCGGCCGGCTATGCGGGCCAAGTGATTGGCGCGATCTTCTTCGGTTGGCTCGCCGAGCGGATTGGGCGCGTGCCCAGCATTACGACGACCGTCGGCATCGCGTCGGTCATGAGCATTGCTTGTGCGTTCACGGGAAGTGCGGCCGCACTGATGGCCGTTCGCTTCGTCCAAGGCATTGGACTGGGGGGTGAGGTCCCCATTGCAGCGGCTTACATCAACGAGTTGTCGTGCGCAAAGGGGCGGGGCAGGTTCTTCATCTTGTACGAACTCATCTTTCCGCTGGGGCTACTGGCAGCCGCGCAAATCGGCGCATTTATCGTGCCTCGGCTGGGGTGGGAATCAATCTTCATCGCAGGTGGAATCCCTGGACTGGTGATTCTTTTCCTCATGGTGCGGTTGCCCGAATCTCCGCGATGGCTGATTGCCAAAGGGCAATTTAAGGCGGCAGAAGGGGTAATCGAAAAGATTGAAGCCAGCACCTCGACCCGAACTCTGGACACGCAAGTGCACAGGGATGAGATCGAAGTGCGTATTGCAAACCTCACCGCGGAATTGAGCGGGCAGAGGAAGGCATCTTGGCGTGAACTCTTCTCACCGCTTTACCGCGCACGAACATTGACCGTATGGGTCCTCTGGGCCGCTGCCTACTTTGTGGCGAACGGGATCAACAATTGGTTGCCGACGTTTTACCGGACGATCTATCACCTGCCATTGAAGGAATCACTCCATCTGGCCTCCTTGACCAATGTGTTGAGCGCCTGCGCGGTCGTTGTATGCGCACTGCTCGTCGATCGGATTGGCCGGCGCCGCTGGGCAATGGCGAGCTTCCTAATCAGCGGCGCACTCCTCGCGGCGCTCGCCGTGATTGGCGCGCAAACCCCGTGGTCAGTCGTGGTGCTGGCTTCGAGTGCCTATGCCGTCATGGGGACCACCACCGTGCTCTTGTATCTCTATACGCCGGAGATCTATCCGACGCGCATGCGTGCGATGGGAACGGGGTTGGCAACGTCTTGGCTGCGACTTGCCTCAGCGACGGCTCCCGCAATCGTCGGGTTCGTGCTTCCCCGGCGAGGTATCGCTGCGATTTTCCTCATGTTTGCCGTGACCACTCTCGTGGGCTTTGTTGCCGCGACACGGATGGTCGAGACAACAGATCGCCAGCTTGAAGACATTTCACCGTGAGGCGCTTGCCTCCCGGTTGTAGAGCATTTTCTCGTCGGCGACATGCGCTGAAGCGCTTCGCTTTCGGTTTCTCACAGTCCCCATCACACCACCCATGAAAAACTATCCCACCACATTGGCTCGCCCGATCGTTTCAAAAGTCCTTAAGACCGCGCTGCGTAGCGCTGCCGTCGCGGCTGCATGCGCCGCCGCATATGCGCCGGCCAGCGCGCAATCGTCCGTGCAGTTGTACGGCAACATTGACGTCGCGATCACGCGTGCCACAGGCGTAAAAGGGGGCAGCGTAACCAAAATGGCCAGCGGCACTGACTTCCCCAGCCAGGTCGGCATAAAAGGGCGTGAAGATCTGGGCGGAGGGCTTTCCTCCTTCTTCGACATCGCCACAGGTTTTTGCTCCGCCGGCGCTAGCTCGGCGAGCAACCCATACTGTACCGGCGGCAGCTTCATGGGGCGAACCTCCATGCTAGGTCTGCAAGGTGACTTCGGCCGCATTGCGGCGGGCCGGTTTCTCCTGCCTGTTTACCTTAACGCTGGGGCGGTCGACCCCTTCCACAATGGCACCACCGGCGCCATCACCAACCTGAACCGTGCGGCATCGGCTTTTAATTTCCTGCGCGCATCGCAACTGGTTGAATACACCACGCCCAATCTGCACGGCGTTACCGCCAATGCCGTCTACGGCTTTGGCGCACAACCTGGGTCGACGTCGGCCAATCAACTCTATAACCTAAGCGTTCGTTATGCGAGCGGCCCGCTGATGGTTGGTGCCGCCTATCTACGGCACAACCAATTGGTGAGTGCAACCCAAGCCAGCGCTGCTCTGCCCGTCGGTTCTGTGGAGGCTGTGAAGGTTGTCCAAGCCTTCGGCTCTTACGACTTCGGCCATTTCAAGCTCGGCGGAATGTTTCAGACGTTCCGTAGTAATTTGCCGGCTGCGCTGTTTGAGCCAGTGTCGACCAGCACCGCGGGTCTCGACACTCGATTTTGGATGCTCGGGGTTTCCGTGCCAGTTGGGCCTGGCACCATTGCTGCCTCTTACTCCGACGCCAAAGACACGAATGTGGCGAACAGCGACGCGCACATGTACGCAGTGGGTTATATCTACAGACTGTCTAAGCAGACCTCCATTTACACCGATGTGAGCCGCATCTCCAATGGAGCACAATCCTTCTATGGCGTACACGATGCGTCAAACACAGACACTGGCCTCCTAGGGACGAACGCGGACGGATTTTCCGTTGGCATGCGCCATGTGTTCTGAGCGGCCAATGCAAACCGCTTTTGCGAAGGCCCCGGGCTGGCTCGACAGGTATGTCGATCCGCGCAGTCCGCGCTTCCAGACACAGGTAGGCGCGGTCAACGACCATTGACATGTATTAGCTCCGGCGCCAAGTTTCCCTTCGCGCCGGAGCGCAAGTGCATGTCGTGCGACGCGCGAAGGAACACTCGCTTCTTGGACGCGACAGCCTCGGCTTCGCGCGCAATGTAATTGCGCAGGCAACGTGTCATGGCGCAAACAATCGGGCAATCGTCGATGCATGCTTGGCCTTGGATAGCCGTACGCGGCGTCGCTACGGTTCTCAGTTTCCTTTGAACACCTTCCGCATGGCGTCGATCTCGAGTACCGAGTTCGACAGCAGCTTCTTGAGCTTGGTGTTCTCCGCCTCCAACCCCTTGCGCCGCTGCGCGTCCCACACCTTCGTGCCGCCAATCTTGACCTTCAATGTATCGTCGCTTGGCGCACAGAAACCATGATTGCGGCACAGAAACTTGACCGGCAATCCAGCATGGGCCTCACGCAGGAAGCCAATGAGCTGGTCCTCGATGCAGCGGATATTTTCCCTGCACACCTGAGTTGCTGATTGGGGTGAAGGACCGATCTGGGCTGCGTTGCTGACTTTGCGGTGATCGTCCGCTAATGGCTGCTTTGGCCGAATACGCGCCCCTCGCTCGATCTGCGCAACCGGGCATCGCAGTCGGCAGTCCGCCGGCCTGGCCGCCGTCAGCTTGCAGCGTCCCGTCCGTCCAACGCGGCGGCCTCTCCGGCATCCGCCGACCCTTCCAAGTAGTCCCCCCACGCCTGCATCAACGCCCGGCGCTTGTCGAACAGATCCCCGCGGCGGTACGCCGCCTCCACCGCATTGCCGATGGCATGCGCCAGCGCCATCTCAATCACCTGCTGCGGAAAGTGCGTGCTCTCCGCCGCCCAATCGCTGAAGCTCGACCGGAAGCCATGCACCGTCAGTCCCGGGCGCATGCCGCGCAACAACTCCAGCATCGCCATATTGCTGATCGTCGGCTTGCGGGCTCCCCAGAACACCGCATCCGAGCCCTCCTGACGGGGCAAGGCGGACAGTAAGGCCACGGCTTGCTGCGATAGCGGCACCCGGTGCTCCACCTGCGTCTTCATGCGCGCGGCCGGAATGACCCACAACGCCCGTGCCAGGTCGATCTCCTCCCAGCGCGTCCCAATCACCGTGCCCGTGCGCATCGCCGTCAGGAGGGTGAACTGCAACGCCCAGGCACTCATGCTGGAGCGCTGCCGCAACGCCGCCAGGAAGGCGGGCACCCCCCGCCAGTCCATCGCCTCGAAATGCTTCACCCGGCGCTTCTTGCTGATCCTCGGCAACAACGCGTCCAGATGGCCCCGCCACGCCGCCGGATTCTCCCCCGTGCGCAAGCCCCGCGCCTTGGCCGCCGACAGCACGGCTTCGATGCGTTGCCGCAGCCGCGTGGCCGTCTCATGCTTGGTCTGCCAGATCGGCGACAGTGCGGCCAGCACCGCATCGGTGCCCACCTCTCCCACCGGCTGGCGGCCGAACTGCGGAAACGCATAGGTGCGCAGCGTGTTGATCCACTGATCCCCATGCTTGGGATTCTTCCACCCCGGCTTCATCGACTCCCACAACTGCAGGGCCACCGATTCAAACGTCTCGACCTTGATGTCACCCGCGGGAGCCGCCTTCACGCGCACCGCCACCGGCTCACCCCGTTTGACCTTGGCGCGCAACTCCGCTGCTCGGGCCACCGCATCAGCCAGCGTCAGGTCCCCCAGCCCACCGAGTGAATATTCGCTCGCCCGGCCATTGACCATCGAGCGGAACGTCCACAGACTCGACCCGCCGCGCACGCGCAGATACAACCCAGTCGCAACCCGGTGCAGACCGTCCACCCTGGAGAGCTTGCGCACCTCCTGCGCCGTCAGTTGTCCCTTGGTCATCACAGTCTCCGCCGAGTTCGAATGTCCACAAAATTGTCATCAAAAACAGCGGCACTGTCACCCCCTTTGGGAAACATGGGGAAACGCGGATGTGATACAAGTTATTGAAAATAAAAGAGAAAATGAACTTCTCGGAACGAGGCGGAACAAAGGCTAGACAGACTCCCTTTCCGCCAAAACATAGCCCAAGTGACTGATTCACTTGGGCTTTTTTATGGGCTCAGACTATGAAGCCGCTTGACCCGATGAGCCACTGCCCCTGTGGGAGCGGCAGGTCGCTGGATAACTGCTGCGGACATCTTCTCGCTGGCCTGGAAGCCGCACCCACGGCTGAAGCATTGATGCGCTCCCGCTATGTGGCGTATGCATTGGGGTATGGAGATTACGTGCTGGCGACCTGGCATGTGTCGACGCGGCCCGACAGTCTGGAACTCGGGACGGAGCCCAGGCCCAGATGGATCGGGCTTTCGATCAAGCGTCACGACTTGCACGGTGAGGATCGAGCCGTTGTGGAGTTCGTGGCGCGCTACAAGGTGGGTGGTCGGGCGCATCGCATGCAGGAGTCGAGCCGATTTGTGCGAGAAAACGGCGACTGGTTCTATGTCGACGGCGAGGTTTCCCCCTAGTTCGGCCCAGTAGGCGCGGCCGTGCCGGGCATGTTCACCCTGGCCACCGTTGCGGCAGATAGGGCGAGGGGTCGACCCGTGGCGTCTCGCCGCAAATCATCTCGGCCAGCAGTCGCCCGCTGATAGGGCCAAGGGTGAAACCCTGATGGGCATGGCCGAAGTTGAGCCACAGTCCGGGGTGGCGAGGCGCGGGGCCGATGACGGGCAGCATGTCGGCTGTGCATGGACGCGACCCGACCCAGGCCGGATCAGGGCGGGGAGGACCGAGGTCGAGCAGTTCGCTCGCCATGGCTTCGGTTTTGCGGAGCTGTATCGGCGTTGGTGGCGCATCGATGGGGGCGAACTCGGCACCGGTGGTCAACCTCAGCCCGAGGCGCATGGGCGCGAGCACGTAGCCGCGTTCGGCGTCGAGCAGGGGCTGGCGCAATCCTAGGGATTGGGGATAGTGCTGGTGGTAGCCGCGCTTGATGAACAGGGGGTAGCGATAGCCCAGATCACGGAGGCACTGTTGCGACCACGGCCCAAGGGCGATCACGGCCTGCTCGGCTTCAATGTGGCCGCCTTCGCCCTGAATCGACCATCCCGCGCCACTCGCCCGCAATGTCTTTGCATCGCCACGCAGGAGGCGACCGCCACGCGCAGCGAACAGCGCCGCGTAACGCTGCACCAGCGCTCCGGGGTCTTGGACAGCCCACGGATCGAGCCAGTGCACCGCACCGGCCAGTTCCTGGCGCAATGTCGGCTCGGAGCGAGACAGCGCTGCTTTGTCCTCGGCAGTAAATCGCACGCCGAACTGGTCTTGCAGACGCTGTGCGCGTTCCACGGCCCGAGCGAATGCGCGCGGTGTGCGGAAGACGAAGCGGAACCCATCGCGCTGGACCAGTTGCTCGGCCTGCGCAGCAGCAATCAGTGGTGCATGCTCTTCGAGGGCGTAAGCGATCAGGCGGCTGTAACTCTGGGTGGCATGGGCATGCGCGGCGGGGCGCGATTGGTGGAAGTATTGGATCAGGGGAATCGCCATGTGGCGCAGGCCCCGCGCGTGCCAATGCACCTCGGCGCCGCGTCCCAGGGCGGCCCGCAGCACGAAGTTCAGCTCGCGGGGGAAGGCATAGGGCTCGACGGCCTCACGCTGGATGAGGCCGGCATTGCCGTAGGAGGTCTCTTCGCCGGGCCCGCGGCGATCGATCAACGTGACATCAACGCCCCGCTGCTGCAGGTGCAGGGCGGTGCAGGTGCCCACCATGCCGGCGCCGAGTACCAAGACAGTCTTGCCCATGTCGTTAGCTCTTGTTGGGGATGATTGATCGTGAATGGCGAAGGCTGAAGACTCATGGGCAACGCCGGGCCTAGTGACCTCTGCGCTCAACCTCACGAAACCCAGGGGGCGGCTTCATTCTTCAACGTGCCGATTCTCAACAGGGGTTCCAGCATACGTGGGCAGGAGGCCAGGACAGGCTGTGCGCGTACACGGGGTGAGGTCGGTTCGCAGGATAATCCTGCGATAGAAGAACTTCCCTGAAGTGATGGCTTTCTGCCGTCTGATCGACGCACCGATTCGCAGCCATGAGGGTGCAGACGCTTTTTCACTAGGCACTCGCCAACGGCATTGGCCATGAGCACACCAGAGACGCAGAACGAACAGGCGCCGGGCTACCCAGATTTCTCTTCGCAGGGAAGGCTTTCGGCCGGATTGAATCCGGCGGGCGAGGTGTCCGCCGATCAGGCGCGCGCCGTGCTCAAGACCATTCCCGTTGGATTCGCCGGCGGGGTCGTTCCTGCGGGCGTGATGGTCTGGTTGATTCATCCGGCAGGCGCGGGCACGATGAGTCTGTGGCTCTGGTTTGCCTGGATGGTGATGGCGCACGGCCTGCGCGTGGCGCTGTGGATCGCCGCACGCCGCGATCTTGCCTTCACGGAGCACGCGGCGCATTGGCTGATTCGGTTGCGCCTGGGCGTCCTCGTGCTCGGACTGTCGTGGGCGGCGCTGCCGGTGCTGCTTTCGCCGGTCACGCCATTCGATGAACTGCTCGTGGCCACGGTGATCGCCGCGGTGTGCGGGGCGGGCGTGGCGCAGCAATCTTCCGACGCCCCTTCGGCCTTGCTGTTCATGGGGCCCCCGGCCGTCAGTTTGAGCGTCCGGCTGCTCGGGTCGTCGGATGCGACGCTGCAGACCGTCGGCATTCTTTCCTTGCTCTACTTTGTGTTCCTTGGACTGGCGGCGCGCCGGATTCACGCCTCGTTCCGGGAACTCTCGCTGCTGCATGCCCAGGCCAAGCGTCAGTCATTGCACGACGCGCTCACCGGCCTGCCCAATCGCACCGCGTTTCACCAGCGCCTGCAGGAGGCGATTGCTCGTGCCCGCAGGCGGGGCACCGAGGTGGCCGTGGGCTATATCGATCTCGACGGATTCAAAGAGGTCAACGACACCCATGGCCACGAAGCCGGGGATCGACTGTTGCGCGAAGTCACGCGTCGCTGGCGGCATGCCCTGCGGGAGACCGAGCTGATCGCGCGCTTGGGAGGCGACGAATTCGCCATTCTGATCGAAGAGGTCGACCCGCGCGAGGCGGTCGATCAGTTATCCACGGTCTTCGGTCGTCTGGAGACGGTGATGACGGAGCCCGTGTTTGTCTCCGCGCATCAGACCGCCGTCATCGGCATGACGATGGGGGTGTCCCGCTACCCCCAGGACGGCTCGGAGCCCGATCTGCTGCTGCGTGCGGCAGATGCGGCCATGTATCAGCTCAAGTTGCGCAAGGCCACGCGAACATCCTGGTGGCAACTGGGCGTGCAGTCCAGCGCCGCGGAACCAGCCCAGACGCAGACGACGGATCCCTATGGCGACAGCGCCAAAGGTATTCTCGCCGATGCCGTGGAACTCCTGGGCCGAGCGAATCCGCACTTCATCGAGGCGTTCTATGCCGAACTCGAAGCGGACCCCCGTTCAAGAGCCTTGCTGGCTGGGCTGGATGCGCCGCAATGGGCCCACCTGAAACAGCACCAAAGCGCCTATCTGGCCATGCTGATCGACCCCCAGGCTTCGCGCGAAGCACTGGTTCAGCGCGCATGGCAAATCGGTGAGGTGCATAGCCTGAGCGGTGTTTCGCCCGCCTTGTTGGCGAGGGCTTCGGTCCGGTATCGCACGCTGATTGATCAACATCTGGATCTCGTGGGATGGCCTCTGATACGTCGTCATCCCCTGCTTTCCCTGGTGGAGGCCCGCCTCGACGATGCACTGCAGGCCCAGTTCGCGGCATCAGACGCCGTCGCTCAGTCCTATCTGGACGTGTTGGCCATGCCACTCCTGGCGCGGGACGAGCGATGGAATGACGCGTTGCAGGAACGCCTGGATGCGATGGCCGGATTGCCCGGCGTTGCGGGTGTCGCCTGGTATGCCGTGCGCGCCGATGCGACGCTTGGACTGGAGCGAACGGCCAGCGCACATCAGCCTGATGCGTTCGCCCGGTTCTTCGATGCCTTGGGCGCGGCCGGTGGCGAGACCGAGCGGCGGCAGCCTGACGGTGCAAGCGTCTCGGCATGGCGAACGCGCCGCTTGGCCCGGGTCGATGTCTGGTCGGTGGACGAGGCGGACAGCTATGCCCGTACGCTCGCCCTCGGCCTGGACATCCGCTGCAGTGCGGCCATTCCCCTGATGAATTCAGCGGGCGAAGTGTGGGCGGTTCTGGCGCTGTATGGGAACTATCCGGGTCAGTTCGCGCCGGCATCGATGCAGCAGTGGATGCTCGGCGTGCAACACCAGATAAGCTCGCTCAGGATTCGCGCCTGCGCGGATCATTGAAGCCGAATACCGGAGATCTGCAAGATGTCTTCGGGCGACGCGAGGAACACGGCAACCAGCTTGGGATCGAGGTGCCTTCCCGCCTGCTCCGTCAGATACGCCCGCGCCCTGTCGTGAGGCCAAGCCTCTTTGTAGGGACGTTTGGACGTCAGCGCATCGTAGACATCGGCTACCGCAAGAATGCGCGCGGCCAGCGGAATCTGTTCGCCCGCAAGGCCATCGGGATAGCCCGAACCGTCGTATCGCTCATGGTGTGATCGCGCGATGTCGGCCGCCAATTGCATGGGCATCGAGTCACTGCCGGCCAGCATGGCATGGCCGATCGTGGTGTGCGTCTTCATGATGGCCCATTCCTCAGGCGTCAATGGGCGTTTGGCCAGAAGGATGCTGTCGGGAATGGCGACTTTGCCAAGGTCGTGCAAGGGGGCGGCGAGTTCGATGATGTTGCAGAAATTCTCGTCACAGCCTAATTGACGCGCCAAATAGGCTGAAAATTTTCCGATACGTTGTAAATGCGCACCCGTGTCCGTATCCCTCTGCTCTGCGACTTTCGCCAGTCGAAACAGGGTTTCCATGTTTTTTGTTTCGAGTTCTATGGTGATTTTATAGATTTTCTTGGATAGATTTTGCGAATAGGAACGCATCGCCAATTGGAGCCGCCGCATATTCAGCAGATTACGGCAGCGCGCTGCACATTCACGATAATCCAGGGGACGGCTCAAATAATCGTTGGCCCCGGCGTCGAGTGCGGCGTACCGCACGTCGATATCGTCCGACGAGGTGACGCAGATGATCGGAGAGTCATGCAGATGCTGCAGTGCACGAATTCGGCGAATGAGTGAGATGCCGTCGAGTTCGCGCATGTGATAATCTGTAATCAGAAGATCAACATCGCAGACCGAGGCATGCTGCAATGCATCAAGAGGGTTGGAAAACGTCTTGACGTCGGCGCCTGGGCAAACGCCCGCCATGATTTCAGCCAGCAAAAGGCAATTCGCTTGCTGATCATCAACGATCAGGATCTGCGGTGTTTTTTCCCAGTTGGATTCCATCATTCTTCGTGACTACTCAATTCTGATTTCTGCCATGACTACCTTGCGGACCGAACACGACGTTATTGAAAAGATCAAGGAAATCGTTCTTTCGACCTTCGATATGGATCTTTCGAAAGTGCCCTCTGACGCACCCATTGCCGATGCGGGTCTGGATTCGATGGCCATGCTTGACGTCATCATAGGTCTCGAGGACGCGGTTGGACATAAATTTAACGATGTGTCACTCCCCAGGGCGCCGACTTTGCAGGACGTCGCCCAAATGGTGCTGCGCAATGTCGAAAGCGTCTGAAATGACGGATATTGTGATAACCGGCGTCGGGGTTATCTCTCCGATCGGAAATTCCCCGTCGGCGGTTGTTGAAAGTCTGCAGAATCTGCGTTCGGGTATTGGTTTGTTCGAATCGCCCATGCTCGACAAACGCTTCGCGGTCGGGCGGGTGCTGGAGGATTTCAGCGAGCGCTTCACACGCATCGAACGACCCTTTCTGGATCGAACCACCCAGCTCGCGATCGTCGCGGCGGAAAACGCGTCGAAGGACGCTGGTGTCGAGCATTTTGCAGCCTATGGCGAGCGGGCCGGGGTGTTCTACGGCACGGTGAGGGGAGGGGGGGCCACCGAGTGGGAGGCGGCCCGCCAGTTCTACGTCGAGCGCAAACCGAGTGCGCGGCCCTACGTCATCATGAACGTCATGGCCAATGCACCCACGGCACAGATCTCGATCCGCCAGCAAGTCACGGGTCCGACGGCAAGTCACACCTCGGCCTGTTCGTCATCGGGCAATGCCATCGCAGATGCTTGTCGCCATCTTCAGTGCGGCGAACTCGACATCGCCTTGGTCGGCGGGGCGGAGGCTACCCTGGAGCCCGGGTTTCTCTGGGCCTGGGACGGTCTGCGCGCCTTGGCCGCGGTGGATGAGGACGATCCGTCGCGCAGCTGCAAACCCTTTTCCACCGCGCGCACGGGGCTGGTTCTGGGGGAAGGCAGCGTGTTCTTCGTACTGGAGTCGCGCGAGCATGCGCAACGTCGCGGCGCGCGCATCCACGCGGTGATCGAGGGGTGGGGCGTGGCCTCGGATGCCTATCACATTGGCTCACCGCATGCGCGTGGGCAGATTGGGGCCATGCGCGCGGCCCTGCGCAAGGCCGGCCTCGCACCGGCGGAACTCGACTACATCAATGCGCATGCCACAGCCACGCGCGGTGGCGATCCGGTCGAGGTCTCGGCCATGAAAGAGGTCTTGGGCGACGCCGCCATGACGGTTCCCATCAGTGGCACCAAGGCCTTGCATGGGCATCTGCTCGGTGCAGCCAGTGCCATGGAGGCGCTGGTCTGCATGCTGGCTATCGAGCACGGCTTTCTCCCCGGCACGGCCCACCTCGACGACCTCGATCCTGAGTGCGAGGGGCTCCATCATCTGCAGCAGACCCTCATGGGCCGTGAGGTGCGACATGCGCTCACGCTGTCCGCAGGCTTCGGGGGGACGAATGTTGCGCTGGTTCTGGGGCGGCCCTGATCGATCTGACCAAGACTGAAAACCAGTCTCCGGTGTTTGAATGGGGCGGGCTTCGGCCGCGCGCGGCGGTTCAGAAGCTCGCGGCGATCTGGGTTTGCTCGGTCAGAATGCGGTCGATCGCGGCCAGGGTGTTCGCCGCCTCGGTCCGCAGGTCGGCCCGCATCCTGGCCGACTGAGATTCAAGTTGCGCGTCGTCGCCCCGCATGATCGCGAGGCCGACATTGGCCAGGCGCAGGGCACCAATCTCCAGACAGACGCCTTTCAAGGCATGCGCGGCGTCGCGCGCGGCGCCGGCATCCTGGTGTTGCAGCGCGGCGGTAATGGCCTCTGTCGAGCGGCTGATGTCGGCCTTGGCGCGACTGAGCATCTCGACCAGAAAGTTCTTGGAGCGTCCGAGTGATTGCAGCTTCTGGATCACGGTCGGGTCGATATACATCACCGAAACGGCACGAAGATGTTTTCCGGTGTTGACGCCGTCCTCGGCGTGTCGCGAGGAACTCGGAGGCGTTGCGCGAGCCTGGGCTTCGGACTCTGCCTGGCGTGCGGCGGGCGGCGTTTCGCTCGAAATCGCCCGCCGAAGATCGGCAATACGGATCGGCTTGGTGAGCACACCCCGTGCTCCGGTTTCCGACAGCTTGCGTTCCGTCACCAGGGTGGCGTCCGCGGTGAGGAAGAAGGCAGGCGCGGGCTGGGCGCACCCCATGCGATAGATCTGCAGCACCTGGGTTCCATCCATGTCGCCCAGGTTGTAATCGAGCAGAAGCAGGTCGAAGCGGTCGCCGTGCGACAGGGTTGCCAGGGCGCCGGCTCCGCTCGTCGAGGTGACAACCGAATGGCCGTCCTGTTGCAGCAACTCCTTCAGCAGGAACAGATTGGTCGCGTTGTCGTCCGCGAGCAGAATGCGTCTGCCCGTGGCGACGGGCGCAGACTCGATCGACTGGGGCGCGAGCGGTGCGGCAGAGGGCGTGAGCGCGGGGGCGCTGCTTGCTTTTTCGAGGTGGAGATCGAACCAGAAGTGGCTTCCGCTCCCCGGGGTGCTCGCCACGCGGAGGGCTCCGCCCATCAGTCGGACAGCCTCCTGGCTGATGGCCAGGCCCAGACCTGTTCCTTCCGAGGCATGGCGTTTTCCGTCCTCGGCCTGGACGAAGGGGCTGAAAATCTTCGCCTGATCCGTGGCAGAAATCCCGATTCCCGTATCGTGCACACCGAACCGTATGACGTACTCGGTCTGGGTTTCCGACAGCAGAATGAGATTCAGGCTGACACTGCCGACCTCGGTGAACTTGACGGCATTGCCCGCCAGATTGATCAGCACGCGCGACAGCCAACGCTCGTCGACCAGAACCTGAGAGGCAAGCCGCGGATCGATGCTGGCCTGAAACAGGAGCCCCTTGGCCTGGGCACGCGCTTCGATCGAGGCCCGCACGATCTCCAGCATGCCTTCCAGCGCATGAGACGCGGGGGAAAGCGCCATCTTGCCTGCGGTCAGCTTGCTCTGGTCGAGCAGGTCGTTGATGTCGGCTAGCAGGTGTTCGCTGAGGTTGAGAATGGTCTTGGACAGATCTGCGCTGCGTACCGACGGGGCTTCGACACGCAGCAGTTCGGCCGCGTGGGTAATCCCGCCCAGCGGCGTGCGGAGTTCGTGGCTGACCCGCGCCAGCAACTCGCTCTTGGCACGGCTTTCCTGTTCCGCAAATTCGATGGCAGCCTTGAACTGGCGTGTCAATTCGCCGGCATACCAGGGGACGATGACGACGGCCAAAATCGCCGAGCCCCAACCGATCATGTGTGAAGCCCAGTAGGGGGACATCACGGGCACCAGACAGGCGAACAAGAACGAAGCGCCCTGCGACACGCGCAACACTTTGCGACTCCCGGTGCGCATCCCGTAGCCGATGGTCGAGAAATTGAACAGGGGCGTGAACAGAATGCCGAAGGGGCCTGTGACCATGACCCAGCCGAACACCCAGGCGGCATCGAGGATGGCCGTGGTGAAAAGCAGGCCTTCGGACATCTGCGTGGTTTTGCGCTGAATACGGTAAACGACCAGGGCGTACACGACATGCAGCACCGCCACTGCGATCTGCGGCGCGCTCAGCCAGCCGTAGAGCGCGCCGAGGGTGCAGAACGTCAGGACGAGTGCGGTCACCATCCAGAGTCGAAGCTGCGCCTGACTCTGGAGGGCTTTGCCGAAGTCGAACGTGAAGGACGTTTTCACTGTGCGTACTGCGGTTCTCGATTCCCGCGGGTGTGTTTGAACAGACATCGTGCGATACGGCGTGGATCTCACCGGACTCCGCCGCAGTCCTCGCCGGCGCGCGCCCTGGCGGGCGGCCGCACCGGGGCGGATGAAGGTGAAAAGATCGTAAGGACCGGCGCCAGGGAATGGCGGCGGGTTTCCGCTTTGAAAGGCCGTTTATGAGAAAAAGTTCGCATTTCCATCAAGTTTCGAACAGGCCTCCGTTATCCTTGATGCGTCGCAGCAGCCACAGGCACGGAGAGGGCGGTGTGCACGAGGCGTGTCGCCGTTGTCCGGAATGCCAGGTTGACTGCGCCGACCTGTTTTGTTCATGAGATTCACCTTCCGGCGCGTCGTGGCGTGAGGCGAGGGTTTTGGGTCATCGAACCTTCGCCGGGTGATGGCTGGCCGTTTTTCCCGCTTTGCAGACAAGATTCGGAGCCCCAATGCGTTTGAATACTTCTGTCGTCTCACTTCCCCTGCGCAGAATGCAGCGTGCCACGGACAGTGCGGGCCCGATGCCCGTACGCAGTCTCGGTCGAGTCGATCTGGAGTTCGATGCGTCGCAGAGCAGCATGTGGATCACCATGCGAGCCCGCGAACATCGCCCGCTGAATTTCTCCCGCGAACTGCTGGATGCTTTCGAGCAGGCGTTTTCAGCCTACGAAAGCAATGGGGGGGTCTGGCAGGAAGACGATCTCGAAGGGCTGCCGATTCACTATGCCGTGCTGCGATCGGACCATCCGACGTATTTCAATGTCGGCGGCGATCTCGGCTACTTCCAGTCGTGCATCGAACGAGGCGATTTCGCGGCGCTGCGCGCCTATTCCATGCGTTGCCTGGACATGACGTACCGCTGGTTTGGCGCCGTGACGCAGCGTGCCACCACCATTGCCCTGGTCCAGGGGCGTGCCTTGGGAGGCGGGTTCGAGACGGCGCTGGCTTCCGACTATGTGATTGCCGAGGAGAGGGCCGAGTTCGGTCTGCCGGAGGTGCTGTTCGGGCTCTTTCCCTGCACCGGTGCGATGAGCCTGTTGACGCGTCGTATCGGGCTGTCGGCGGCCGAGAAAATGATGCAGGGCGGGCAGGTGTATTCAGCGGCTGCGCTGCACGAGATGGGCGTCATCGACCATGTCTGTCCAAGCGGTGAGGGCGAGCGGTTCACACGCGACTTCATCGCGTCGCATGCCAGGGTCCGCCCCGCCCGCCACGCTCTGCAACGCGCCAAACGCCGCATGATGCCTCTGGATCGCGAAGAGATGACCGCGGTGGTGGAAGACTGGGTCGATGTGGCGCGGCAACTGCGGCCCGAAAATCTTCGTGTGCTTGATACCCTGATCCGCATGCAGGGCAACGAATCCAGACGATAGCGGCAGCCCGCCGCCCGAAGATGCCGACGTGCGCGATCAGGCGTCGGGCCCAGCCGCCTGGGCGCCGACCAGCGATTCATAGCTGGCGTAGTAAGACAGGATGTAGGCCAGGAACAGGGCGATGACCACGGGCATGCTCAAGGTGGCCGCCAGCGTCTCGCTGGCCCCCAGCAGGCTGGCGACCAACACGATGAGTGTGGGCAGGCTGAGGAACAGCAGCAGCCACTGCACCGCATAAAGCGCGAAGGCCTTGATGTTGCGCACGCACAGTACAAAGCTGTAGAACAGCGCCTTGACGGGCGGCATGCCATGCCAGACCACGAGCGGCGGGGCCAGCCAGAAGGCCAGCGACACCGGGACATAAGCCAGTGTCGCCGCAATGGCCCCCATGCGCAGGCCTCCGTCGGCAATCGTGCTTGCAGGTGGTTTGTCGCCCAGGAGCAGCAGGCGAAGCATGGCCCCTCCGTCGAACAGCGACCCCACCCCCAGCACCAGCAGCACGGCAAGGGTGTAGAGCACCGCCAGAATCACCATGTGGCGCAGCGCCACAGGGCCAGCGCGAAACCCGGTGAGCAGCACCGTCGGCCAGACGGGTTGTTGCTGCGCCATCTGACGGCTGGCCTGCAGAAAACCGAGGGTGCCGAACTGCACCACGAGCAGGGGAAACACCAGGCCGATGTAGGGAAGCGCCGAAATGAAACCCGTCACGACGATATAGGCCACGATCATCAGCAGCGCGGCCCAGGGCTGCATGGCCAGGCGGCGAAAGCCGCTTTTTACCCAAAGCAGGCCTTCGCGGGCAGTCACGGTGCGCAGTTGCATGGCAGAAAGAAGAGCAGGAGATGGAGGTCGGATGAGCTGCCATGGTATCGGCAGCCTTGAGGATCCGGTTTCAGTCGGACACGAGACGCTGGCGCAGGACACGCTCGAAATGCGTCGGATCGTGAGGGGTGAGCAGATGGGCGTCGCGGGGCAGGTGATAGTCGGCCAGGCGCGAGGTCCAGAAGCGCAGCGCGGCGGCGCGCAGGGCGTCGGGCAGCAGGCTGCGCTCGGCGTCGCTCAGGGGCCGCACGGCCAGATAGGCTTGCATCAGCGCGTCTCGGCGGGAGGCATCAAACGCGCCGGTCTCCAGATGAATGCACCAGTCGTTGAGGGCCACGGCCAGATCGAACAGCCAGGTGTCGACCCCGGCGAAGTAGAAATCGAACACGCCGGAAAGGGTGTCGCCCTCGAACAGCACGTTGTCACGGAACAGATCGGCGTGCACGGCACTGCGGGGCAGCGAGGCATACGCGGCCGAGGCGGCCGTGGCGGTCTGGTGCGCCAGCTCGGCACTGATGAGGTCGCGCTGATCCGCCGAGAGATAGGGCAGGATCTCGGGGATGGTGCGGCTTTGCCAGGCGAGCCCGCGCAGATTGGGCTGCGTGCCCGCGTAGTTGCGCGCGGCCAGATGCATGCGCGCCAGCCAGTGGCCCACCTGCGCGCAATGCGCCGGCTGAGGCTGCAACTGGCTGCGGCCTTTCAGTCGCGTGACCAGCGCGGCCGGTTTGCCTTTGAGCGCATGCAGCGTCTGCCCCGTCCGGTCGGGCATGGGGTCGGGCACGGGAATGCCATGCGCGGCGAGGTGGTGCATCAGTCCGAGGTAGAACGGCAACTGCCCGGGCCGCAGCCGCTCGAACAGCGTGAGCACGAACCGTCCCTGCGTGGTCGTCAGGAAGTAGTTGGTATTTTCGATCCCGCTGGCGATACCCTGCAGGTCGGTGCGTGTGCCCAGATCGAAGCGTGCCAGCCAGGCGTCGACCTCTGCTTCATCGAGCGGTGTGAAAACGGCCATGAACGGGAATTGGAAAGAAAGGGCGGGCCGAAGGGACGGCCCGTCGGGGTTACTTGAAGGTGAACACCTTCCACTGCGCCTGCCCTTCCATGTGGGCCGGATCGGTGTTGGACGAGACCGATGGCGGCACCACGTTGTAGGCCGCGCCGCCATGCAGGGGTTGGACCTTAATGGAGGTGGTGGCTCCGCGCACCTGTTGTTCCTGAATGCGCACGGCGCGATCCTGGGTGACGTTCTCGCGCACAAGCGGTTCGGGAAACTTGGGCTTGGGTTGGGTATCCGTCAGCGGTGCAGCAGGCTTGGACTGCGCGTGAGCGACCTGCGCTGGAAAAACGCCGGCAAGCAAGGAGGACACGCCAAGGGCGCAAAGGACTGGAGCGGAGCGGAGCGTCTTCATGCGTCGATTTTACGGCGCGCCCGATAATGCGCGGATGAATTCCGATGCGCACTCCGACACTGCCCCCATCCTGCTGCTGGTGGACGGCTCCAGCTACCTCTACCGTGCCTTCCATGCCATGCCCGACCTGCGCGGCCCGGAGGGCCAGCCCACCGGCGCGCTCTACGGCATGGTGGCCATGTTGCGGCGGCTGCGCGAGCAGTATCCGGTCGCCAAGGGCTACCGCTACGCCGCCTGTGTGTTCGATGCCAAGGGGCCGACCTTCCGCAACGCCCTGTACGACCAGTACAAGGCTCACCGTCCACCGATGCCTCCCGAGCTGGTGGCGCAGATCGAGCTGATCTTTGAGGCCGTGCGGCTGATGGGCTGGCCGCTGCTGGAGGTGCCGGGGGTGGAAGCCGACGACGTGATCGGCACCCTGGCCGTGCGGGCGCACGCGCAGGGCATCCGCACCCTGGTCTCTACGGGCGACAAGGACATGGCCCAGCTCGTCAACGACCACATCACCCTGGTCAACACCATGAGCAACGAGATGCTCGACGAGGCCGGGGTGCTGGCCAAGTTCGGCGTGGCGCCGAACCGCATCGTCGACTATCTCACCCTGGTCGGCGATGCGGTGGACAATGTGCCCGGCGTGGACAAGGTCGGCCCCAAGACCGCGGCCAAGTGGCTGGCGGAGTATGGCTCGCTCGATGCCTTGGTTGCGCAGGCCGAAACCGTGAGCGGCGCCGCGGGCAAGAACCTGCGCGCCGCGCTCGAGTGGCTGCCCACCGCGCGCAAGCTGGTGACCATCCACACCGATTGCGACCTGGACGGCTACGCCCAGTCCTTCGACCCGGATCTGCGCCCGGCACCGGAAGATGCGCAGGCGCTGCTGCCCTTCTTCACCCGCAACGGCATGCGCCGCTTTAGCGCCGAGATGAAGGCGCAGACCGTGAGCGAGGAAGCCGCCCGCCAGGTGTCGCTGCTGGAAGACGATCCGCCCGCGGAGAAGAGCGCGCCAGGCACTTACGAGACCATTCTCGACTGGGCCCGCTTCGAGGCCTGGCTGGCCCGCATCGACGCAGCCGAACTCACCGCCCTCGACACCGAAACCGACTCGCTCGATCCGATGCGCGCGCGCCTGGTCGGCATGTCCTTGAGCGTCACGCCAGGCGAGGCCGCCTATCTGCCTCTGGCCCACGCCTACCCCGGCGCGCCCGAGCAGTTGCCGCTGGCCGAGGTGCTCGAACGCCTGCGGCCCTGGCTGGAGAACGCCGACAAACCCAAGCTCGGGCAGAACGCCAAGTACGACCGCCATGTCTTGGCCAACGCCGGCCTCACCGTGCGAGGCTATGCCCACGACACCCTGCTGCAGAGCTATGTGCTGGAGGCGCACAAGCCGCACAGCCTCGACAGCCTGGTGAGCCGTCACCTCGGCCGCGACGACACGCTGAGCTACGAGCAGGTCTGCGGCAAGGGCGCCAAGGCCATCACCTTCGATCAGGTGGCTCTTGACGTGGCCACGCGCTACAGCGGCGAAGATGCCGATCTCACCCTGCAGGTGCATCGCAGGCTCTGGCCGCGCATCGAAGCGGACGAGGGGCTGGCGCGCATCTACGCGCTGGAGCTGCAGGTCAGCGAGATCCTGCAGCGCATCGAGCGCACCGGCGTGCTGGTGGACGGCGATCTGCTGCGGGCGCAGAGCGGCGAGCTCGGCGCCAAGATGCAGGCCCTGGAAGCCCAGGCCTTCGAGCTGGCCGGAGGCGCCTTCAATCTGGGCAGCCCCAAGCAGATCGGGGAAATTCTGTTCGAGCGCCTGCAACTGCCGGTGCAGAAAAAGACCGCCTCCGGCGCCCCGTCCACCGACGAGGAAGTGCTGGAGAAACTGGCCGAAGACTATCCGCTGCCCCGCGTCATCCTCGACCACCGCAGCCTCTCCAAACTCAAGAGCACCTACACCGAAAAACTGCCGCAGATGATCAACCCCGACACCGGCCGGGTGCACACCAACTACGCGCAAGCCGTGGCGGTGACCGGGCGGCTGGCCTCCAACGATCCGAATCTGCAGAACATTCCGGTGCGCACGGCGGAGGGGCGGCGCATCCGCGAGGCGTTCGTCGCGCCCAAGGGCTGGCTGATCGCGTCGAGCGACTACTCGCAGATCGAGCTGCGCATCATGGCCCACATCTCCCAGGACGCCGGTCTGCTCGCCGCGTTCGCCGCAGGTGAAGATATTCACCGCGCTACCGCGGCCGAGATTTTCGGCGTCACGCCGCTGGAAGTCAGCCCCGACCAGCGCCGCATGGCCAAGGTCATCAACTTCGGGCTGATCTACGGCATGAGCGCCTTCGGCCTGGCACGCAACCTCGGCCTGGAGCGCAGTGCGGCCCAGCTCTACATCGACCGCTACTTCGCCCGTTATCCGGGCGTTGCGGCCTATATGGACCGCACCCGCAAGCTGGCGGCGGAGCAGGGCTATGTCGAAACCGTGTTCGGCCGTCGCCTGTGGCTGGCCGACATTCACGCCAGCGGGCCTCGCCGGGCCGCGGCCGAGCGCGCCGCCATCAACGCGCCCATGCAGGGCACCGCGGCCGACCTCATCAAAATGGCGATGATCGCCGTCGACGCCGCGCTCGTCCGCGAAAAGCTGCGCACCCGCATGGTGATGCAGGTTCACGACGAACTGGTGCTCGAAGTGCCCGAGGACGAGACGCATTGGGTGCGCGAGCACATTCCCCGCCTGATGGCGGGCGTCGCCCAGCTCGACGTGCCTCTGCTGGCCGAACTGGGCATGGGCGCCAACTGGGAGCTGGCGCACTGATCGCCCTCGCTCAGACGATGCGCACCTGAAGCGGCGCCAGGCCGTCGATCGAGCCGTGCAGCACCTGGCCGCGGGTGAGGGCGCCGACGCCATCGGGCGTGCCGGTGAAGATCAGGTCGCCGGGCTTCAAGGCGAACAGGGTCGAGAGCCGGGCGATGGTTTCATCCACCGACCAGATCATCTGTTCCAGGCGACCCTGCTGGCGCAGGGCGCCATCGACCGTCAGTGCTATGGCGCCGGTCATGGGCGGGGCGTCGGGTTGACGCGGGGTGATCGGGCCGACGGGCGCCGACTGATCGAAGGCCTTGCCGATTTCCCACGGGCGGCCCTGCGCCTTCATCTGTCCCTGCAGATCGCGTCGGGTCAGGTCGAGGCCGACGGCGTAGCCGTAGATATGCCCGGCGGCCTGGTCCACCGGGATGTCGCTTCCCCCCTTGCCCAGGGCGACGACGAGTTCGATCTCATGGTGCAGATCCTGGGTGGCGCTCGGGTAGGCAATGCCGCCTGTCTGCCCAGCAGGGATAGCGATCACTGCATCGGCATCGCCGGGCTTGCAGAAGAAGAAGGGCGGCTCGCGGTTCGGATCGGAACCCATCTCGCGGGCGTGGGCGGCGTAGTTGCGTCCGACGCAATACACACGACGCACGGGATAGGTCTGAGCGCTGCCTACGACGGGCAACAGGGCGGGGGAGTGGGGCGGAAAGACAGTCTGCATGGCAAGAGCTGGCAAGAAAAGAATGGACTCAGTGTAGGCAGCGCAGGCGATGCGGTGCGGGCTTTTCGAGCGTGGTTCACGCCCTGTTACAGCTGCGAGTAAAGCGTTTCAGCAAAGCGCTTGATTCATGTCAGTACGGACGCCTAGGATTTGGGTAACGATAAACATTCCTATTTAGATCCGTATTCGATCCGTAGAATGCCATCAAGCCCGTCCGCCCCACTCCATCTCTCCGTTTCTGCCATGTCCACCCTCTCTGAGATCATTTCCCTGGCGCAACTCACGCCGGGTCAATGTGCCGAAGTCGTCGAAGTCGACGGCGGGCGTGCCATGACCCAGCGCATGCTCATGCTCGGCATCCGGCGCGGCACCGGGCTGTGCGTGGTGCAGGGGCCGAGCAAGCGCGGCGTGGTCGTGCGCGTCGGCGGGGCGCGCATCGCTCTGGGGCGCGGCGTGACCGAGCAGATTCGCGTGCAGCCTGGGGCCGCACGCACCGGGGAGGTTGCATGAGCGCCTGTCACGATGGCGGCTGCGCGCCCGAAGTTCAGCAGACGCAGCGCGGGCGTCAGGTCGTGGCGCTGGCGGGCAATCCCAACTGCGGCAAGACCACCATCTTCAATCTGCTCACGGGGGCGCATCAGCATGTGGGCAATTGGCCCGGCGTGACGGTGGAGCGCCGAGCGGGTTCTGCCAGTGTGGCGGGCCGCAAGCTGTCCGTGGTCGATCTGCCGGGCGTCTACAGCCTGCTCGGGGGCGGCGGCGTCGATCAGCGCGTCGCCCGGGAGTATCTGCTGGGCGACGAGGTGGATCTGGTGGTCAACATCGTCGATGCCTCCAACCTCGAACGACATCTGGCGCTGACCGCCGAATTGCTCGAAGTCGGCAAGCCCATGGTGCTGGCGCTGAACATGGTGGACGAGGCTCAGGCCCTGGGGCTGGAGCCGCAGGTTCAGGCTTTGTCGGAGCATCTGGGCATTCCCGTGGTGGCGCTGGTCGCCCGCAAGGGGCGTGGTCGCAAGGAATTGCTCCACACCATGGACCGCGCTCTGAGTGAGGCCGTAGCAGCACGGGCTCCCGGCTACGGCGCGGCGGTGACGCAGGCGCTGGAGACCGTTGCGTCTGCACTGCCGGGGGCGCAGACCGGCACGGCCGCGCGGCGGTTCGAGGCGCTGCGACTTCTGCAGGATCTGGCCGAGCCGCCGACTCAGGCGTTGCAGGCCGTGGTGCAGCGCGAGCAAGCGGCGGTGGAAGCGGCCGAAGGCGAGGCCGCAGTGGACTGCATTGCCGCGGCGCGCTTCGGCTGGGCGCACGAGGTGGCGTCGGCAGCGCTGCAGCGCCGTGGCCAGCCCGGCTTGCGCCAGCGCTTCACTGAAGTGCTCGACCGGGTGGTGCTCAACGAATGGCTGGGCGTACCGATCTTTTTGTTGGTGCTCTATCTCGTGTTCGTGGTGAGCTTCTCGGGCGGCAATATCTTTCTCGATTTTTTCGATCAGGCGTCCTCGGCCTTGCTGATCGGCGGCGTCGGTCATGTGCTGCTGCAGCTCGGTCTGCCGGACTGGGTGGTGCAGGTGGCGGCGGGAGGGGTTGGAGGCGGACTCAATCTGGTCATCGCCTTCATTCCGCCGATCGGCCTGACCTTCCTCTTTCTCGCCCTGCTCGACGATTCGGGCTATATGGCGCGCGCCGCCTATGCGATGGATCGATTCATGCGGCGCATGGGTCTGCCGGGCAATGCCCTCGTGCCCATGGTCATCGGCTTCGGCTGCAATGTGCCGGCCATCATGGGTTCGCGCATCATCGAAGACCCGCGCGGGCGGGCGTTGACCGTGCTGATGCAGCCCTTCATGTCCTGTTCGGCCCGGCTCACCATCTACATGGCCTTCGCCGTGGTGTTCTTCCGCGAAAGCGGGGGGCAGGTGGTGTTCCTGCTCTACGTGCTCGGCATCGTGGTGGCCCTGTTGACGGCGTGGATGTTGGGGCGCACGGCCATGAAGGGCGAGCCCATGCCCTTTGTCATGGAGCTGCCGCCCTATCGCCTGCCCAGCGTGCGCAGCGTGGTGCTGCAGAGCTGGCAGCGGCTGAAGGTTTTCATGTTCCGCGTGGGCAAGGTGATCGCCGCCATTGGCCTGGTGCTGTTCATACTTCCGGGCGTCGGCTGGACCAGCCAGGGGCTCAAGACCACGGACATCGACCATTCCCTGCTGGCGCAGGGCAGCCAGGCGCTCACGCCGCTGTTCGCGCCCATGGGCATCACCCGCGACAACTGGCCGGCGGTGTCCGGGTTGGTGGCCGGTGCGGCGGCCAAGGAGGTGGTGATCGGCACGCTCAACGGCATCTACCAGCGCCAGCAGGCGGCCGACGCGATGCAGACCTATCGCCACCCGGATGTCTTGAACAAGCTGGGCGCGGCACTGATGACCATTCCCGACAACGCCAAAACCTTCATCAGCACGCTGACCGACCCCCTGGGCCTGCACGATCTGAACTCCACCAAGGACGCCGAGGCGGCGTCGGGTGCGACCAACGAAACCCTGGCGGGACTGGCCGCCGCGTTCACGCCGCTTTCCGCTTTCGCCTACCTGGTCTTCGTGCTGCTTTATGTGCCCTGCGCCAGCACCATGGGCGCGCTGCGCCGCGAGGTGGGCTGGGGGTGGATGGTGTTCTCCATCGCCTACGGCATCGGGCTGGCCTGGGCGGCGGCCACGGTGATCTACCAGGCCGGCACGTTCGCGCAGCACCCGGCCAGCTCGGCCGGCTGGATCGGCGGATGCCTGCTGGCGTTCGCCCTGCTCGTCATCGGCCTGCGGCAGTATGGCCGCCATGGCGGCCTGGGTTCGACCCCGGCTTTGGAAGGCGCATCGGCATGAGCGCGCCGGGCCGCTCCCAAGCGCTCATCCCGCAGCGCGCAGCGCGGAGGATTGCCTTATGAGCGCGGTTCTGTTCGATGTGCGCGATGCGCTGAAGGCGCGGCAGATGGCTTCGGTCGCTCAGATCGCCGCCGATTTGAGCCTGCCGACGAGTGCCGTGCAGGACATGCTTGCCCACTGGGTGCGCAGGGGTCTGGCGGCTGAAGTCGCGTCGGGAGCGACGGGGGGCGGCTGCGGCAGTGGCGCCTGCGGGGGGTGCGGCCAGTGCGCCTCGCCTTCGCCGGCCCAGGCGCTCTATGTGTGGCAGGGGCCGGGCAAACTCCAGTCTGCGCCGCATCCGGTGTTCGCTCTGCGGCCCGCCGCCTGACGCCTACCACGGCGCACACGGGCGCGCGGCTGCAAGGTCTTGCATCAGGGTCTAGGCTTTCGGTGATGTCTTTTTTGCGCACCCGGTGGGCGCGCTTTGTCATTGACCGGAGAGTCCCATGCACACCCCCATGATCTATCGCCATCTCGGCCGCAGTGGCCTGCAAGTCAGTCTGTTCTCGCTCGGTTCCTGGGTGACGTTTCACAACCAGGTCGATGCCTCCGGCGTGCGGGAGATGATGGCTGCCGCGCGTGATGCCGGCGTCAACTTCTTCGACAACGCCGAGGTCTATGCCAACGGCCAGAGCGAAAGCCTGATGGGCGAGGCGCTGGCCCAGCTCAAGTGGCACCGCCTCGATTACGTGGTTTCGAGCAAGTTCTTCTGGGGCCTGGACGCGGGCACGGCCGAGAAGCCGCGGATCAACGGCCGCAACACCCTCAACCGCAAATACCTGATGCAGGCGGTGGACGGCAGTCTGCAGCGGCTGAAGCTCGATTTCATCGACCTGATCTACTGCCATCGGCCCGATCCGCATACCCCGATCGAGGAAACCGTCTGGGCGCTGCACAACGTCATCGAGCAGGGCAAGGCGCTCTATTGGGGCACCAGCGAGTGGAGCGCCGACGAAATCCGCGCCGCTTACGAGATCGCCGAGCGGCATCACCTGCACAAGCCCGTGATGGAGCAGCCGCAGTACCACCTGTTTCATCGTTCGCGCGTGGAACAGGAGTACGCCCGCCTCTACACCGACCTCGGCCTTGGACTCACCACCTGGAGTCCTCTGGCTTCGGGTCTGCTGACGGGCAAGTACCGGAACGGCGCGCCCGCAGGCAGCCGTGGCGCCATGCAGAGCGTGAGCTTTCTGCGCGATGGCCTGCTCGACGCCGACCGCAACGCCGCGGTGCAGCGCTTCGAGGCCCTTGCGAAGCAGATCGATTGCAGCGTGGCCCAGCTCGCACTGGCCTGGGTGGCGCACAACCCGCGGGTGAGTTCGGTGATTCTGGGCGCGTCGCGGCTGTCGCAACTGGAGGAGAACCTGGGCGCGCTGAACGTACTGCCCAGGCTCACGCCGGACGTGCTCAGCCAGATGGATGCCATTTCCGCGCCACTGGCAGCCTGATCGGCTGCCGCCACGCGCCATCTCAGGGCGCCGTGTCGCGCTCCAGCGCGCTCAGCCAGCGCAAGGCGTGCTCGCGATGGTCGCCGCACATCTCGGCGCCGGGCTGCAGGCCGCTGCAGACGCTCGGCCGTTCCGGCTTGCCGAACAGGGCGCAGCGCAGATCGTCCAGGAGCTGCACGCAGGGCACGCCTGCGGGCTTGCCCTGGGGCATGCCGGGAATGGGACTGCTGATCGACGGTGCGATGCAGCAGGCCGCGCAGCCCGGCCTGCACTCAGCCGCGCTTGAGGTGTGACCGGGCACGTCGATCAGCCGAACAGCTTGCGGGTGATTTCGGCGACGTGCTTGCCCTGATAGCGGGCGATGTCGAGTTCGTTGGCGCTCGGCTGGCGGCTGCCGTCGCCTTTGCTCAGCGTCGTGGCGCCGTAGGGCGAGCCGCCGCTGACGGCGTCCATGTATGTCAGCCCGGCGCAGGCGTAGGGCACGCCCACGACCACCATGCCGTGATGGAACAGCGTGGTGTGGAAGGAGGTGATGGTGGTTTCCTGACCGCCATGCTGCGTGGCGGTGCTGGCGAACACGCTGCCGACCTTGCCCACCAGCTTGCCTTGCTGCCACAGCGCGCCGGTCTGGTCGAGGAAGTTGCGCATCTGGCCGCACATATTGCCGAAGCGCGTGGGCGTGCCGAAGATCACCGCGTCGTAGTCCGCCAGATCGGCGGGCTGGGCGATGGGGGCCACCTGATCGGTCTTGGCATGGATGGCGGCCACGGTTTCGGCCGGCATGGTTTCGGGCACGCGCTTGATGTCCACGGTGCAGCCCGAGACGCTGCGGGCGCCTTCGGCCACGGCCTGGGCCATGGTTTCCACATGGCCCCAGGTGCTGTAGTAAAGAACAAGAATCTTCGCCATCGTTGATCTCCTCATGAAAGGGTGTGAGCAGGGGGAGCAGGCCGGTTCGGCACGCTGCTCGGCATTGTGGTCTGCCGGTGGTGTTTGTGCAGGGCAGGGGTGATCATGCGGGGTCGGCCCGAATCGAACCCTTCATGCCGGTAGATCCTTGCCCAGGCGCTCGGCCAGAAAGTCCACCAGCGCCCGCACGGCCGGCAGCAGACCCCGGCGCGAGGCGAACACCGCGTGGATGATTTCAGGCCGCGGCGCCCAGCCGGGCAGCACATGGCTGAGCTGGCCCTGGGCGAGCTGCGCCTGCACCATCATCAGCGGAAGCTGCACGATGCCCGCACCGGCCACGGCCGCCTCGCGCAGCGCGGGCATGCTCGACGACACCAGCCGCGGCTGATGGCGGATCGCGGCTTGTGCCCCTTCCGGTCCATGCAATTCCCAAGTCTGGGTCACGCCGAGCTGGCTGCCCAGTGCCAGGCTGGGCAGACCGGCCAGGCCGGCGGGTGCCTGCGGCACCTGCGTATGGGCCAGCAGGGCCGGACTGGCCACCAGCACCTGCACCCTCTCGGCGAGGGTGCGCAGCACGAGATCGCTGTCGTCGAGCGGCGGGGGGCGCACGCGCAAGGCCACGTCGATACCTTCGGCCACCACGTCCACGCGCCGGTTCGTGGCGTCGAGCTGCAATTGCACCTGCGGGTAGCGCACCAGGAAGGCCGCCACCATGGCGCCGACCTGCGCATCGAGCAGGGCCACCGGGCAGGTCATGCGCACCGCGCCACAGGGCTCGGCGTGGGTGCGCGCGATGGCTTCGTCGGCGGCTTCCGCCTCGACGAGCATGGCCTTGCAATGGGTGTAATAGGTCTGGCCGAGTTCGGTGACGGCAAAGCTGCGGGTGGAACGCTGGATCAGCCGGGCCCCGAGTTGGGCCTCAAGCCGGGCGATCCGGCGACTCAGCGTCGATTTCGGCAGACCCAGCGCACGCCCGGCCGGCGCGAACCCGCCTTGCTCGACCACCTGCACGAAGTAATACAGATCGTTCAAATCACGCATGGGGCAATTGTTCCACCAATAGAACGATGAAGGCAATTTTTGTGACTACCGGAGACATTGTTCCATCCCTATGCTTGCGTCATCACGGGGCAGGGCCCCGGATTCCAGGAGAAACAGGGTGAAAACGCTTCAAGGCATTTACAGCAACCCGCGCCAACATTGGGTTGGCGACGGCTTTCCCGTGCGTTCGCTGTTCAGCTACAGCAGCCATGGCGTGCAACTCAGTCCCTTTCTGCTGCTCGACTACGCCGGCCCTGCGCAGTTCGCGCCCGGCACGCAGCCGCGCGGCGTGGGCGAGCACCCGCACCGGGGCTTCGAGACCGTGACCATCGTCTATCAGGGCGAGGTGGACCATCGCGACTCGACCGGGGCCGGTGGCCACATCGGCCCGGGCGACGTGCAGTGGATGACCGCTGCCGCAGGCATCCTGCATGACGAGTTTCACTCCCAGGCGTTCACCGAGCGAGGCGGCACGCTGGAGATGGTGCAGCTCTGGGTCAACCTGCCGGCCAGGGACAAGCTGTCGCAGCCGGGCTATCAGACCCTGCTCAGCCGCGACATCCCCGACGTGGCCTTGCCCGAATCGGCCGGGCGGGTGCGCGTCATCGCCGGGGCCTATGACGGGCACCGCGGTCCGGCGCGGACCTTCACGCCGATGGACGTGTGGGACGTGCGGCTCAACGCCGGCGCGCAGACCCGCTTCGACATTGCCGCCGGGCGCACGCTGGCGCTGGTGGTGCTGCATGGCGCGGTGAAGGTGAACGGTGACGCGGTGGTGCGTGCGGCGCAGTTCGGGCTGCTCAGCCGTGAAGGCGAAGGCGTGCTGGTTGAGGCGCAGGACGATGCCACGGTGCTGCTGCTCAGCGGCGAGCCGATCGACGAGCCCATCGTCGGCTACGGGCCGTTCGTGATGAACACCCAGGCCGAGATCCATCAGGCCATGCAGGACTTCAACAGCGGCCGTTTCGGTCAGATCGCGGCGTAAGCGCCCTGGCACGACGCGCGGCCCTGGAGGGATTCCAGGGGCCGCGCCCAATCGGTCAACAAAACGGTGACGAGCATGGACACATTGCGACTTCTCATTCTTCCCGGCAGCGCGCGTACCGGCGCGCTCAGCGGCCGACTGGCGGCCTTTGCGGCGCGGGCGGCCGGGCAACAGGGTTTGCAGGCCCGCGTGTTCGATTTGCGCGCGCTGGATCTGCCGCTCTACGACGGCGATCTGGAGGCGGCGCATGGCGTGCCCGTCGGCGCACTGGCCTTGCAGGCCGCGCTGCTCGAAAGCGACGCCGTGCTGCTGGTCACGCCGGAATACAACGGCTTTCCGACCCCGCTGGTGATCAACGCCTTCGACTGGCTTTCGCGCATTCCGGCCTCCGAGCAGCATCCGGCCGGGCTGGCGGCCACGGCCAACAAGCCGGTGGCCCTGCTGTCGACCTCGCCCGGACCGTTGGGCGGTCTGCGGGCGATGAACACGCTGCGGCAATATCTGCAGATGGCCTTTGCCATGCTGGTCGTGCCCCAGCAATACGCCCTGGGCCGGGCGCACGAGGCCTTCGACGAGCAGGGCGCGCTGGCCGACGTGCGTGCGGCGCAAAGCGTGCAGGGCGTGCTCGACGCCCTGAGCAACCTGGCTCGCGCCCTGCGCCAGGTGTGAGCGCCGCTGCGTCCCCTGAGCGGCCATGGCGATGCAGGCAGCGCCTATACTGCGCGCCGAGCTTGTCGGAGCGCCGGGTGCAATTCCCGGCTGAGACTGCGTAACGCAGAATCCGCTGAACCTGATCGGGCTAGGGGGGAGACCTCCAACCCGCGTAGGAAACCAGGCGCCGGTGCTACGGCAGGCATTCATCCATCCATCTTCGGAGGAGCCATGTCTGCACTGCCCGAGTCCCGCCAGAAGGTCGACGCTGCCGCGTTGGCCGAGCGCATCACCCGCACTCCTTTCGCCGCCTCCCGCAAAATTTATTTGCCGGGTAGCCGTCCTGATCTTCGCGTGCCGCTGCGCGAAGTGGCGCTGGCCGACACGCCGGCCGTCTTCGGGGTGGAGAAGAATGCGCCCTTTGCCGTCTACGACACCTCCGGCCCCTACACCGACCCGCAGGCCGACATCGACCTGGCCCGCGGCCTGGCGCCGCTGCGCGCGGCGTGGATTGCCGAGCGCGGTGACACCGAGCGCCTCGCCGCTTTCAGCTCCGAGACCACGCGCCGCCACAATGCCGACGCCGCGCTCGACGCGGTGCGTTTTCCGCAACTGCCGCTGCCGCGCCGCGCGAAGGCCGGCGCCAACGTGACGCAGATGCATTACGCGCGCCGCGGCATCGTCACGCCCGAGATGGAGTTCATCGCCATCCGCGAGAACCAGCGCCTCGATGCGCTCGCCGATGCCGCGCTGCTCAAGCAGCACCCGGGCCAGCGCTTCGGCGCGGGTATTCCGGCGCGCATCACGCCCGAGTTCGTGCGCGACGAAGTGGCGCGCGGCCGCGCCATCATCCCCAACAACATCAACCACCCGGAAAGCGAACCGATGATCATCGGCCGCAACTTCCTGGTGAAGATCAACGCCAATATCGGCAACTCGGCCGTCACCAGTTCCATCGCCGAGGAAGTGGAGAAGATGGTCTGGGCCATCCGCTGGGGCGCCGACACGGTGATGGATCTGTCCACCGGCAAACACATCCACGAAACCCGCGAATGGATTCTGCGCAACTCGCCGGTGCCCATCGGCACGGTGCCGATCTATCAGGCGCTGGAAAAAGTCGGCGGCGTGGCGGAAGATCTCACCTGGGCGCTGTTCCGCGACACCCTCATCGAGCAGGCCGAGCAAGGCGTGGACTACTTCACCATCCACGCCGGGGTGCGTCTGCCGTTCATTCCGATGAGCGCGAAGCGCGTCACCGGCATCGTCTCGCGCGGTGGTTCGATCATGGCCAAGTGGTGCCTGGCGCATCACCGCGAGAGCTTTCTCTACGAACACTTCGAGGACATCTGCGACATCATGAAGGCCTACGACGTGGCCTTCAGCCTGGGCGACGGCCTGCGCCCCGGCAGCATTGCCGACGCCAACGACGAAGCCCAGTTCGCCGAACTCGATACGCTGGGTGAGCTCACGCAGATCGCGTGGAAGCACGACGTGCAGACCATGATCGAAGGCCCCGGTCACGTGCCCATGCAGCTCATCAAGGAAAACATGGACCGGCAGCTGGAGAAGTGCGGCGAGGCCCCGTTCTACACCCTCGGCCCGCTGACCACCGACATCGCACCGGGTTACGACCACATCACCAGCGCCATCGGCGCGGCGATGATCGGCTGGTACGGCACGGCGATGCTCTGCTACGTCACGCCGAAGGAACACCTCGGCCTGCCCGACAAGCAGGACGTGCGCGACGGCATCGTCACCTACAAGATCGCCGCCCACGCGGCCGATCTGGCCAAGGGCCACCCCGGCGCGCAGGCGCGCGACAACGCTTTGAGCAAAGCGCGCTTCGAGTTCCGCTGGGACGACCAGTTCAACCTCGGCCTCGACCCGGAGAAAGCCAAGGAATTCCACGACGAAACCCTGCCGAAAGAGGCGTTCAAGACCGCGCATTTCTGCTCGATGTGCGGGCCCAAGTTCTGCTCGATGAAAATCACCCAGGAAGTGCGCGAGTACGCCGCGGCCAAGGGCGTGGACGCTGGGCGTGCTGCCTCGGTGGGCATGGCGGAGATGTCGGCCGAGTTTCGCGCGGGCGGGGGCGAGGTGTATGTGCACGCGCCCCTGCCGGGCACCCGTGCGAGCGCCGTCATCGATCCCGCGGTCTGAGCATGGCGAACCCGACTTCGGCCAGGGTGGCTGTTGCCGGAGCAGGCCTTGCGGGGCGGCTGCTGGCGTGGCGGCTGCTCGGCGCGGGGGTGTCGGTCACGCTCGTCGACGCGCGGGCGCGCACCGATAGCGATCACGCGGCCGGTGTGGCCGCGGCCATGCTGGCGCCTTATGCCGAGCTGGTGGTCAGCGACGCCCATCTGTTCGCGCTGGGCGAACAAGCGCTGGCCCTCTGGCCGCAGTGGCTGGCCGAGCTTCGGGCGCAGACCGGCAAGACGGTGGATTTCCGCCACGAAGGCTCGCTGGTGGTGGCCCATGCGCCCGACCATGCCGGGCTCGCGCACTATGCCGATCTGATCCGCTACCGCCTGCCCGCCGGTGATCGGCGCGAGGCGGTGCGGTCGCTGGATCGCGCGGGTATCGCCGAGTTGGAACCGTCGATGGCAGGGCGTTTCGAACGCGGCCTGTGGTTGCCGCAGGAGGGCCAGCTCGACAACGGACAGCTGCTCGACGCGCTGGAGGACGCCATTCTGCAAGGCATGGCGCGGGTCGGAGGGCAGTGGCTGGAGCGCACGACCGTGGATCGCGTGGAGGCGCAAACCATCCACACCCGCAACGGCGCGGTGCTAGGGGCCGATGCGGTGGTGGACTGTCGTGGCGTGTACGCCGACTGGCCGGGCCTGCGGGGGGTGCGCGGCGAAGTGCTCACCGTGTCGTGTCCCGAGGTGACGCTGCGCCGCCCGGTGCGGCTGATCCATCCGCGCTACATGCTCTACATCGTGCCGCGCAGCGGCGGCCGCTTTGTCATCGGCGCCACCGAACTGGAGTCGCAGGACACCGGGCCGATCACGGTGCGCTCGATGCTCGAACTCGCCAGCGCGCTCTACAGCGTGCATCCGGCCTTCGGTGAAGGACACATCGTGCGCGCGGCGACCAGTCTGCGTCCGGCCACCGACGACCATCAACCGGTGTGGGCGCAGCGCGACGGCGTGTGGCACCTCAATGGCCTTTACCGCCATGGATTTCTCGTCGCGCCGGCCATGGTGCAACAGGCCGAGCGCACCTTGCTGAACTTGCTGGCCACCGAGCCCGCGCACGATGTGGAGATGAGGCGATGAATACACCCACCGAACCCCTGGCCGGCCTGAGGCTGCACCTCAATGGCGAGGCGCTGGCCACGCACTGCGCCACACTGGCCGAGCTGCTCGCCGAGCGCGGTTACGACACGACCCGCGCCATGGCCTGCGCCGTGAACCAGCAGTTCGTGCCGCGCACCGGCTGGGCGGGTCTGCCGCTGAATGCGGGGGATCGGATCGAGGTCGTCTGTCCTGTGGTGGGAGGGTGACATGATTTTGAACGATCCGGCGCGATCCGCCATGAGCGCAGCAACGCCGGGCTCGGCCTTGCTGACTCAGCCCGATCTCTTGCAGGTGGGCGGTGTCGGCCTGAACAGCCGTCTCTTTCTGGGCACGGCGCGTTATCCGTCCCCCAGCGTGCTGGCGGATGCCGCCCAGGCCGCGCAGGTCGAGGTGCTCACGGTATCGCTGCGGCGACTGGCCCCGCAGAGCCAGTCCGGACAGGCCTGGTGGCAGCGCATTCAGTCGCTCGGGGCGCATCTGCTGCCCAACACCGCGGGCTGTCACAGTGCCGACGAGGCCATCACGCTGGCGCACATGGCGCGCGAAATTTTCGGCACGCCCTGGATCAAGCTCGAAGTGATCGGCGACGACTACACCCTGCAGCCCGACCCCTGGGGCACCGTGGCGGCGGCGCAGACCTTGGTGCGCGAGGGTTTCGCCGTGTTTGCCTACACCACGGACGATCTGGTCACGGCGATGAAGCTGCGCGACGCGGGGGTCGCCGCCATCATGCCCTGGGCCGCCCCCATCGGCACCGGCGCCGGCCCGCGCAACCTGCCGGCACTGCGCACCCTGCGCGAGCGTCTGCCCGACAGTGTGCTGGTGGTCGATGCCGGCATCGGCGCGCCCCATCATGCGGCGCAGGTGATGGAGCTGGGCTTTGATGCCGTGCTGGTGAACACCGCGGTGGCCGAGGCCGGCGACCCGGTGGCCATGGCACGCGCTTTTACACTGAGTGTGCGGGCCGGCCGTCTGGCCCACCGCGCGCTGCCCATGCGCATGCGCGAGGTGGCCCAGGCGTCGACGCCCATGGTGGGTGTGCCGTTCTGGCATCAAGGGAGTTGAACGCGTGAAAAAAGGACGTCTGGAAGCCTTCAGCGATGGCGTGTTCGCCATCATCATCACCATCATGGTGCTCGAACTGAAAGTGCCGCATGGCGAGCGGCTCGAGGCCCTGCTGCCGCTCTGGCCGGTCTTTCTCAGCTATGTGCTCAGCTTCGTCTACGTGGGCATTTACTGGAACAACCATCATCACCTGTTTCAGGCGTGTGACCATGTCTCGGGACGGGTGCTTTGGGCCAATCTGCACCTTCTGTTCTGGCTGTCGCTGTTTCCCTTCGTCACCGGCTGGATGGGCGAGAACCACTTCGCCGCATGGCCGGCGGCGGTGTATGGCGTGGCTCTGCTCATGGCCGCGGTGGCCTACTGGCTGCTGCAAAAGACGCTGATCGCCGTGGAGGGCGAGCGCTCGGTGCTTCGGCGCGCCCTGGGTCAGGACTGGAAGGGCAAGCTGTCGCCTGTGCTCTACATCGCAGGCATCGGGCTGACGCTGTGGCAGCCGTGGCTGTCATTGGCGCTGTATGTGGCGGTCGCCTTGCTCTGGCTGGTGCCCGACCGCCGCATCGAGCGCACACTCAACAGCCACTGACCACAAAGCGCTAGCGTTCCTGGGCGGTCAGTGGCTTGTCTAGAACCGGTCAACGCGACGTCCGAGGATCAGGGATGGTTGTAGGGATAGCGGCTGTCGGGGCGATTGCCGTGTTCATGGTCGGGCCGACCTGGGCCGGCGCCATGTCCCTCGCCAGGGTGCGGGCCGGGAGGTCCGCCCTGAGGACCATGATGGGGCGGAGCCGGATGGTAGGGCGGGCGCCCAGGCGCTGCAGCGTGGACGGGCGGTCGCCCGGGGGCGGCATGAAAACGCTTCCAGTGCGGATCGTGGTCATAGCGGTGCGCATGAGCCTGGGCGCGCTCCCAGTCGCGGTCGTGGAACTTGCGCAAACCCGGCGGAATGCGAGCGGCCGGATGCCACGGGCCGCCGTAATGCGGACCGGTGTACCAGCGGCCACCGCTGTTGTAGTAGTACACCCCGCTCAGGTAGAACAAGGGTTGCGCCACGCCCAGCGCGACATAGCCGCTGAACTCCGGCAGCCACACCATGGTGGGCGGTGCCGCCACGACCACCGGGGGGGGCGCATAGACCGCCTGCGGCGCCACGTACACGGGCGGAGGCGGTGTGCCAATGGTGAGCTGCACGCTGACGGGAGGGCCTTCGGCATGCGCAGACAGAGTCCATGCGCACGCGCTCAGGAGGACAGTGGAGACAACGAGTTTAGGTTTCATGGGGATTCCAACGGATGGGTTGGCGGAACGTTGACAGCGGGGTCAACTGCGGTGTGCCAGCCTAGCCTAGCAAAAGAACTGAATCGGCCCCACACGACGGACGTCCTTACACTGCAACGATCTGGGAGAACTCGACAATGACCACGACCCCTTACCTTCTCACCATAGCCGGCCACGATCCCACGGGGGGCGCCGGGCTGTCGGCGGATCTGGCGACCTGGCGTGCACTGGGCTGGCGCGGGGCGAGCATCGTCACGTCGATGACGGCGCAGAGTTCCTACGGTTCGCAGGCTGTGCAGGCAGCCGAGGTCGGCATCTTGCGCGGCAGTCTGCGAACCTTGCTCGCCGATGGCGAGCCCGCGGCCGTGAAGATCGGCATGATCGGCCACGCCGCGCTGGCCGAGGAGGTGGCACAGTTTGTCGAGGCGCGTCAGTGCCCTGTGGTGTGGGATCCGCAACTGGCTTCGGCCGACGCAGCCGAGCCCTGGACCAAGGCACATGGCGGCGGGCTCGCCATGCGTCTGGCCAAGCGTGCCGACCTCATCACGCCCAATCGCACGGAGGCCAGTGCCCTGCTCGATCTACCGGTCTGGGACATGGGGCCGCCCCCGGCCACCTGGGTCACCGCCATCCGTAGTCGCTGGCTCGACGTCGGCGCGCCCCACCGCGCCGTGGTGGTGAAGGGCGGCAATGCCTGGGGCGCGCACAGCACCGACTGGACCATCACGCGCAACACGGTCCTGCCTCTGGTCAGCCGGCGCCTGCCGCGCAGCGCGCAGGGTTCGGGCTGCGTCCATGCGAGCGTGAGCGCCGCGCGTCTGGCCGAGGGCTGGAGCGTGCTCGACGCGGCGTCGGAGGCTCAATTGCGCACGCATGCGGGCATCGATCAGGCGATTGCCGCCGGGCCGGGCCGGCCGATGACGCGCACCGACGCCAGGGCCGACAGCGACGATCTGCCCTGGCAGCCGCTGCCTGGGCAATCCGAAGAACCGTTTCCCGATTTCGCCCGACTTTCGGGCCAGATCGGCTTCTATCCCGTGGTGCCCGATGTGGACTGGGTGCTGCGGCTGCTGGAATGGGGCGTCTGCACCATCCAGCTTCGCATCAAGGAGGCCGAGGGCGCCGTCCTGCGCATGCAGATCCGCGCAGCGGTGCAGGCCGCGCGGGAGGTTCCGGGCACGCAACTGTTCATCAACGATCACTGGCGCGAAGCGATCGAGGTCGGTGCCTATGGCGTGCATCTCGGGCAGGACGATGTGCACACGGCCGACCTGAGCGCGCTGCACGCGGCCGGGCTGCGGCTTGGGCTGAGCACCCACACGCCGGCCGAGATGGCCCGTGCCCATGCGCTGCGGCCGTCGTACATCGCGCTCGGGCCGGTGTTTCCCACGACGTTGAAGGCCATGCCCTATCGCCCGCTGGGCCTGGAGCGTCTGTCGCAATGGCGTCAGTGGCTGTCCCCGCGTTACCCGGTGGTGGCGATTGGCGGCATCAGCCTCGATCAGATGGCCGCGGTGCGGGCCACTGGCGTGTCGGGCGCGGCGGTGGTCAGCGCCGTGACGCAGGCGCTCAATCCGCGGCTTGCCGTGCGTGAAGCCCTGCATATCTGGCCGGCCTGTGCCGACGAGGCGGTGGCGCAGGCGATGGTCTGAAGCGCGCGATTCTGCGGTTCAAAGATGAAGCTCCGCTGAAATTCAGCAGGTTCTTCGCGTCAGAATTGTGAGATCAGGTCGCTCGCGTAAACGAATGCAATAAACCGGAGGTTTGGTTTGCATTGACATACTCGCTGGACTATCGTCGTTTCAGGATCGCTCAGCCGCGCTGACCTTGCATTGCGGTGATTGCGGTCGCCGGGGCCGGGCTTCTCTGGCTTCGGATCGATAACTCACACGAGGAGAACGACATGAGTGCAGCCAAACCGCGGGTTCTGATTCTGGGCGGCAATTTCGCCGGCCTGGGCAGTGCACAAGAGATCCGGAAGTACGCGGGCGACAGCGTCGACATCACCGTGATCGACCGCAAGCCCTATCTGCTGTATGTGCCCAATATTCCGGCCGAGGTGTTCGAGAACCGCAACCCGCAACTGACCATGACCATGGACATCCTCGAGCCGCTGCACGACATTGGCGCGCGCTTCATCCAGGGTGAGGTCACCGCACTCGATGTGGACGCCAAACGGGTGGACTATGTGCCGAGCGAGCGGCCGGGCGCGGCCCCGACCGCCACGACTTATGACTATCTGGTGGTCGCGCTGGGCAACCGGCTGGCCTTCGACAAAATCGAGGGTTTCGCGCAGTTCGGCCACACCGTCACCGACAACACCTATGGCGAGGCGCTGCGCCAGTTCTTGATGCACGACTACAAGGGCGGCCCCATCGCCATCGGCTCGGCGCGGTTCACCCAGGGCGACGGCGCCAAGGGGCTGGCGCCGTATCCAGGCGGCAGCATTCCGGCGGCTGAAGCGGCCTGCGAAGGTCCGCCAGTGGAAACCATGCTGGCCTGCGCCACCTGGCTGGGGCAGCACGGCAAGGGCGGGCCGGACAAGATCACCGTGTTCACGCCCGCGGCGCTGATCGCCGAGGATGCTGGCGAAAAGGTCGTCGGTCAGTTGCTGGACATCGCCAGCGGCATGGGCTTTCACTACCTGAACAAGACTCACGATATCACGCGGCTGACGGCCGATGGCGTCGAGTTCGCCAACGGGCAGTCGGTCGAGGCCGAGTTGAAGATCATCTTTCCCGACTGGACGCCACATGCCTTTCTCAAGGGCTTGCCGATCAGCGACAGCGAAGGCTTCATCATCACCGACCTGCTGATGCGCAACCCCAAGTACCCCACCGTTTTCGCGGCTGGCGACTGCGCTGCGGTGACCGTGCCCAAACTGGGCGCCATCGGCCACCAGCAGGCCGAGATCGTCGGCAAGCAGATCGCCAAGGACATGAAGCGCCTCACCGCGGAACAGGCCGATGCCGCGCTGCAGCCCGTGGTCTATTGCATTGGCGACATCGGCAACAGCCAGGCGTTCTACATCCGTTCGAACTCCTGGTTCGGCGGCGACACCCAGGTTCTCAAGCTGGGACACATTCCCTACATGCTGAAGATGCAGTACAAGAACCTGTTCTTCCGCACCAAGGGCAAGATGCCCCCGTGGGGGCTGGACGCAGCCCGCGTCATGGCCGAAAAGATCGCGGCCTGAGCCGAACCCCCGGGAGACGACAATGGACATGACCGATGGAATGAAGACCCCCACCGCAACCCCGCCAGCACTCAACGCCTCGCAGTGGGCTGCGCTGGGCCGCATGGCCGACCGCTATGCGCAGGCCGAAGAACTGGGCAGTTTCGCGGTGAAGCATCTCGGCGGCGAGATGACGGAGGCCGTGCTGACACTGAGCGATTTGTTCAAGGACCCCAAGCTGCTGCCTGCGTTGCGCGAGCTGCTGTCGACGCTGGTGACGCTGCACGAAGTGGGCGCGCTAAGGCAACTCCGCGACAACGCCATTCTTGCCGCCGAAGGGCTGCGCGATACCGATCTCAACGCCACCATGACGCAGATGCTCAAGCTGCCCGACAAGATCGGCTCGGTGATCGATCAGGCCACGCAGGGTTCTTCCGACAAGGCCTTGGGCGGCTTCGGCGGCTTGATGCACATGCTGCGCGACAAGGACGTGCAGCACGGCATCCAGACCCTGGCTCGCATGGCCGGGGCACTCAGCCCGCCTTCTGAGAAGACCGCACACTGACGGCGCCTCGGGCTCAGGCGGTCGGCTGGTGTCCGGGTGGTACGGGTGTGGAGAACTGCTCGCGCAGCCGGTTTTTGAGAATCTTGCCGGTGGCGCCCAGGGGGATGGCGGGGACGAACACCACATCGTCGGGGATCATCCATTTGGCCACCTTGCCGGAGTAGAAGCGCAGCAGTTCGTCGCGATCCAGCGTGCTGCCCTCGCGCCTGACCACGACCAGCAGCGGCCGTTCGTCCCATTTGGGGTCGGGACGGGCGATGCAGGCCGCCATGGACACCCCCGGGTGCGCCATGGCAATGTTTTCCAGTTCGATGGAACTGATCCACTCGCCACCTGACTTGATCACGTCCTTGGTGCGGTCGGTGATCTGGATGTAGCCGTCGGCGTCGATGGTGACGACGTCGCCTGTCGGGAACCAGCCGTCCAGCAGCGGGCTGGGCGTCTCGCTGCGGAAGTAATCGCTAGCAATCCACGGGCCGCGCACCAGCAGATTGCCTGCGGACTTGCCGTCCCAGGGCAGGTCGGCGCCGTGGCCGTCGACCACCCGCACATCCACCCCGAAAATCGGCCGGCCCTGCTTGATCTGCACCGCGAACTGCGAGGCCTGGTCCAGCTTCAGATGTTTGTTCTTCAGACTGCACAGGGTGCCCAGCGGGCTCATTTCGGTCATGCCCCAGGCGTGCAGGACATGGATGCCGAGCTCTTCCTCGAACGCGCGGATCATGGCCGGTGCCGCCGCCGCGCCGCCGATCACCGTGCGCTGGAGCGAGGGAATGCGGACCTTCTGCTCGCGCATGAAGTTGAGCAGTCCCAGCCAGACGGTGGGCACCCCCGCGGCCAGGGTCACGCCTTCGTCGCGCATCAGCTCGAACAGCGACTTGCCATCGAGCGCCGGGCCGGGGAACACCAGCTTGGCGCCCGTCAGCGCTGCCGCGTACGGAATGCCCCAGGCGTTGACGTGGAACATGGGCACCACGGGCAGCACGCTGTCGCGCGCCGACAGATTCATCACATCGGGCAGCGCTGCCGCGTAGGCGTGCAGCACGGTGGAGCGATGGCTGTAGAGCACGCCTTTCGGGTTGCCCGTGGTGCCGCTGGTGTAGCAGAGCGACGAGGCGGTGTGCTCGTCGAACACGGGCCAGGGGTAGGGGGTGGGCTGGGCCGCGAGCAGGGCGTCGTAGCTCAGAAGGCCCGGCAGGGTCGCCGCGAGTTCGGCGGGCAGGGCGTCGGGTTCGCACAGCGCGACCCAATGCCTGACCCCGGGGCAGCGCGCGGCAACCGCCTTGACGATCGGGGCAAAGGTGAGATCGAAGCAGACCGCACGGTCGTCGGCGTGGTTAATGATCCAGGCGATCTGGTCGGGATGCAGGCGGGGATTGAGGGTGTGCAGGATGCGTTTGCTGCCCGAGACCGCGTAATACAGCTCGAAATGCCGGTAGCCGTTCCAGGCCAGCGTGCCCACGCGGTCCTGGACCGCAATGCCCAGCGCGTCGAGCGCGTGGGCGCCTTGCGCGGCACGCTGCTGAATCTGGGCATAGCTGGTGCGGTGGATGTCGCCCTCCACCCGGCGCGAGACGATTTCACTGTCGCCGTGGTAGCGGGTGGCGAAATCGAGCAGGCTGGAAATCAACAAGGGATGGTCTTGCATCAGGCCCAGCATGGCAGTCTCCTGTTGTGAGGTGTTGCGGGCCATTGTTGCACCAGAGTCGGGGCCGCCGGAAGGAGGCTTGTCCGCCTTGCGCAATCGTCACAGACGTCTGCGATCATGGCGGCCAGCCCCACTTTCTCCGCTGCCATGACGCTTGCCGTTTCGCTGTTCGCCCAGGGCCAGTCCGGCCTGATCTGCGGCTATCTATTCGATGCCCAGGGCCAGGGGCGGGCGATGGATCTTCTGGAAGCCTCGCACTGGCTCGGTGACACGGCCACGCAGGACGGCGCCTTCGTCTGGCTGCACTTCAACGCCGCCAACGTTGCCGCGGAAAAGTGGCTGCTGGCGCATCTTCCCCTGGCCGATCATTGTTTCGAGACGCTGCGTGAAGGGGTGCGCTCCACGCGGCTGGAGGTGGTGGACCAGGCGCTCGTGGCCGTGGTGAACGATGTGGTGTACGACTTTGCGCAGCGGGAATCGTTGCAGGTGGCCACGCTCTGGATGAGCGTGGAGCGCCACCGCGTCATCAGCGTGCGCATGCAGCCGTTGCGCGCAATCGATCGCCTGCGCATCGCGGTCAAGGCCGGCGAGGAGTTTGCGTCGCCGCTGTCGCTCGTCGATCATCTCCTGCGGGACCAGGCCGACGAGCTCATCGCCATTCTTCGCGAGGCGGCCACCAAGGTCGATGCCATCGAGGATCGGTTGCTGGCGGGCCGACTCGGGCGGCGCCGGGTTCAGCTCGGTGCGCTGCGCCGCAATCTGCTGCGACTGCAGCGACTGCTGGCGCCCGAACCGGCGGCGATATTCCGTCTGCTCAGCCGACCACCTCGCAGTCTGGGCGTTCAGGACTGGGAGGAGCTGCGGCATTCGACCGAAGAGTTCTCGCTGGTGCTGCGCGATCTGGTGGCACAGCAGGAGCGCATCAAACTCTTGCAGGAGGAGATCGCCGCCAGTCTGGAAGAGCGCACCGGCCGCACCCTGTTCGTGCTAACCGCCGTAACGGTGGTGGCGCTGCCGATGAATGTGATCGCCGGCCTGTTCGGCATGAATGTGGGCGGCATTCCCTTTGCCGACGACAAGGCAGGATTCTGGACCATGGTGGCCGTGGTGCTGCTGGCTTCGGCCGTTCTGGCGTGGCTGCTGTTTCGTCGTCGCGATGACTGAGTGAGAGGCTTGCTTCGCGTGCCAGGTCAGCGCCGGGCAGGGGAGAGACGATTTCTCCACTGCTCTGGGGGGCGGTGTTCAGCGCCGCACTTCGACCAGCCACATCGACCCGTTGGCTTTCACACTCTTCTTCGAGGACCACTGCGGGTCGAGCACGGTGCGCGCGGCGGCCACTCGAACCCACGCATAGGCGCCGGAGCACTGGTTGTAGCCGTTGTCGTTCTGCCCCCCCAGCGTCCAGCCGGACGGGGCGAAGTACGGGTTGTAGGGATCGCGCGCGGAGCTGCTGTAGTCGGCCGGGCCCCAGAACGACACCACGATGCTGCCCGCAGCGGTGGTTTCCAGCGGAGTGCGCAGGCCGTAAGGCGTCGTGTTGCTGAAACCCCAGGCGCCGATGCCGCTGGCGCCACTGAGGACGACGACATAGAGGCTGGCCTCATCGGCACCGTGGCCTTGGGCTTTCACCAGACTCCAGGTCTGCCCGGGGCCGCCTTTGACGTCGCGGCCCACAAACAGCGCCGTGCCGGCCTTCTGGTCGGAATAGGTCTGCATGGGACCGAGGCGCGAATAGACGTTGCCCTGGTTGTCCTGCACCGCCTGGAGCGTCGCGGGGGACTGCGCCAGCACCTGCACCAGCGCCAGAGCGCCTTGCGCCGGGATCGTCACCGGCGGAGTCGTCAACACGGGGAGTTCGGTGCCTGCGGAGTTCGCCGCGTAGGCCTGTGCGACCACGGCGGCGGGGCGTGCCGACGATGATGCCGGGGCCTGGGTGTAGGCGGTCGCCGCAGCCAGATAGCCTGGCACACCCGCGGCTCCGGCGATGGATGGCGTTGCGGAACGGTTGCCGCAGGCAGCCAGGGTGATGGTCATGAGTGCGACGAAAAGGCCACGCAGCGGTCGGCTGGGAAACGGCACAGCGAGCTCCTTGTTCATCTGGCCAGTGGGCGTGCGCCAGGCGCAACGGCGCGCATTCCAAGAAAGTGCCAGCCCCTTGCGAGACTGGCCTGCACAGTCTCAACGTGCCGTCCGAAAACTGTGCAGGGTGTCGATCAGCAATTGGTCGGCGGCATCAACGCGAATGAAGCCCAGGCGGGGGTATTCAATGTCGTGAATGACAAACACGGTGACCACCAGCACACCCGCGAACACCACGATCTGCAGCCAGGGAAGGCGGCTCTCGGAGGACATGGACACGCCGGCAAGCAGCGCCGACATGAGGGCGAGCACAAAGAGCATCAGGTCAATGATGCGGGGAGGATGGTTGTGCGTGGCGGCCATCCGGGTGGTGGTGATGTCGAACATTTCGTTGAGCGCGCTGGCCACCAGACTCAGGACAGCGGTGTTGCCCGTGGCCAGCGCGGCACCCGTGGCCTCGGTCCAGATTTTTTGCTGCAGTTGCGCGCTTTGCATGGCTGCCTTGCGCCGTGCCTCGGGGGATTCAGCCTGATAGCTGTCGATCCGGGACTGCACATACTGCTGCATCGCCAGGCGCAGGCCAGCCTGGCGATCCGGCGGCAACAGATCCAGTCTCAGATAGGCCGTGCCGATGGCGTTGGCCTCTTGGGTGATGAGCGCCCGGCGTTCTTCAAAGCGGGACGTGGCGCCCGAGAAGGCGAAGGCGAGCAGCAGGCCCAGAAGTCCGAATACCGCACCACTGAGCGCACCGGCATCCGCCCCACGCCCGAGGCGCTTGCCAAGCACGAAACCCAGTTGCACGCTGACAAGCAGGCCCACCAGCAAGAGCGCGGAGTAGAGCCAGTTGCTGTTCATCTCGTTCACCTGAGCTGATTGGGAACCGGCGTGTGCTTAGTCGGAGCCCAGCGCCGCCATGCCGCCGACCACGGCGTGCATGCCCGCATCGACGTGCAGGATCTCGGCGGTGATGCCCGCGGCCAGCTCGGAGAGCAGGAAGGCCGAGGCGTTGCCGACCTGCACGGTATCGACATTGCGGCGCAAGGGGGCGTTGGATTCGTTGAACTTGAGCATCTTGCCGAAGTCGGCAATGCCCGAGGCAGCCAGGGTCTTGATCGGTCCGGCGCTTACGCCGTTCACCCGCATGCCACGGGGGCCCAGCGATTCGGCCATGAAGCGCACCGTGGCTTCGAGGGCGGCCTTGGCCACGCCCATGGTGTTGTAGTTGGGCACCACGCGTTCGGCGCCGAGATAGGTCATGGTGATGAGCGAGGGCATGTTCCCGGCCTCGACCGATTTGGTCAGCAGCGGCAGCGCGGCCTTGGCCAGCGCGGGAAAGGAATAGGCCGAAATGTCGTGGGCGATGCGGAAGCCTTCGCGGGAGAGGCCGTCCATGAAATCGCCGGCAATCGCCTCGCGCGGTGCGAAGCCAATGGAGTGCACCAGGCCATCGAGCTGGGGCCAATGGGCGGCCAGACCGCTGAAGGTGGCGTCGATCTGGGCGTCGTCGCTCACATCGCAGTCGAACACCAGAGCGCTGCCGAACTCGGCGGCGAATTCGGTGATGCGCTGCTTGAACCGTTCGCCCACATAGGTGAACGCCAGCTCGGCGCCCTCGCGGTGGCAGGCCTGAGCAATGCCGTAGGCGATGGAACGGTTGGACAGCAGGCCGGTGATGAGAATGCGTTTGCCTTGAAGGAATGCCATGATCGGGTGCTTTCGAGGGTGAAGCCGTGTTGCAGGGTTTGCCGCAGCCAGCGGCAAGTCGTGCAGAATTCTCGCATGGCCCACGCTCTGTCCCGTCCGCTGTCGCCCGCGCGCCGCCGCCTGCTGCAAAGTCTGCCCGCAGGCCTGTTCCCCATGGCCGCAGTCTGGGGCGCTGAGCCTTTGCATCCGGCCTACGCGCTGTACGACCAGCCGAAGTACCCGCCGGATTTCACCCATTTCGACTACGTCGACCCCGCGGCCCCCGTGGGCGGGCGCATCGTGCTGACGCCGCCGACGGTCGGTGCCAGTTTCGACAAGCTCAATCCTTTTACCCTCAAAGGCATGGCCGCGCCCGGCCTGAACACGCTGGTGTTCGAAACGCTGATGACCTCCAGCTGGGACGAGCCCAACACCGTTTACGGCCTGCTGGCTGACGACATCGCCGTGGCGGACGACGGCCTGTCCGTGCAGTTCCATCTCAACGCCCTGGCCCGGTTCTCGAACGGCGACCCCGTGACCGCGTCGGACGTGGCCTACAGCTTCAACACCCTGGTGAGCGCCGCGGCCGCGCCGCAGTTCGCCAGCATCTATGCCGATGTCGCCGGGGTGAATGTGCTCGCTCCGCGGCTGGTGCGCTTCAGGTTCAGGCGGCGCAATCACGAGATGCCCATTCTGCTGGCCGGCCTGCCGGTGTTTTCGCCCAAGTGGGCGGGGCGGCGGGCGTTCAACGACGTGATCGACGCCCCCATCGCCAGCGGGCCTTACCGCGTGGCCCGCACCGCGCAGCAGCGCGACATCACCTACGCGCGCCGCAGCGATTACTGGGGATGGCAGTTGCCGGCGCGGCGCGGGCAGTTCAATTTCTCCGAAGTGGTCTACAAGCTGTACCTCGACGGCACGGCAAGACTGGAGGCCTTCAAGGCCGGTGAGTACGACCTGCTGCAGGAATTCATCGCCCGCAACTGGGCGCGGCAATATCGCGGTCCGGGTTTCGACAGCGGGGCGCTGAAAAAGCTGGAACTGCCCAACCACAATCCGGCGGGATTCCAGGGCTTCGTGGTCAATCTGCGGCGGGCGCAGTTTCAGGACGTGAGGGTCCGGCAGGCGTTGGTCCTGGCGCTCGACTTCCAGTGGCTCAACCGCATGCTGTTCTACGGCGCCTACAAGCGCATCGAAGGCTATTTCGCCAATTCGCCCTTCGAGGCGCACGGCCTCCCGGGGGCGGACGAGTTGGCCTTGCTGGAGCCCCTGCGCGCCAAGTTGCCGCCTGAGGTCTTTGGTGCCTTGCCGAGGATGCCATCGACGGCGCCGCCGCCGGGCCGCCCCAAGGCGGGGTGCGCCCCCTCTGGGGGCAGCGCAGGCGAAGCCGGAGCGTGGGGGCAAACATGCCCACCGAACAGTCTGCGCGGCAATCTGCTCAAGGCGCGCGCGCTGCTGGAGCAGGCGGGATGGCATTGGCGCGATGGCGCACTGCGCAATGCTGCGGGGCGTGCCCTGGTCATCGACTATCTCGACAATCAGGGCTCGATGTCGCGCATCATTTCGATCTATGCCCAGGCGCTGCAGCGTCTGGGCATCCAGCTCAACTACCGGCTGGTGGATGTCGCGCTCTATCAGCAGCGCATGGACACCTTCGACTTCGACATGACCACCGTGCGTTTCGGTGGCAGCACCAGTCCGGGCAATGAGTTGTTCGACCGTTTCGGCTCCCGCGCGGCAGCGGTGCAGGGTTCCGACAATGTCTGGGGCTTGCGCGATGCCGCGGTGGATGCACTGATCGAACACGTCGTGGCGGCCACGACCATGCAGGCCCTGCAGACGGCCTGCCGCGCGCTCGACCGCGTGCTGGTCTGCGGCTGGTACTCGGTGCCGCAGTGGTACAGCAACACCTTCCGCGTGGCGATTGCCGCGCACAAGTTTGCCTGGCCCAAGACCCTGCCGCTCTACTACCAGCCCGAGGGCTGGGCGGCGCAATGTTGGTGGTCCGATCCCACAGCCCCAAACGGAGGGTCCGCATGAATCTCTGGGCTTACCTACTCAAGCGCGTGCTGTTGATGATCCCCACGCTGCTGGGCGTGCTCACGATCACCTTCATCGTGGTGCAGTTCGTACCGGGCGGGCCGGTGGAACAGATGGTGTCGCAACTGCGCGGCAAGGACGGCGGGGCGGCGGGCGAGGCCGCGGCAGCGCAGGGCATCTACCGCGGGGCGCAGGGCATATCGCCCAGGCAGCTGGCGGAGTTGCGCCAGCTTTACGGCTTCGACAAGCCACCGCTGGAGCGCTATGGGCAGATGCTGTGGCAGTTCGCGCATTTCGACCTGGGACGCAGCTACTACCACCACGAGGCGGTGTGGACGCTGATCAAGGAACGCCTGCCCGTGTCCATTTCGCTTGGGTTGTGGAATTTCCTCCTGACCTACCTGATCTCGATCCCGCTGGGCATTGCCAAGGCGGTGCGGCATGGCAGCCGCTTCGATGTCTCCACCAGCATCGTCGTGCTGGTGGGCTATGCCATACCGGGCTTCGTGCTCGGCGTGCTGTTGCTGGTGCTGTTCGCCGGAGGAACGTGGCTGCAGTGGTTCCCGCTGCGCGGTCTGGTGTCGGACAACTGGGCCCAGTTCGGCCTGTGGCACAAGATCACCGACTACTTGTGGCATATCACCTTGCCGGTGCTCGCGTCCACGGCCGGGAGTTTCGCCATCATCACCATGCTGACCAAGAACGCCTTTCTCGAAGAGATCCGCAAGCAATACGTTCTCACGGCCCGGGCGAAGGGGCTGGGCGAGCGCACCGTGCTGTGGCGACATGTGCTGCGCAATGCGCTGGTGCCGCTGGTGACCGGATTTCCGGCGGCCTTCGTCGGCGCCTTTTTTGCCAGCTCGCTGCTCATCGAGACCTTGTTCTCGCTGCCGGGACTGGGCCTTTTGTCCTACGAGGCCGTGATGCGGCGCGACTATCCCGTGGTGATGGGTTCGCTCTACCTGTTCACCCTGATCGGGTTGTTCACCAAGCTGCTGGCCGATCTGAGCTACGTCTGGGTCGATCCGCGCATTCAGTTCGGAGCGCTGCGGTGAGCACAGCGGCCACGACTCGGGCCACGCCAGGTCGGCATCCCTTTCTGAGCCAGGGATGGCGCAGGTTCAAAGCTCATCGCCTGGGGCGCTGGAGTCTTTGGCTGTTTCTGCTGCTGTTCGGTCTGAGCCTGATGGCGCCGCTGATCAGCAACGACCAGCCCTTGCTGGTGCGTTACGACGGACGGTTCTACCTGCCGCTGCTGCACAGCTATCCTGAAACCACTTTTGGTGGCGACTTTCACACCCCGACCGACTACCTCGACCCCTACATCCGCAGCCGCTTGTCGGCGCCCGGCAACTTCGCGCTGTATCCGCCCATTCCGTTCAGCGCGACCAGCATCGACTACTATGCGCAGCGACCGTTCCCCTCCTCGCCGTCCGCGCGGCACTGGCTGGGTACCGACGATCGCGGACGCGATGTGCTCGCGCGGCTGATCTACGGCTTCCGCCTTTCGGTGCTGTTCGCCCTGGCGCTGACCGCAACCGGCACGGTGCTGGGCATGCTCATCGGCGCCGTTCAGGGCTATTTCGGCGGGCGCATCGACCTGTCGGTGCAGCGCGTCATGGAAGTCTGGGGGGCGATGCCCGAGTTGTATCTGCTCATCATTTTCTCTGCCGTGTTCGCGCCCGGTCTGGCCTTGCTGCTGGTGCTGCTGTCGCTTTTCGGCTGGATGGGTCTGGCCGATTATGTGCGCGCCGAATTTTTGCGAAACCGCCAGATGGACTATGTCCGCGCGGCCCAGGCGCTGGGGCTGTCGCATGGGCGCATCATGTGGCGGCACATCCTGCCCAACAGCCTCACGCCGGTCGTGACCTTCCTGCCGTTTCGCATGAGTGGCGCCTTGCTGGCCCTGACCAGCCTGGATTTTCTGGGCCTGGGTGTGCCGCCGCCCACGCCCAGCCTGGGCGAGCTGCTGGCCCAGGGCAAGGCCAATCTGGACGCCTGGTGGATTTCCGCGGCGGCCTTCGGCGCGCTGGTCACCATCCTGCTGCTGCTCACCTTCATCGGCGAGGCGCTGCGCGACGCCCTCGACCCTCGTCACACCCGCACCGGATTGGAATGAACCCTATGGCGTCAACGCCCTTGCTCAGCGTGCGTGGTCTGCAGGTGCGGTTTGGCGACCAGACCGTGGTGCACGACCTCGATCTCGATGTCGCCGCCGGTGAGAAGGTCGCACTCGTCGGCGAATCCGGATCGGGCAAGACCGTGTCGGCGCTGGCCGTGCTGCGTCTGCTGAGCGACGCCCGGCAGACGGGCAGCGTGCGTTTCGATGGCCGCGAGCTGAGCAGCCTGAGCGAGCGCGCCATGCGGGCTCTGCGCGGCAAAGACATCGCCATGATCTTTCAGGAGCCGATGACCGCGCTCAATCCGCTGCATCCCGTCGGGCGGCAGATTGCCGAGGTGCTGGAATGGCACGAGGCACTGCCGCGGCGCGCGGCCTGGGCCCGCGCGGTGGACCTGCTGGCCCAGATGGGCCTCGACCAGCCCGCGCGCCGGGCGGCCGATTATCCGCATCAGCTCTCCGGCGGCCAGCGCCAGCGGGTGATGATCGCCATGGCGCTGGCCTGTCGGCCGCGCCTGCTGCTGGCCGATGAACCGACCACGGCGCTCGATGTGACCGTGCGGCGCCAGATCCTGGATCTGCTCGATGCCCTGCAGGCCGAATACGGCCTGGCCCTGCTGTTCATCACCCACGATCTTCCTCTGGTGCGGCGCTACATGCATCGGGTGGCCGTGCTGCAAAAGGGTAGGGTGGTCGAGGCGGGGGCGGTCGCCGAGGTGTTTTCGGCGCCGCGCCATCCCTACACGCAGATGCTGCTGAACAGCCGACCGCGGCGCCAGGTCGCGACGCCCGAAGCCGTACCGCCCCCCGCGGTGCTGCTCCGGGCCAGGGAGCTGAATGTGCGGTTTGCGCAGAGCGGCGGATTCTGGCGCAAGCGCTGGCATACCGTCTTGCAGAACATCTCGCTGGAGTTGCCGGCTGGACAGACCCTGGGCGTCGTCGGCGAGTCGGGAAGCGGAAAGTCGACCCTCGCGCTGGCCTTGCTGGGGCTGCTTCCCAGGCAGGGCGGCGAGGTCAGCCTGCTGGGGCACGATCCGGGCAGGCTGGCCGCCGCGGCGCTGCGCCCCTTGCGCGCGCAGGCCCAGATCGTGTTTCAAGACCCGTTCGCCAGTCTTTCACCCAGGCGCAACGTGGCGCAGATCGTCGAGGAAGGGCTGGAGATTCATCGGCCCGCGTGGAGCGCCGAACAGCGCCGCGAACGGGTCGAGCAGATGCTGGCGGAAGTCGGGCTGCCCCTGTCCGCGGCTGAACTGCAGCGGTACCCCCATGCGTTTTCCGGGGGGCAAAGGCAACGCATCGCCATGGCGCGCGCCTTGATCCTTGAGCCCAGAATCCTCATTCTCGACGAACCCACCAGTGCGTTGGACGTGTCCGTCCAGCAGCAGGTGCTTGATCTGCTCAGCGCGCTGCAGCGCCGGCATGGGCTGTCGTATGTGCTCATCAGTCACGATCTGGCGGTGATCGGCGCACTTGCGCATCGCGTCCTGGTGCTGCACCGCGGCGTGGTGGTGGAAGAAGGCCCGGCAGAGGCCATCCTCCGCACGCCGCAGCAACCCTACACACAGGCCCTGCTCGCCGCATCCGACCTGGACAACAGCGCAGCCTGACCCCTCGAGTGGTTGCCAAGAAGATGGCCTCTCCCTATAATCCACTTTTTTGCTGGCCGCAAGAATTTCCTCGAAATCCTAGAAAAAGAGCAGTCGAGAAGAAAAGCAGTCGCTTGGCCGTGGTAGGACGTGTGGTGAAGCGCGGCGTGTGCCGTGCCCAAGAGTCGCGATTGGTGTCATTTGGGCGCTGTGCGGCCGGGGCGAAACCGGGGCGCAGCGCATGAGCCTGTCCACTGCAGTGAGCAACAACTGGGCGACGTTATCGCCCTTTTTTTTTGCTTGCGTAGTTTGAGAGTGCGGGCGGCGTGTCGAAGGGCGCGAAGTTGCGCCGAATTTTTGAAGTGTTTTTGAACGGATTTTTCATTGGCAAGCGGGCAAGCGCATGAGTGCAGCACAGGCAATTGAGACGGCAGTCACCAGTCTTGGACTGGAACTCGTGGAGGTGGAACACCTGCCGCGCGGATTGCTGCGCGTGACAATCGATCACGCCGATGGCGCCCCGGTGACCGTCGAAGACTGCGAGCGGGTCACGCGTCAGCTGCAGTACGTGTTTGAGGTGGAGAACGTCGACTATGGTCGGCTGGAGGTTTCGTCGCCCGGGCTGGATCGGCCTCTGCGCAAGCCGGAAGATTTCGTGCGTTTCGCCGGCCTTGAGATCGATGTCGTGCTGCGTGCGCCGTTTCAGGGGCGCAAGAAATACCGCGGCGTCTTGCTGGCGCGCGGCGAAGACGATGCGCAGGGTCGCTTCTCCATGGCCTTGTCGCCCCCTGAGGTGGATGGCAAGCGCAAACCCGGCGCCGCCAAGAAGAAGGTCAAGGCCGCCGAGCCGCTCGCTGCGGGTCTGGCCCTGGGGGAGGACACGGTGTCCGTCATGAATTTCAGTCTGGCCGAGGTGCGCGATGTGCGCCTGGTGCCTGTTGTCGATTTTGGGAGTGGTCGAAAATGAGTCGCGAGATTTTGATGCTGGTGGACGCCTTGGCGCGTGAAAAGAATGTCGATCGCGAAGTCGTCTTCGGCGCCGTCGAGGCTGCGCTGGCGTCGGCCACCAAGCGGTTGTACGAAGGCGAGGCCGACGTGCGGGTGCAGATCGACCGCGACACCGGCGAGTACGAAAGTTTCCGTCGCTGGCATGTTGTGCCCGACGAGGCGGGTCTGCAATTGCCCGACAGCGAAATTTTGCTGTTCGAGGCGCGTGAGCAAATCCCCGACATCGAGTTGGATGACTACATCGAAGAGCCGATCGAGAGCATCGCCTTTGGCCGGATTGGCGCGCAGGCGGCCAAACAGGTCATTCTGCAGAAAATCCGTGATGCCGAGCGCGAACAGATCCTCAACGACTTTCTCGCCCGCAACGACAAGATTTTCAACGGCTCGGTCAAGCGCCTCGACAAGGGCGACATCATCGTCGAATCGGGCAAGGTCGATGCGCGACTGCGTCGCGGCGATTTGATCCCGAAGGAAAACCTGCGCGTGGGCGACCGTGTGCGCGCGGTGATCACCAAGATCGACCGCACCGCGCGCGGCCCGCAGATCGAGATCTCGCGCACCGCGCCCGAGTTCATGATCGAGTTGTTCCGTCTGGAAGTTCCCGAGATCGAGCAGGGGCTGCTGGAGATCAAGTCGTGCGCCCGTGAGCCGGGCGTGCGCGCCAAGATCGCGGTCGTGTCGCACGACCGTCGCGTCGATCCCATCGGTACTTGTGTGGGCATTCGCGGTTCGCGCGTCACCGCGGTGACCAATGAGCTGGGCGGCGAGCGCGTGGACATCGTGCTGTGGTCGGAAGATCCGGCGCAGTTTGTGATCGGGGCGCTGGCGCCGGCGAACGTCTCGTCCATCGTGGTGGACGAAGAAAAGCACGCCATGGATGTGGCCGTGGACGAGGAAAATCTGGCGCTGGCCATCGGCCGCACGGGTCAGAACGTGCGCCTGGCATCCGAGCTGACAGGCTGGAAGATCAACATTCTCAGCGCCGAAGAATCCGACGCCCGCAACACGCAGGAAGTCGAGAAGATGCGCAGCCTGTTTGTCGAAAAGCTCGATGTCGATCAGGAAGTGGCCGACATCCTCATCGCCGAAGGGTTCACCAGCCTCGAAGAACTGGCCTATGTGCCGATCAACGAAATGCTGGAAATCGAGGCCTTCGACGAGGACACCGTCAACGAGTTGCGCGAACGCGCACGCAACGCCCTTCTTACGCAGGAAATCGCGCGCGAGCAGAAGCTCGATGAAGTCGATCCGGCGCTCAAATCCCTCGAGGGTCTGGGCACCGAGGATCTGGCCCTGCTCGCCGAAGCCGGCGTGTTGACCCTGGATGATCTGGGCGATCTGGCCACCGACGAGCTTGCGGGCATCCTCCGCACCGACGACGCCAGGGCCGCCGCGCTCATCTTGAAGGCCCGCGCGCATTGGTTCGACGCCTGAAACCCAGACGAACCCGCCGCCCAATCTTCATACGTTTCAAGCCGTACTAGGACACTCCATCAATGGCCAGTCATACCGTCGCACAACTCGCCGCAGAACTCGGCAAACCCTTGAACCTCTTGCAAGAGCAACTGCAACAGGCGGGAGTCGGGTCGCGCGCTGCGGACGATGTCATCAGCGAAGCCGACAAGGCACGCCTGCTCGAGCACCTGCGCGCGGCACATGGCGGCGCGGCGGGCGGCGAGCGCAAGAAAATCACCCTGACACGCAAGCAGACCAGCGAGATCAAGCAGGCGGATGCCACCGGCAAGGCGCGCACCATCCATGTGGAAGTGCGCAAGAAGCGGGTGTTCGTCAAGCGCGATGAATCCGCGCCCGGAAGCGATGCGCATGCATCGCCGGAGACTGAAGAACCGGTCATCGACGACGCTGAACTGCAGCGTCGCGAGGCCGAGGCTCAGCGTCAGGCCGATCTGCTGGCGCGGCAGGCCGAGGAACTGGCCGCACAGCGCGCAGCCGAACAGGAGCGTCGCGCAGCCCAGGAACGCCAGGAGCAGGAGGCGCGCGAGCAGGCCGAGCGCGAGGCGCAAGCCGCCCGGGAAGCTGCTGCAAAGGCGCAGCAGGCCGCCGTTGTGACCTCTGAGGCCGCGCCGTCTGCCGTTGCCGAAGGTGCCGCGCAGCAAGCCGCGGATGTCGCCTCTCAGGCACAGGCGGCCGCGACCGAGCGCGCTGTCGCCCAGAAGAAGCAGGATGCGGAAGAAGCCGCCAAGCTGCAGCAGATCGAGAAGCGTCGCAAGGCCGCGGAGGCGGAAGCGGCCGCCATTCGCGACATGATGGCGCGCCCGCGCACTGTGCTGCGTGCCGAGAAGCCGGCGCCCAAGACGACCGAGGCCGCGCCTGCCAGCGGAACCATCAAGGGCACGATTCATAAGCCTGCGGCTGGTGCCAAGGCGGCAGGACCTGGTGCGGCCGCCGCGCCGGGCACGGCGAAGAAGGACGACAAGCAAGTCAAGTCCGAAAAGCTCTCCTCCTCCTGGGCCGACGACGCCGCGAAGAAGCGCGGCGCAGCGATCAAGCCTCGCGGCAACCCGACCGGAGCGCCGGGAGGCTGGCGCGGGCCGAAGACCACGGCAGGCCGCCGCGGTGGCCGCAACGACCGGGGCGCCGAACACCAAGCGCCCGCGGCGCCCGCCGAGATGATCGTGCGCGAAGTGCATGTGCCTGAAACGATTACCGTGGCCGAGTTGGCGCACAAGATGTCCGTCAAGGCCGCCGAGGTGATCAAGAGTCTGATGAAGCTCGGCCAGATGGTCACCATCAACCAGGTGCTCGATCAGGAGACGGCGATGATCGTGGTCGAGGAACTGGGCCATACCGCCATTGCCGCCAAGCTCGACGATCCCGAGAATTTCCTGACGGAAGACGGCGAAGGCGCGCAGGCCGACGTGGAGCAGTTTCCGCGCGCGCCGGTGGTCACGGTCATGGGACACGTCGATCACGGCAAGACCTCGCTGCTCGACTACATTCGCCGCGCCAAAGTGGCGGCAGGCGAGGCCGGTGGCATCACGCAGCACATCGGCGCCTATCACGTCGAAACGCCGCGCGGCATCATCACCTTCCTCGACACCCCGGGCCACGAAGCCTTCACGGCCATGCGGGCGCGTGGGGCGAAGGCCACGGACATCGTCATTCTGGTGGTGGCCGCGGACGACGGCGTGATGCCGCAGACCAAGGAAGCGATCGCGCACGCCAAGGCGGCCGGGGTTCCGCTCGTCGTGGCACTCAACAAGATCGATAAGCCCGGGGCCAATCCCGATCGCGTTCGCCAGGAGCTGATCGCTGAAAGCGTGGTACCTGAAGAGTACGGCGGCGATTCGCCCTTCGTGCCGGTATCGGCCAAGACCGGGCAGGGGGTGGATGATCTGCTCGAACAGATTCTGCTGCAGGCCGAAGTGCTGGAGCTGAAGGCGCCGGTCGAGGCCCCCGCCAAGGGACTGGTGATCGAATCGCGGCTCGACAAGGGCCGCGGCCCGGTCGCCACGATTCTGGTGCAGTCGGGCACGCTCAAGCGTGGCGACGTGGTGCTGGCCGGCGCGGCGTTTGGCCGGGTGCGCGCCATGCTCGATGAAGTGGGCAAGCCCGTCACCGAGGCTGGCCCGTCCATTCCGGTGGAAATTCAAGGTCTCACCGAAGTGCCCAGCGCCGGTGAGGAAATCATGGTGCTGCTCGACGAGCGCAAGGCGCGCGAGATCGCGTTGTTCCGCCAGGGCAAGTACCGCGACGTCAAGCTGGCCCGCCAGCAGGCTGCCAAGCTCGAAAACATGTTCGAGCAGATGGACGAGAACAGCAAGAACCTGCCCCTCATCATCAAGGCCGACGTGCAGGGCTCGCAGGAGGCGCTCATCCACGCCCTCACCAAGCTCTCGACCAGCGAGATCAAGGTGCAGGTGGTGCATGCGGCCGTGGGTGGCATTTCCGAGAGCGACGTCAATCTGGCCATCGCATCCAATGCGGTGATCATCGGCTTCAATACGCGCGCCGATACGGGGGGCCGCAAACTGGCCGAGAACAACGGCATCGACATTCGTTACTACAACATCATTTACGAGGCGGTCGACGAGATCAAGGCGGCCATGTCGGGCATGTTGACGCCCGAGAAGAAGGAAGAGGTCCTGGGTCTGGTCGAGATCCGTCAGGTGTTCCGCATCCCGAAGGTGGGCGCGGTGGCCGGCTGTATGGTGTTGTCGGGCCTGGTGCGCCGTTCGGCGCATGTGCGCCTGCTGCGCAACAACGTGGTCATCCATACCGGAGATCTCGATTCGCTCAAGCGCTTCAAGGACGATGCGCGCGAAGTCAAGGAAGGCTTCGAATGCGGTCTGTCGCTGAAGAACTACCAGGACATCGAAGAGGGCGATCAGCTCGAAGTCTTCGAAATCAAGGAAGTGGCCCGCACCCTGTAAGGGGGCCGCAGCCAGACTGAGATGAAGCGCGCCACGCCCAACCGGACCCAGCGTATCGCCGACCAGATCCAGCGCGATCTGGCCGAGCTGATCCAGCGCGAGCTGCGCAACCCCAAGCTCGGTCTGGTGACCCTCACTGACGTGCAGCTCACGCCGGATTACGCCCATGCCAAGGTGTATTTCAGCGTGATCGGCGCCGAGCCCGAGACGGCGCGTCAGTTGCTGAGCGACAAGGCCGGCTACCTGCACAGCCTGTTGTTCAAGCGCCTGCAGATCCACACCGTGCCCACGCTGCATTTCCTGTTCGATCCGACGACCGAGAAGGCCGCCGAGATGGATGGGCTGATCAAGCAGGCCTTGTCGCATCAAGCCAAAGACGACTGACCCGGCGCTTTGCGCTCGGGTTCCGACCACCATGAATGTTCAGAAAGCGCCCTGGGAGGCGGTCAACGGAGTGCTTCTGCTGAACAAGCCTCGCGGGCTGACCTCGCAGCAGGCCTTGTTTCGCGTGCGCCGACGCCTGCGGGCGGCGAAGGCCGGGCATGGCGGCACCCTCGATCCCCTGGCCGACGGCTTGCTGATGCTGTGCTTCGGCGCCGCGACCAAGTTCGCCCAGCGGCACCTCGAAGCCGACAAGCGCTATGTCGCCGTGCTGCAGCTCGGTGCCCGTACGACGACGGATGATGCCGAGGGCGAGGTCGTCGAGCGCCGCGCCGTGCGCGTGGACCGGGCGCAGGTTGATGCCGTTCTGCCGCGCTTCCTTGGTGCCATCAGCCAGACACCGCCTGTCTACAGCGCGCTCAAGCGCGACGGCCGACCGCTCTATGCGTATGCCCGGGCGGGAGAGTCGGTCGAGGTTGCGCCGCGCACCGTGCAGATCCATGCCATCGAGCTGTCATCCCTGCAGGACGACAGGATGACGCTGGCCGTGCATTGCGGCAAGGGCACCTACATTCGCGCCCTGGCGCGCGATATCGGCGAGGCCCTGGGCTGTGGTGCCCATCTGGCGGCGCTCACCCGTACGGCGAGCGGTGCATTCCAACTGGAACAGGCCCTGGGGCTCGATGCGGCCGAGGCCCTGGATCAAGTCGGTTTGCGCCGTCAGTTGCTGCCGACCGATGTCCTGCTGCAGGCTTCACCCAGACTGGACCTCGACGCCGCGCAGACGCAGCGGTTCTTGCACGGCGCCCGCCTCAGTGGGCTGCCGTGCGGCGGGCTGATCAAGCCCGGCGAGGACGTGCGCATCTACGGACCGCTGGCGGCCGGACAGGCGGCGGTGCTGCTGGGCATCGGCGCCTTGGAGTCCGGCGTGTTGGCGCCGCGTCGCCTGCTGTGCGCCGATGAGCTCGCGCTCGACGCGGCCCCGGCTCAGCCAGAAACAGCCTCATCGATCCCCATTTCACCCTTTCGAACCGAATCCCTCCATCAGGACGCCACACCATGAGCAAATCCATCCGCAACATCGCCATCATCGCCCACGTCGACCACGGCAAGACCACCATGGTTGACCAGCTGCTGCGCCAGTCTGGCACCTTCGCCGAACACGAGAAAGTCGTGGATACGGTGATGGACAACAACGCCATCGAACGCGAGCGCGGCATCACCATCCTGGCCAAGAACTGCGCGGTGAGCTGGGAAGGCACGCACATCAACATCGTCGATACCCCCGGCCACGCCGACTTCGGCGGTGAAGTCGAGCGTGCGCTGTCGATGGTCGACGGCGTGGTGCTGCTGATCGACGCCCAGGAAGGCCCGATGCCGCAGACGCGCTTCGTCACCAAGAAGGCGCTGGCCCTGGGGCTCAAGCCCATCGTCGTGGTGAACAAGGTGGACAAACCGGGCGCCAAGCCCGATGCCGTGGTCAACGCCGCCTTCGACCTGTTCGACAAACTGGGCGCGACCGACGAGCAGCTCGACTTCCCCGTGGTCTATGCCTCGGGCATCAACGGCTGGACCTCGCTCGACGAGGGCGAACCGGGCCAGCAGTGGGGCCCGGACATGTCGGCCCTGTTCAACACCATCCTTAAGCACGTGCACCCGCACAGCGGCGATCCGGCAGCACCGCTGCAACTGCAGATCTCGGCCCTCGACTACAACAACTTCGTCGGCCGTATCGGCGTGGGCCGCATCAATGCGGGCACGATCAAGCCCGGCATGGACGTGCTGGTGATGGAAGGCCCGGAGGGCAAGTCGCTCAAGGGGCGCATCAATCAGGTGCTGACGTTCCAGGGGCTGGATCGCGTGCAGGTGACTGAAGCCGGCCCCGGCGACATCGTGCTGATCAACGGCATTGCCGAGATCGGCATTGGCGTGACCGTGACCGACCCGCTCACCCCCGCGCCGCTGCCCATGCTCAAGGTGGACGAGCCGACGCTGACCATGAACTTCTGCGTCAACACCAGCCCGCTGGCCGGCCGTGAGGGCAAGTTCGTGACCAGCCGCCAGATCTGGGATCGGCTGCAGAAGGAGTTGCAGTCCAATGTGGCGCTGCGCGTGAAGGAAACCGACGAGGACGGCATTTTCGAAGTGTCGGGCCGCGGCGAACTGCACCTGACCATTCTGCTGGAGAACATGCGCCGCGAAGGCTATGAGCTGGCCGTGTCCAAGCCGCGCGTGGTGTTCAAGGACGTGGACGGCGTGCGCCAGGAGCCCATCGAACTGGTGACGGCCGACATCGAAGAAGGCCATCAGGGCGGGGTGATGCAGGCCCTGGGCGAGCGCAAGGGCGAGCTGGTCAATATGGAGCCGGACGGCCGCGGCCGCGTGCGTCTCGAATACCGTATTCCGGCGCGCGGCCTGATCGGCTTCACCAACGAATTCCTCAACCTGACCCGTGGCTCCGGGCTGATCTCCAACATCTTCGACGGCTACGAGGCGCACAAGGGCGAGATTGCCGGGCGCAAGAACGGCGTGCTCATCTCCATGGACGACGGGGAAATCTTCACCTACGCCCTGGGCAAGCTCGATGACCGCGGACGCATGTTCGTCAAGGCGGGCGATCCGGTGTACGAAGGCATGATCGTGGGCATCCACAGCCGCGACAACGACCTGGTGGTCAACGCAACCCGCACCAAGCAGCTCACCAATTTCCGCGTCTCGGGCAAGGAAGACGCCATCAAGATCACCCCGCCCATCGACCTCACGCTGGAGTACGGCGTGGAATTCATCGAAGACGATGAGTTGGTCGAAATCACCCCCAAGAGCGTTCGTCTGCGCAAGCGCCATCTCACCGAGAACGAGCGCAAGCGCGCTGGCCGCTCGGCCTGATCGACGCTCGAACCCGGCGCGCGGATCATGGCGACCCGACCCAGAGCTAGTGAATTTTTCGGACATGTCCGAAAGGCGCGTCAAACCGCTCCCGATCGAGGCGCAAAGCACAGCCATAGCGCGGGCTATGGCGAGCATTTGCAACGACGAGCTGGGGCGTTTTGACGTGCAAGGCGGGCACGGCTGAAATGTTCACAAGCTCTCGGCCCCATTCGCGTGCCGTGCTCGCCATGGTCGGCGCCACGCTGCTTTGGAGCGTGGCGGGCGTGGTCACGCGCCATCTCCATCATCAGAACGGACTCGATCTGGTGTTCTGGCGCAGCGGCTTTGCCGCGCTCGGGGTGCTGGCCTGGCTGCTCTGGCGCCAGGGGCCCCGCGGTCTGGCGCGCGATGTGCGGTACGCCTCGCCGCTGCTGTGGCTTTCAGCCGTGTTCTGGGCGGTGATGTTCACCGCCTTCATGGTTGCCCTGACGCTCACCACCGTGGCGCAGACCCTGATTGCCGACAGTCTCAGTCCCTTGATTGCCGCCTTGCTGGGCTGGCTGATCCTGCGCCACGCCTTGCCGGCTCGCACCTGGCTGGCCATCGCGCTTGCGATCGCCGGCATGGGATGGATCGGCTGGCAGAACCTGCATCATGCGAATGGATCGACGCAGCTTCTCGGCATGCTGGTGGCGTTGGCCGTGCCGTTCAGCGCGGCCTCCAACTGGGTCAGCCTGCGCCGTGCCGGCACGGCGGTGCCGATGCAGGCGGCGGTGATGTTCGGCGCCTTGTTCTCCGTGCTGGCCGTGGTGTTTCCCGCCTGGCCCGTGGCGGTGGACCTGCACGATTTCCTCTGGCTCGCCTTTCTGGGCGTTTTCCAGTTGGCCATCCCGGGGCTGTTGGCGGTCTGGGCGGCACAGCGTCTGGCGCCCGCCGAAGTGGGACTGCTCGGATTGCTGGAGGTGGTGTTCGGTATCCTCTGGGCGTGGCTCGGCGCGGGGGAGCAACCGGCACTGGGAACGCTGATCGGCGGCGGGCTGATTCTGTTCGCGCTCGTCGGCAACGAATGGTGGGGATGGCGGCGACTGAGATGGGCTACCTAGGCAGGTTCGAAGCATTCGGAAAGTGGAGTCTGTCGGCCCTGTTGACGGGACTGTTGATGACGGCTTGCGGCGGCGGCGGTTCTCCGGGATCGAGCCCGACGGCCGAGCAGCAGACCTCGCAAACGACGGCGACCACGGCGGCGCGCAGCACGCCCATGGGCGTGCTGGTGCCGCTTTACGGCTATCCGCTGGTTTCGAGCGGCAGCGGCGCCTCGTACGCGACTGCGGACAGCCCGGCCTGGACGCAGGTCGCGGCCGGTGCGGCCGTGGTGCCCACGGTGGCCATCATCAACCCGAGCAATGGCCCGGTCGCCTGCAGTTCACCGCCGTCCGCCACGCTGAGTGCGTTTGCGCACGGCATCGGCATATTGCACGCAGCAGGCGTGACCGTGCTGGGCTATGTCCGCACCTCCTATGGCCAGCGCGATCTGGCTCAGGTGGAGGCCGATGTGCAGACGTATGCGCAGTGCTACGGCGTCGACGGTGTGTTTTTCGACGAGGTATCGAGTCAGGCCAGCCAGGCGGGCTATTACGGCCAGGCCGCGGCTGCCGCGCGCGCAGACATCAGGCCGATCCGTGGCGAGACGGCGCTGGTCGCCATCAATCCGGGCACTTATCCCGACAGCACGATTGCCGCTACGGCCGACATCACGGTCATGCACGAAAGCGCCGATCTCAATCTTGCGGCGGTGCCCGCCGGTCTGAGCCGCTATGCGCCTGCCAGGTTCGCCTACCTGGCGCTTGGGCTGAGCAATCTGCCGCAACTTCAAGCCAGCATGCTGTCCAGCCTGTACCGGCAAGGTTTCGGCTATGTCGATCTGACGGACCAGGGGGCTGGCGGCGACCCCTGGGCCGCACTGAGTACGCAGTACACGGCGATGATCCAGACCCTCCAGCAGTTGAACCAGGAACAGAACTGAGGCCGCGGTAGCGCCAGGACGAAGAAGGGGAGGGCGATGAAGTACGACACCGTGATCGTCGGCGCCGGTTCGGCAGGCTGTGTTCTGGCGAATCGTCTGAGCGCCGATCCCAGCCATCAGGTCTTGCTGGTCGAAGCCGGTGGCTCGGATTGGCATCCCTACATCCGCATGCCTGCGGGCATTGCCAAGCTGGCGGGCCAGCCCCGCTTCAACTGGAACTACACCACCGAGCCCGAGCCGCAACTGCATGGCCGGCGCCTGTGGTGGCCACGCGGGAAGGTGCTCGGGGGTTCGAGTTCGATCAACGCCATGTGCTACGTGCGCGGCGCGGCGCAAGACTATGACCGGTGGGCGGCCCAGACCGGCGAGACCGCCTGGTCCTGGTCGTCGGTACTGCCGCTGTTTCGCGCCATGGAGCGCAATACGCGAGGCGCCGACGCCTGGCATGGCGATCAGGGTGAGCTGGGCGTGAGCGATCTGCGCCACCACAACGTGCTGACCGACGCCTTTGTGGCCGCAGGGGTCTCCTACGGACTGAGCCGCAATCCTGATTTCAACGGCCCCGAGCAGGAGGGCGTCGGGCTCTATCAGGTCACCCAGCACGACGGGCTTCGGCATTCGAGTGCGGCCGCCTTCCTGAGGCCCGTTCGTGACCGCGGCAATCTCACGGTGATGACCCACACCCTGACCGAGCGAGTCCTGATCGAGCGGGGACGTGCCGTAGGCGTGACGGTGCGCCGACGCGGTCGGCCGAGCCAGCGCATCGAGGCCGGCCGCGTGGTGCTCAGCGGCGGCGCGATCAACTCGCCGCAACTGCTCCTGCTTTCCGGCATAGGCCCGGCCGACCACCTTCGCGACATGGGCATCCCCGTGGCGCTCGACCTCCCGGCGGTGGGCGAGAATCTGCAGGATCATCTCGACATCTGCACCTTGACGGCCTGCACCCGGCCGGTGAGCTACGACAAGGTCAACGTCGTCTCCGCGGGGCTGCAATTCTGGCTGACGCGGCAGGGCGTCGGCACCTCCAATGCCGCCGAAGGCGGCGGCTTCATGCGCTCGCGGCTCGCCAACGATGGCCGCTGCGATCTGCAGTTCCATTTCGTGCCCGCCTTGCTCGACGATCATGGTCGAGGGCGTCTGCCCGGTTACGGTTACACCCTGCATGCCTGCGTGCTGCATCCCCAAAGCCGCGGGCACATTCGGCTGCGCAGCGCCGACCCTGCGGCGCCCCCCATGATTCGGCCCAACTACCTGAGCGACCCGGAGGGCAGCGATCTGCAACGCATGTGTGAGGCCGCGCGTGCCTCCCGCGACATCCTGGCGCAATCGGCTTTCGATCCCTGGCGGGGCGACAACCTCTTTCCTGGAAAGCTCCTGGGGGCGGACGGCGATCTGCGCGAATTCATCCGCAGCAAAGCCGAGACCGTCTACCACCCCGTGGGCACCTGCCGCATGGGCGCCGATGTAGGCAGCGTGGTCGATCCGCAACTGCGCGTGCGCGGCCTGGAAGGGCTGTATGTGGTCGACGCCGCCATCATGCCCGAAGTGCCCACCGGCAATACCAACGCGCCCACCCTCATGATCGCCGAGAGGGCCAGCGTCTGGCTCAGGCACGGCGCCTAGCGCCTTGGACGGCGTCTGGGCACCACCCTGTGAATCGGGGGGGGGAAGGCCTGCCCTCGGGGATGGACCTGTCATTCCCGAATGACAACAATGCTGCACGCAGCCTGGCAAACATGGATTTGTCGCCTGAATTGCCAAAAACTTCACATCAGTTCTCCTGCATACCGGCGCAAAATAAACCCACCGAAGTGCGATGGGAAACCTCATCTTGAAGCGCCCCGAGATCGCTTGCCAGCGAACCCCAACGATCAGAGTGAAATATGTTCAAGATTTTTAATCTTTATATTCCCGCGAAAATGACCCTGGAGTTGCTGGTGGATGTGGCAATTTCCATTCTGGCATTCGGACTCGCAACCTGGACGGTCTATCTTTTGACTCCGGGCAGCCATGATTTTTCGTATTGGGTGAGACAAGGCTCCTATCCACTCGTTATTTATACCGGTCTGTCGGCACTTCTTTATACGGCGCTCGGGGTCTACAGAATCGATGCAGAAAACAGCCTGCGCGACCTTCTTGGACGCACTTCAGTAGCTTTTGCGTTTGCATTTTTCCCGGTTTATTGGTTCACGCTGATGTTCACCGAGGCGGGAAGTTCATTCAGGGTTCTGGCTTTTGCCTATCTTTATCAGATGGGTTTTCTGATTCTGTTTCGCTATATTCTTCTGCGCCAGTCTGCGCTGTCGGGCATGACGCGGCGCATCCTGATCGTGGGCAATGGCCGTGAAGCCCAGTCGCTTTCGCGCCAGGTTCAGGAACGGCATGGTGCCTCGTATACCATCGTCGGCTTTTATCCGACTGAGAGCGGTGAGCAGGCGCAGGTTCAACTGAATGGCGATGTTTTCGACGGCACGACGCCGCTCGAGCAGGTCGTGCTGGAAATGCGGGTGGATGAAATCATCATCGCTGTGCGCGAGCAGCGCGGCGGCGTGCTGCCGATACGCCAATTGCTCGAAGCGCGGATTCTTGGCACCCCCGTGCACAATCTGCCCACGTTTTACGAGCGCCTCAAGGGCGAGGTTCCACTTGAAAGCATGAAGGCCAGCTGGTTGATCTACGGTGGAGGATTTACCCAGGGCTATATCCGGGCCCTGGCAAAACGTCTATTCGACCTTTTCAGCGCCTGTATCCTGCTGCTCACCCTGTGGCCCATCATGCTTCTGGCCGCGTTGGCGATCAAAATCGAGGATCGCGGCCCTGTATTTTTTCAGCAGGAACGAGTGGGTCTTTTTGGCAAGACATTTCATTGCATGAAGTTCCGCAGCATGCGAACCGATGCTGAAAAAGACGGCGTGGCCAGGTGGGCGAGCACGAATGACAACCGGATCACCCGCGTGGGTGCTTTCATGCGAAAAACCCGAATCGACGAACTGCCGCAATTGATCAATGTCTTGCGCGGAGAAATGAGTATGGTCGGCCCACGACCGGAGCGACCGACGTTTGTCGATATGCTCGAGCGAGATATTCCGTTCTACGCCATTCGCCATAGCGTGAAGCCAGGGGTCACCGGATGGGCGCAGGTACGCTACGCTTATGGAGCGTCCGTCGAGGACTCCAGAAGAAAATTGCAGTTCGACCTTTATTACGTCAAGAACAATAGTGTCTTTCTCGATTTTTTTATTTTGTTCGAAACAGTGCGCGTCGTGATTTTTGGTGAAGGCGCAAGATAATATTATTTTTTTAAGAAAGAGAACGATGACAGTAGTTGCTGTAGTTGGATTGGGGTATGTCGGCCTTCCCTTGGCCGTCGAATTCGGGAAAAAATATCGCACCATCGGTTTTGATCTGTCCGTCGAGAAGATTGCGGCTTATTGCAAGCATGTCGATCCGACGGGGGAGGTCAGCCAGGAGAATCTCAGGCAGGCCACCTTGCTCGAACCGACGACCGATGCCTCGAAACTGAAAGAGGCGGATTTTGTGATCGTGGCCGTGCCGACCCCCGTCGACGAGGCCCACAATCCCGATTTCAGCCCCTTGGTCGGCGCCAGCACATCGGTCGGCAAGTATCTCAAGCCCGGCGCCATCGTGGTGTACGAGTCCACGGTGTATCCGGGGGCCACGGAAGAAATCTGCGTGCCCATTCTCGAGAAGCAGTCCGGCCTGAAATGGAAGAAGGATTTTTTCGTCGGCTATTCGCCCGAGCGTATCAATCCCGGCGACAAGGAACACACGCTGACCAGGATCGTCAAGGTGGTCTCGGGCGACACCGCCGAAACCCTCGACACCGTGGCTGAGGTTTACAGCGCGGTCATCACGGCGGGGGTGCATCGCGCCCAGAGCATCAAGGTGGCCGAGGCGGCGAAAGTCATCGAGAACACGCAGCGCGATCTCAATATCGCCTTGATGAACGAGCTGTCGCTGATCTTCCATCGCATTGGCATCGACACGCTGGAGGTTCTCAAGGCGGCGGGCACGAAGTGGAATTTCCTGCCGTTCCGACCGGGGTTGGTCGGCGGGCATTGCATCGGCGTCGATCCTTACTACCTGACGCACAAGGCCGACATGCTCGGTTACCACCCGCAGGTCATCCTGGCGGGGCGCCGCATCAACGACGGCATGGGTAAGTACATCGCCGAGCAGACGATCAAGCAGATGAGTCAGGCCGGCCTGCCGATCAAGGGCAGCGATGTCATCGTGCTGGGTTTGACCTTCAAGGAGGACTGCCCCGATCTGCGCAATTCCAAGGTGATCGACGTGATCCGTGAGCTGGCCTCGTATGGGGTGAATGTGCTCGTTCACGATCCGATTGCCGATGCCGGCGAGGCCATGCACGAGTATGGCGTCCAGCTCACGCCCTGGGCCGAGTTGCCGCGCGCCCAGGCCGTCGTGGCTGCGGTGGCGCACCAGGCTTACCAGGAGATGTCGGTGCAGCAGACGCTCGATAAGCTGCAGCCCAGCGGCATCTTCATGGACATCAAGTGCCAATACGACGCCGCCGCGCTGGAATCGCAAGGCGCCAAGGTCTGGAGACTTTGAGCCGCCATGTCGATCGAGCAACTGCTATCTGAGAAGCCCCAGCGCTGGCTGGTCACGGGGAGCGCCGGGTTCATCGGCTCCCATCTGATCGAGACCCTGCTGACCCATGGGCAAACCGTGGTCAGCCTGGACAATTTTTCGACCGGTCATCAGTCCAACCTGGACGAGGTGCGACGCCTTGTGGGTGAAGAGGCCTGGAAGCGGCACACTTTCATCGAGGGCGACATCGTCGATCTGGCGGCTTGCCAGCGCGCCTGCCAGGGCGTGGACATCGTGCTGCACGAGGCCGCGCTCGGCTCGGTGCCGCGCTCCATCGAGAATCCGCTGGCGACGCATGCGGTCAACGCCACAGGCTTTCTGAACATGCTGGTGGCGGCGCGCGATGCGGGGGTGAATCGCTTTGTCTACGCCGCGTCCAGTTCGACCTACGGCGATCATCCGGGTCTGCCCAAGGTTGAAGACCTGATCGGCAAGCCGCTTTCGCCCTATGCGGTGACCAAGTATCTCAACGAGCTGTATGCCGATGTGTTCGGCCGGGTCTATGGCCTGCAGACCCTCGGCCTGCGCTACTTCAATGTGTTCGGCACCCGGCAGGACCCGAACGGTCCCTACGCGGCGGTGATTCCCAACTGGGCCAAAGCCATCCGCGGCAATCAGCCCTGCTTCATCAACGGCGACGGCGAGACCACGCGTGATTTCTGCTATGTCGACAATGTGGTGCAGGCCAACATTCTGGCGGGAATGAGTACGAATCCCGAGGCCGTCGGGCAGGTTTACAACGTGGCGTTTGGCGAGCAGACCAGCCTGAACACCCTACACCAGTTGTTGAGCCAGGAAATCATGGCACTGGACGCCAAGGTGATCTTCACGCCGCCGGTTTATCGCGATTTCCGCAAAGGCGATGTGAGGCATTCGCTGGCCGACATCGGCAAGGCCAGGCGCCTGCTGGGCTACAGCCCCGACTTCAGCGTGCGCGCGGGTTTGAAAACCGCGATGCCCTGGTACGCCGCGCGAACGTAAACCGGGCATCACAGCCAGCCCCTTCAATCGGCCAGGCGCTGATCGGAGGGGCTGTGCTCATGAGACCCTAGATCAGGCAGCGACTGTCGCGCCCACCAAGGGGTAGTCGGTATAGCCTTCCTCGCCGCCGCCATAGAAGGTGGCCGGATTCGGTTTGTTCAACTCCGCGCCCTGTTCGAAACGGGCGACCAGATCCGGGTTCGCGATGTAGGGGCGGCCGAAGGCCACGGCGTCTGCCGTGCCCGAGCCCAGACGGGCTTCGGCGGATTCGCGGGTGTAGTTGCCGCACACGATGATGCGCCCACCGTAGGCGGAGCGCAGTTGCTGGCGGAAAGCCTCACTCAGCGCCGGCCCGCCCGCCCAATCCGGCTCGGCGATGTGGATGTAGGCGATGCCACGGCGGTTGAATTCTCGCGCCAGGTAGAGGTGAATCTCCTCGGTCTGCGCGTCCTGGATGTCGTGGCGGATGAAATGCGGGGAAATGCGCACCCCCACGCGGTCCGCACCGGCCACGTCAATCAGGGCATCGATCGCTTCAAGCACGATGCGCGCCCTGTTTTCCAGGCTGCCGCCGTAGCCGTCGGTGCGCTGGTTGGTGTTCGTCGAGAGGAATTGCTGCAGCAGGTAGCCGTTGGCGCTGTGCAGCTCCAGCATGTCGAAGCCCGCCGTCAGCGCCCGTTCGGCAGCGCGGCGGTAGTCGGCGATGATGCCGGGGATTTCCCCGGTTTCGAGTGCGCGCGGCATGTCGCACGGCACGCGCTTGGGGCCCTCGGGCAGCACCACGAAAGATTCGCCCGTATCGCTGCGGATCGCACTGGGCGCCACCGGTGCCTGGCCGTTCTCCTGCAGCAGATGGTGGGAAATGCGCCCCACATGCCAGAGTTGCATCGCCATGCGTCCGCCCGCGGCGTGGACCGCGTCGGTGACGAGCTTCCATCCGGCGACCTGCGCGTCCGTGTAGATGCCTGGGGTGAAGGCGTAGCCCTGTCCCTGCCGGGAAATCTGGGTGGCTTCGCTCACGATCAGCCCGGCGGTGGCGCGCTGCGCGTAATAGCGGGCATTCATCTCGCCGGGAATGTCGCTGGGCTGCAGCGCGCGCGAGCGCGTGAGCGGCGCCATCACCATCCGGTTGGGCAGTTGGAGGCGGCCGAGTTGCAGAGGGGTAAGCAGGGTGGGTGTGGTCATGGAGATCCTTGTTTGTTGCAATGCAAGAATGATCGTAAGCAGGTTGGCGCGGGTTTGCAGGCCTGGGGAATCGCCGTGCATCGAGGTTTCTGATATGTAAGACTCAAACTATTCATTTGTTCAATGAATGGGGCAGGACTAGGGTTGCAGCAAGCCCGCACTCGAAGGCCACCATGTCCTCCCTGTTCAAACCGCTCGATCGATTTTTCTCCAACGGCACCCCGCTGCACGACCCGATCACACCGCAGCCCGGCGCCGTGGAGGTGAAGACGACCACCTGTTATATGTGCGCCTGCCGCTGCGGCATCAATGTGCATCTGCGCGACGGCCAGGTCCGCTTCATCGAAGGCAATCCGAATCATCCGCTCAACCAGGGCGTGATCTGCGCCAAGGGCTCTGCGGGCATCATGAAACAGGTGTCGCCGGCCCGGCTCACGCAGCCGCTGCGCCGCAAACCCGGCACCGAACGCGGCGAGGGCGAGTTCGAACCGATTTCGTGGGATGAGGCTCTGCAGACCCTGGAAGACCGCCTGCGCCACCTGCGTGCCACCGATCCCAAACAGTTCGCTCTGTTCACCGGCCGTGATCAGATGCAGGCGCTTACCGGCCTGTTCGCCCGGCAGTACGGCACGCCCAACTACGCCGCGCACGGCGGCTTCTGCTCGGTGAACATGGCCGCCGGCATGATCTACACCTTCGGCGGCAGTTTCTGGGAATTCGGCGGGCCGGATCTGGATCGGGCCCGGCTGTTCGTGATGATCGGCACCGCCGAGGATCACCACAGCAACCCGATGAAAATCGCCCTGTCCAAGTTCAAGCGGGCGGGGGGGCGTTTCATCTCCATCAATCCGGTGCGCACCGGTTACTCCGCCATCGCCGACGAGTGGATCCCGATTCGTCCGGGTACCGATGGCGCCCTGCTTCTGGCGCTGGTGCATGAACTGCTGCGCACCGGACGGTTCGACACCGGGTTCTCCGCCCACTACACCAATGGTGCGCAGCTCGTGCGGGTGCAGCCCGGCGACGCGCAGGACGGCCTGTTCATCCCCGATGCCAGCGGCACGGCGTCATCGCAGGACCGGATGTGGTGGGATGCAGTGACGCAGCGGCCCGTGCCCGCCTGGACCGAAGGCGCGCAGCCCGCGCTTTCCGGGCACTACCGTCTGGCCGACGGCACGCCGGTGGCCCCCGCGCTGCAGTTGTTGCGCGAGCAACTGGCCGACAGCACGCCCGAATGGGCGGCGCAGATCACCGGCGTGAGCGCCGGGCGCATACGCCAACTGGCGCAGGAGATGGCGCAGGCCGCGCTCGATCAGGGCGAAGACCTGCCCATCGCCTGGACGGACTGGCTCGGCCGCGAACACGCCACGGTGCGCAGCAAACCGCTGGCCTTTCACGCCATGCGGGGTCTCGCGGCGCATTCCAACGGTTTTCAGGCCATCCGCGCCCTGTCCATTCTGATGAGTCTGCTGGGCACGATCGATGCGCCCGGCGGATTTCGCCACAAGGCGCCGTACCCCAAGGACGTTCCGCCCGAGGTGCGCAACCCGCGCGGCCCGCAGGACGTGCGGCCCGACACCCCGCTGGGCGGTGCGCCGCTGGGTTGGCCGACTTCGCCCGACGATCTCGCGCTGATGGACGACGGCAGTCCGCTGCGCATCGACAAGGCGTTTTCGTGGGAGCACCCGCTGGCCGTGCATGGCCTGATGCACAACGTCATCACCAACGCCTGGCGCGGCGATCCTTACCCGATCGACACCTTGCTCATCTTCATGTCCAACATGGCGTGGAACTCGGCCATGAACACCGTGGACGTGCGGCAGATGCTGCGCGACAAGCGGGAAGACGGCGGCTACCGCATTCCCTTTCTCGTGGTGTGCGATGCCTTCCAGAGCGAGATGACCGCCTTTGCCGATCTGCTGCTGCCCGATACCAGTTATCTGGAGCGGTTTGATGCCATGTCGCTGCTCGACCGGCCCATCTCCGAGTTCGACGGCCCGGTGGACTCGGTGCGCGTACCCGTGCTGCCGCCCCTCGCGCAGACGCGGCCGTTCCAGGAAGTGCTGGTCGAGCTTGCAGGTCGCCTCGGGCTACCGGCTTTCGTGAACGCCGATGGCAGCCGCAAGTACAAGGACTACCCCGACTTCGTCGTGAACTATGAAACCGCACCCGGCTCGGGTATCGGCTTTCTGTCGGGCTGGCGCGGCAAGGACGGCACTCAGTCGCTCAAGGGCGAGCCCAATCCGCGGCAATGGGAGATGTATGCGAAGAACGACTGCGTGCATTTTCACCACCTGCCCGAATCGATGCGCTACATGCGCAACTGGAACCGGGGCTACCTCGATTTCGCGCAGGAGCACGGCTGGCGCTCGCGCAACACGCCCATCATCATCGCGCTCTACTCCGACGTGCTGCAGTCCTTCAGGCTGGCGGCGCGCGGCCAGCGGGCTGGGCGGCAGCCGCCCGAAGCCCTGCGGGCCAGGGTGGCGCATCACTTCGATCCACTGCCCTTCTGGGAGCCGCCCCTGGAACATGCGGCCACCGACCTCTCGCGCTACCCGCTGGCCGCCGTGACCCAGCGGCCCATGGCGATGTATCACGCCTGGGACTCGCAGAACGCCTGGCTGCGGCAGATTCACGGTCACAATCGTCTCTACGTCAATCCTGCCGTGGCCCAGGAGCGCGGCATTGCCGACGGCGACTGGCTGTGGATCACTTCGCCGTGGGGCCGGGTGCGCGCGCGCTGTCAGTTCAGCGAGGCCGTCGAGCCCGGCACGGTCTGGACCTGGAATGCCGTCGGCAAGGCCAGCGGCTTCTGGGGACTGCACCCGCGTGCCGAGGAGTCGCAGACCGGCTTTCTGCTCAACCACCTCATCCGCGAGGAGTTGCCGGCCAACGCTTTGGGGGCGGGGCAGGGACAGATCTCCAACAGCGATCCCGTCACCGGTCAGGCCGGCTGGTATGACGTGCGCGTGCGGCTCGATCCGGCCGAAGCGCCGCCCGAGACCGGCGAACCCGTGCCGCATTCGTCCGCGCAGAGCTGGCCCCAGTTTGCACCAGCTGCCGCGCTGCCCGATCAGACATCGCAGCCTCGCGTGCTGCGCTATGTCGCCGGGGCTTCGTCACGTCAAGGAAAATCCACATGACTCAACTCGCGCTGGTCATCGACCTCAATGTGTGCGTGGGCTGCCACGCCTGCGTCACGTCGTGCAAGCAATGGAACACCTCCGGGCCCGCGGGCCCGCTCAGCGATCTTGAGCCTTACGGCGAAAACCCGCTGGGCGTGTTCTTCAACCGCGTCCAGACTTACGAGGTCGGCCAGTTTCCGCAGACGCAGACGGTGCACTTTCCCAAGAGCTGCCTGCACTGCGAAGAGCCGCCGTGCGTGCCGGTGTGCCCGACCGGCGCGTCATACAAGCGCAAGGAAGACGGCATCGTGCTGGTGGACAGCGACAAGTGCATCGGCTGCAAGTATTGCTCGTGGGCCTGTCCTTACGGCGCGCGCGAATACGACGAGGACCGCGGGGTGATGACCAAGTGCACCCTGTGCGTGGACCGGATCTACGACGAATCCATCCCGGCTCCCCAGCGCCGTCCTGCCTGCGTCAACGCCTGCCCGACCAACGCGCGCCTGTTCGGGGACGTGCACGATCCTGAATCGGAGGTGTCCCGCGCCATCCGCGAACGCGGCGGCTACGCCCTGATGCCCGAGCTCGGCACCCGCCCGGCCAACCACTATCTGCCACGCCAGTTGCCCCAGGGCGCCGCGCCGGCCGACGAGATGCAAAAACCGTCGCCTCAGGCCACGGCCCGTCAGGCCGCGTCCCCGCGTCCGGTGTCGAACGAGGCGGCGCTGGAGGTTGAGGCGCGAGGCCTGTTCGCCCGGATCTTCGGCACGTTGGGGAAAGATCGTCCCGCAGCCAAGCAGACGCACGGCGCGCCTGCGGCCAGCCAACTGGAGAGCCACTGACCATGCGGCCCGCCTTTTCCGTCTTGCTGCTCACCACCCTGATCGGCTGCGCCCAGGGGCTTGCGGTCGTGGTGGCACTGCCGGCGCTTCTGGGCGCCGCGCAGCCCGAAGCCTGGCTGGTGTTCTGGCGTCTGAGTCTCTGGATCATTCTGGGGCTGGGCGTCATCGGCCTGGTTGCCTCCTTCGGCCACCTCGGGCGCCCCGAGCGCGCCTGGCGCGCCGCGGCCATGTGGCGCACGTCCTGGCTCTCACGCGAGGTCATCGCCCTGCCTGCGTTTCTGGGGTTGAGCGGGCTGTGTCTGCTGAGCCTGTGGCGGGTGCAGGCTTGGCCCGCTCTGCTGGCCGCGGTCTTGATCGCCGGAGCGCTCGCGCTCTGGGTCTGTACCGCGATGATCTATGCCGGCGTGCGATTCCTGCGCGAATGGGCCACGCCGCTGACCGTGCTGAACTTCATGCTCATGGGCCTGGCCAGCGGTTGTCTGCTGGCTGCCGTGCTCGCCTTGTGGCGGCTGCCGCCGCAGGCGGCACTTTATGCGCGTGCCGCCGCGGCCTTGCTCGGCGCGGCCCTGGTGGGACGTCTGGCCGCGCTGCTGCGCGTGCGTCGTCTGGTGCCTGCGGGGTCGATGCAGTCGGCCCTCGGGGTGTCGAACCCGGTGATCCGGCAGACGTCCAAGGGGTTCACGGCGGGGGCGTTCAACACCCACGAGTTCTTTCACGGGCGCAGCGTGCGCTGGGTGGCGAACGCGCGCTGGGGTTTCGTCATGCTGGGTTTCGTGCTGCCGATGCTGTTGATGAGCCTGACGCCCGAACCCTTGCGCGCCGCAGGCTGGACGCTGGCGCTGGCCAGCAATCTGCTGGGTATGATCGCCGAGCGCTGGGACTTTTTCGCCCAGGTGCGGCACCCGCAGAACCGCTATTACCAGGCGGCGTTGTGACCGATTGAAACCCCGGGGAACGGCCGGGCGCGGCGGGGCTCCATCCTTCTTTTGATGAGAGAGGCGAAGGATGCGAGGTCGCGGCGTGTTGTGCAGCGGGGCGGTGGTGCTGGCCATCATGGCGTGGGGGGCGGTGGCGGCGCAGGCCGATCCTGCTGCAGCGCCCCCGCCCATCTGCCAGTCGCAGCCGCAAGGCCCTGCCTGCGCCGCGCAGACCCGTCACGCGCTCAACGACCGTCTGACGCATCTTTACCGTCTGGAACTGCAAAAGGTGATGGGCACCTATACCGAGCGAAGGCTGGACCACGCGCAGAACCTCTGGCGACGCTGGGCGAACGCGGAGTGTCTGTTCCGCGACGGCCCGCCCGACCGCGGCGGCGCCGACTGGAGTCAGCGCCAGGATGCCTGTCTGTCGGGCATGATCCGCGCCCGCATCGCCCAGCTCGACGGCTTTGTGCATTGTTCCGGCGCCACCTGCCCGCCACGATGACCCTCGTCAGATAGGGATCAGCCTGCGATGGCAACATCCTCGTTGCCAGAAAAAGGAGACTGACATGCCGCAACCGTCGAACCCCACCGACGCCCTTCTCCACGAGCGCGATACGCGTGGCGTGGTCACCCTGACGCTCAATCGCCCGCAGGCGTTCAACGCGCTGTCGGAGGCGCTGCTCGATGCGCTGCAGGCGCAGATCGACAGCCTGATGGAAGACGACACCGCCCGCGTGGTCATCCTGCGCGGGGCGGGGCGCGCCTTCTGCGCGGGACACGATCTCAAGGAAATGCGTGCCCAGCCCTCGCAGGCGTATTACCAGTCGCTTTTTGCGCGCTGTGGCAAGGTGATGACCGGCTTGATGCGTCTGCCCCAGCCCGTCATTGCGCAGGTGCATGGTATCGCCACCGCCGCGGGTTGCCAGTTGGTCGCCAGTTGCGACCTGGCCGTGGCCAGCGCCGATGCGCGCTTTGCCGTCTCAGGTGTCAACTATGGGCTGTTCTGCTCCACGCCGGGAGTGGCGCTGTCGCGCAATCTGCCGCGCAAGCAGGCGATGGAAATGCTCCTGACCGGCGACTTCATCGATGCCTCCACAGCCCAGCAGCGCGCCCTCATCAACCGGGTGGCCCCCGCGGATGCGCTGGATGCCGAAGTGGGGCGCCTCGTTGCGAGCATTCTGAACAAGCCCGCGGCCGCCGTGCGTATGGGCAAGGCCCTGTTCTATCGCCAGATCGAGACCGGCATCGACGCGGCCTATCAGCTCGCAGCGCAGACCATGACCTGCAATATGCTCGACGACTGCGCCCTGGAAGGCGTGCAGGCCTTCATCGAGAAACGCGAGCCGAGTTGGCGGGTCGGCTCAGACGCTTGATTTCTCGCCCGGCGTGGGCAGGCGCACGAGTTCGATGACGATGATGGACAGGTTGTCCCCGCGTCCCCCCGCGCGGGTGCGCGCCTTGTCGATCAGGTACTGGCAGCATTCGCGCGCCTGAAGCTTGGACGTGGCGATCTCCAGGTCCTGATCGGTGAAATAGTGCCAGACCCCGTCGCTGCACAGCATGAGCACGTCGCCGGGCATCAGCGAACTTTCTTCGACGGGCTTGAGCGGCAGCTCCGACATGCCCAGGCTGCAGGTCAGCACGTTGCTCATGGGATGGTTGCGGGCCTTGGCTTCGGTGATCTCGCCCTTGTCGACCAGGGTCTGGACATAGGAGTCGTCCTTGGATCGCAGCAGCAGCCGGTCGTCGCGGAAGATGTAGAGCCGGCTGTCGCCCACATGCGACCAGTAGCAGCGGCCCTCGTCGGCATGAAAAAGCGCGCAGACGATGGTGGAATGCGGCTCCTGCTCGGTGGACAGGGCGGTGAGCCGGATCATGCTGTGGCTTTCCTGCACGATCTGCTGCATCAGCGCGTGAGGATCATCGGCATCGGGGTGGTAGCGCTCGAAAAGCTGCTGAGCGGTGAGCATCACCTGGTCAGCCGCCTTGCGGCCTCCGCTTTTGCCGCCCATGCCATCGGCAATCACCGCCAGCACACAACCCTGCACGCGCGGATGGGCGATCACCCGCAGCTGATCCTGCTGATAGGGACGGTCGCCCTTGTGCAGACCGCTGGCCGCGCTGAGCCGCCAGCGCGTTTCCGCCTGGTGCTGGACCGGCTTGGGCAGCGGCGGCAATCGGGAAGGCGGGTAGTGATCGGTGGGGTCCATAGAATCGGCTGAGGAGCCTGGGTACGGCGGACGTATCCGTGGAGGCGGTGAATCGATGCGGAAGGTAGGTATGGACAAAGAGTTGCTGACACGGGATTCTAGGGGGCACGCCTGGCCGCGCCTGCGCCGATCGGCCGCGCGCTTGGCTGCCGCTGGCCCCAAGGCTGTCGCGCAAAGGACGGCCAGTCCTTCGGGGCACCAGCGCCTGGGTTCGCATGGTTGCTGATTCCGCAGTTTCGCAAGAGGCGCGGTCCGGGTCGGTCACGGCGCTGGCCGAGCATTGCGATGCCTTGTTCTCGCCCGGAAGCCCGCTGCAGACGGAGCTGCCGCAATGGTCGGTGCGGGAGGGCCAGCGCGCGCTGGCCATGGCCGTGGCCGATGCCATCGCCGATCGCGCCATCCTCATGGCCGAGGCCGGCACGGGCACCGGCAAGACGCTGGCCTACCTCATTCCCGTGCTGCTGCATGGCGGGCGCGTGATCATTTCCACGGCCACGCGCAATCTGCAGGATCAGCTCGATCAGAAAGATCTCCCCGCCGCGCGCCGCGCACTGGGGGCGGCGGTGAGCACCTGCGTGCTCAAGGGCCGTTCCAACTATGTGTGCCTCTACCGCTTGCAGCGTGCCGCGGAGTGGGTGCACGGGCGCCATGCGCATGCGCAGTTGCGGCGCATCGAGCAGTTTGCCCGCAGCGATGCGCGCGGTGATCTGTCGGCCCTGTCCGGGCTGGAGGAAAACTCGGCGCTCAACTTTCTCGTCACCTCCACGACCGACAACTGCCTGGGGGCCGATTGCCCGGACTACAAGGCCTGCTTTGTGATGAAAGCCCGCCGCGAGGCCCTGGCTTCCGACGTGGTGATCATCAACCACCATCTGTTTTTCGCCGATCTGGCGCTACGCGGCGAAGGCGTGAACGAATTGCTGCCGACCGCCGACACCCTCATACTCGACGAGGCCCACCAGCTCGCCGAGATCGGGGTGCAGTTTCTCGGCGCCCGCTGCGGCACGGCGCAGGTCGTCGATCTCAGCCGCGATCTGCTGGCCGCCGGGCTGCAGCACGCCAAGGGCCTGGCCGACTGGCAGATGCTCAGCGCATCGCTGGAGCGTGCCGCGCGCGATCTGCGTCTGGCGGCACCGCCGAATCCGGGGCGGCTGAGTCAGCCCCAGGTTCTCGATCTGCCAGGCTGGGATGTGGCCATGCACGATCTGCAGGTCCGCTTGGCGCACACCGCGCAAGTGCTGTCGGCGCATACCGAGGCAGCGCCCGAATTCGAGCGGCTGATGGATCGCTGCACCGGCCTGCACGAGGCATTCTCCCGTTGGCAGACCGCCTCGTCCGATGGCGACGAGGCGGATGAGGCCGCGCAGGTGCGCTGGGCCGACGTGGGCAGCGCCCATCTGCGTCTGCAGGCGGCGCCGCTGTCGATTGCGCCGGCCTTCGCCGCGCTGCTGGCCCAGCGCAGCCAGGCCTGGATCTTCACCTCGGCGACCTTGAGCGTGGGCGGCAGCTTTCGCCACGCCCGCGCCGCGCTTGGGCTGACCCCGGAGCAGGGCGGCTGCGCGCCGGTGGAAGACGGGGTGGCGCCGCGCTGCCGCGAATTGCGCGTGGCCAGTCCGTTCGACTATGCCGAACAAGGGCGGCTGCTGGTCCCCCAGGATCTGCCGCTGCCGAATCAGCCGGGCCATTCAGAGTCGGTGGCTGCGCTCGCGGCCCAGCTTGCGGCCAACAATGGTGGCGGCACCTTCGTGCTCACCACCACACTGAGGGCCGCCAAGCTGATCGCGCAGACTCTCCGCGCGCTGCTGCCCGGCCGGACGGTGCTGGAGCAGTTCGACGAATCCAAGGCGGCCTTGCTCGACCGGTTTGCCAGAACGTCGCAGTCGGTTCTTGTCGGCAGCCAGAGTTTTTGGGAGGGAGTGGATCTGCCCGGTGATCGCCTGACCCTGGTGATCATCGACAAGCTGCCGTTCGCCCCGCCGGATGACCCGTTGACCGCGGCACGTCTCAAGCAGATTGAGGCCGAGGGACGCAGCGGTTTTTCCGACTACAGCATGCCCCAGGCGGCGCTGTCGCTGCAGCAGGGAGCAGGGCGCCTGATTCGCACCGAAAGCGACCGCGGCGTGCTGGTGGTGTGTGACCGCCGCCTGACCGCCACGGGCTGGGGCCGTCAGTTGCTCGCAAGCCTGCCGCCGTTCACGCGGGTGACCCAGACCGCCGATGCGCAGGCCTTTCTGCAGCAGATGCGGTGACCTTGAGCCGCCGCATCTGAGTCCACGCTTACCAGAGCTTCCAGAAAGGCTCGTCGCGTGCGGGCAGACCTTCGGTGAGATAGGTGCTTTGCGGATAGTTGAGCTTGAGCACGCGCTGGGCATCGTCGCGCAACTGGGTCATGCCCAGTTTGCCGTAGGCGTCGACCAGGATGGCCAGGGCCAGTTGATTGGCGGGTGCGTTCTGATAGTGCTCGATGGCGCGCTGGGCCCGATCGGCGGCGGCCACATAGGCCCCGCGGCGGTAATAGAACAGCGCGACGTGCGTTTCATACTCGGCCAGCGAGTTGACGATGTAGCGCATGCGCTGGCGGGCGTCGGGTGCGTACTTGCTGTCGGGGAAGCGGGTCACGAGTTCCTTGAAGCTTTCGAAGGACTGTTTCGCGGCAGCCTGATCGCGCTCGTACAGCTTCTGATCCGACAGGAAGGAGAACCAGCCCTGATCGGTGTTGAAGTTGATCAGGCCCTTCAGATAGAGCACATAGTCGGTATAGGGGTTGTTGGGGTAGAGCTTGAGAAAGCGATCAGCGGCAGCCAGGGCCTGGGCGCGCTCGCCTTGCTTGTAGTTGCCGTAGGCGATCTCGATCAGCGCCTGCTGCGCTAGCAGCCCGTAGGGATAGCGCGACTCGAGCTTCTCGTACAGCTTCACACCCTTGTCGGTGTTGCCGCTGTTCATCTCGTCCTTGGCCTCTGCATACAATTTGGCCGAAGACCAACCCAGGGTCTCGTCTTTCGACGGCGAGGTGGCACAGCCTGCAAGTCCCAGCAGCACGGCCGCCGCCGCGGTGCCCAACAATCGCAGCGTCCAGAGACGGTACAACGCAACACGCATATCAATCGCCCAGGGTGGTGTAAAGCTCGCAGATTATAGGGAGCCCTTGCTCGCCCCACATGACCCCTCCTTCCCCTCATTCCCCCCAACGCACCGCGGCAGAGCCCGAAACCGATCTCGACGAAGACGACGCAGCCGTCACCAAGGTGCTGCAAGCCGTGGTGCCCGAGACCGATGCCGGGCAGCGGCTCGACAAGGTTCTCGCCGCGCTGTTCAGCCAGTATTCGCGCAGCCGCCTGCAGCAGTGGTGCGACGCGGGTCTGGTTCGCATGGACGGAAAAGTCGCGGGTGTGCGGGACAAGGCGCTGCCAGGCGCGGCCCTGCACATCGCCGTGCCCGATCTGCCGGAAGAGACGGCGTTCGCTGCCGAGGATGTGCCGCTGAACGTGGTGTATGAAGATGTTGATCTGGCCATTCTCAACAAGCCGGCCGGGCTGGTGGTGCACCCGGCGGCGGGCAACTGGAGCGGCACCTTGCTCAACGGCCTGCTGGCCCGGTATCCCGAGACCGCCTGTCTGCCCCGCGCGGGCATCGTCCATCGACTGGACAAGGACACCAGCGGCTTGATGGTCACGGCGCGCACGCTGGAGGCGCAGACCGAACTGGTGCGGCGACTGCAGGCCCGCACCCTGCAGCGGCAGTATCTCGCGCTGGCCTGGGGATCGGTGGGGCGTGCGTTCAACGTCGATGCGCCCATCGGCCGCCATCCGCGCGATCGCCTGCGCATGGCGGTGGTCCAGGGCGGCAAGCCCGCGCGCACCGATTTCACACCCCTGGCCGAACTGGATACCGACTGGGGCCCACTGACGGCGCTGCGCTGCAAGCTGCACAGCGGCCGAACCCACCAGATTCGGGTGCATCTGCAGTTTGCCAAGCTGGAGATGGTGGCCGATCCGGTTTACGGCGGGCGGGCGCGGCCCGATCTGCCGCTGGGCCGCCAGGCACTGCATGCCGCGCGCCTGGCCTTTCTGCATCCCATCGGCGACAAGCCGCTCGATCACGTCGCGCCCATCCCCGACGACATCGCCGATTTCTGGGCGCTGTGCGGCGGCGAGCCGGACGAGATCGATCCGCGAAGCTGGTGAAAACCTTGGACAAGCGAATGTCGCAAACGCCGATCTTGAAGGACTTCATGCCCGAATCGCTGTCTGCGGTACGGGCGCTTGATCCCGCGTTCGACCAGGCACCGTGGCTGCAGGTCGTGTGGCCCGGCAACCCGCGGGTTCGCGCAGTGTTCACCAGTCGCGTGGGCGGGGTGAGTGCCGGGGACTACGGCGGTGCCGCCGCCGCGCCGGGCCTGGGCATGAATCTGGGCACTCATGTGGCGGACGCACCGTCCGCCGTTGCGCAGAACCGGCTGTTGCTGCGCAAGGCGCTCCGCGGTGCCGAGCCGCTCTATCTGCAGCAGGTGCATGGCGTGGCGGTGGCCGATCTCGACCTGTCAGATGGCCATTCGCCGGAGCCTGTGGCCGACGCCGCCTGCACCACCCGGGCACACATCGCCGCCACCGTTCTGGTGGCGGATTGTCTGCCGGTGCTGTTTGCCGCGCCGCAGGGGCGAGCGGTCGCGGCGGCCCATGCGGGCTGGCGCGGACTGGCCGGGGGCGTGCTGGAGGCCGCGCTTGAGTCGGTCTGCACGCGCGCCGGATGCGATGCGGCCGAGGTGCAGGTGGCCCTGGGTCCGGCAATCGGGCCTGCGGCGTTCGAGGTCGGCGATGAAGTGAGGGCGGCGTTCGTGAGTTGGCACCCGCAGACGTCGGGGGCGTTCACGCCAGGAAGGCCAGGGAAATGGTGGGCCGATCTCTGGGCACTCGCCCGGATTCGGCTGCAGACGGCCGGTGTGCTGGCGGAGCATGTGGCGGGTGGCGGGCTCTGCACCTTGGGCCTTGCGCAACGCTTCTATTCCTATCGCCGTCAACCGATCACGGGCCGACAGGCGGGCTGCATCTGGGTGGAGTAGCGGGGCCTGTCGCACAAGCGCCGTTGACAGGGCTTGCGGCGTGTTCAAGAATGCCGTGACTGGTCGCCGATTCTCCGAGTCGGCGACTCTTCCCTCTCCTCCCGCCGTCTCAACTCCCCATGGCATATTCCACTTCGACGGGCCGCGCGGCACCGCCGTCATTCACGGGCCCGGCCGATTTCTGGGCTGCCTGGGCCGAGGCGCCGCAGCGGTGGTCGGGGTTGCTGGGCGAGGCGACTCAAGCAGCGACCGTCCAGATCGAGCCGGAACGGCTGCGCACTCTGCAGCAGCGTTATCTGGATGAGTTCCGCCAATTGTGGAGCAGCCTTCTGCAGGCCGAAACGGGCGGCGAGGCCTCAGCGCTGGAGGCTGACCGGCGGTTCTCCCATGGGGCCTGGGGCGAGAACCGGGTGTCGCGTTACACCGCGGCGCTTTATCTGCTGGGCGCGCGCGCCCTGTTTGATCTGGCCGATAGCGTGCAGGCCGATGAAGCGACGCGGCAGAAGCTGCGATTCGCGGTGCAGCAGTGGGTCGATGCGGCCGCGCCGTCCAATTTTCTCGCCCTCAATCCCGAGGCGCTCGCCAAAGCCGTGCAGACGCAGGGGGAAAGCCTGCGCGCCGGGGTGGACAACTGGCTTCGTGATCTGAAGCAGGGCCGTCTGACCCAGACCGATGAATCGGTCTTCGAAGTGGGGCGCAACGTGGCGACCACGGCCGGGCAGGTGATTTTCGAGAACGCGCTGTTCCAGCTCATCGAATACGCGCCGCTGACCGGGCGCGTGCATGCGCGGCCGCTGCTGTTCGTGCCGCCCTCGATCAACAAGTACTACATCCTCGATCTGCAGCCCGACAACTCCCTGGTGCGGTTTGCCGTGGAGCAGGGGCATCGCACCTTCGTCGTGTCGTGGCGCAACCCGGACGCCGGCATGGGGCATCTGACCTGGGACGACTATGTGCAGGACGGCGTGATCCGCGCGATGTCGGTGGTGCGCGACGTCGCCGCGCAGCACAGTGAGGGTTCGATCAACACGCTGGGATTCTGCGTCGGGGGCACCCTGCTGGCCAATGCGCTGGCCGTGTTGCAGGCCCGGGGCGAATCGTGCGCGCACAGCGTCACTCTGCTCACCACGATGCTCGATTTCAGCGACACGGGGGTTCTGGGCGTCTATATCGACGAGGCGTCGGTCGCCCTGCGCGAAGCCACCCTGGGGCAGGGCGGGCTGATGACGGGGCGCGAACTGGCTTCGGCCTTTTCCAGCCTGCGACCGAATGATCTGGTCTGGAACTATGTCGTCGGCAATTACCTGAAGGGAGAAACCCCGCCACCCTTCGATCTGCTGTACTGGAATGCCGACTCGACCAATCTGCCGGGGCCCTTGTTTGCCTGGTATTTGCGCAACACCTACCTCGAAAACAAGATGCGGCAACCTGGCGCGCTCACCATCGCCGCAACGCCTTTGAATCTGCAGGCCCTCAAGCTGCCGGCCTATGTGTACGCCTCTCGCGAAGATCACATCGTGCCCTGGAAGACGGCCTATGAAACCACCCAGATACTGGGCGGGCCGATGCGCTTCGTGCTCGGGGCTTCCGGGCATATTGCCGGGGTCATCAATCCGGCCAAACGCAACAAGCGCAGCCATTGGACGTCGCCCGCAGGGCAGCGCAAGCTGCCATCGAAGGCGCAAGACTGGCTTGACGCGGCATCGGAGCAGCCAGGAAGCTGGTGGACCGATTGGGCGAAATGGCTGGACAAGCAGGCAGGGCCTGAAATCGCCGCGCCAAAGAAGCCCGGCAATGCGCGCTATAAAGGCATCGAACCGGCACCGGGGCGCTACGTCAAGGTGCGAGCCTGATCCGGCGGCTGAGGCCGGGCGGGCGATCCATTCAATCCAAAGGAAATTCGATCATGACTGATATCGTCATCGTGTCCGCCGTGCGCACGGCGGTGGGGAAATTCGGGGGCTCGCTCTCGAAAGTGTCGGCCGTCGATCTGGGCGCGCGGGTCATTCAGGAGGCCGTGGTTCGCGCCAATCTGGAACCAGGGCAGGTCTCCGAAGTCATCTTTGGCCAGGTGTTGCAGGCGGGGTGCGGCCAGAATCCGGCCCGGCAGGCCAGCATCAAGGCGGGACTGCCCGACATGGTGCCCGCGATGACCATCAACAAGGTCTGCGGCTCCGGCCTGAAGGCCGTGATGCTGGCGGCACAGGCCATCCGCGATGGCGATGCCGACATCGTGGTGGCCGGCGGCCAGGAGAACATGAGCGCTTCGGCGCATGTCCTGCCGGGGTCGCGCGAGGGCCAGCGCATGGGCGACTGGAAACTGATCGATACCATGATCGTCGATGGCCTCTGGGATGCGTTCAACCAGTACCACATGGGCACCACGGCCGAGAATGTGGCCAAGAAATATGGCGTCACCCGCGAGATGCAGGATGCCTTCGCCGCGGCCAGCCAGAACAAGGCCGAGGCGGCCCAGAAGGCCGGGCGCTTTGCCGATGAAATCGTGCCGGTGATGCTGCCGCAGAAGAAGGGCGATCCGATGGCCTTCGCCACCGACGAATTCGTGCGTCATGGTGTGACGGCGGAAAGCCTCGGCGGTCTGCGCCCCGCGTTCGACAAGACCGGTTCGGTCACCGCGGGCAATGCCTCCGGCCTCAACGATGGCGCCGCTGCGGTGGTGGTCATGACGGCCAGGCGCGCCGCCGAACTCGGCCTCAAGCCGCTTGCAACCATCCGCGCCTATGCCAACGCCGGTCTCGATCCGGCCTATATGGGCATGGGGCCGGTTCCGGCGTCCACGCGTTGCCTGTCGCGCGCCGGTTGGACGCCGCAGGAACTCGACCTCATGGAGATCAACGAGGCCTTCGCCGCACAGGCCATTGCCGTGAACCAGCAGATGGGGTGGGATACGGCCAAGGTCAACGTCAACGGCGGGGCCATTGCCATCGGCCACCCGATTGGCGCCAGTGGTTGCCGCATTCTGGTGACGCTATTGCATGAAATGAACCGGCGCGATGCCAAGAAGGGCCTGGCCTCGCTGTGCATAGGCGGCGGCATGGGCGTGGCCATGGCGCTGGAGCGGTGATGCCGGATATCGATCCATCAGAAACCAAAACGAGGAGAATGGCATGAACAAGAAAGTGGCTTACGTCACGGGCGGCATGGGGGGCATCGGCACCGGGATCTGCAAACGGCTGTGTGAAGCCGGACACAAGGTGATCGCGGGTTGTGGACCCCATTCAAGCCGCAAGGAGAGTTGGCTGGAGGCCATGCGCGCCCAGGGTTTCGACGTCTACGCCTCCGAGGGCAATGTGGCCGACTGGGAGTCGACCAAGGCGGCTTTCCAGAAGGTCTTTGCCGAGCACGGTCAGGTGGACATTCTGGTGAACAACGCCGGCATCACGCGCGACGCCGTGCTGCGCAAAATGACCTACGAAGACTGGGATCTGGTGCTGCGCACCAATCTCTATTCCATGTTCAACGTGACCAAACAGGTGATTGACGGCATGGTCGAGCGGGGCTGGGGCCGCATCATCAACATCGCTTCGGTGAATGGGGAGAAGGGTCAGTTCGGTCAGACCAATTACGCCGCGGCCAAGGCGGGCATGCATGGATTTGCCATGTCGCTCGCCCTGGAAGTGGCCTCCAAGGGGGTGACCGTCAATACCGTCTCGCCGGGCTACATCCTTACCGACATGGTCAAGGCCATTCGTCAGGATGTGCTCGACAAGATCGTGTCGTCCATCCCGGTCAAGCGCCTGGGCACGCCCGAGGAGATCGCCTCGATCGTGGTGTGGCTGGCCAGCGAAGATGCCGGATTCACCACAGGCGCCGAGTTCAGCTGCAATGGTGGCTTGCACATGAGCTGATAGTCCCGGGCGGAAGGGGGTGGGCAAGCCACAGTGGCGTTGGGCGGGGAATATGGTTCAATCGGCCCAAAACATGCCCGCTCCTTTTTCCCTGACCGGATTGCAACGACATGCCCAAAGCCGATTCTCCTCAGCGCATCATCAAGAAGTACCCCAATCGCCGTCTCTATGACAGCGAGGCCAGCGCCTATATCACCCTGAGTGACGTCAAGCAACTGGTCATGGACGGCACGCGCTTCGTGGTGCAGGATGCCAAGACGGGGGAAGACCTGACCCGGAGCATTCTTCTGCAGATCATTCTGGAGGAGGAAAGCGGTGGCGTACCCATGTTCAGCACGGTGATGCTCGAGCAGATCATCCGTTTCTATGGGCATGCGATGCAGGGCATGATGGGCAGCTACCTGGAAAAGAATGTGCAGGCCTTCATCGACATCCAGAACCGGCTGAGCGAACAGTCGCGCGGCGTCTACGACAACGCGGCGCTGAACCCGGAGGCGTGGACCCAGTTTCTCAATGTGCAGAGTCCCATGTTGCAAAACATGATGGGCAACTACCTTGAGCAGAGCAAGAATCTGTATATGCAGATGCAGGAGCAGATGCAGGAGCAGGCCAAGCAGATGCTCGGCGCTTTCCAGCCGCCTGCGGCCAAGAAGTGAAGCCCCCGGTGAACTGATCCCTGGTGGGCTTCAGCGACAATGGCAGGATGGAAACATCCCTCACACCAATGTCCCCTGCCGCATCCGCGGCGCCAAAAATCGGTTTTGTTTCACTCGGTTGCCCCAAGGCGCTGGTGGACTCCGAGCGCATCCTGACCGAACTGCGAGCCCAGGGGTATGACACCTCGAAGAGCTACGCCGGGGCCGATCTGGTCATCGTCAACACCTGCGGCTTCATCGATGCGGCCGTTCAGGAAAGCCTTGACGCCATTGGCGAGGCTCTGGCCGAAAACGGCAAGGTCATCGTCACCGGATGCCTGGGAGCGCGCAACGATGCGGCGACGGGCAACAACCTGGTGCGCGAAGTGCATCCCAAGGTGCTCGCGGTCACGGGACCGCACGCCACTGATGAAGTGCTGCACCATGTGCATGCCACCTTGCCCAAGCCGCATGACCCCTTCGTCGATCTCGTTCCCGCCGCGGGCATCAAACTCACCCCCAAGCATTTTGCCTATCTGAAGATCAGCGAAGGCTGCAATCATCGCTGCACCTTCTGCATCATCCCGGCCATGCGTGGCGATCTGGTGTCGCGCCCGATAGGTGATGTTTTGAACGAGGCGCGCGCGCTTTTTGCCTCCGGGGTGAAAGAACTGCTGGTCGTCAGTCAGGACACTTCGGCCTACGGTGTGGATGTGAAGTACCGCACCGGGTTCTGGGATGGCCGTCCCCTACGCACCCGCATGACCGAACTGGTCGATGCCTTGGGCGGGTTGGCGGCAGAACACGATGCCTGGGTGCGGCTGCATTACGTTTATCCCTATCCACACGTCGACGAGGTTCTGCCCCTCATGGCGCAGGGCCGCATTCTTCCTTATCTCGATGTGCCGCTGCAGCACGCGCATCCGGATGTGCTCAAACGCATGAAGCGTCCGGCCAGCGGCGAGCGCAACCTCGAGCGCATCGCAAGGTGGCGCGAGATCTGCCCCGAATTGGTGGTTCGGTCCACCTTCATCGCGGGATTTCCGGGCGAGACCGAAGCAGAGTTCCAGACCTTGCTCGATTTCGTTCAGGAGGCCGAGCTCGACCGGGTGGGCTGCTTCGCCTATTCGCCGGTGGAAGGTGCTGCGGCCAACGCGATCGCAAACCCTGTGCCCGAGGCGGTTCGTGAGGAACGCCGCGCTCGCTTCATGGCGGTAGCCGAGGAGGTTTCCACCCGCAAGCTGCAGAAGCGCGTGGGCCAGGTGATGCGGGTTTTGGTCGATCAGGCGAGCCGCGAGGGCGGTGTCGGCCGAACCTACGCCGACGCACCGGAGATCGACGGTAAGGTGCATCTTCTCCCGCCCGACAAACCCTCGCTCAAGATGCGGCTGGCGCAAAGCGGGGGGCAGTTCGTCCGTGCGCGCATCGTTCGCACGGACGGGCATGATCTGGTGGGCGAACTGGTCTGAACAAGACGGTCGCCTTGCCGCTCAGTTCCCGCCGATGGCGGATTTGAGCGCCGCCGCATCGCGGGCAAATTGGATCTGGGTGATTTTGCCCTGGCGCAGTTGCACCACCGTGACGGCATTTTTCTCGTGAGGCATAAAGGCGCACTGTTCCGCCTTGGTGGCGAGAAGGATGGCGTAAGGCCGCTTACGCATCTTCGGCAAGGCAAAGGTCTGTGTCACGAACCCAGGCATGCCGCTGATGTTGGCCAGAAAGACGATGCCTCGCTGACGCATGGCCTCCGCGCCCAGCGTGGTGAGATAGTCGTTGACCACATCTGAAGGCGCTTTCTCCACCGCGAACAACACGACCCGGGTGTCGGCGCCCGGAAACGTCTCTGTCTTGCCGTGTTGATCCTCGAAGGACGTTTGCGGAAGCGTGTCTCCCGCTCCCAGCGGGGTGGCGGTGGCCATACCGGGCCAGGCCAGTGTGGCCCCCAGGGCGGTGGCGATGATGAAAGTGCGGCGTTGCATGCAGACTCCTGTGAGCAGATGCGCCATCAGAACAGAAGCCAGCCGCCGGGTTCCCTCACGGTCTCAGCAAGTTGCGTTCGCGATTGCGAGCGATCAATCTGCGCAGCGCGTCAGCTTGCCGACGCGCTGCTATCTCACAGATGAATGCCGAAGGCCGACATGTTCTTGTAAATCATGTAGACGGCCACCACCGCCACCAGGGCCGCGAAAATGAAGTTGAGCGTTCCCTTGCTGCTCTTGCCCAGATGCGTGGCCAGGCGGGCTCCGAACACGCCGCCGGCAATGCCTCCGGCGATGTAGAGCCCGGCAACCGTCCAGTCGAGCAGACCGGAGCTGGCGTAATTGATGGCTGTGGTCAGGCCGAAAGTGCCCACGGAAAACAGGGACGAGCCGACCGCGGCCAGCATCGGCATGCCGGTGGCAAACACCAGTCCGGGCACGATGAGAAAGCCGCCGCCAATGCCGAAGAAGCCCGACAGCGTACCTACGATCGCGGCTGACAGAATCAACTTCCAGAGAGAGAACTGGCCAGGGTGACCCTCCAGGTCGCCGGGCTTGACCTTCTTGGGGCGAGCCATCAGCGCGGCGATCACCAGCATCAGGATGGCGAAGAGGAACAGCAGCTTCTTGCCGTCCACGGCCTTGCCAAGCGTGGAGCCCACGAAGGCCGCCACGGCACCGACCACGGCGAAGATCACCGCTTCCTTCCAGCGCACATTGCCAGCTCGCGCATGCGGAATCAAATTCAGATAAGCGTTGATCGAGACTGCCAGTGCGGTGGTGCCGATGACCACATGGGGGTTGGGGTAGCCGACCAGATACAGCAGAAGCGGCACGGCGAGGATGGAGCCGCCGCCGCCGATCAGGCCAAGCGTGAAGCCGACTGCCGCGCCGGAAATGACGGACAGAATATGTTGGGTCAGGGCCAGGTCTGCGAGCATGGTGAGCACAGCATATAAGAACACTCTTATGGGGTCTGTGAGGATTTGTGCTGATTTGTGGCGAGGCGATGATGGATGTCGCCAGCGGGTGATTGAGGTGACAAGGCGTAAAGCCTGCAAGAAGTTTGTGACATGTAGGCGAGCCGTCAGCCGGATTGCCGATGCTTCGCGCGGGTCGACGACAACGCTGGCCCGCATGACGGGCAAACCGTCGTGCTCCCTGAAAACAACGAGGAGAATGAAATGGCTGAGAAAAAAGCGATCAATCCCGCTCCACTGGGATTATCTGGTTTCGCCCTGACGACCTGGCTATTGAGCATGGTGAATGCCGGCTGGTTTCCCGGAGCCGACGTGCCGATGGTGCTGGCGGCCGCGTTTGCCTTTGGCGGAACTGCCCAGTTTGTGGCCGGTGTGATGGAAGCCGTCGTGGGTAACGGCTTCGGCTTTGTGGCCTTTTGCGGGTACGGCGCTTTCTGGTGGAGTTTCGCGCTGTTTGTCGACTTTTTCGCCAAGGGGGTCGGCGGCCCGTTCGTCGGCTGGTATCTGTTGCTCTGGGGTGTGTTCACCACCTATCTGTGGATTGCCACCTGGAAGAAAGGGCGAGCCTTGATGCTTGTTTTCACTGCGCTGGTTCCCACCTTTTTCCTGCTGGCGGCCGGTGCAATCACCGGAAATGGAGGTCTGAGCATCTTCGGTGGCTATCTGGGGTTGATTACGGCGGCATTGGCGTTTTACCTAGCCGCTGCCGAAATCATTAACGAAGCCTGGGGCCGGGTGGTTTTGCCGGTTTGAACATGCGCGATGTGACCGTGTGCTCGCGTCCGGGGCGGTGCTGTTGTGCAACATGAATACACCTGAATCAGCATAAACTGATTCAGGATTACGTCAGTTTTGCACTGCAGCATTCGGGCACAAGTGCTGCGTCCGGTCCGAGATCTATTCGGCCGGACGCTGCCACGAGGCGCGGCTGCCCGATCTGGCAGACCGGGCACTCGGACCAAGAGCCTGTTCACATCATGAAAAATCGCTGGATCATTCTTGGCGCGGTGGTGACCCTGTCCGCGCCGTTCGCCTGGGCCAGTCTGGGCCAAGTCAACCCGACCCCACCGTCACAAGTCACACGCCCGAGCATGCCCACCGCTTCGGCCAGAATCGTGGCGCGCTCCATGCCCGACAATCTGCAGATCCGCGCCGCAAAGGGCCCGGATGGGATGCCGGTGCAAGAGTACATCGGGGCGGATGGGTCGCTGTTCGCCATCACCTGGGCCGGGCCGCAACGTGTCCAGGCGCAGGCCATGGTGCAACATTTTTTCCCCCACGCCTCGGCCGACAACGGTCATGCTGCGCACGAACTGCAGGCGGTGGTCCGAAGTGCCACACAACCCTGGGGTAACGAAGGGGTTGCCTATCTTCCGGCTTTGATGCCGATGGATTTCGATCCGAATACGTTGGCGCCCTGAGCGTTTGCCGCGCTCTTCGAGCCCATCAAGGGTTCAAAGAGCGCCGATCAGCGCAGGCCCTGAGTAGGGCAGGGCAAGACTTGAGCAATCTCTTCACGGGCCCGTTGTGGTTCTGGCCCAGAGCGGCTTGAGCCGGATGCGCAGCGTTTCATATTCCCGGTTGATCCGCGTGATCTCGGCGTTCTGGCCCACGATCAGGTCGTTCTCCTGCTGGGTCAGCACCTTGTTTTCGTCCAGTTTGGTGCGCAATTCCAGTGGCAGAGGACCTTGCGGATAGAACTGCGCATCGATGTGCAGTTGCTTGAGCTGGCGACCCAGCATCTCCAGCTGCTTGCGCGCATCCTGAATCATGGTCTGAGGGCGATTCAGGTCGTTGATTCGAGACGCTTCGAGCGCAGTTTCATTGGGATAACGCAACAAGAGCGCGCGATCCTCACGCTGCCGGTCACGCTGCTGCCTGGCAAGGTTTTGCGCGGCCTCTTGCGCCTGGGCCTGTGCCGCCTGTTCCTTGATCGTCAGAATGCGACGGCGCACGGTGCCGTCAGATCCAATCACCTTGCCGCCGTAGGTCAGGCAGTCGTTCGTCATGCGATCACTCGATACCAGCGTACCGTTCGCATCACGACAGAGGTAGATGTCGGCGTGCGCCCCCTGTGCCAAGCACAACAAGAGACCTAAGAGTACGGGGCGAAGGCGACACACGGTCAATTTCATGGACTGCAGGGACGTGGGTTGCTGCAACAATGCGGTGGAGTGGCATCAGATGACGACGATGCTCATTGTGCCTTGCTTTGCGGCTGCACAGGCACTCCGCGTGTGGTTTTCCGCCTGCCTCGCCGGTGGGCTTTCGCCCGCCTTTCGATGACTTCAATGGAGGACATGACTCCGATGTTGCCTTTCCCCTTGCGTGTGACTTCTCTCAATCTCAACGGCGTGCGCTCTGCGGCCAACAAGGGTGTCGATGGCTGGCTGCGCGAGCACGCACGGCCCGACGTGCTGTGCGTGCAGGAACTCAAGGCGCTCGATGCCGACATGACGCCCGCACTTCGTACGCTGGGCGCCCTGCCAGGCGCCGCCTTCCAACACGCCGAGAAGGCGGGCTACAGCGGCGTTGGCCTCTACTGGAAGCACGAACCCGATGAGGTGCGTATCGGATTTGGTCATGGTGAGTTTGATGCCGAGGGCCGATATGTCGAAGCCATCTACAAGCGGCCAGCTGGTGGGCGCCTGTCCATCGTGTCGGTCTACTTTCCCTCCGGCTCCAGCTCGGAAGAGCGTCAAAGCGCGAAGTTCCGCTTCCTGGCGGACTTCTACGAGCATCTGCGCGCCCTGAAGTCGGCTGGTGACGTTCTTCTGTGCGGCGATGTGAATATTGCACACAAGGAAATCGATCTCAAGAACTGGAAGGGCAACCTCAAGAACAGCGGTTTTCTCCCGGAAGAGCGTGCCTGGATGACGCGTCTCCTTGACGAAGTCGGCTATGTGGATGTGTTTCGCCAACTTGACCCCGCGCCGGATCGATACACCTGGTGGAGCAACCGCGGCCAGGCACGTGCGAAGAACGTGGGCTGGCGAATCGACTATCACCTCGCCACACCTGCGCTGGCCGCCCATGCCAAGCCTGGAAGTGCATGGATCTATACCGAGCAGCGATTCTCCGATCATGCGCCCCTGACCATCGACTACGCGTGAGGTGGAAGGGCGCTGAGCGTGACCCACAAAAAAAGCAGCCATTGTGGCTGCTTGATGTGATGGCTGAATGAACTGGTCGGAATCGTTCAGCGGCATAGGTTCACTCCCTACACGCATGTGCCCCATGCGTGTCGCTTAGGGGCATGCTTTCTCCTTGAGAAATTTTGCTTGCCCCGTACCTTCGCGACATGCCCCCAAATCTTGCCCCGCTTTCCGGGGCATCTCAAAGAACAGCGGTGAACTGCTACGGAATAAAAAAAGCCGTAAAGCATTGATTTCCTAATGCTTTACGGCCTTCTGTGAACTTTGCTGAACAATGAACTGGTGGGCGGTACTGGGATCGAACCAGTGGCTTCCACCGTGTGAAGGTGGCACTCTACCGCTGAGTTAACCGCCCGAATCGTGTTCCCACTCTGGTTGGGAAATCGCATTCAGCAAAGTCGGCAATTATTGCACACTTTTTTCGATCATTGCACGGCGTCTTGTACCGGCTGTGGGCGCCAGATGCTGTTGCCATTGCTCTTCTTGTCGAGCAGCCTGAGAAATGATTCATGTGCGGCCTGCTCGTCCGGACGGGGCGCGAAAACGGGCAGGGCAAAGCCATCAAGCGCGCGCGCAGCTACCGTCAATTGTTGCTGGGGGGTTTCCAGATCAATGACGAGGCTGTCCTGTCCCCGTGTCAGGCTGAGATAGACCTCGGCGAGGAGTTCGGCATCGAGCAGCGCGCCGTGCAGGGTTCGGTGGGCGTTGTCGATGCCGAACCGCTTACAGAGCGCGTCGAGATTGTTGAACTTGCCTGGAAACTGCAACTTGGCCATGACCAGGGTGTCGGTGACCAGTGGGACGTGTTTTCTGAACGTGGGGAGATTCATCCGTTCAAGCTCGGCATCTAGGAATGCGCAGTCGAATGGGGCGTTGTGAATGATGATTTCGGCATCGCGTACGAATTCCAGCAGACCATCTGCGATCTGCACAAACCTGGGTTTGTCCGAGAGAAATTCTTCGGTAAGTCCGTGGACTTTGAGGGCGTCCGGGTGGCTGGCCCGATCCGGGTTGAGGTAGGTGTGGTAACGCTTGCCGGTGAGCCTGCGGTTGAACAGTTCCACGCCGGCGACTTCGATGATGCGATCTCCGCTCGCCGGGTTGAGTCCGGTAGTCTCGGTGTCAAGGACGATTTGGCGTGTCATGCGGGATAGGTCTCAGGCAGAATAGTGTCTTTGCTGCGCCGCCCGATGGGCGGCCAGAACGCATGCGTTAGGGTGAGCCGCGAGGCCTCGATCAGAGGCCGAATGGGTTGATCTCATTGCTCGCCGCGCAGCCGAAAGCCTACCCCAGTTGCCAGCCGCCGCGAACCGCGAGCCGGCCCGACCATGAGCACAAACGACTCCGAGCAGATCCGCAGGCGGCGTACTTTCGCCATCATTTCCCACCCGGACGCGGGCAAAACCACGCTGACCGAGAAGCTGTTGCTGTTCTCCGGCGCGATTCAGATCGCGGGGAGTGTGAAGGCGCGCAAGGCCAGCCGCCATGCCACTTCTGACTGGATGGAGATCGAAAAGCAGCGGGGCATCTCGGTGGCGTCGTCCGTCATGCAGATGGAATGGCGCGACTGCGTGATCAATTTGCTGGACACGCCAGGCCACCAGGACTTTTCTGAAGATACTTACCGGGTGCTGACCGCAGTGGATGCTGCGTTGATGGTGATCGACGCGGCCAACGGCGTCGAAGAGCAGACCTTGCGCCTGCTCGAAGTCTGCCGGGCGCGCAACACGCCCATTCTGACCTTCGTGAACAAGATGGACCGCGAGGTGCGTCAGCCGCTCGATCTGATGGATGAGATCGAGCGCAACCTGGGCATGGCCGTGGTCCCGTTTACCTGGCCAGTGGGCATGGGGCGCGACTTCCATGGTGTCTTCGACCTGCGCCTCGACCGCATGCGGGTCTTCCGGCCTGGCGAGGAGCGGGTGAGGGACGACGATCAGATGCTGACCGGGCTGGACAACCCGGAGTCGGTGCGCCGCTTCGGCCAAGCCTACGAACAGGCTCAGGGTGAGATCGGTTTGCTGCGCGACGCGGCGCCGGCCTTCGATGCGGCGGAATTTCTCGCCGGACGCCAGTCGCCGTTGTTCTTTGGTTCGGCCATCAATAACTTCGGCGTGCAGGAGGTGCTCGATGCGCTTGTGGAACTGGCGCCGTCGCCCTTGCCGCGTGCCGCGACCACGCGCGTCGTGCAGCCGGAGGAAAGCGCGTTCACCGGCGTGGTATTCAAGATTCAGGCCAATATGGACCCGGCCCACCGCGACCGCATTGCCTTTGTCCGTATTGTGTCGGGGCATTTCGAGCGCGGCATGAAAATCCGGGTGGGGCGCACGGGCAAAGACATCCGTCCTGGCAGCGTCGTCACCTTCATGTCACAGCGGCGCGAGTTGCTGGACGAGGCTTTCGCTGGCGACATCGTCGGCATTCCCAATCATGGCACGCTCCACCTCGGAGACAGCCTGAGCGAGGGGGAGGAGCTGCAGTTCACGGGCCTGCCGTTTTTCGCACCCGAGATGTTTCGCGCGGTCGAGATTGCCGATCCGATGCGCAGCAAACAGTTGCGCACCGGTCTGCAGCAATTGGGCGAGGAAGGGGCGATCCAGGTTTTCCGCCCTATGGCCGGCGGCAGTCTGCTGCTGGGGGCCGTGGGCACCTTGCAGTTCGACGTGGTGCAGCACCGCCTGAAGTCGGAGTATGGCGTGGATGCGCGCATGGAGGGCAGTAAGTACCGCATGGCGCGGTGGTTCACCTGTGACGATCCGCAGGCGCTCAGGCGCTTCATCGACGCCAATGCGCACCGCATTGCCTACGACGTGGTCGAGGCACCGGCCGTGCTGCTGACGCACGCAAGCGAGTTGCGCGTGATGCAGGAACTGGCTCCCAAGATCCAGTTCCATACCCTGCGCGAGCATGCCGGTCAGGTCTTCAAGGCGTCGATGCAACCCTGACCGTGTTGCTGTCTGCGCCTTGCATCCCCTTCCGCAGCCTGGCGCGCGCCATCGCGGGAACCTGTTCAGCGTCGCCTTAGCGTGAACTGACCCTCGATCAGCCGGGCAAAGGCTGTTGGAGACTGGGGCAGACCACCCCGCGGTAGGCATGCCAGCTGGCGTGCCCGATGACGGGCAGCACGATGATCCACCCCAGGCCGAAAGGCAGCATGGCCAGCAGGCTGATGAAGCCGATCAGTGCGGCCCAGCAGATCATGGCAACTGGATGTTCGAGGCAGACCCGCAGGCTGGTCAACGCCGCGGTGATGGCGTCCACCGGACGGTCGAGCATCATGGGGATCGAGATCACACTGATGGCAAACACCAGTCCGCCAAAAAGCAGGGCGACTCCCAGATAGACCGTAACGAAGGTGAGATTGGCAGGGTCGAGCAGCAGTCGCAGGACCCCGCCTGTCTCGGGCATCCCGGCATCGAAGAACAGGGCGAAGACCACCAGGGCGGTGCGTCCCCAAAGCAGCTCGATGACCAGCAGCAATCCGGCGAAGATGGCCACACTGCCGCGATGAGGCCACCAGCAGCGGATGCAGAAATTCAATCGCGCCTTGAGATTGATCTCGCAGCGGCGGCTGGCTTCCATCAACCCCATGGCCAGAGCGGGGCCGACCAGCAGCAGTCCGGCGGCCAGCATCAAGGTGTATTCCGGCGTGCTGGCCAAGGTCCACGCCAGGAGCCAGCCCAGTGCGGTGAAGATGACGCCGTAGGTCAATCCGACCACCGGGCAGCGGGCGAAGTCGCGCCACCCGGCGGCAAGCCATCGAAAGGGGGTATTCCATTGCAGCGCGCATACGCTCACGCGCGTGCGGGTTTCCGCCGCCAGCGGGTGACGCTGTGCTTCTTCGGGGGTCATCCCAGTTCTCCTCCTTGGTGGGGCGCCTGCTTGGGGAGCCCGTCAAACGGGAGACTACGGTGCGACAAACGGCCGCACAACCCGGGATACCACGGGGTGTTTATCGTGATATCCCAATAAACCTATCCAAGGTGACGTCAGGCTCGGTGCTGACGACTGCGCCGGAACTCGTCGACGATCAGCAGGACCGCCCCAACAAAGATGGCCGAGTCGGCCAGATTGAACGCCGGCCAATGCCACTGCTGGCCGTGGAGGGTGAGATAAAAGTCGAGGAAATCCGTGACCTTGCCCCAGAGCACTCGGTCGATCACATTGCCCAAGGCCCCGCCGAGAATGAACGACAGACCCAGGCTGAACAGGGTTTTGCCGCGGTTTTTGAACATCAGCCACAAAATGAAAGCCGACGCGGCGAGACTCAGGCCGGTAAAGAACCAGCGTTGCCAGCCCGGCGCATTCGCGAGAAACGAGAAGGCGGCACCGGGGTTGTGGATGTAGACGAGGTTGAAGAAATCAGTGACCGGACGGCTGCTGTCAAGCGGCAAGGTCTGCCGCACCCAGGCCTTGCTGAACTGGTCCGAAAGAATGACGACCAGCGAGACCAGCAGCCACGGCCAGACGGGTGAGCGGCGTGGGTTGAGGGCAGCGTGGGAAAGGGCAGAGGGCATGGTCACGCTCAGGCGATATGGCGCGGTTCGCCGGCACCGTACAGATTGCTCACACACCGGGCGCAGAGACCGGGATGGGCCGGGTCGGCGCCGACATCGTCTCGCCAGTGCCAGCAGCGCTCGCACTTAAGGTGGCTGGTCGGGGCGACGACAATGCGCAAATCGCCTTCGCCAGGGTGCAGCGTGGCCCTGGAGGTGATCAGCACGAAGCGGAGATCGTCTTGCAGCCGGGCAAGCAGGGCGTGCTCGGCGGGCGGCGCGTAAAGGTCGACTTCCGCCTGGAGCGAGGCGCCAATCCGGCCTTGTTCGCGCAGAGCTTCGATTTCCTTGTTGACGGCCTCCCGAATGGCTCGGACGCGCGCCCATTGTTCAAGTATGGGCGCGCAGTCTGGCTGCTCGGGCCACTGCCAGTAGGTCTCGGTAAAGATGCTTTCGCTCTTGCCGATCAGCGCCCAGGTCTCCTCGGCCGTGAAACTCATGAAGGGCGCCATCCAGCGCAGCATGCCTTGCGTGATCTGCCACAGCGCGGTCTGCGCGCTTCGGCGCGCGAGACTGTCGGGCGCGGTCGTGTAGAGACGATCTTTGAGGACATCGAGATAGAACGCTCCCAGGTCTTCTGAACAATAGACCTGGAGCTTGGCCACGACCGGGTGAAATTCGTACTTGTCGTAATGCGCCAAAATGACTGACTGCAGACCCTGCGCATGCGCCAGCGCCCAGCGATCGAGCTCGAACATCTGGTTCAGCGGTACGGCATGCTGGGCAGGATCGAAATCGCTGGTATTGGCCAGCAGGAATCGCAAGGTGTTGCGGATGCGGCGATAGCCATCGACCACGCGAGCGAGGATCTTGTCGTCCCCCGCAATGTCGCCGGAGTAGTCGGATGCGGCCACCCACAGACGGATGATCTCGGCCCCGAGCTTGTTGCAGGTCTGAAGCGGATCGATACCATTGCCCAGCGACTTGCTCATCTTGCGGCCCTGGCTGTCCACGGTGAAGCCGTGGGTCAACAGCCCCTTGTAGGGCGCACGGCCGTACATCGCACATGAGGTGAGCAAGGAGGAATGAAACCAGCCACGATGTTGGTCATGGCCTTCCAGATAGAGGTCCGCCTGAGGGCCTTCGGCATGGCCCGCGCCTGCATGACTGCCCATGAGCACCGTGGTGTGCGTGGTGCCGGAATCGAACCAGACTTCGAGGATGTCGGTGCTCTTGGTGTAGTGTGCCGCGTCAGCCTCGCACCCCACGCGGGCTAGGATGGCGGTGGCGCTGGCCTTGCTCCAGGCCTCGATGCCGCCTTGCTCCACCATCTCGGCTGCGACATCGAGAATGTCCATGGTGCGGGGATGCAGTTCGCCGCTGTCCTGGTGAAGAAAGAAGGGGATGGGCACGCCCCAGCTGCGCTGGCGGCTGATGCACCAGTCGGGCCGATTGGCGATCATGTCGTGCAGGCGGGCCTTGCCATTCTCCGGATAGAAGCTGGTGTCTTCGATGGCATCGAGCGCCATCTGGCGAAGCGTCTTCGGTGCCTTGTCTTGGGTGAACACGCCTTCGCCTTCATCCATGCGGATGAACCACTGCGCGGCGGCGCGGTAGATGACCGGCACCTTGTGGCGCCAGCAGTGCGGGTAGCTGTGGGTGATGGTGTGGGTCGCCATCAGCCGACCGGCCTCGCGCAACGTCTCGATGATGTGAGGCACCGCCTTCCAGATGTTCTGACCGCCGAACAGCGGGAAATCCGGGGCGTAGCTGCCGTCGCCCTGCACAGGATTGAGGATGTCCTCGTACGCCATGCCGTGTGCGATGCAGGAATTGAAGTCGTCGACACCGTAGGCCGGCGACGAGTGAACGATGCCGGTGCCATCGTCCGCGGTGGCGTAGTCGGCCAGATACACCGGGGACAGCCGACGATAACCGGCATCCACGTCATACAGTGGGTGACGGAATGCCAGCCCCCCGAGTGCCTTGCCTGGCGCGGTGGCCACCACAGCGCCCTCGAGCCCATAGCGGCTCAGACAGGCGGTCACCAGGCTGTCGGCGAGCACCAGATAGCCGCGCGGCGTATCGACCAGGGCGTACTCGATCTCAGGGTTGAGATTGAGGGCCTGATTGGCGGGCAAGGTCCATGCCGTCGTCGTCCAGATGACGGCAAAAGCTGGTTTGGCCGCGTCGGGAAGCGAAGGCAGCCCGAATGCCGCAGCCAGAGCCGCCCCATCGTTCGACTCGAAAGCGACATCCAGTGTCTGAGATTTCTTGTCAGCGTACTCAATCTCGAACTCGGCCAGCGAGGAGCCACAGTCGAAGCACCAATAGACCGGCTTCAGCCCGCGATAGACGAAACCGCGCTCGATCACCCGCTTGAAGGCGCGAATTTCAGCCGCTTCGTTGACGAAATCCATCGTCCTGTAAGGATGGTCCCAATCGCCCAGCACGCCCAGCCGCTTGAAGTCTGCCCTTTGCTGGTCGATCTGTGCGGCGGCATAGGCGCGGCTCTTGGCCTGCATTTCGTCGCGGGGCAGATTGCGGCCGAACTGCTTTTCGATGGCGTTCTCGATCGGCAGACCGTGGCAGTCCCAACCGGGGATGTAGGCTGCATCGAAACCGGCGAGCTGTCGGGCCTTGACGATCATGTCCTTGAGAATCTTGTTGACCGCATGTCCCATGTGAATCTGGCCGTTCGCATACGGCGGGCCATCGTGAAGCACGAATTTGGGCGCGCCCGCACGAGAGAGCCTCAGCCGCTGGTAAAGCCCTTCTTCGTTCCAGGTCTTGATCCACTGCGGCTCGCGCTTGGGCAAATCGCCGCGCATCGGGAATGGCGTGTCGGGCAGATTCAAAGTGGCCCGGTAATCGGGCTTTCCGGCGTCGGGAGAAACGGGTTGATCCATGAGATTCTTGGCAGGGCTGAAGCCATCGACTAACGGCTCAGCAGATGGGAGAAAACGGCTAGGTCAGCTCGGCGACCCATCGCCAAGCGGCGGGCGAATGAGGCGTGTTGGACAGATCGCCGTCAAATTCGGTCGCGCGTGGTCTGTCTGGCGAGCTGGGCGAACCAAGCGCGTGCCTGATCGCTGTCCTTTTGAATGGCCGCGGTCAATTGATCAAGATCCGGGTAGTGCGCTTCATCGCGCAGTTTGTGCAATAGGTCCACTCGAACCAGTTTACCGTAGGCATCCCCGCGCCAATCGAACACATGAGTTTCCAACAGCACGCGACCCTGGGCCTCCACCGCAGGCCGAGTGCCGAGGCTGGCAACCGCCTGGAGCGGCGAATCCTGCAGGCCGAAGACACGGGCAACAAAAATGCCGCCAAGCGCCGGGCGCGCGCTGTCAAACCGCAGATTCAAGGTCGGGAAACCCAGCTGTCTGCCCAGCTTGGCTCCGTGCATGACATGCCCCGAGATGGCATAGGAGCGGCCAAGCAGGCGTTCGGCCGCTTCCATATCGCCGCGCTTGAGCGCATCGCGCACGGCCGAACTCGATATCCGCAGAGAGGTCTCCATCACCACAGGCATCTGCTGCGCCTCGGCGCCCGATTGGCGCAACAGGGTCTCCAGTTGACTGAAATCACCGGCACGTTTGGCGCCAAAACGAAAATCGTCGCCAACCAGCACATATTGGGCCTTCAGGCCATCAAGGACAATGCGCTCGACAAAATCCGCCGGAGAAAGTGCCGCGAGGTTTCGGTCAAAACGCAAAACCACAACCTGCTGCACGCCGGCGTCGCGAAGCGCACACAACTTGTCACGCAGGGTCGAGATATGGCGGGGAGCAAACTCGGTGTGGCCCTGAAGTGTTGCAAAAAAATCACGTGGATGGGGTTCGAAGGTAAGGACCGTAGGTATCAACGCCCGAGATCGAGCGGTCTGCACCAACTGCTGCAACATCGCTTGGTGTCCGCGGTGCACGCCATCGAAATTTCCGATGGTCAAAGCTGTTCGTGGTGCCAGCAATCTGTGATGAAATCCTCGAAAAACGTGCATAAAAACAGTGGTTTAGATTGCTCATGTGGGGTGGTTGGGAATCTGCGGTCGGTCGCGTCACAGCGTATGCCTTGTGGTGCGCGATGCACTACATTGAGGCTGTCGTCACGACGCTGACCTAAGCAGACGGCCATCCGAAGCGTGCATTTTCCGCGCCATTGGACATCAGGCGACACTCGGTGTCCGATGCGGGGTAGGCCCTGCGCCGAATTGTCGCGCGCGCTGGTTTTTTGCGTGTATAGTTGAAGCGCAGTCGAAACAAGAGCCTGTCCTTCGTTTGCTTGGATTGGCTTGTGACGGTTTCACAGTTGTGATTTTCCGGGCTTGTTGAAGATTTGCACTTATCTATTTTTTCTTTAAAGGTTGATTCATGGCTACCGGTACTGTGAAATGGTTTAACGAGTCCAAGGGCTTTGGTTTCATCAAGCCTGATGAAGGCGGCGAAGATCTGTTCGCGCATTTTTCTGAAATTCAGGCCAAAGGTTTCCGCACCCTGCAGGAAAACCAACGCGTTGAGTTCACGGTGAAGGCCGGCCCGAAGGGTCCGCAGGCTTCTGCCATTCGCCCGCTGTAAGCGGGTTGCTGCGCCTTAGCCTCGGCTGGGTGCCGCAAAATCAACCGGCCTTGGGCCGGTTTTTTTTCGCCCAATCCATAGCAAACCTTCCCCGACATGATCGAGGACTGCGTTCGACACTACGGCTATGCAGCGGTTGCGCTGGGAGCATTGGCCGAGGGCGAGTCGTTTCTGCTCATTGCCGGGTACGGCGCCCATCGGGGCTGGTTGCAATGGCCTCTGGTCGTCGCGGTGGCTGCCATCGCAGCCACGCTTGGAGATCAGGTTTTCTTCTTTTTGGGCCGATGGTATGGACCGCAACTCATCAATCGCTTTCCCAGATTGAACAAGGGGTTGCCGCAGGTTGAGCGCTTACTGCAGCGCGGAGCCCCTTGGGCGATTGTGAGTGTCCGGTTTCTTTATGGTTTTCGGATCGCGGGCCCCGTACTGATGGGGATGGTCGGCGTTGCGCCGTGGCGTTTCATCGTATTCAACGCGATAGGCGCTTTGATCTGGGCGCCGCTCATCGTGAGCCTGGGGTGGGCCTTTGGCGCGGCGATGGTGCAACTGGCCTCGCGACTGCAGCAAGCTGAGGAAATCCTGCTGTTGGTCGCTTCGGTTGCCGCGCTGATCGTCTGGGGAATCTGGCGGTGGCGACACCGGGCTCAAGACTAGGGTGTGCGCCCAACCGGAGTGAGATGGCTCTAGATCTTCAGCCCCATCGCCTCACGGACCGCGTGCATGGTGTCGCGCGCTGCCGACCGGGCCTTGTCGCAACCATCGGCAAGAATATCTCGCACAAGGGCGGGATGGTCGACGTAGGGTTGCGCGCGTTCCAACATCGGTTGTTGTTCGCGCAGGATGGCGTCGATCACGGGTTGTTTGCATTCCAGGCAGCCAATGCCAGCCGTGGTGCAGCCGCGTTGGACCCAGTCGCGCGTGGTCTCGTCGGAATAGGCCAGATGAAACTGCCATACCGGGCATCGCTCGGGCGAGCCAGGATCGGTGCGCTTGACGCGCGCGGGGTCCGTGGGCATGCGTTTGACCTTCTGCTCGACACTGGCGCGCTCTTCCCGAATGGCGATGGCGTTGCCATAGCTCTTGGACATCTTGCGGCCGTCCAGGCCGGGAAGTTTGGACTCTGGGGTCAGCAACGCTTCGGGCTCGCGCAAGATCTGCCGGCGTCCGCCGCTGAGCTGGGCGCGCAGGGCGTCTTTTTCGGTCCGTGACAATTTGCTCGCCGCAATCAGTTCGCGCGCTTCATCGCGCTTTTCGGTCAGCCCGTCTTGATCGGCCGCGCGGCGCAGCGCGACGAGTTGGGCGCGAATGCTTTCCGGCAGCTTGGCCGCGGCCGCATGGGCCTGCGCCTCGATGTGAGGATCCTTGCCGTACAGATTGTTGAAACGCCGGGCGATTTCCCGGCTCATCTCAATATGCGGCACCTGATCGGCACCTACCGGAACATAACGTGCCAGATAGATCAGGATGTCGGCGGCCTGCAGTAGCGGATAGCCGAGAAAACCATAGGTCGTCAGATCCTTGTCTTTCAGATTGGCTATCTGGTCCTTGTAGGTGGGCACGCGCTCCAGCCACGACAGGGGCGTGCCCATGCCGAGAAGAAGAAACAGTTCGGCATGCTCCAGCACGCGGCTCTGAACAAAAAGCGTGGCCTTGTTCGGATCGACGCCGACGGCCAGCCAGTCGATGACCATCTCGGTCGTGTGGGCCGAGATGGCTTCGGGGGTTTCGTAATGGGTGGTGAGCGCATGCCAGTCGGCGACAAAAAAATAGCAGTCATGCGTGTTCTGCAGCTGGGCCCAATTTTTCAGGGCGCCGTGGTAATGACCAAGGTGTAGGGCACCCGTGGGGCGCATGCCTGACAGAACGCGATCATCGGTGCTGCGGGAAGTTTCCGGGGCCTGTTCGGTAAAAGTCATGGGGCGATGAATGGTGGAGTGGGGGCGGCGTCCGGGGCTCAGAACAGCATCTGAAACGGGCTGAGCAGGATTTTGAGCACCTGCATGGAAATGGCCATCAAGGGGGAGAGCCAGAAATTGCTGACGATGCCGGTGAGCACAAGTGCCATCACGATGAAGAAGCCGTAGGGCTCGACACGGGAGAGAGCAATGGCTTGGCGAACAGGCAGCAATCCAACCAGGATGCGTCCTCCGTCGAGCGGCGGCAGCGGAAACAGGTTGAACACAAACATCACCAGATTCACCAGGATGCCAGCCTGCGCGACATCGTAAAAATACACTTCGTCGACCGAAAAGGCGTGCAGCGCAACCAGCACGAGTCCCCACAGAAAAGCCTGGAAAAAATTGGAGGCGGGCCCCGCCAATGCCACCCAGATCATGTCGCTCTTGGGGTTGCGCAGCCGTCCGAAATTGACCGGGACGGGTTTGGCATAGCCAAACAGAAATGCCCCGGCAGTGGCGAAATACAGAATGAGGGGGACCAGAATGGTGCCGATGGGGTCGATATGCCGTACCGGGTTCAGGGAAACACGCCCCATCATGTAGGCCGTGTTGTCACCAAAGTAGCGTGCCGCGTAGCCATGCGCCGCTTCGTGAAGGGTGATGGCAAAAAGCACCGGCAAGGCGTAGACGGTGACGGCCTGAATGAGTTGATCCATGCGGAGATTGTAGAAAGAGCGATACGACGGGATGGAGGGAGCGGCCAGATCTGCCACGCGCGGGTGGCGATGCGCCCTGATTACTGCAAGGCCGGAAGGCCGAGCGCGTCGAGCGGGCCGCGGCCTATGCGGACCACGACGGGCTCGGCGCCACAAAGATCGACGACCGTGGTGGGCTCGCTCGGGCAGGGGCCGGCATCGAGGACGAGATCGAGGTGATGTTCAAGGCGGTCGCGGATATCGACGGCATCGTTGAGGGCGTGTTCGTCGCCAGGCAGAATCAAGGTCGTGGCCAACAAGGGCTGGGCCATTTCCATCAGCAGGGTGTGGGCCACGGCGTTTTGCGGAACGCGTACCCCGATGGTCTTGCGCGAGGGATGCGACACGCGGCGAGGGACTTCCTTGGTCGCTTCCAGAATGAAGGTGTAGGGGCCGGGCGTGCAAGCGCGGATCAGCCGGTATTGACGATTGTCGACTCGGGCGTAGTTGCCGAGTTCCGACAGATCGCTGCATAGCAGGGTCAGGTGATGGCGTTCGTCCACCTGCCGGATCTGCCGCAGACGTTGCACGGCGGCCTTGTCATCCAGATGGCAAACCAGGGCGTAGGACGAATCGGTGGGGATGGCCGCCACGCCGCCCCCGTGCAGAACCGTGACGGCTTGCTTGATCAGTCGAAGCTGGGGGTTGTCCGGGTGCAGGTTGAAGTATTGCGCCATGCGAGAGTCTCAATGCAGCAGATCCCAGACCGGGGCGAGATCAGCGGGGAGGGTGGCGAGCCGACCGAGGTCGCAGATGCTTTCCCCGGGGCTGTGAAAGTCAGAGCCGCGCGAAGCATAGAAGCCGAATTCCAGGGAAAGCCTGGCATATTTTCGGGCTTGCGATGCGGTGTGGCTGCCCGTGACCACTTCAATGCCCTGGCCACCGAGTGACTTGAACCGATCGAACAGGGCCCATTCCTCGGCCGCGCTGAACCGGTAGCGCCCCGGATGGGCGATGACGGCCACCCCGCCCGCAGCCCTGATCCAGGTCAGAGCATCGTCGAGACATGCCCACTCGTGCTCGACGTAGCCGGGTTTGCCTGGCGTGAGAAACCGGCCGAAAACTTCGTGAGTCTGACGGCAGATGCCTTGCTCCACCAGGAGTCGTGCGAAGTGAGTGCGCGACAACAAGGCCGGGTTTCCGGCATAGCGCAGGGCTCCGGCGTAGACATCGTCGATGCCCAGATGGTTTTCAAGTGCGGCGGCCATGTCCCTGGCCCGTTGGTCGCGCCCGGCCCGAATCTGCTGCAGACCGTTCACGAGTTCGGTGTGAGTGGGGTCGATGTCCAGTGCAACGATGTGAACCGTCTGGGCGGCAAACGAGACCGAGATCTCCACACCAGGGACGAATCGCATGCCCAGGGCCTCGGCTGTCCGTTGCGCCTCGGGCAGGCCGCTAAGTTCGTCGTGATCGGTGAGGGCCCAGAGATCGACCCCCTGCGCATGCGCACGCCGTGCCAGTTCGTCTGGGGCAAGCGTGCCGTCTGACACGTTGGAATGACAGTGCAGGTCGGGGTTGCGGGGCGAAGGGCTGGACATGGCCTGTGCATTGTAGGGAGCGCGTCTAAACTGCGTCGGATGGGGCAATCGCATCATGTCAGCCAAACGTCGGCAACGCAGTGGTTGAGCGCGCGCGGCGTGGCATACACCGAACACGTCTATGACTACGTCGATCGCGGTGGTGCCGCATGGGGCGCGGAGTCGCTCGGATTGGTGCTGCACGCCGTCGTCAAGACCCTGGTGATGCAAAACGAGGCGTCCCGCCCGCTGGTGGTCTTGATGCACGGCGACCGCGAGGTCTCGACCAAGCAATTGGCCCGCGCCATAGGCACGCGGCATGTCGAACCCTGCAAACCCGAAGTGGCGCAGCGGCATAGTGGCTATCAGGTCGGGGGAACATCGCCGTTCGCGCTGCGCAAGCCGATGCCGATCTATGTCGAGCGATCCGTGCTCGCCCTGGATCGCATCTATATCAATGGCGGGAGGCGAGGATACTTGCTGGGCCTTGCGCCTAGCGTTCTGGATTCGCTGCTGCAAGCCCGGCCGGTGGATTGCGCGCTCGTATCCTATTGATCCGCCCACTGGAGCACGAAAGGGCCAACCGCCGGTTTGGGTCGGCTCAATACAATCAGCGCCATGAATACATCCAGTGTCGTGGCACTTGTTTTCGCCGGGTTGGCCTACCTTCTTGGATCGTTGTCGTTTGCGGTGTTGGTCAGCCGCGCCATGGGCATGGCCGATCCTCGCACCTACGGTTCCGGCAACCCGGGCGCCACCAATGTGCTGCGCAGTGGCAACAAGACCGCAGCCATTCTCACCTTGCTGCTCGACGCCTTCAAAGGCTGGCTCGCGGTCTGGCTCGCCGTGGTGCTGGGTCCGGGCTTCGGCCTGGGGGCTCCGGGTGTGGCACTGGTGGCCGTGGCCGTGTTTCTCGGTCACCTGTACCCGGTCTTTTTCCATTTCAAGGGTGGCAAGGGCGTAGCCACGGCGGCGGGGGTTCTGCTGGCGATTCAGCCTTGGCTGGGTCTGGCCACGCTGCTGACCTGGCTCATCGTGGCGGTGTTCTTCCGCTATTCCTCACTGGCCGCGCTGGTGGCCGCCGTGTTTGCGCCTTTCTACTACTGGTTCGGCGGCGGTCTGGCGTGGAATGCGGACCCGGCATTGCTGCTCGCTCTGGTGATCGTCAGTGCATTGCTGATCTGGCGCCACAAGAACAATATTGGCAAGCTGATGCGCGGTGAAGAAAGCCGGATCGGACGCAAGAAATAGAGGTACGCCTCAATCGCGGAAGTTGTTGAACGACAGTGGTGCGTCCTGCAGGTCTTTGCGCAGCAGGGCCATGGCGGCCTGCAGATCGTCCCGTTTGGCGCCGGTGATGCGTACGACGTCGCCCTGAATGGCCGAGGTCAGTTTGAGTTTGGAGCCTTTGATGGCTGCCGTGATTTTCTTGGCGAGGTCCTGGGGAATGCCGAACTTCACCGTGATGGCCTGTTTGACTTTGTCGCCCGAGATTTTTTCGATCTTGCCCGGATCGAAAAAGCGAGGATCGATCTTTCGCTTGGCGGCCTTGGTCATCAAGACGTCGCGGACCTGGCTCAACTGGAACTCGCTGTCGGCCGTCAGCGTGAGGGTCTTGTCGTTTTGCTCCACCTGGGCCGAGCTTCCCTTGAAATCGAAGCGCGTGGTGATTTCCTTGGTGGCCTGATCGCATGCATTGCGCACTTCAACGAGATCGGGTTCGAGAACGGTATCGAATGAGGGCATAGGGCAACCTGGAGATAATGAAATTTTGATCGTTGGGATTTTATGAGCCTGGAAATTGAAAGCGATGTGCCGCTGCTCGCGCTGAACACCTTCGGCATTGATGCGAGCGCCTGGAGCCTGGTGCGGGTTCGCAGTGCGCGCGATGTGCGTCAGGTGGTCGATCATCCGCAATGGGGAAGGGCGCCGAAGTTCATTTTGGGCGGCGGCAGCAATGTGTTGTTCACTGGCGATATTCGCGACGCCTTGGTGGTCAAGATGGAGGTGCAAGGACTGCGGGTGCTGGAGGACGACGCCCATTCCACCCTGATCGAAGTGGGTGCCGGCGAGCCCTGGCATGGTGTCGTGACCTGGACGCTCGCGCAGGGTTTTGCCGGACTCGAGAATCTCGCTCTCATTCCGGGTACGGCCGGTGCCGCTCCGGTTCAGAACATCGGCGCCTATGGCCTGGAACTCTCCGATCGCCTGGAATCGGTCGACTTGGTCGACTTCGTGACCGGCCGCAGTGCCACGCTTCCTGCAGCCCACTGCCGTTTCGGCTACCGGGACAGCATCTTCAAGCGAGAGCTTGCGGGAAAGTCGGCGATCACCTCCATTCGACTGCGTCTGCCCAAACCCTGGGCGCCTGTTGCGGGCTATGCCGATGTGGCACGGTGGTTGCAGCGCGAAGGCGTTGACGAGCCGAGTCCCCAGGCGATCTTCGACGCGGTATGCGCCATTCGGCGCAGCAAATTGCCAGACCCGGCCCAATGGGGCAATGCGGGGAGTTTTTTCAAGAACCCGGTGGTCAACCGGACCATCCGCAACGAAATTCTCGAGGAACACCCGGACATCGTCAGCTATCCGCTCGACGACGGCACCTACAAACTCGCCGCAGCGTGGATGATTGCGGCTTGCGGCTGGAAGGGACAGCATCTCGGCAAGGCTGGTGTGCATGAGCAGCAGCCGCTGGTTCTGGTCAACCGAGGCGGCGCCAGTGGTGCCGAGATCATGGCCCTGGCGCACGCCATACAAGACAGCGTGCGACGGAAGTTCGGATTGAGTCTGGAGACCGAGCCGGTCTTGGTTTGAGCGAGGTTGGGGTTGGTGCTCAGCAAAGTCTGCGACAATCCGAATGTATCAATCGGTAATTAAGAGAGACATTTCGCAATGAGGGCGTTAGGCCGCATTGCGTTGAAACATCCGAATCACAGGGGCGGGGCCCTCCGATTGAGACTGTCTATTTCGTCTCAGCATGACGCAATGGCCTGGGAGTTGCCCGGTGGGTAACTGACCTGCCGATTGTCCAGGAGAGCTTTCCATGATTCGACGTGTTTTCAAATTCAGTTTCCTAGCCTTGATCTGCGGTGCATCCCTGTCGGCATGTGGCGGCGGAGGCGGGGCTTCGGTAACCGCCCAAACAGATCCCACCTCTGCTCAGACTCCCTCGCAAGGGACAGGCGGCACCGCCTCCTCGAATCCTGCGTCGGGTCTGGTGGACTACGGCAAGGCCCTGCGGCCGTACACGGCGCTGGCCAAGCCCGCCAAGGGCGTGAGCGTGGCCGACCCTGATTTTCCCGGCAACACCCGCATCGTGCGCGTGACCGACGTGGCGTCTGATTTCAAGGCCGGCGTGGCCGTGCCCGTGTACCCCACCATCCAGTCCTGGAACTGCGACGAATCCCTGCTCTTTCTCTACATCACCTCGCCGCAGTCGGGCGGGCAGAGCGGGCATGCCCTGTTTGACGGCAAGACCTACAAATTCATCAAATTCATCGACATCAACCCCGCCGACGTCGAGCAGGTCTACTGGGATCCCGTGAATCCCGCGCTGCTGCGCTACGTGGACAACCGCGAGAGTGGCGGCACCTACCTGCGCGAGCTCGTCGCCTACAACGTCAACACCGGACAGAAGACCGTGCTCAAGAGCTTCACCGGCAACGCCGCGCTGACCCCCACCAGCGGCAAGATCGGCGGCGGCGGCGACCCCTTCGCCGCCAGTGCCGACGGCGACCTGTTCGGCTTCGGCGTGTATCAAGAGAAGAACGGTCCCGGCGGCGCGGCCCTCCAAGGCCAGTTCAGCTATCGCCTGAGCACCAACAAGATCTCCACCTACGGCACCCACGAAGGCAATGTCGCCCAGGCCCTGCCCAGCGGACGCGGCCTCATGCTGGGCGACGACACCAAGGTGAGCGTGCTCAGCGAGGCCGGTGCCGTGCAGCGCCAGATCGCCTTTGGCGGCACCGAGCACGGCGACCTGCTGCAGAACGCCGCGGGCAACGACGTCTTCGTGGCCGTGCAGTTCGACGGTCCGGCGGGCAGCGGCAACCTGATGGCGGCCAACCTCACCACCGGCGTGGTCAGCACCATCATTGGCGAATCCACTGGCGACGGCTACCCGCGCACGGGCGGGTTGCTGTCCGGGCGCAGCCGCGCGCCGGGCTGGGTGGCGCTGGCCATCACCGGCTGTCCGGCAGGCAGCACGGGCAACTGCAACGGCTACCAGCCCACCGTCTCCGGCGCGGCCCAGACCTACCTGGACCAGGAGATCGTGCTGGCCAATATCGACACGGGCAAGGTCTACCGCGTGGCCCATCACCGCAGCACGGGCAACTACAGCAACGCCAAGACCAGCAACTACTGGGCCCAGCCCAATCTGGTGATCAGCCCCAGCGGCACCCGCATCCTGGTGGCCAGCGACTGGGGCGATGCCAACCCCAACAGCCCGGTGATCAACCCCAGCGCCGCCGTCGATACCTACGTCATCGAACTGCCCGCCTATCGGGGTCAGTGAAGGGGGGCCAGGCAGACAACTGGGAAGGCTGCCTGGTTTTCCCTCTCAAGGCTGAAGAGTCGTCGTATTCGGCCTAGCATAGAAGCTGTTCGCGCCGTAGGACATTCGCGGTGTTGCTATCTGCAGGGGGCAGCGTTCAACGCTGGCCTGAATTTCTGACTCGACGATTCCAATGACCCTTCACCGTATTCTGCGCATGGGCGATCCTCGCCTTTTGCGTGTGGCTCGACCTGTGACGCAGCCGGACGCGCCTGAAATCCGCACGCTGATCGTCGACATGTTCGAGACCATGCACGCGGCGAGTGGTGTGGGGCTTGCTGCGCCTCAGATCGGCGTTGATCTGGCGGTCGTGATCTTTGGGTTTACGCAGAGTGCGCGCTATCCCGAGGCGTCTCCCGTTCCTCAGACGGTCCTGATCAACCCGGAAATTGCGGTTCTCGACGATGCGGAGGACGAAGACTGGGAAGGCTGTCTGTCCGTGCCGGGACTGCGAGGCCGCGTCCCGCGTTTCCGGCGTATCCGCTACCGCGGCCTGGATGCGCAGGGCCAGCCCATCGACCGCGAGGCGGACGGCTTTCATGCCCGCGTGGTGCAGCATGAATGTGACCACCTGATCGGCAAGCTCTATCCCATGCGCATCCGCGATTTCAGCGGCTTCGGTTTCGCCGAGGCATTGTTTCCAGGGCAGGAACTGCAGGACGATTGAGCGTCAGGGTTTGACTTCGACCAACCACATCGAGCTGGTGGGGTTATCGATCGCATCTTCGGCCGACCACATCGGATTGACGGACGTGCCCGCTACGGGCACGGTCTGCCAGGCGTCGGCACCGCTGTTGGAATTCAGCGAGTTGTTGCCCATGTCCAGCCGGGTCCAGCCCGAAGGCGGGGTGTAGACGTTGGTCGGGTCGCTCGAAGACCCGGTGAAGTCGGCAGGGCCCCAGAAGGAAATCACCAGACTGTTCGGACCCGTGGTGGTCAAAGGCTTCGCGCTGTCGTTCGCATGGGTATCGCTGTAGGTCCAAGCGCCCAACCCACTCGCCCCCGAGAGCACGGTGACGAACAGGGTCGCCTCGTTGTCCTCATAGCTGGGGGTTTTGATCAGGCTCCAGGTCTGGCCTGTACCGCCCTTGGCGTTGACGCAGGCATAGAGGTAACTGCCGGCGCCGACACCGGCGTAGGTCTGTGCATTGCCGATGCGCGTATAGGTGTTGCCCTTGTTGTCGGTGAGGCCGGAGAAGGTGCCGGTGTTTTGCGTGAGGACTTGCACCAAGATGATGGAGCCGGATGCCGGTGTGCTCACCGCGGGCGTGGTCATGGGAGACTTGCCGATTCCGGAGACATCGACCTTCAAGGTGTGCGCGGCTATTGTGACGGCGCCGACAGGGTTGCTGGGCGACGAAGTACCGCCCGAACCCGTCGTGCTGCCGGAACTGCCTCCATTGGTGGCACTGCTCGTGGATGGAGCCGACGATGTGACCGTCGTACCCGCCTGGACACTGGAATCGTCCGGTGTCACGATAGGCGTGGCCTGATCGGCCTGTGCGCTGGCCGCCGACCCGGAGCCTCCACCGCACCCGGCGAGGAGGACTGCGCTGAGCAACACCGTTGAAAACTGAACGGCGCGGTAACGTGTCGAGGCGTTGGTGAGCATATCGATCTCCTGGCATTCGATGGCAGCCAGGACGGGATGCTACGCAATCCGCATGACAGGCAAGCCCATCGGAGCGCATCCAACCTTGCTTTGCGCTGCATCAAAATGGCGTGCTAGAGTGTTGTCAGGCCCTTCTAAAGCCGCAATCCGCCAATCGGGCAGCCCGAGCCGCGGAAGGATGTTTTCCCACTGAGCGCCGGGATGCCCGGCAGACTGTGAGCGCGTATGTTGATGCAGAAATTCAAAGCCAATTCCTATCTCTTTGGCGGGAATGCTCCCTATGTCGAAGAGATGTACGAGAGTTATCTCTCCAACCCAGGGTCGGTGCCGGATCATTGGCGCGAATACTTTGACGCGCTCCAGCATGTGCCCGCGCTCGACGGCAGCAATGCCCGCGACGTGCCGCATGCCCCGGTGGTGTCAGCCTTCGCCGAGCGCGCCAAATCCGGTCCCATTCGTACCCTTCAGGCCGTCGCCGATGGTGAACTGGCGCGCAAGCGTGTTGCTGCACAGCAACTGATCGCCGCCTATCGCAATGTGGGTGTGCGCTGGGCGGATCTCGATCCCCTCAAGCGCACCGAACGACCGAACATTCCCGACCTGGATCCCGCGTTCTACGGGTTCACCGACGCCGACCTGGAAACGGTCTTCAACGTCAGCAATACGTTTTTCGACCGCGAGAATCTGTCGCTGCGTGAGTTGATCAACAACCTGCGCGAAACCTACTGTGGCTCGCTGGGGGCCGAATTCATGTACCTCAGCGACCAGGATCAGAAACGCTGGTGGCAACAGCGGCTGGAGTCCACACGGACCCGTCCTGATGTCGATACCGAGGCCAAGAAGCATCTGCTCGAACGGCTGACGGCCGCCGAAGGTCTGGAGCGCTATCTGGCGACGAAATACGTCGGTCAGAAGCGGTTCTCGCTGGAAGGCGGCGAGAGTTTCATCGTCTCGATGGACACCTTGGTGCAGCGCGCCGGCCAACTCGGTGTCCAGGAAGTCGTGATCGGCATGGCGCATCGGGGTCGCCTGAATGTGCTGGTCAACACTTTGGGCAAGCGTCCTCAGGATCTGTTCGACGAGTTCGAAGGCAAGCATGCCGACGATCTCCCGTCGGGGGATGTGAAGTATCACCAGGGTTTCTCGAGCGACGTGTCCACGCCGGGGGGTCCGGTCCATCTGAGCCTGGCCTTCAACCCTTCGCATCTGGAAATCGTCAATCCGGTGATCGAAGGCTCCACCCGTGCGCGCCTCGACCGCCGTGGCGACGCGCTGGGCGAGACGGTCGTTCCCGTGCTGGTCCATGGCGATGCTTCCTTTACGGGGCAGGGCGTGGTCATGGAGACGCTGGCGCTGGCGCAGACCCGCGGCTATACCACCGGGGGCACGGTGCACATCGTCATCAACAACCAGATCGGCTTCACCACCTCCGATCCGCGCGACGCGCGCTCCACGCTGTATTGCACCGATGTGGCGAAGATGATCGAGGCGCCCATCCTGCACGTCAACGGCGACGATCCGGAAAGCGTGGCGTTTGCGACCAGTCTGGCGCTCGACTATCGCAAGCAGTTCCATCACGACGTGGTGGTGGACATCGTGTGCTTCCGCAAGCTGGGCCACAACGAACAGGACACCCCGGCCGTCACACAGCCGCTGATGTACAAGAAGATCACCGCTCACCCCGGCACCCGCAAGGTCTACGCCGACCGGCTGGTGAGCCAGGGCGTGATCGCGGCTGAAGACGCCGATCAGATGGTGCATGCGTTTCGCACCGAGATGGAGTCGGGCGTCAGCCTGGAGCCGGTGCTCACCAATTACAAGAGCAAGCACGCGGTCGACTGGTCGCCCTATCTCAATCGCCGCTGGACGGACAGTGCCGACACCGCCCTGCCGATGACCGATCTCAAGCGGCTGGCCAAGCGCATCACCACGGTTCCCGAGAATTTCAAGCTGCACCCCCTGGTGGAGAAAGTCATTGCCGACCGGGCCAAGATGGGCCGCGGCGAGCTGCCGCTGGACTGGGGCATGGGCGAACACATGGCGTTCGCCTCGTTGGTGGCCAACGGGTTTCCGGTGCGGCTGTCGGGCGAAGACAGCGGTCGTGGCACGTTCAGCCATCGCCACGCCGTGCTGCACGACCAAAGCCGCGAGAAGTGGGATGTCGGCACCTATATTCCGCTGCAGAACGTGGCCGAAGGCCAGGCGCCGTTCACCGTCATCGACTCCATCCTGTCCGAGGAGGCGGTGCTCGGCTTCGAGTACGGCTATTCCACGGCCGACCCGCGCACCCTGGTGATCTGGGAAGCGCAGTTCGGCGACTTCGCCAACGGCGCGCAGGTCCTCATCGACCAGTTCATCTCGGCCGGTGAAGTGAAGTGGGGGCGGGCCTGCGGCCTGACCCTGATGCTGCCGCACGGCTATGAAGGCCAGGGGCCCGAGCATTCCTCGGCACGTCTGGAGCGCTATCTGCAGTTGTGCGCCGAGACCAATATGCAGGTGTGTCAGCCGACCAATCCGTCGCAGATCTTCCACCTGTTGCGCCGCCAGATGCTGCGATCGTTCCGCAAGCCGCTGGTCATCATGACGCCCAAGAGTCTGCTGCGGCATCCGCAGGCCAAGTCGCCGCTGTCCGATCTGGCCAACGGACGCTTCGAGGTGGTGTTGCCCGAGGTCGAAGATCTCGATGCCAGCAAGGTCAAGCGCATCGTCGCCTGCTCGGGGCGGGTGTATTACGACCTGCTGGCGGCCCGCACCGAACGCAAGATCGACGACGTGGCCATCGTGCGGCTCGAGCAGATCTATCCCTTCCCGCACAAGGCGTTTGCCGCCGAGGTCAAGCGCTATCCCAATGCGCGCGACATCGTGTGGTGCCAGGACGAGCCGCAGAACCAGGGCGCCTGGTTCTTCGTGCAGCACCACATACACGAGAACATGATTGAGGGACAGAAGCTCGGCTACGCCGGCCGTCCAGCCTCGGCATCGACGGCCGTGGGTTACTACGCCAAACATGCCGAGCAGCTCAAAGATCTGCTCTCGGCCGCGTTTGGCAAGCTCAAGGGCTATGTGCTGACGCGCTGACCGGCCACGGGTGGTGCCTGTACGGACCACCCAAAACCCCATCTACACAACTCATCTACCGTTCACTGGCAGCGACGGCGTGTCTCCGTGGCTGCACCGACCTACCGGACTCCATCATGGCGCTGATTGATATCAAAGTTCCTCAACTCTCCGAATCCGTGGCTGAAGCCACCTTGCTGTCCTGGAAGAAAAAGCCCGGCGAAGCCGTGGCGCAGGACGAAATCGTCATCGAAATCGAGACCGACAAGGTCGTTCTCGAAGTGCCCGCCCCGGCTGCGGGAGTGATGGCCCAACTCGTGAAGAACGACGGGGATTCGGTGATCAGTGACGAAGTCATCGCCAAGATCGATACCGAGGCCAAGCCCCAGACCAGCCCACTGCCCGTCACAACCCCGCAGGCCGCGCCGACTGCGGCCGCGGCGGCATCGGCTGTGGCAAGCGCGGCAACACCTGCAGGCGCCGTGGCCATGCCGGCCGCGGCGAAGCTCATGGCCGAGCAAGGTCTGAACCCGGCTGATGTGGCAGGCACCGGGCGCGGCGGACGGATCACCAAGGCCGATGCGATTCAGGCCGCGGCAGCGCCCAAACCGCCGGCAGCGCCGGCAGCACCCTCCGTCGCCAAGCCCGCGTCCTCAGCGCCCATGCCTTCGCTCACCATTCCCGCGCTGCAGCCTGTGGACGCCGATCTCGACCTGGCCGCCTACACCGACCGTCCCGAGCAGCGCGTGCCGATGAGCCGCCTGCGCGCGCGTATCGCCGAGAGGCTGCTGCAATCGCAGGCGACCAATGCCATCCTCACCACCTTCAACGAAGTGAACATGAAGCCGGTGATGGACCTGCGCAATCTCTACAAGGACAAGTTCGAGAAGCAGCACGGCGTGAAACTGGGCTTCATGAGCTTTTTCGTCCGCGCGGCGGTGCACGCCCTGCGCAAGTTCCCGCTGCTCAACGCTTCGATCGACGGCAACGACATCGTGTATCACGGCTATTTCGACATCGGCATCGCCGTGGGCAGCCCGCGCGGGCTGGTCGTGCCCATCTTGCGCAATGCCGATCAGATGAGTTTTGCCGATATCGAGAAGACCATCGCCGACTTCGGCGCCAAGGCGCGCGACGGCAAGCTCACGCTGGAAGAACTGACGGGAGGCACCTTCTCCATCAGCAACGGCGGGGTGTTCGGCTCGATGCTGTCCACGCCCATCATCAACCCGCCGCAGTCGGCCATTCTGGGTATTCATGCGACCAAGGATCGCCCTGTCGTCGAGAACGGGGAGATCGTGATCCGGCCGATGAACTATCTGGCCATGAGCTACGACCATCGCCTGATCGACGGGCGCGAGGCGGTGCTGGGTCTGGTCGCCATGAAGGAGGCGCTGGAAGACCCGGCGCGTCTGCTGCTCGACCTGTGACGCAGCGACTGGCCGTCAACATCCAAGACTTCATCCGACTTTTTCGCGCGGGCGCCCGGCGCCACGCGCATCGAGGACTTCATCATGGCTTCGGTTTTTGATCTCATCGTCATCGGCGCAGGACCCGGCGGATATATTGCCGCCATCCGTGCGGCCCAACTCGGCCTCAAGGTGGCCTGCGTCGACGCCTGGCGCAACGCCCAGGGCGGCCCCGCGCCCGGCGGCACCTGCACCAATGTCGGCTGCATTCCCTCCAAGGCGCTGCTGCAATCCAGCGAGCATTTCGAGCAGGCGGGGCATGAGTTCGCCACCCATGGCATCGGCCTGAATGGCCTGTCCATCGACGTGCCCACCATGCAGCAGCGCAAGGCCCAGGTGGTCAAGCAGAACAACGAGGGCATCCTCTACCTGTTCAAGAAGAACAAAGTCACGTTCTTTCACGGTATGGCCTCGCTCAAGGGCGGGGACGCCGACGCCGGCTGGCAGGTCACCGTGAGCGGCGGGGAGGCCGAGCAGGCGCTTGCGGCCAGGCAGATCATCATTGCGACGGGCTCTGTGCCGCGCAGCCTGCCTGGTCTTGACTTCGATGAGCAGCGCGTGCTCTCCAACGATGGCGCGCTGGCCATCGACGGCGTGCCCAAGACCCTGGGCGTGATCGGTGCCGGCGTGATCGGCCTGGAGATGGGCAGCGTGTGGCGCAGGCTGGGCGCTCAGGTGACGCTGCTGGAGGCCATGCCCGATTTTCTCGCCGCAGCCGATGCGCAAGTGGCCAAGGAGGCGCTCAAGCAATTGACCAAGCAGGGTTTGGCCATTCATCTGGGGGCCAGGATCACCGCCACGAAAGTGCTGAAGAATGGCGTCTCCATCGACTGGACCAACGCCAAGGGCGAGGCGCAGACGCTCAAGGTCGACCGGCTCGTCGTCTCGGTGGGCCGCAAGCCGAACACCGATCACCTTGGTGCCGAGGCCGTGGGGCTGAAGCTCGACGAGCGCGGCTTCATCGAGGTGGACGGCGATTGCCGTACCAACCTGCCGGGCATCTGGGCCGTGGGTGACGTGGTGCGCGGCCCCATGCTGGCGCACAAGGCCGAGGAGGAGGGCGTTGCCGTGGCCGAGCGCATCGCCGGACAAAAGCCGCATGTGGACTTCAACACCGTGCCCTGGGTCATCTACACCGCGCCCGAGATCGCCTGGGTCGGCCAGACCGAGCAGCAACTCAAGGCCTCGGGGCGTGCCTACAAGGCCGGCAGCTTTCCTTTCATGGCCAATGGCCGCGCCCGCGCGCTGGGCAATACCACGGGCTTCGTCAAGATGCTGGCCGACGCGCAGACCGACGAAATCCTCGGGGTGCACATCATCGGCCCGATGGCCTCGGAGCTGATCGCCGAGGCCGCCGTGGCGATGGAATTCAAGGCGTCGAGCGAAGACATTGCGCGCATCTGCCACGCGCATCCCACGCTGTCCGAGAGTCTGAAAGAGGCCGCGCTGAGCGTTGCCGGACGAACCTTGAATCTCTGACCTTCAGCATGAACGTCAGCGAGTACTTTGAGCAGTCATTGTCCGAACGCGGCTTCGTCGCCGACGACGCGCAGCGCGCCGGGGTGGCCCGGCTGCAGCAGTGTTATGACGAATGGGTGGCTTACAAATCGCGGCGTTCCAACGCCATTCGCCGGGCGCTCATCCACCCGGAGTTGCCGCGCGGTGTCTACCTGTATGGCGGCGTGGGGCGCGGCAAGTCGATGTTGATGGACGCGTTCTTCGTCACACTGCCGCTGCTGCGCAAGACGCGACTGCACTTCCATGAGTTCATGCACGAAGTGCAGCGCGAGATGGCGGCGCTTCAAGGCACGGTGGATCCCCTGACCGAGCTTTCGCGTCGGATCGCCCGGCGCTTTCGGCTCATCTGCTTCGACGAGTTCCACATCAGCGACGTGACCGACGCCATGATTCTGCATCGCCTGCTCGAGGGATTGTTCGACAATGGCGTGCAACTGGTGGCGACATCCAATTTTCATCCCGACGACCTTTACCCCGATGGACTGCACCGCGACCGCATCCTTCCCGCCATCGAACTCATCAAGCAGAAAATGGACGTGATCAAGATCGATGCCGGTACGGACTACCGCCACAAGGCCCTGCGCGAACTCAACCTCTACATCACCCCGCTGGGAGACGACGCCCAGGCCCGCATGGAGCAAGCCTTTGAACGCATGGCCTCCAGCGCCGAGGAAGAGCCGATGTTGACCATCGAGGGCCGCGAGGTCCAGGCGTTGCAGCGCGCGGGTGGCGTGGTCTGGTTCAGCTTCCACGAACTGTGCGAGACCGCTCGCTCGCAGAACGACTACCTCGAATTGGCCAGTCGCTTTCATACCGTGCTCGTCTCCGACGTGCCGCAGATGACTGAGGCCATGGCGAGTGCCGCGCGTCGTTTCACGCTTTTGGTGGACGTGCTCTACGACCGTCGCATCAAGCTCATCCTGTCGGCCGCGGTCCCGCCCGAGCAGCTCTACAGGCGCGGTCCGCTGGACTATGAATTCACGCGCACCGTGTCGCGGTTGAACGAAATGCAGAGCGTGGACTACCTGCGCGAGGGGCGGCGGCAAGGCGAGGTCGCGCTGGTATGAGCTTGCGCATTCATCGACGGATCTGGACGGCCGCTGGCCGCTCTGCTTGGTCGGCGGCTCGTTGGGTCGCGTTCGTTCATCTGGGCGCAGCCTCGGCCCTCGCCGCGACGACACAAGCGACACCCGAGCAGGACGCGGCCCGGCGCTCGGTCCTGCAAGACCAGCGAGTCCAGGTGCTGGCGCAGTACGCCGCGCAACGTGGCGTGTGCCTGAAGCGCTTTTTTGTCAACGATTGTCTCGACACGGCGCGCAAGCAGGAACGTGCCGCACTGGTGCCCATCGACGACGAACTGCAGGCCGTTGCGATGCGCGGCCGTCTGCGGGCTGCTGAAGAAGAACTTCAACGGGTGCAGGCCAACATCGTGGATGCGCAGGCCGGGCAGCCCGATCGCGCTGCCCTGGAGCGCCAGAGTGCGGCGCGCGAGGCCGATCTCGCGCAGCGCGAGCAGCAGGCGGCGCAAAACGCGGCGCAGAAGGCAGCGCAAGCGCCTTCCGTCTTGTCCGGCAAGGCAACGACGCCTTCCTCCTCCGAAGCCATCCCGGCGAGCCGACTGTTTCCGGGCCCGGTGACGCCCCCGGCGCCAAGCCCGGCGCAACGCGCCGCCGATGCGGAGAAGGCCCAGGCCGATTTCGCGGCCAAGCAGAAGGCCTATGCGGAGAAGCAGGCCGAGCAGGCGCGCCAGCGGGCGACGCAGGCACCCGTGGCCCCGTTGCCGGTGCCGTCGGCAAGCACTGCGCTTCCCGTGCGCTGAGACGCCAAGATTCATCGGAGAGCGTGTTCGGCGGGCTACCATGCCCGCCTGTTCACTCTGATCCACGCGCATGCTGATCGAATCCCCCCTCATCGAAGCGTTCTATCGCCAGACGCCGGAACAGTTGCGGCTGCAGTTCGGCATTCTGCTGGGGGTCGTGGTGTTGGGCGCCTTGCTCGGTTCGGCGCTTGAGAAGCAGGTGCGCAAGCTGCCGACCTGGAAGGAGGCGTTTCGGGCCAGTTGGCGTTACGGCCTGGGGTTTCCGTTTGTGGCGTTTCTGGCGCTGGTTCTGGTGCGGCATGGGTCGATCATGCTGGTCAAACTGCCTTTGCTCAAACTGGCGCTGCCAGCCCTGGCGGTTCTGCTCCTTGTCCGGCTGGCCAATTCCGTGTCCCGGCATCGGTTTTCCAAGGACGGCGGCATACGCTATCTGGTGCGCGTGGTCAGCATTGGCCTGTGGGTGACGCTGGCCTTGCATCTGGCCGGGGTGCTGCCGGAAATCCGGGAGGCGCTCGACGCCCTGTCGATCACCCTGGGCAGGCAGCGACTGTCGGGATGGACGCTGCTCAAGGGCGCGGCTTCCATCGCTGTCACGCTGCTGCTGGCGTTGTGGATTTCCTCCATTCTGGAAGCGCGCCTGATGCGTTCGCCGCTGGACGCCAGTCTGCGCCTGGTCTTCACCCGTCTGCTGCGTTCGGTGGTGCTGCTGGTGGCCATCCTCACGGCCTTGCAGTTCGTGGGCATCGATCTCACCGTGTTGAGCGTGTTCGGGGGCGCTCTGGGGGTGGGGCTGGGGCTGGGTCTGCAGAAGATTGCCGCGAACTATGTTTCGGGTTTTGTCATTCTGCTGGAACGCAGTCTGCGCGTGGGCGACAACGTCCGCGTGGATACGTTTCAGGGGCAGATCATCGACATCAAAACCCGCTACACCCTGGTGCGCAGCGCGGGAGGTACGGATTCCATCGTTCCCAATGAGATGCTGATCGCCAACCGCATCGAGAATCTCTCCTACAACGACCCCAATGTCTGGCTCTCGACCACGGTCGGGGTGTCGTACGACACCGATATCGAGCGGGCGCTGGCGCTGATCAAGGAGGCGGTTCAGTCGGTGCCTCGCGTGTTGCACAGCCCGGCGCCCAGTGCCGTGCTCGAAGGCTTCGGCGACAGTGCGCTCAACATCACGGTCGGCTACTGGATCGCAGATCCGCAGAATGGCACCCTGGGTGTGCGCGGCCAGGTCAACCTGGCCATCTGGCATACGCTCAAAGACCACGGCATCGATATTCCTTTCCCGCAACGGGTCTTGCAATGGGCCGCAGGAAAAGAGCCTCCGGTACCGGAGGCGCGAAGGTCGACACGCCTTGCGCCGGAACAGACGTCACGTCCTGAACCTGAGGATGGGGGCGACTGACGCAAGCCTGGTGCAAGGCGGCTTAGGCAGCATCCTCACGACACAAGGAGACTGATATGCAGGACGCCGACCTGACCCCCAATGCCGCGAACCACGCGCCGCTGACACCCCTGATCTTTCTCGATCACGCCGCTGACGTTTATCCCAACCATGTGGCCGTCATTCACGGCAGCCTGCAGCGCAACTGGGCGCAAACCCGCGAGCGCTGCCGACGTCTGGCCTCGGCGCTGCGGCGTCGGGGGCTGGTGCGCGGCGATGTCGTCGCGGTCATGCTTCCCAATGTGCCGGCCATGGTGGAGGTGCATTTCGGGGTGCCCATGGCCGGTCTGGTGCTCAACACCTTGAACACCCGGCTCGATGCCGAGGCGCTGGCCTATATGCTGCAACACGGCGGGGCCAAGGCCGTGCTGGTCGATCCGGAACTCTCGGCCACCATGAGGCAGGCGATTGCGCTGGCCGTGGACCAGGGGTTGGCGCCGCCTTGGGTCGTCGATGTCCCCGATGCGGAGTTCGTTGCCGATCTGCCAGGGATAGGCAATCTGGATTACGAGGCCCTGCTCGCAGAGGGCGACGCGGATGAGTCGTTGCCCGAGGTGCAGGATGAGTGGGACGCCCTTTCCTTGAACTACACCTCGGGGACGACGGGCAAACCCAAGGGCGTGGTCTATTCGCATCGAGGCGCCTACATCAACGCGATCTCCAATGTTCTCGAATGGGACATGCCCAGGCATCCGGTTTATCTCTGGACTCTGCCCATGTTCCACTGCAACGGCTGGTGCTTTCCCTGGACCGTGGCAGCCCGGGCCGGGGTGAATGTCTGCCTGCGCAAGGTCGAGGCATCGGCCATACTGGAGCGCATCTCCCGGTATGAGGTAACGCATTACTGCGGCGCGCCGATCGTCCACAGTCTGCTGGTCAATGCTCCTGCCGAGTTGAAAGGCGGCATCGCGCATACCGTCCGCGCCATGGTGGCGGGCGCCGCACCGCCCGCGGCGATGATTGAAGGCCTCGAGGCCATGGGTTTTGAGCTGACCCATACCTACGGCCTCACCGAGGTGTACGGACCGGCGACCGTCTGCGCCAAGCAAGACGCCTGGACCGCGTTGCCCTTGTCTGAGCGGGCGCGGCTAAACGCACGCCAGGGCGTGCGCTATCACCTGCAGAATGCCGCCACGGTGCGCGACCCGGCAACCCTGCAGGAGGTGCCGCACGACGGACAGACCCTGGGCGAGATCATGTTCCGCGGCAACATCATGATGAAGGGGTATCTGGGCAGCCCCGAGGACACCGCCCAGGCGTTACGAGGCGGCTGGTTTCACAGTGGCGACCTCGCCGTGGTCGATCCCGATGGCTACATCAAGATCAAGGACCGGAGCAAGGACGTCATCATTTCGGGCGGAGAGAACATTTCCAGCATCGAGGTGGAAGACGTGCTCTACCGGCACCCCGCCGTCATGGTTGCCGCCGTGGTGGCCATGCCCGATCCGAAGTGGGGCGAGACACCTTGCGCGTTCGTCGAGCTCAAACAAGACCGCACCGCGACCGAAGACGAGATCATCGCGTTCTGCAAGACCCACCTTGCGGGCTTCAAGACCCCCCGAAAAGTGGTTTTCGGCGAACTGCCCAAGACCTCCACGGGCAAGATCCAGAAGTACGCACTGCGCGCCCAGGCCCGCTCGCGCGACGCCATCGATTCATAGCGCAGCCCGGTTCGGCCGGCGTTCAAGCCGAGGCCTGAAGGGCCTGATGCAGGGAAAAAGCCCCCATCACGATGAACAGCAGCGCCGCGATGCCGTGCACGAGTCGGGTGGGCAGGCGATCGGCGAAGCGATGGCCGAACAAGACGGCCGGCACGTTCGCCAACATCATGCCCACCGTGGTGCCAGCCACCACGGGCAGCCATTCCTGATAGCGCGCGGCGAGGGCGACCGTGGCAACCTGGGTCTTGTCGCCCATCTCGGCGAGAAAGAACACCACAACGGTCGTCGCGAAAATGCCGAAACCGCGTGGCGATTTGTCCTCCTCGTCGGCCTTGTCGGGAACCAGAATCCACAGGCCCATGATCAGGAAGGAGAACACGACCACCCAGTCGAGGATGCGGGGGGTGAGCACATGGGCCAGCGCATCGCCCAGCGCGGCCGCGACGCCGTGGTTCAGCAGCGTGGCGACGAGGACGCCAAGAATGATCGGCCACGGCTTGCGATAGCGCGCTGCCAGAGTCAGGGAGAGGAGCTGGGTTTTGTCACCGATTTCGGCCAGGGCGACCAGTCCGGTGCTGAGTAGGAATGCTGACATGTCTGGGTTGCAAGAGCGGCTGCGGCGAATGAACGATGCACCACGCCCCCGCAGCCAGCAGGCATGATGCATCGGTCTTGCCAGGCGGTTGCTGCTGGCGCCACAGTCGTCAGTCGCGAGGCGACGTTGACGGCTGAGTATGTTGACGCAAGCCCCGCCGGTGAAGAAGGCGGGCGGCTACTCCCCAATGCGGGAGCAACTCTAACACGGCGACGTGTGGGCTCTCTGAAAGGGCTTGATCTGCGGCCGTATCCATCATTACACTTCAAAAACGAACGGTCGTTCTTTTATGTGGCGCTCAGCCGTTGACGGACAGTGCGCTGCCTATACTGACGCCACACAACAAACCCAATGGAGTCATTGCATGAAAGTGCTGGTCGCGGTCAAGCGCGTGGTGGATTACAACGTCAAGGTCCGGGTCAAGTCCGATGGCAGCGGAGTTGACACCGCCGGCGTGAAGATGAGCATGAATCCGTTCGACGAGATCGCGGTGGAAGAGGCCGTCCGTCTCAAGGAGCAGGGCACCGTGTCGGAGATTGTCGCGGTGAGCTGCGGCGCTGCGGCCTGCGGCGAGACGTTGCGCACGGCCATGGCGATTGGCGCGGACCGTGCCGTGCTGGTCGAGACCGCGGCCGAGCTCCAGCCCCTTGCGGTTGCCAAGCTGCTCAAGGCCGTGGTCGAGAAGGAAGGCGTTCAACTGATCATTCTGGGCAAACAGGCCATCGACGACGATGCCAACCAGACCGGACAGATGCTGGCCGCGCTGATGGGCTGGTCGCAGGCCACTTTTGCCTCCAAGGTCGAGCTCGACGGCACTCAGGCGAAGGTCACGCGCGAGGTGGACGGCGGGCTGGAGACGATCGCGGTCAAACTGCCCGCGGTCATCACCACGGATCTGCGTCTGAACGAGCCGCGCTATGTCACGCTGCCCAACATCATGAAGGCGAAAAAGAAGCCTCTCGATACCCTCAAGCCCGAGGAGCTCGGCGTGGAGGTGAGCCCGCGCCTGAAGACGCTGAAGGTCGCCGAGCCGCCCAAGCGCGGGGCCGGTGTCAAGGTGCCCGACGTGGCCACGTTGGTCGCCCGTCTGAAGACCGAAGCCAAGGTCATCTGAGCCGCCGCTCCAAGTCTCATCATTCAAGGACCATTCCATGACCGCACTCGTCATCGCCGAACACGACAACCACGGGCTCAAGCCCGCCACCCTCAACACGATTGCTGCCGCCCTGTTCTGCAACCCGCAAGTGCATGTGCTTGTCGCCGGTCACAACTGCGGCGGTGTCGCTCAGGCCGCGGCGCAGGTGTTTGGCGTGAGCAAGGTGCTGTGCGCCGACGCGCCGCAACTGGCCGAGGGCCTGGCCGAAACCACGGCGGCGCAAGTGTTGGCGCTGGCGTCGTCCTACACCCACATCCTGGCGCCGGCGACGGCCTTCGGCAAGAACATTGCGCCGCGCGTTGCGGCCCTGCTCGACGTGGCCCAGGTGTCCGACATCATCCATGTGCACGGTCCCGACACCTTCGATCGCCCCATCTACGCCGGCAATGCCATTGCCACGGTGCAGAGCAGCGACAAGACCCTGGTGATCACCGTGCGCACCACGGGTTTCGACCCGGTCGCGGCAAGCGGCGGGACCGCCGAGATCGTCGAGGTCGACGCCGTAGCCGACGCGGGCCTGTCCAGTCTGGTCGGGCGCGAAACCACCAAGAGCGAACGACCGGAGCTCACCGCCGCGAAGATCGTCGTCTCCGGCGGCCGCGGTTTGGGCAGCAAGGAGAACTTCGACGCCGTGATGACCCCGCTGGCCGACGCGCTCGGCGCGGCGATGGGGGCCAGCCGCGCCGCAGTGGATGCGGGCTACGCCCCGAACGACTGGCAGGTCGGCCAGACCGGCAAGATCGTCGCGCCGCAGCTCTATGTGGCCGTGGGCATTTCCGGCGCCATCCAGCATCTGGCCGGCATGAAGGACAGCAAGGTCATCGTTGCCATCAACAAGGATGAGGAGGCACCGATCTTCGGCGTGGCCGATTACGGACTGGTGGCCGACCTGTTCACCGCCGTGCCCGAGATGGTCAAGCAGATCTGAGGCTTCGGGCCAGCCCGTTCACCCTCATCAGGCCGTCTGTACGGCCTGTCTGACGGCCGCGAAGACGGCCGATTCCCAACCCCATACGGAGACTCGCATGAGCTATACCGCCCCGATTCGCGACATGATGTTCGACCTCGAGCATCTTGCTGGACTGGAGTCCATCTCCGGACTTCCGGGCTTCGAGGACGCCACCCCCGACACGGCGGCGGCGGTTCTGCAGGAGTGCGGCAAGTTCAACCGTGACGTGGTCGCGCCGCTGAATCGCGAGGGCGATCTCAAGCCGAGCATCTGGGCCGATGGCAAGGTGACGACCACCCCGGGGTTCAAGCAAGCGTTCCGTCAGTTTGTCGAGGCCGGATGGCAGGGTTTGTCGCACCCGGCCGATTTCGGTGGCCAGGGTCTCCCCAAGAGCCTTTCCGCCGCCTGTACCGAGATGCTCAACAGCGCCAACCTGAGCTTTGCGCTGTGCCCGCTGTTGTCCGATGGTGCCATCGAGGCGCTGCTCACCGCAGGCAGCGACGCGCAGAAACAGCGCTACATCCCCAGGCTGATCTCCGGCGAGTGGACCGGCACCATGAATCTCACCGAGCCTCAGGCGGGCTCGGATCTGGCGCTGGTGCGCAGCCGCGCCGAGCCGCAAGGCGACGGCACCTATCGCATCTTCGGGCAGAAGATCTTCATCACCTACGGTGAGCACGACATGGCGGACAACATCGTCCACCTGGTGTTGGCGCGCCTGCCTGATGCGCCGGCGGGTGTGAAAGGCATTTCGCTGTTCATCGTGCCCAAGGTGCTCGAGGACGGCCGTCGCAACGACGTGTGGTGCGCCTCCATCGAACACAAGCTGGGCATCAAGGCCAGCCCGACCGCGGTGCTGGTGTATGGCGACGGCAAAGGCGAGGTCGGGGCGGGCGCCATCGGTGAACTGATCGGCGAGGCCAATCGCGGGCTGGAATACATGTTCATCATGATGAACGCCGCCCGCTACGCGGTGGGCGTGCAGGGCATCGCGGTGGCCGAGCGCGCCTATCAGCAGGCCGCCGCGTACGCGAAGGACCGCGTGCAGTCCCGCCCGGTGGACGGCAGCGCCGCGCAGGCCGTGGCCATCATTCACCACCCGGACGTGCGTCGCATGCTCATGACCATGCGGGCGCTGACCGAAGGCAGCCGCGCCCTGGCGCTGGTGGCCGCCAGCCTGCACGACGTGGGCCACGCCCACCCGGATGCGGGTCAGCGTGCCGCGCATCAGGCGGCCTACGAGTTTCTCGTGCCGCTGGTGAAGGGCTATTCGACCGAGATGAGCATCGAGGTGGCCAGCCTGGGCGTGCAGGTGCATGGCGGCATGGGCTTCATCGAGGAAACAGGGGCCGCCCAGCACTATCGCGATGCGCGCATTCTGACCATTTACGAAGGCACGACGGCCATTCAGGCCAACGACCTGGTGGGTCGCAAGACATTGCGCGACGGCGGCGCGCTGGCCTTGCAGTTTGCGTCGCGCGTGGGCAAGACCGAGGCCGCGTTGATGGCCACGGGGGATGGGCAGGCCGAGGGCATGGCCAGGCAGTTGGCTGCGGCGCGCGAAGCCTACGAAGCCGTGGTGCGTTTCGTGGCCGAGCGCGGCAAGGCCGACCCGAACGCCGCCTTTGCCGCCAGCGTGCCTTACCTCATGCTGGCCGGCAATCTGATGGTCGGATGGCAAATGGGACAGAGCTGGCTGGCGACGGCCGAACTGCCGGCCGACGATGCCGGCTTCGCCAGCGCCAAGCGCGCGACCGCGGCTTTCTATTGCAGCCACATCCTGCCGCGTTGCGGTGCCCTGCGCGATGCCGCGCTGAGCGGTGCCGAAAGCGTGATGGCTCTGCCAGTGGAGGCCTTCTGAGATGGCACTGCCCGCAATCCTGTCCAAGCTGCGGCTGCCGGTCATCGGTTCGCCGTTGTTCATCATCTCCAACCCCAAACTGGTCATCGCCCAGTGCACCGCGGGCGTCGTGGGCAGCTTTCCGGCGCTGAATGCGCGGCCAGCGTCGCAGCTCGACGAATGGCTGGCGGAAATCACCGAGGCATTGGCCGCGTGGAATACGGCCCATCCCGATCAACCGGCGGCGCCCTTTGCAGTGAACCAGATCGTCCATCGCAGCAACGACCGGTTGGAGCAGGACATGGTGCTCTGCGCCAAATACAAGGTGCCCATCGTCATCACCTCGCTCGGCGCCCGGCCTGAGGTGAATCAGGGCGTGCACGGCTGGGGCGGCATCGTGCTCCACGACGTAATCAACCAGACCTTTGCCCACAAAGCGGTGGAGAAGGGCGCGGACGGCCTGATTCTTGTCGCCGCGGGGGCGGGGGGCCATGCCGGCACGCAGTCGCCCTTCGCGCTGGTGCAGGAGACGCGGCAGTGGTTCGACGGCCCCCTCGTGCTGTCGGGCGCCATCGCCCGTGGTGATTCGGTGTTGGCCGCGCAGGCCATGGGCGCCGATCTGGCCTATATCGGCAGTGCCTTCATTGCCACTGAGGAAGCGCGGGCCGTGGCGGCTTACAAGGACATGATCGTCTCCAGCCATGCGCAGGACATCGTCTATTCCAGCCTCTTCACCGGCGTGCATGGCAACTATCTGCGCGGCTCCATTGCCGCATCGGGCATGGACCCCGATCATTTGCCGGAAGGTGATCCGACCAAGATGGATTTCGCCGCAGCCATCGGCGGCGCCAAGGCCTGGAAAGACATCTGGGGCTGCGGTCAAGGCATCGGCGCGGTGACCCAGGTGCAGTCGGCAGCCGAAATGGTGAAACGATGGCAGCAGGAGTACCAGACGGCCAGAGCGCGTCTGTGCGGCGCCTGAGGCTTCGAAGCGTCGCCTATAGTGAATAGGTCAGCCACGACAGACCGGAGGCGAGCCATGCGTGCGCATCACCCTATTTCATCCCAGGCGATTGCCGACCGTCCTCCTGACCCTGAACGACTTGCCCGGGCCAAGACCTTTGCCGAGTTCTACCCGCTGTATCTGGCCGAGCACCGCCAGCCGCGCAATCGCAAACTGCATTTCATCGGCTCGACCCTGGCGCTGATCTGTCTGTTTTTTCTGCTGTTCACGGGCGATCTCTGGTGGTTTCCCGCAGCCTTGGTCTGCGGTTATGCCTTCGCCTGGGTGGGGCATTTTTTCGTCGAACGCAACCGGCCGGCCACCTTCAAACGTCCGCTGTTCAGCCTGATGGGGGACTGGGTGATGTGGTGGCAGACGCTGACGCGGAGAATCAAGTAGGCGGGACACGGCCGCCCGCACGGCAGATCAAACAGCCACCTTGCGCCATCGGGCTTCTCCCACGTCTGCAGCCTTTTGTGGCGGCAAGGTGTCAGACCATTCCGGCAGGCTGGACAAGGCCACCTGCATGGCCTCGCCGATCAGCATGACGCAGGGGGAACCCACTTGTTCGTCGTGTATCGCGCGGCAGAGCGTGCCCAGCCGCGTGGCGATGCGACGCTCCTGTGGGCTGCTCGCACCCTGGACCAGCAGTACCGGCGTGCCGGCTGAAAGGCCGCCTTCCAACAAGCCGGATTCGAGGGTCGAGGCTTCGGCCACTCCCATGTAAATCACCAGCGTCAGACCGGACTGGGCCAGCGCCTCCCAATTGGGCGGACTGCCGCCAGGTTGACGATGACCCGTCACCAGGGCCACGCCCGGCGCATGGCGCCGATGGGTGAGCGACACGCCGACGGCCGCAGCCGCGGCCACACCGGCGGTGATACCCGGAACGATCTCGACGTGCACGTTGGCAGCACGCAGCGCCGCGATTTCCTCGCCGGCTCGGCCGAATACCAGCGGATCGCCGCCTTTGAGGCGCACGACGCGCTCGCCGCGCAGCGCCTCGCTCACCATCAGGCGTTCGATGAACGCTTGTGGCGTGCTTGCGCAGCCGCCGCGCTTGCCTACGGGGATGACGCGGCAGTCGACGCCGAGGTGCGCCAGACAGCCGGGGTTCGCCAGGTCATCGACCAGCGCCACCGTGGCTTGCTGCAGCACACGCACCGCCTTGAGGGTGAGCAGTTCCGGATCGCCCGGGCCAGCGCCGACGAGATGAACCATGGGCAGCAGGGCTTCAGAAGACTTGTGCATGGCGAGTGGGAGCGGGCAGGTCGAAAAGGGTGGGTCGCGCAGCGAGCGCAGAGGAACTGGCCGTCGCCGTCGTCTGGGTGATGGCTTCGCACAGGGCGCGAATGTGGGCGACTTGCCGTCCCAGGGTTTCCGGTGGGGGCAGATAGCCGTCGAGCACCGCATGGTTCCATTCGGCGCAGGCGTGCAGGTCGAGGCCGTCGGGTAAGTGCGAAGGCGGCGTGATCGCCGCGCCAGCGGACCAGGTCTGCACCGTGCCGTCGGCATGCAGGCCAAGGCGCTCGGTATCACGGTGGGGATGGGCCACGGCCTCGCCCTCGCAGCCGCGCAGCAGCAGCGCGGGTTGGAGTAGCGCCTGCAGCACTTGCTGCATCAATTGGGCATATTCCGGGTGTGTGTAGGCGGTGACCAGCAGGCTGGGCGACTGCAGCGGGTTGAGCATCTTGACCACCGAATGCCCACCGTTGCGCACACCCAGCACCTGGCGCCATTGCAGCAGGCGGTCGAGTGCCGGGCTGAGTGCGGACAGCGGTAGCAACACTGGCTCGTTCTGTTCTAGCCAATGTTCGGCCTGCTCGGTGCTGGTGGCGATGTGCAGGCCCAGCGCACGCCACAGCGCTGCCGTGGGCAGGCGTCCGGGCTCCTGGGTGGCCGCGTCGATCACCAGGACGGGCATGCCCTGTTCGCTGAGCAAGGTGGCGAGCAAGGGCAACTGGTTGGGCAGTCGGCGCGCGCCGTTGGCGCTGGGGATGACCACGACCGGGCGGCGGGTTTTCACCTTCATCGGCGGCAGGCTGTCGCGGACGGCGCGGGTGAAGCCTTCGAGCTCATCAGCGCTTTCACCCTTCATCCGCAGGGCCAGTAGCAGGCCGCCGATCTGGGCGTCGGAGAGTTCGCGCCGCAGTAGCCAGCCCATCAAGGTGCGCGCCTGCTCCAGATTGATGCTGCGGCTGCCCGCCGCGCCGCGGCCCAGCGTGCGCAGCAGCGAGACGGCCTCTGGGTTGAACCGGCCCGGCCCTGTTTGCAGGACAACGGGATGTTGGATGGCTGCGTGAAACATGATGGATGCTCCTTGGCATCAGTGACGCAAGAATCAGGCTGGAACCTGTGCGCGCTCACGCACGATGCGGCGCAACTCCGGCAGGCAGGAGCCGCAGTTGGTGCCGCACTTGAGTTGCTTCTGGAGAGAGACGAGTTGGGCGTCGGCGTCGCCTTCCAGGGTGGACATCAGGGCATCGATCTGGCTTTGCGAGACATCGAAGCAGTTGCATACCTGGTGGCCGGGGCTGGGCAGATTGGATGGCGGCGTGGTGGAGGGCAGCAGCAACCAGCGGCCGTAGGGCTTGGCGCTGGTCTCGCTTTGCAGCAGTTCGCGCAACCAGCCTTGCGCTACCACGCTGTCGGCAGGGCCGGCGAGCAGCGCGGCGCCGATTTGTTCGCCGTGCAGCCGCACGGCGCGGCGCACGCTGCGTCCGGGGTCGGCGTAATGCAGCGCGGCGTCGCCCTGCACGCCGAAGTGCGCCTCAATGTGTGTCAGCAGCGCGGCGTCGGGCGCGCCGCGCGCCGCGGCGCGCAGCAGCAGACCGGTACGCTCGCGGCCGAAGGGCACGCAGGCGACGAAGGGCAGGGTGGCGAGTTCCTGCATCAGCGTGGCGCGCAGGGCCTGGGCACTGGCCTCGTGCATCCAGCCGAAGGCGGCGAGGTGCCAGGACAGGTTGGCGGCTTCCACACGCACCGCGCTGTGCTTGAGTTCGGGCTGGAAGGAGTAGGGGTCGATGACCGGCTGGGTGAGGCCGTTGACGCCCAGCCGCGGCACGCCCTCGGCGTTCCGCCCGGCGAGGTATTCGGCGCCCCAGTGCATGGCGATGAAGGCCTGGCCGGGGCGTACGGTATTGGTGGCGCGAGCGGGCAGCACCAGGTCGCCACGGCGCGAGGCCACGCGAAGTAGTTCGCCATCGCTCAGGCCGCGTCGCGCGAGTTCGCTGGGGTGCAGGTCGATGCAGGGTTCGGGGGCGTGGCTGAACAGCCGCGGTACCGAGCCGGTGCGGCTCATGCCGTGCCATTGGTCGCGCAGGCGGCCGGTGGTTAGAGCGATGGGGTAACGCGCATCGCAGGGCTCGGCCACCGGCTTGAAGGGCTGGGCGAAGAATTTGGCGCGGCAGTCGGCGGTGGGGAAAACGCAGTCTTCGTACAACCGGAGGCGGCCATTGCTTTCCCCTTCGGGGTAGGGCCATTGCTGCGGGCCGTCGCGCTCAAGCGTGGCCCAGCTCAGGCCGGTGATGTCGAGGTCGCGGCCGCGGGTGCTTTCGCGGTGCTCGTTCCACACCGCTTCGGGCGTGAGGTAGGGAAACAGTGTGAGCTGGCCGTTCAACCGATCAGGCAGCAGGGTTTCGAGGCGGTGGGCGAAGTCCACGGCGATGGCCCAGTCGTCGCGTGCTTCGCCGGGGGCGGCGGTAGCGGCGCGCACACGGCTGATGCGGCGCTCGGAGTTGGTCACCGTGCCGCACTTTTCGCCCCAGGTGGTGGCAGGCAGCAGCACGTCGGCATAGGGCACGGTGGCCGCGGTGGTGTAGGCCTCCTGCACCACGACGAACTCGGTGTGTTCCAGCGCGCGGCGGATCAGCGCCTGGTCGGGCAGCGACTGCGCCGGGTTGGTGCAGGCGATCCACAGCGCCTTGACCTCGCCGTCGGCCGCGGCCTGGAACATCTCGACGGCGGTCTTGCCGCGCACCGCAGGCACGTCGGCTACGCCCCAGAGTTTGGCGACTTCGTCGCGGTGCGTCGGGTTGGCGAGGTCGCGGTGGGCGGACAGCAGATTGGCCATGCCGCCGACTTCGCGTCCGCCCATGGCGTTGGGCTGGCCGGTGAGCGAGAACGGCCCGGCGCCGGGCTTGCCGATCTGGCCGCAGGCCAGATGCAGGTTGATCAGCCCGGCGTTTTTCGCCGTGCCGCTGCTGGACTGGTTCAGGCCCTGGCAGTACATCGACAGCGTGGCTTGGCGCGTGTCCACCGTGGCCCTCGGCGCGCCGAGCGCGAACCAGCGCGCGGCGGTGACGATGTCCTGCGCCTGCAGGCCGCAGAGGTTGGCGGCTACCGCCGGGCTCATGTCGCGCACCAGCTCGCGCAACATGGCGTAGCCCGTTGTGTGGGCAGCGATGTAGCCGGGGTCGATCAGGTTTTCCCAGATCATCACGTGCAGCATGGCGTGAAACAGCGCCACGTCGGTCCCGGGCAGGAGTTGCAGGTGCAGGTCGGCGAGTTCGGCGGTTTCGGTGCGGCGCGGGTCGATGACCACGATGCGCAGGTCCGGCCGTTTGGCCTTGGCTTTTTCGATGCGGCGGAAGGCGATGGGGTGCGACCACGCGGCGTTGCTGCCGACGAGGAACAGGCTGGCGGCGGAGTCTATGTCGTCGTAGCTGCAGGGCGGAGAGTCGGCGCCCAGCGTGACCTTGTAGCCGGCCACCGCGCTGCTCATGCAGACGCGCGAGTTGGTGTCGACATTGTTGGTGCCGATCAGACCCTTGGCCAGTTTGTTGAAGACGTAGTAGTCCTCGGTCAGCAACTGACCTGAGATATAGAAGCCGACACTGTCGGGGCCGTGTTCGGCGATGATCGCGGCGAAGCGCTGTGCGGCGTGATCCAACGCCTGATCCCAGCGCACGGGCTGGCGCGATGCATCGCGCTGCGTGCGCAGCTCGGGGCGCAGCGCGCGCACTTGCGGCAGCAGTTCCGGCTTCGCGCTCCAGTGCAGTGCCCCACCCTTGGTGCAGAGCTTGCCGTAGTTGGCCGGATGGTCGGGGTCGCCGCGCACACCGGCGATGCGGCCGCCCTGGCTCTGGATGATGACCCCGCAGCCCACGCCGCAATAAGGGCAGGTCGATCGGGTTTCGCGCACCGCGCCCTCGGGCACGATGGCGATGGATTCCGCGGGCAGGTCGGCGGCGCTCATCACGCGGCGTCCGAGCAGGCTGCACCATCGCAGCTTGCGGTCTTCAGCGCGGCAATCGGCGCCAGCAACTGGTCGCTGCGCAGATACACCTGGCCGTCTTCTAGCTTCACGGCGAAGGCTGGAGTGCAGCCCTCGTCGGGCGCCTGGGCGTGGCCGTCATGAAGGCGGATGGTCCAGTTGTGCAGCGGGCAGGCCACTGATTCGCCAAACACGATGCCCTGGCTCAGCGGCCCGCCTTTGTGCGGGCAGCGGTCGAGCAGGGCGTAGATGCGATCGGACTCGGCGCGGAACAGCGCAATGTCCGCGCCGTCCGTGCGGCGCACGCGGCGTGCGCCCAGCGAGGGGATGTCGGCCACGGCGCACACCGCGGTCCAGATGAACTCTGTATTGCGGGGTGCGTTCATGCCGACACTCCTGAGGTGGTGGCCGCCGGAACGATGGGGATGAATTGGCGGGTATCGACCTGTGCCTTGTCGATGTCGGACCACGGGTCGGGCTCGCCTTGCAGCGCGAACTGCAGCCGCTCCCACAGCGCCTTGCGGCCTTCGGCATCGTCGACGATGCGCTGCTTCACATAGTCGAGGCCGACGCGCGCCACATAGTGCACAGTACGCTCCAGATACCAGCCTTCCTCACGGTAGAGCTGGGTGAAGGCGCCGGTGTATTCGAGCACCTCGTCGGCGGTCTTGAGCTTGACCAGGAACTGCGCGACCTCGGTCTTGATGCCGCCGTTGCCCGCCACATACATCTCCCACCCGGAATCGACGCCGATAATGCCCACGTCCTTGATGCCGGCCTCGGCACAGTTGCGCGGGCAGCCGCTCACCGCGTACTTCACCTTGTGCGGCGCGTACATGCGCCAGGTGGCGCGCTCCAGCGCCTTGCCCATTGCGGTGCTGTCCTGGGTGCCGAAGCGGCACCACTCGCTGCCCACGCAGGTTTTCACCGTGCGCAGCGCCTTGGCGTAGGCATGGCCGCTGGGCATGCCGATGGCGTTCCACACCGCCTGAAGGTCTTCCTTCTTCACCCCGAGCAGGTCGATGCGCTGGCCACCCGTGACCTTGACCGTGGGGATGTTGAACTGGTCCACCACGTCGGCGATGCGGCGCAGTTCGGCAGCCGAGGTCTCGCCGCCCCACATGCGCGGAATTACCGAGTAGGTGCCGTTCTTCTGGATATTGGCGTGACTGCGCTCGTTAATGAAGCGACTCTGCGGGTCGTCCTTCGCCTCGTGCGGCCAGGTGGAGATGAGGTAGTAGTTGACCGCGGGGCGGCATGACGAGCAGCCGTTGGGCGTGCGCCAGCCGAGCTTGGCGTAGACCTCGGGAATGCTCAACAGATGCTGCTCGCGGATGGCGTCGCGCACGTCCTGGTGGCTGGAGTCGGTGCAGCCGCACATCGCCTTTTTCTTCGGCGCGGCCGAGTAGTCGCCACCCGCGGTGAACATCAGGATCTGCTCGACCAGACCGGTGCACGAGCCGCAGCTCGCGCTGGCCTTGGTGTGCTTGCGCACTTCTTCCAGGGTGAACAGGCCCTTGTCCTTGATGGCCTTGCAGATGGCCCCTTTGTTCACGCCGTTGCAGCCGCAGACCTCGTCGGCGTCGGCCATGAGTTGCGCCTTGCTCTGACCCTGGTGGCCGGCATCGCCGAGGTGGCTTTCGCCGAACATCAACTTGTCGCGGATGTCGTGTACCTTGCGGCCTTCGCGCAACAGCTTGAAGTACCAGGAGCCGTCCACTGTGTCGCCATAGAGGCAGGCGCCGACCAGCTTGTCGCCCTTCACCACCAGCCGCTTGTAGACGCCGGAAAAGGGGTCGGACAGCACGATGTCTTCGCAGCCCTCGCCGCCCATGAAGTCGCCCGCGGAGAACAGGTCGATGCCCGTCACCTTGAGCTTGGTGCTGGTCTGGCTGCCGGTGTAGCGGCCGATGCCCATCTGCGCCAGATGGTTGGCCGCCACCTTGCCCTGCTCGAACAGCGGCGCCACCAGGCCGTAGGCGATGCCACGATGCGCGGCGCATTCGCCCACGGCGTAGATCCGCGGGTCGGTCACGGTCTGCAGGGTGTCCGTGACCACGATGCCGCGGTTGCAGTGGATGCCCGCACTTTCGGCCAGGGCGGTGTTGGGGCGGATGCCCGCGGCCATCACCACCAGATCGGCGGGAATCTTCCTGCCATCCTTGAACTGCACTGCGCACACGCGGCCTTGGTCGTTGCTCAGCAAGGCCTGGGTCTGCGCGCCCATGAGGAACTTGAGGCCGCGATCCTCCAGCGATTTCTGCAGCAGCTTGCCCGCCACCTCGTCGAGCTGGCGTTCCATCAGCCAGGGCATGATGTGCACCACCGTGACGTCCATGCCCCGAAGCATCAGGCCGTTGGCGGCTTCCAGCCCGAGCAAACCGCCGCCGATGACCACCGCGTGCTTGTGCACCTTGGCTGCTTCGATCATCGTTTCAGTGTCGGCGATGTCGCGATAGGCGATCACGCCCTGAAGCTCCTTGCCCGGCACCGGCAGGATGAAGGGCAGCGAGCCGGTGGCGATGAGCAGGCGGTCATACTTTGCTTGCGTGCCGTCGTCGGCACGCACCACGCGCTTGATGCGATCGATCTCGACCACCTTCTTGCTGGTATGCAGGGTGATGCCGTTGTCGGCATACCAGGTCAGCGGGTTGAGGATGATCTCCTCCACCGTCTGCTCGTCGGCGAGCACCGGTGACAACAGAATGCGGTTGTAGTTGGGATGCGGCTCGGCGCCGAACACGGTGATGTCGTACAGCTCGGGGTCGAGCTTGAGCAGTTCTTCGAGCGCACGCACCCCGGCCATGCCGTTGCCGATGAGCACGAGTCTGGGTTTGTTCATGATGCGGGTTTCCTGTTGCTGGGCAGCTTGCATCGCCGAGTCCATCACGCAGCCTTGGCTTGCGGATGCGCCTGGCGCTTGTAGAGAAACTCCAGAACCTGGGCGCGCAGGTGGGCGTAGTGCGGGTCTTCGCTGAGCGCGAGGCGGTCGCGCGGGCGCGGCAGGTCGACGTGAAGAATCTCGCCGATGGTCGCCGCCGGGCCGTTGGTCAGCATGATGATGCGGTCGGACAGCAGTACGGCCTCGTCCACGTCGTGGGTCACCATCACCACGGTGGCTCCGCTCTTGGCGACGATGCCCTGCAGTTCGTCCTGCAGCTTGGCGCGGGTGAGCGCGTCGAGGGCGCCGAAGGGCTCGTCCATCAGCAGCACCTTGGGCTCCATCGCCAACGCCCGGGCGATGCCCACGCGCTGCTTCATGCCGCCGGAGATTTCGCTCGGTTTCTTGTGCGCGGCGTGCGGCAGGCCGACGAGCTCCAGCGCGGCAAGGGTGCGGGCCTGCAACTGCGCGCTGCCATCGGTTTTGCCGAACACGCGCGCCACACCGAGGTGGATGTTGTCAAAGCAGCTCAGCCAGGGCAGCAGCGAGTGGTTCTGGAACACCACCGCGCGGTCGGGGCCGGGGGCGTGGATTTCGCGACCGTCGCACAGCAGCACCCCCTCGCTGGGCAGGGTGAGCCCGGCGATGAGATTGAGCAGGGTGCTCTTGCCGCAGCCGGAATGGCCGATCAGGCTGATGAATTCGCCGCGGGCAATGCCCAGGTCGATGCCCTTGAGGGCGTGAAAGGGACCGCGGGTGGTGTCGAACACCATGTCCACTTGTTCGACGGAAATAAAGCGTTCCATATCGTTCTCCTCTTCCGGGTTCAGGAGCGTTCGTCGTAGGCGAAGCGGCGGGCCAGCAGCATGAGCAGGCCTTCGAGCGCCATGCCGGTGATGCCGATGACCAGAATGGCGATCAGGATGTGGGCGAGGTTGAGGTTGTTCCACTCGTTCCAGAGCCAGAAGCCGATGCCGGTACCGCCGGTGAGCATTTCCGCGGCGACGATGACCAGCCAGGCCGTCCCCACCGACAGCCGCACCCCAGTCATCATGTAGGGCATGACCGAAGGCAGCAGGATCTTGGTGAAGGTCTGCCAGCCGGAGAGATCGAGCACGCGTGCGACGTTCAGGTAGTCGGCCGGGATGCGCTGCACGCCGATGGCAGTATTGATCATCATCGGCCAGATCGAACAGATGAAAATGGTGTAGATCGCCGCCGCCGGGGCATTGCTGAACACGTAGAGGCCGATCGGCAACCAGGCCAGCGGAGACACAGGCCGCAGCAGGCTGATGATGGGTGCGAACATGCGGTTGAGAAACGGCATGCGGCCGATGGCGAAACCCAGCGGAATGCCCACCAGCGCCGCCAGGCCGAAGCCATAGGCCACGCGTTGCAGCGAGGCCAGCAAGTTCCAGCCGATGCCCACGTCGTTCGGGCCGTTATCGTAGAAAGGATGGGCGAACACCTTCTGTGCCGACATCCAGGTGGCCAGCGGCGAGGGGAACTGCTGGCTGCGTTCGGAGGCAATTTCCCACAGCAACAGCAACAGGCCGAGGCCCAGTAGCGGGGCGAGCCCAGCCACCAGCACGCGACGATTGCGCGCGCGCTGGCGTTCCTGTGGTGTGGCCGGGCGCACCTTGGGATGAGGCGCCGCAGCGTGTGCGGCGGCAGCCGCGGCTGCGTGGGCTGCGCTGCCGTCGGTCGGCGTGGCGCGGTCATAGGTCGCGGTGGTCGGGAGGACTACGGTGTTCATGGTGTTCTCCTGCATGGCGGGTTCGGCTCACGACACCATGTCGTTGATCTTGAAGCCGTGGGCGTAGGTTTTGGGGTCCTTGCCGTCCCATATCACGCCGTCGATCAGCTTGGAGGTGCGCATCGGGTTCTTGGGCACGGGCACCTTGAGCGCGGTGGCCACTTCGGTGTAGAGGTCGGTACGGTTCACCGCCTTGGCCACGGCGAGGTAGTCGGGGTCGGTCTTGATCAGGCCCCAGCGACGGAACTGGGTGAGGAACCACATGCCGTCGGACAACCAGGGGTAGTTCACCTGACCGTCTTCATAGAAGGCCATCGGATGCTTGTCGTCCCAGCTCTTGCCCAGACCGTTGGTGTAGCGTCCGAGGATGCGCGGCAGAATGGTTTCCACCGAGGTGTTCACATAGCCCGGCTCGGCGATGACGTTGGCCATCTTGGTCTTGTTGGCCAGCGAGGCGTCGATCCACTGGCAGGCTTCGAGCACCGCAGCCATCACCGCCTTGGTGGTGTTGGGGTATTTCTGCACGAACTCGGCGGTGGTGCCCAGCGCCTTCTCGGGGTGGTCGGGCCAGATGTCCTGGCTGGTCGCTGCGGTGAAGCCGATCTTCTGCGCGATGGCCACCGCGTTCCACGGCTCGCCAACGCAGAAACCGTCCATGGATCCCACGCGCATGTTCGCCACCATTTGCGGCGGCGGCACGGTAATCACCTTGTCGTCCTTCAGCGGGTTGATGCCGTAGGTGGCCAGCCAGTAGTACAGCCACATGGCATGGGTGCTGGTGGGGAAGGTCTGGGCGAAGGTGAAGGTGCGGGTCTTGGCGAGCACGGCCTTGGCCAGTGCTTCGCCGGTGGTGACGCCCTGCTTGGCCAGCGCGTCCGACAGGCTGATGGCCTGGCCATTTCGGTTCAGGCCCATGAGGATGGCCATGTCGCGCTTGGGGCCGCCGACGCCGAGCTGCACGCCGTAGGGCAGGCCGTAGAGCGCATGCGCCATGTGGATGCCGCCAGTGAGCAGGTTGTCGCGCACTGCGGCCCACGAGGCCTGCTTGCTCGGGATGATCTTGACGCCGTACTTTTTGTCGAAGCCGAGTACCGAGGCCATCACCACGGGGGCGCAGTCGGTCAACGGGATGAATCCGATCTTCACTTCTTCCATTTCAGGTTTTCCCAGAGTGGCGGCGCGCGTTGCGGGTTGCAAACCGGGAAGCAGTCCGGAGAGTGCCGCTGCGGCGCCTGACTTGATGAGGGTGCGGCGCAAGGGCTGTGCCGGGTTGTTGCTCTGGGGCGTAGTGTCGTCTTGAGGGCGCATGACAAGTCCTGAAAAAAGTCGGGCGAAAAAAAAGCCTCCGGGCACGTCGCACGAGGCGAGGCACACGAAGGCATCATTGCCGAGCTGATCCGGGGGAGACTCCCGGTCAGTGGTTTCACATAGACCGCCGTTGATCTACGCCTTGTTCAAAGCAAACGACGTGCCAGCCTGTTCGACAGTAGGGCTCAGAGGAAAACCCTGGGGTGTATGACTTCAGGGCGGAGAAGGCGTGGTGCAACACGCGTCGCGAGTGCGCCAGGCTGGTGCGGGATTGCACCCGCATGGCGCACTGCACGGTCGTGGCGGATGGGTTCGCACCCTCTCAAATCAGCCCGACGGTGTCGAGGATGCGCTGGGCCACGTCGCTGAGCTTCAGTCCTTTCTCCATGGCCAGTTTGCGCATGCGGCTGAAGGCCTCTTCTTCACTGCAGTTCTGGCGCTGCATCACGATGCCCTTGGCCCGCTCCAGCACTTTGCGCTCGGCGAGTTGGGTGCGGGCCGCGTCCAGTTCAGCCCGGAGATGTTGCTCGCGCTCGAACCGCGCCAGTGCGACTTCGATCACGGGCTTGACGCGGCTGGGCTTGAGGCCGTCGACGATATACGCGCTCACACCGGCAGTGATGGCGAGTTGCGCGGTTTCAGTGTCGTCTTCATCGGTGAACAGCACGATGGGCCGCTGGGTATCGCGCGAGGCCAGAACGACGTGTTCGAGCAGATCGCGCACCCCGGACTCGGCGTCCACAATGATGAGATCGGGCTTGAGCGAAGCAATGCGCTCGTCCAGGTCCAGGCTGGCCGGCAGAATGGCCACGACCTTGTACCCTGCCTCCAGCATGGCCTTCTCGAGCAGCGCGCAGCGTTCGGCCTGTCGTTGATGACTTTCCGAATCCTCGCCTGATGCCAGGGCGGGATCGGGCGAGATGACGGCAACGGTCAGGGTGCGGGCGAGGTTGGACATGGCGGGAAAGGTGCAAATTCCATGCCCTGAGCCCCAATCAGCCGTCCGAGCGAGAGGAATACTGGATTCACCTCAATCGGCCGTGCGGGTCACGACCCGCGCGGCGAAGCGGGCCAGCGCCTCGATCACTTCCGCTTGCTCTCCCGCTGCGGCGGCAACATCGATGTTGAGATCTGGATAGTGCGCCTGCACCGCTTGCGCCATCTGCGGTATATCGCGCTGAAGGTGGCCACCCGAGCCGAGAAACAGGGGGGCGATCTGCACCTGCGAGTATCCATGCTCGCCAGCATCCAGCAAGGTTTGACGCAGCGAGGGCTGCATGAATTCCAGGAAGGCGAGTCGAACGGTCAACTCGGGGTGAGCCTGCTGCACCTGGTCTCGAACTGCCTCGAAAGGCCGCGCCCACTCGGGCTGCCGCGAGCCGTGGGCCAGTAGAAGGAGCAGGACCGGCGGGGGCTTATTCATCGTGCGATTCCGTGCGGGGTGTGGCCGGGACGGACGTTGTATAGGCGAGCGTATCGCCCAGCAATTGCGCCAGGCTCCAGTCGCGTTCTTCGTCGCTGAGCATGTGACCAAGCAGGGCGGAGGTGAGGGTGGCCTGTTGCTTGTCGAGCAGCAGGGCGTCGATCAGCGGCCCGAGTGGGGTGGTCAGCGGATCGCAGAGCAGCGCCCAGCGCGAGGGGCTTCGGGGTCGTGGGGCCGCCGCTTTGCCCGCCCAGCCCAGATGCTCCAGTACGGTAAGCAGTTCCTGCAACTGCAGCGGATCGATGCGCAGGCGGCGCGAAAGCTCGGCCGCGGGTACGCCGCAATCGGGCGCCTGTCGAGCGCCATGCAGCAGCTTGAGCACGCCCACGGCGCTGAGAAATTCGGCGCCCGCATAGCCGTCGAGCCGGATGGCGCGTACGCGCAGCGAGGGAAGGTAGGCGGCAATCATGGCGCCCACCAGCACGGCAATCCAGCTGAAGTAGATCCACAGCAGCAGCAGCGGCAGGGTGGCGAAGGTGCCGTAGACGGCGGTATAGGTGGTCACGCTGGAGAAGTACCAGGCCAGCCCTTTTCCGGTCAGGCTGAACGCCAGCGCGGCCATGAAACCGCCGATCAGCGCATCGCGCCAGCGCACATCGGTGTTGGGGATGAACCGGAACAGCGCCGCCAGCGCGATGGCCATGACCGCCCACGAGGCCACGCTGAGTACGACGCTGGCACCGCCGGGCAACTGGTGCAGCAGCCCGCGGTGGGCACCGGCGACATAGCTCATCAGGCCCAGGCTGGCACCGAGCACGAGCGGGCCGAGCGTGAAGCCAGCCCAGTAAAGCAGGACGCGCTGCGCCAGCGGGCGCGGCCTGGACGTGCGCCAGATGGCGTTGAGCGCCCGGTCGACGGTGAGCATCATCGACGTCGCCGTGACGATGAGAAAGGCCACGCTGACCACGCCCAGACTTTTGGCCTTGGAGGCAAAGTCACTCAGATAGCGATAGACCCTGTCGGAGAGGCCCTCGGGCAGCATCGACTGTGCCAGATGCGCCTGAATTTGTCCCTGCATTTTGTCGAACGCCGGAAACGCGGTGAACACCGCCAGCATGACGGTGAGCAGCGGCACCAGGGAGATCAGGGTGGTGAAAGTGAGGCTGCCGGCTGTCTGCGCCAGGTTGTCCTGCGCAAACCGCCTGGCCAGGGTGCGCAGGCTGGCGATCAGGGTCTCGGAGGGGCGAAGGCGGGGCATGGCAATACGATAGCGGTATGAAAGACGTCTTGGTTCTCTATTACAGCGTACACGGCGGTACCCGCACTCTGGCTGAGTGCATCGCGCAAGGTGTGGCGCAGGTGCCCGGTGCGCTACCGAGGGTGCGCACGGTGCCCAGGGTTAGCACGGTGGTGGAGCAAAGCCAGCCGGTCATTCCCGATGACGGCCCACCTTATGTGGAACTGCGCGATCTGGAGGAATGCGCGGGTCTGGCGCTGGGCTCGCCCACACGGTTTGGCAATATGGCTGCGCCGCTCAAATATTTCCTCGATCAGACATCGGCCCTTTGGCTCTCTGGCGCGCTGGCAGGCAAGCCGGCGTCGGTGTTCACCTCCACGGGTACGCTGCATGGCGGGCAGGAAAGCACTTTGCTGTCGATGATGCTGCCGCTGCTGCATCACGGCATGCTGATCGTCGGCCTGCCCTTTGCGGGTCAGACCGATCTGATGACGACGCGCAGCGGCGGCACGCCTTATGGCGCGAGTCATCATGCCGCCCCTGATGGCAGCCTGCCGGTCAGCGAGGAGGAAAAGCGTCTTGCGACCGCGCTCGGGCAGCGACTTGCTCGTGCGGCCCTCAAGCTCGCCGCGGATTGAGTCTGGCGCACCATGAACGGTTCCCGTCCTTCGTCATCTGCTGTGTTCTGGCAGCATGTCTGGCATCGCGGCGCGGTGTTCTGCCTGCTGGCGCTCATCCTGCTGGGTCTGGTCTGGGAGATGTGGGTGGCACCTCTTCATCCTGGAGGATCGTTGCTGGTGCTCAAGGTGCTGCCCCTTCTGCCCGCCGTACCCGGTGTGTTGCGCGGGCGCGCGGCGACGTTTCGCTGGCTGAGTCTGCTGCTGTGGTTTTATGCGGCCGAGGGCATTACACGCGCCTTGACCGATCCCAACGCTGCGTCGCGCGGGCTGGGCTGGATCGAGCTCCTGCTTGCCTTGTTGCTGTTTGTCTGCGTTGCTGGCTTTCTGCGTGCGGGGGCGGCGCGTCATGCTGAGCGATGAGCGTCGCCGTTTTCTGGAGGCCCTGCGCGCCATTCTGGGGCCTGCGCACGTGCTGCATCAGCCGCAGGATGTGGCCCCGTACCTGACCGATTGGCGCAAACGCTATACCGGGCAGGCGCTGGCGGTGGTGCTGCCTGGCGATGCGGCGCAGGTTGCTGCGGTGGTGCAGCTCTGCGCGCTGCACGGCGTTGGCGTGGTGCCGCAAGGCGGCAATACGGGACTCGTCGGCGGCGCCACACCGAACGGCCGTGGCGAGCAGATCGTTCTGAGCACGCGGCGTCTCAACCGCATTCGGGCCATCGACGCCGCTGGCGGTGTGCTCATTGCGGAGGCCGGGTGCGTGCTGGCGGAGGTGCAGCAGGCGGCCGAGGCCGAGGGCTTGCTGTTCCCGCTTTCACTGGCCGCGGAAGGCAGTTGCACCATTGGCGGCAACCTCTCGACCAACGCCGGCGGCACCGCGGTGCTGCGCTACGGCAATGCCCGTGATCTGTGCCTCGGTCTCGAAGTCGTTACGGCGCAGGGCGAAGTGCTCGATGCGCTCAACCTGCTGCGCAAGAACAATGTGGGCTACAGCCTGCGCGATCTCTACGTCGGTGCAGAAGGCACTTTGGGCATCATCACGGCCGCAACGCTCAAGTTGTTCCCCCAGCCGGCGGCGCAGATCACCGCCCTGGTGGCGGTGCACGATGTGGCTGCTGCGATTGCGCTGCTCAGGCGGGCGCAGAGCCGGCTCGGATGCGGCCTGACGGGCTTCGAGCTGATGAGCGCGCATAGCCTGCAGCTGGTGCAGCATCATTTTCCGCAGTTGTCCTTGCCCTTTGAACTGCCGAGTGCCTGGTGCGTGCTGCTGGAGTCGAGTGAAGCCGAAGGCGAGCCGCAGGGCAGGGCGCGTCTGGAAGCCATGCTGGAGGCCGCGTTGGACGCGGGCCAGATCGTCACGGCCACGGTGGCGCAAAACCTGGCGCAAAGCCGGGCACTCTGGCATTTGCGCGAATCGATTCCGCTGGCGCAGGCGCAGGAAGGCTTGAACATCAAACATGACATCGGTGTGCCCATGTCGCGCATGGTCGCCTTTGTCGAATCCACCGCCGAACTGGTGACACAGGCGCTGCCCGGGGCGCGTCTGGTCGTCTTCGGCCATCTGGGCGATGGCAATCTCCACTACAACGTCCAGGCGCCCCAGGGTGCGGATGCGGCCCGTTTTCTCGCCGATCACCATGCGCTGTGCAACCGCATCGTGCACGATGCGGCCGTGGCGTGCGGCGGGACGTTTTCGGCCGAGCATGGGGTCGGCCAACTCAAGCGCGATGATCTGCTGCGCTATGGACACCCGGTGGCCCTGGTGCAGATGCGGGCCATCAAACAGGCGCTCGATCCACGCGATCTGATGAATCCGGGCAAACTGCTTTCGGAGGCTCCGCCGCACTGACGCGGGGAAGCGCTTCGCCGCAACGGCGGCAGTAGCGGGCATCGGCCGTGTGCCCGACCAGACCGCAGCGCACGCAACTTGTGTGGTCCTCGGCCAGGGCCTCACGATGCTCTTCAAGGCGGCGCTGGTTTCGGTACGAATTGATCAACTCGGCAGAGTAGATGCCCGTAGGCACGGCGATGATGCCGTAGCCGACGATGATGATGCCCGAGGTGATGATCTGTCCGAGGGCCGTCTTGGGCGTGATGTCGCCGAAGCCGACCGTGGCCATGGTGACGATGGCCCAGTAGATGCCGCGGGGAATGCTGGTGAAGCCGTTCTGCGGCCCTTCGACCAGATACATGATCGAGCCGAAGATGGTGGTCAGGGTGAGCACGCTCAGTACGAACACGAAGATCTTGTTCTTGGCGCGAGAAAGCGCGTCCAGCATCTGGTTGGAGGCGCTGGTGTATTCCATCAGCTTGAGGATGCGGAATATCCGCAGCACCCGGAAGGTGCGGATGACCGTGAGATGGCCCGAGCCGAGAAACAGCAATTCCAGGTACGCCGGCAGGAACGACAGCAGATCGATGATGCCGAAGAAGCTGCGCGCATAGCGCCAGGGGTTTTGTACTACCGACAGCCGAAGCACGTATTCCACCGTGAAGGCCAGCGTGAAAATCCATTCCAGGACGTATAGGGCGCCATGCGCGCGGGCATGTACGGACTGCACCGAGTCGAGCACGGTAATCAGCACGCTGAGCAGAATGAAGCCGATCAGCACCAGATCGAACAGTTTTTCATCCCTCGCATCATGGAAATACATCACCCGATACCAATAGCCGCGCCAGCCCTCCTCGGAGCGTGGAGCGAGCTGGGTACTGGACTGACGGTTCTGCATGGCGGTTCTGAGGAAAGACAACGAGGCGATTCTAGAAAGAGGACGATCTGCAAGGCCTGCATTGCCGCAAGAAAAAACCGCCCTTGAAGGGCGGTTCATGGCTCGATGCGCAGGCCTGTGCCGATCAGGCCACGGCCCGCAAGGGCGCTTGCATCGCCTGCACGTGCTGCCGGGCGGCCTCGTCGGGCAGACGTTGCAGCAGACGGTTCGCGCCGGAAACGAGGGCGCGCACCGAGGCGGTCACGATGTTCGCATCCAGGCCGACGCCATAGGTGCTGGTCGCGAGCCCTTCAATGGCCATTTCGACGATGGCCGAGGCCTTGGCATCGGCGCCCAGGCCCAGGGCCCGTTCCTCGTAGCTGTGCACCGCCACAGGCAGGCGCAGCGCGTGAATGGCGGCATCGATGGGGCCGTTGCCCTCGCCGGTGAGGCTCAGTCGCTTGCCGTCGACATCCAGCTCGAGGCGGATGCCCTGGCGTTCGCCATGGTCGCTGAGGTGGTAGCTGTGCAGATGCAGAGGTTGCGCGCTCTGGACGTACTCTTCACTGAACATTTGCCAGAGCTGCTGCGCGGTCACCTCGGCGCCGGTGGCGTCGGTGTGTTTTTGCACCACACCGCTGAATTCGACCTGCAGCCTTCGCGGCATGACCAGCCCATAGGTGGCTTCGAGCAGATAGGCGATGCCCCCTTTGCCGGACTGGCTGTTGACACGGATGACCGAGTCGTAGGCGCGACCGAGATCGGCCGGATCGACGGGCAGGTACGGCACTTCCCACAGGGCATCGTGGCGCTGCGCGGCCAGCCCCTTCTTGATCGCGTCCTGGTGAGAGCCTGAAAAGGCCGTGAAGACCAGATCGCCCGCGTAGGGATGGCGGGGATGCACGGGCAGCTGGGTGCATTCCTCCACGGTGCGCGCCACGGCGTTGATGTTCGAGAAGTCGAGACCGGGGTGCACCCCCTGCGAATAGAGATTGAGCGCCAGCGTGACCAGATCGACGTTGCCGGTGCGCTCGCCGTTGCCGAAGAGGCAGCCTTCCACGCGGTCGGCACCGGCCATCACGCCCAGCTCGGCGGCGGCGACGGCGCAGCCCCGATCGTTGTGCGGATGCAGCGACAGGATGATGCTGTCACGCCTGTCGAGGTGGCGGTGCATCCACTCGATCTGGTCGGCGTAGATGTTGGGGGTGCTCATCTCCACCGTGGCCGGCAGGTTGAAGATGATCTTGTTCTCGGGGGTGGGCTGCCAGACTTCGGTCACCGCATTGCAGACCGAGACGGCGAAAGGAAGCTCGGTGCCGCTGAACACTTCGGGGCTGTACTGGAAGGTCCACTGGGTTTCAGGGCGCTCGGCGGCGATCTGCTTGATGAGCCTGGCGGCGTTCACGGCGATCTGGGTGCAGCCGGCCTCATCGACGTTGAAAACGATGCGGCGGAAGTTGGGCGCCGTCGCGTTGTAGACGTGCACGATGGCCTTCTTGGCGCCGCGCAGCGAGTCGAAGGTGCGGCGGATGAGGTCTTCGCGCGCCTGGGTCAGCACTTCGATGGTCACGTCGTCGGGAATGTGGCCGCCTTCGATCAGCTCACGCACGAAGTCGAAATCGGTCTGCGAGGCCGAGGGAAACGCCACTTCGATCTGTTTGACGCCGACGGCGCAGAGCATCTTGAACATGCGCATCTTGCGCTGCGCGTCCATGGGCTCGAAAAGCGCCTGATTGCCATCGCGCAGATCGGTGCTCATCCAGATGGGCGGATGGGTGATCACCCGATCGGGCCAGGTGCGGTTTTTCAGATCAATGGGCGGGAAGGCGCGGTATTTGGTGTGCGGTTGCTTCAACATGAGGATCTCCAGGAACGAAGGGGTTTGTTCAGCGCAAAGGGCTCGCGACGACGGGGCGGGTGGGCTGTCGCAGGTGCATGGCCCATCCACCGATGGGTAGTCGTTTCGGAACGGGGCAAAAAGGTGTCATGACAAAGCGCATATGAAAAAGCGCCCGGTGGCGAAGCCGCGGGCGCTTGGGTATTTGGGGAAGACGTTGGTTCAGTCGCGCACGGGTTCGCTGGGCAAGGCCAGTCGTAGGCAACCCCGTAGCAGCCCATCACGGGCAACCCCGCTGGCTTGCTCGGCATACACGCTCGCCTCGGCGCCAGAAGAAGGCGCAAGCTGAGGTTTGAAAGCGGAGCACGACATGAGGGAAAGCATGAGCGCAAGTTAGCAAAAATCGGTCTGCGCGTCAACGCGAAGGGTTTTCGGAGGAGGCGTTTGCCCGTCGCCGATCGGGTTGGGACTGGAACGGGTTCGGCTCTCAGGGGCTGCCGCCAGATCGGCCCAGCTTGCGGCCATCCACCTGGGAAGCTGTGCTGCTGTCAGTCCACAGGGCCCGCGCTGCGCGGCGTATTGATCGGCGGCCTGCCCGTGCAACCAGACTGCGGCAAGCACGGACGAAGCCTGACCGGTGGCCGCGATCAGGGCGGCCGCGCTGCCTGCCAGCACATCGCCACTTCCCGCTGTGGCCAGCAGGCCGTTGCCCGTAGCATTGATCCAGACGTCTCGTTGTGGCGAGGCGATGATGGTGCCGCGACCTTTGAGCACGATCCAGCAGGCGAATCGCGCAGCCAGATCACGCGCGGCGCGCAGGCGGTCCGATTCGACCGCCTGAACCGTGGCGCCGAGCAGCCTGGCGGCCTCCAGCGGGTGCGGCGTCAGCACGGTGATGGCCCGGCGCTGCCGCAACAGGCCCTGCAAGTCCAGCGACGGATCGGGCATGGCCAGGAGATTGAGCGCATCCGCGTCGAGGACAAGGGGGTTGGAGGACGCCAGTGTCCGGGCCAGGCAGGCGCGGGCCGGGTCGTCGATGCCAGCACCGGGTCCGATCAGGAGGCAGGCTCGGTCTCCAGAGGCGTCGAGCAGCGCGGCTGCGGAGCGCAGCATCAGCTCGGGCGCTTGCTGGTCCACCGTGGGTGCGTGAGCGTCGAGCAGGCCGACGAAGACCCTTCCCGCGCCGAGATGTGCGGCGGCGCGAGCGGCGAGCAGGGCTGCGCCCGCCATGCCTGTTGCGCCGCCAATCACCCGTACGTCGCCGCGTTTGCCCTTGTGGGCGGCCCGCGCGAGATCGGGCAGCAGGGGGCGGATCAGATCGGCGCCGAGCCAGGTGGCATCGGGCGCCGGTAGCGACCCTTCGGCTGCAGGGTGAACGTCGAGGTCGTCCAGCCACAGATCGCCGCAGAGGTGGGCTGCCGGGCCGGTGCACAGCCCCGGCTTGAGGCCGAGCAGGCTGAGGGTGGTGTTTGCACGCACGCAGGCTTCTTGGGCGACGCCGGTTTGCGCATCGATGCCGGAGGGCAGATCCACGCTGAGCACCGCGGCGTCATGCCGGGCGTTGAGGCTATGAATGAGGTGAATCGTCTGCGCCCGCACCCCTCCGCGCAGACCGATGCCCAGCAGGGCATCGAGATAGAGATCGGCCGTGGGAAGGTCGCCTTGATCGGCGACGGCGCAGCGGACTTGTGCGGCCTGCGCCTGTGTCCAGGCCCACGCGGCATCTGTCGGCAGGCGCGAGGCCCAGTCGTTCAACGTGTCGCCGCCACAGGCGAGAATGCTCACGTCCCGTCCGGCCCGCTGCAACAGTGCCGCTGCCACGAGGCCATCGCCGCCGTTGTTGCCCGCGCCAGCGAGCACCACGATGCGGCGCGCATGCGGAAACACGGCTTGCGTCAGCCGCGCAACGGCAGCACCGGCGCGCTGCATGAGGCTGTGCGGCGGCAGGTCCAGGGCGGCTGCGGTTTCGATCCGCCGCAGTGCGTCCACGCCGTAGACCGGCGCGGCATGCAGACTTCCGATGCGTGCGAGCATGGCTGATCTCCAGAGCTTCAGATGACGCCGGCCAGTCCCAGGCCCGCGCCGGCGAGGAGCAGCCACAGCGGGTTGATCCGCGTGCGCACGACCAGGACGACGGTCAGCACGATCAGCACCATACGCTGCCAACTGCTCGCTTCCTGTCGCGCCAGAAGCCAGCCCGAGGACAGCAGCAGGCCGACGGTGATCGGCGCCATGCCGTCATGCATGGCACGCACCCAGTGACGATCCTTGTGGATGCGGCTGTAACGGAAGTACGCCACCGTGATGAGCGACGACGGCAGAATCAGCCCGATCGTGGCCAGCAGCGCGCCTGGCAGGCCCAGGACCTGCCAGCCCAGCAAGGCTGAGAACAGAATCATGTTGGGGCCGGGCGACGCCTGACCCAGCGCCAGTGCCGACGTGAAGGCCGCGTCGGTCAACCAATGCTGTTCCACGACCAGATAGCGGTGCATGTCGGGCAGCAGTCCAATGGCGCCGCCGACCGACAGCAGGGACCACAGCAGAAAGTGGCCGAAGAGGGCCAGCCCCGAGGCGAGTGAGTGCATCACGCTCTCCGAAGGCGCCACCAGGCCAAGGCCACGGCGATCGGGCCGAGCGCGATCAGCACCCACAGCAGGTCGAGGCGCAACAGGCCCACACCGGCGAACGCCAATCCGGCCCAGCCCCAATTGGTCAGGTCGTGGCGGATGGCCGGGAAGAGCTTGATCGCCATGGCAATCACCATGCCGGCCACCACCGCCGACATGCCCTGCAAGGCATGGACCACCGCGGGAGTGCTGGCGTATTGCGCGTACGCCATGGCGACGAGAAAGATCAGCACCAGCGGCGCGGCGAGCATGCCCGCCAGAGCCACGGCCGCACCGCGCCAGCCGAAGAAATGCTGGCCGACCATCAGGGCGAGATTGATCAGGTTCGGTCCGGGAAGGACCTGACCCAGGCTGAGCATCTCGACGAACTGCTCGGTGCGCAGCCAGCGCTTGTCTTCCACCAGAATGCGCTGCGCAAAAGGCAGCACACCGCCCACGCCCAGCAGCGTGAGGTGGTTGAACACCCAGAACAATTCGGCGAGGTGGCGCGGGGTCTGCTGGGGCGGCACGGAGGGACCGCTACGTTCGATGCGCTCGTCTTGCGATCGCGGGCGGCGCGGCATGGAAAGCATGAGTCCCTTCCTGTTGATTTTCACAATATGGAATTGCAAATTCGGGATATGAAAAAACCTGCTGCAATGCAGGCCAACCCGCTTTCATGGAGCAAAAAAATATTCCGCATTGCAAAAAAATATGACCAAGTTGTTGAAATATAACAAGATAAAATTATATCTTATATAAGACATAAGACTATGCTGCGCCGCAAAAGTCAACTACGCTGAGGCATCGATTTTTCATTCACCGGAGAAACAGATGGCAGATCGCAAACAGCAAGTGGCGCAGTTGGAGCAGCAGTGGTCGCAGAACGCGCGTTGGAAAGGCATCAAGCGTGGCTATGGCGCGGAAGAAGTGGTGCGCCTGCGCGGCTCGGTGATGGTCGAGCATACGCTGGCCAGCCGTGGCGCGGATCGCCTGTGGAAGCAGATGCACGACATGCCGTTCGTCAATGCCCTGGGCGCCTTGACCGGCAACCAGGCCATGCAGCAGGTCAAGGCCGGCCTGCAGGCCATCTACCTGTCGGGCTGGCAGGTCGCGGGCGACGCCAACCTGGCTGGCGAAATGTACCCCGACCAGTCGCTGTACCCGGCCAACTCGGTGCCCAGCGTGGTCAAGCGCATCAACAACACCCTCACCCGCGCTGACCAGATCCAGTGGATGGAAGGCAAGCAGCCCGGGGACGAGGGCTTCATCGACTATTTCGCCCCCATCGTGGCGGATGCCGAAGCCGGTTTCGGCGGCGTGCTCAACGCCTTCGAGCTGATGAAAGCCATGATCGAGGCCGGAGCGGCCGGCGTGCACTTCGAAGACCAGCTGGCCTCGGTGAAGAAATGCGGCCACATGGGCGGCAAGGTGCTGGTGCCGACGCGCGAAGCCGTGGCCAAGCTCGTCGCAGCCCGTCTGGCGGCCGACGTCATGGGCGTGCCTACCGTGCTGGTGGCGCGCACCGACGCCGAGGCTGCCGACCTGATCACCTCCGATGTCGACGACAACGACAAGCCCTTCTGTACCGGCGAGCGTACGGTCGAGGGGTTCTATCGCACCAAGCCCGGCCTGGACCAGGCGATCTCCCGCGGTCTGGCCTATGCGCCCTACGCCGATCTGGTGTGGTGCGAAACCGGCAAGCCCGATCTGGCCTATGCCAAGGCCTTCGCCGAAGCCATTCATGCCAAGTTCCCCGGCAAGATGCTGGCCTACAACTGCTCGCCGTCCTTCAACTGGAAGAAGAACCTCGACGATGCCACCATCGCCAAGTTCCAGAAGGAATTGGGCGCCATGGGCTACAAGTTCCAGTTCATCACCCTGGCGGGCTTCCATGCGCTGAACTACTCCATGTTCAACCTGGCCTATGGCTACGCCCGCAACCAGATGAGCGCCTTCGTCGAGCTGCAGGAGGCCGAGTTCGCCGCGGCACCCAAGGGCTTCACTGCGGTCAAGCATCAGCGCGAGGTCGGTACGGGCTATTTCGATGCGGTCACGACGACCATCGAGAACGAGGCCTCCACCGCCGCGCTCAAGGGCTCGACCGAAGACGAGCAGTTCTTCGACCGCAAGGTGGCCTGAACATCAAGCAGAAGGAGGGCGGATCGCGACGATCCGTACCCGCCGAGGAGACGAAACCGCTTCGAGATGTCTCGAGGCGGTTTTTTTATGGCGCGGCGGGACGCCGGCGGATTACTTCAGATTGCCGCAGTCGCTCCCCAGCCGCTTGCCATTCACCTGCACGTCGGAATGGGTCGTCGCGCCTGAGGGCGTGACGCTTTCGATGGTCCATTGCGACTCGAAGGTCGTCGGGCCGTAGTGCAGGGTGCCGGTTTGGGTGACCTTGGCCTGCGGCAGATCGCAGTGGAAGGTCCACTGAGTCCCGCCGTCGGCTGCGGGGCTTTGCTCGCGCGTGCACTGTTTGCCGTCCATGGGCACCACCACAGTCTCAGGCTTCTGCCCCGGCTTGACGCAGATTTTTATCGTGCGCTGGATGGGGGCCGATTGATTCGGGGCGATCTGGGTCTTGCCCTGGATGTCCATGCTCCACAGCCCAGGCTGCATCGGCGCATCCTTGGCGCTGGCGGCGGAGCTCAATCCGGCAATGACAAGCATGAATCCGAGAGTGGCGTAACGCATCGTGAGTCCTCCGGGGCGCGGGGCCCGCTGTTCATGGGGAAAAATCAGGAAAGAGAAGTCGGCTTGATCTGGGCCAGATCGCGATGGCGGGTTTCGCCCAGACCCCATACGGCCAACAGGCTGATGAGGGCGGCAACCGAAATGTACCCGCCCACCCAGGTCAGACCGCCGTGTGCGACCAGAACCTGGGCCATGTACGGCGCAAGCGAAGCCCCGAGAATGCCGCCGAGGTTATAGGCCGCGCCCGAGCCGGTGTAGCGTACCGTCGTGGGAAAGATCTCGGGCAGCATCGCGCCCAGAGGCGCATAGGTCATGCCCATGAGAAAGAGGGCGCCGCAGAGGAAAATGCCTACGCCCGTGGTGGTGGCGGAGCCCAGAAGCGGCGCCATGGCAAAGCCCCAGATCACGGCGGCCACGGCGGACGCGACCAGCACGGCGCGACGTCCCAGGATATCGCTGGCCCAGGCCGACAGCACGGTGGCCAGCGCCATGCACACAATGGCCATCATCAGCCAGGCCTGTAGAGTTGGTTTGGGCAGATGCAGCGTGCCGATGCCATAGCTCAGCACGAAGACCGCGCTGATATAGAACAGGGCGTAGCAGACGACGATGGAGAGCGAACCGAGAATCAGCGGCTTGAGATGACCGGCGAGCAATTCGGTCAGCGGGACGCGCCGGACCTGGCTGGCGGAGGCTTTGAACAGAGGCGTTTCGGTCAGTTTAAGGCGCGCATACAAGCCAATGAGCACCAGCACGGCACTGACCAGGAAGGGGATGCGCCAGCCCCAGGCCATGAACTGTTCGTGGCTCAGCAGCAGGCCCAGCAGCAGGAACAGTCCGTTGGCCACGAGAAAGCCGATGGAGGGGCCCAACTGCGGAAACATGCCGAACAGGCCGCGGCGATGTTTGGGCGCATTTTCCGTGGCCAGCAGCGCCGCGCCGCCCCATTCACCGCCCAGCCCCAGTCCCTGTCCAATGCGCAGAATGACCAGCAGCCAGGGGGCAAGGTCGCCAATGCGGGCATGGCCCGGCAGAAGACCGATGAGCGTGGTGCAGGCGCCCATGGTCAGCAGCGTGGCGACCAGGGTGGATTTACGCCCGAATCGATCGCCGAAATGACCGAACAGGAAGGAGCCGACTGGCCGCGCGAGGAACGCGATGCCGAAGGTGGCAAAGGCGTTCAGCGTCTGCGCCGTCGGCGACGAACTGGGAAAGAACACCGGCCCGATGACCAGCGCGGCGGCGATGGCATAGACGTAGAAGTCGTAGAACTCGATGGCCGTGCCTATGAAGCTGGCAACGGCGATGTGTGATGTGCGGTTGGGTGTCGCGGCAGCAGGCTGGGCGTGCATGGGGTCTCCTCGTTGTTGGCGAGGAATCTACCGGAAGGCGGGCGGGTGGCTTGTTTCAGAATGCAAGCGGAGTGAGGAGATCCTGCCGGTACGGCGCCCGGGCCGCGGCTTGGTGGCCGTAGCCTCAACTTCGACTTGCCGGATCATTGAGACGCCGTGGAGCGCAACGGCGCAAAAGGCCATGATTCAGGGCGAAGGCGCGATCTTGGCGGTGTAGGTGACGAAGTGATAAGCCCAGCCTTCAGGCGCGATGTGCGACTCGCGGGCCGTTTCGACGAAGCGGCTGCGATCCCAGTCTGGAAAGCGCGTGTCGCCCTCGAAAGCCTGGTCGATCTCGGTGAGTTCGAGTGCATCGGCCAGGGGCAGCGCCTGGGCATAGAGCTGCGCGCCGCCAATCACGAAGGCCAGCGCATCACCAGCCACCCGTTGCAGAGCGGCCTCCAGCGACTCGGCATGCTCAGCTCCCGCCGCCTGCCAGCCGGGCTGGCGACTGACGACGATATTGCGCCGACCCGGCAGGGGGCGTCCCAGCGAATCCCAGGTGCGCCGCCCCATCAGGATGGGATGTCCCAAGGTCAGACGTTTGAAGTGCTGCAGATCGGCCGGCAGATGCCAGGGCATGCCGCCGTCCTTGCCGATCATGCCGTTGCGCGCCACGGCGGCGATGAGAATGAGTTGGGTCATAGCGAAGCACCGAGCGTCCGCCCGGCCGCCCGAAGGGCGCGAGCGCCCCCTCGGGGGGATGAGGCCGGACATACTCGGGCGACTGCTCGCCCGAGTACGCCTGCCGAATCCGAGCGGCTTGCAAGCCGCGAGGTGGGAGCGAACGCAGTGAGCGTGGGGGCCCTTTTCATACCGCGACAGGCGCCTTGATCGCCGGATGGTGCTGATAGTTGCTCAGCACGAAATCGTCGAAGGTGTAGTCGAACAGGCTCTCGGGCTTGCGCGCGAACGACAGGGTCGGATAGGGGTAGGGCGCGCGGCTGAGTTGCTCCTGCACCTGGGCGAAATGGTTGCTGTAGAGATGGCAGTCGCCTCCGGTCCACACGAAATCGCCAGGCAGCAGGTCGGTCTGCTGCGCGATCATCAGGGTGAGCAGCGCATAGCTGGCGATGTTGAACGGCACGCCGAGAAAAATATCCGCGCTGCGCTGATACAGCTGGCAGCTCAGACGCCCCGGCTCTCCCGGCGCGCGCGGCGGGGCGACGTAGAACTGGAAAAACGCATGGCAGGGCGGCAGGGCCATGTCGGCGATCTGGCCGACGTTCCAGGCGCTGACGATGATGCGGCGCGAATCCGGCTGGGTGCGCAGTTGGCGCAGCACCTCGCTGATCTGGTCGATGGCGCGATGCGGATCGGCGGGCGTCGGCGCCGGCCACGAACGCCATTGCACGCCGTAGACCGGCCCCAGCTCGCCGTCTTCGCGCGCCCACTCGTCCCAGATCGTCACGCCATGCTCCTGCAGCCAGCGCACGTTCGACTCGCCGCGCAGAAACCACAACAGCTCGTAGGCGATGCTCTTGAAATGCACCCGCTTGGTGGTGATCAGCGGAAAACCGGCCGACAGATCAAAGCGCATCTGGTGGCCGAACACGCTGCGCGTGCCCGTGCCCGTGCGGTCGGTCTTGTCCTGGCCGTGGGTGAAGACGTGACGCATCAGGTCTTCGTAAGGAGTGGAAATGGAAGGCATGAATCTGATCAAAAGGCGCGACTTGGACCGGGATACTATCGGTTCGGCGGCGACGAGGCTCGGCCGGGCCGGCGCCCTGCAACGCGTTCGACGACTTTCAGGAGACCTTTCATGCAGCAAGCCATCGATCTGCAACCGGACGTCAACGGAAATTTCGGGCCCTACGGCGGCCAGTATCTGCCGCCGCACCTCAAGGCCATCATGGACGACATTGGCCGTGCCTATCTGTCCATCCGCGACACCAAGGCCTACCGCAGCGAGCTGGACGACCTCTACACCCACTACGTCGGCCGTCCCAGCCCCATCTATCTCGCCAAGCGGCTGACTGCGCAGTGCGGCGGGGCGCGCATCTGGTTCAAGCGTGAAGACCTCAACCATACCGGCGCGCACAAGATCAATCACTGTCTGGGCGAGGCGCTTCTGGCCAAGCACATGGGCAAGACCAAGGTACTGGCGGAAACCGGCGCCGGGCAGCACGGCGTGGCCCTGGCCACGGCCTGCGCGCTGGTCGGCCTGCCGTGCGAAATTCATATGGGCGAGATCGACGTCGCCAAGGAACACCCCAACGTCACCAAGATGAAGATTCTCGGCGCCAACGTGGTGAGCGTCGATCGCGGCACCAGGACGCTCAAGGACGCGGTGGACAGTGCCTTCGACGAATACCTGCGCGACCCCGAGCACTACTTCTACGCCATCGGCTCGGTGGTGGGTCCGCACCCCTTCCCGATGATGGTGGCCGAGTTCCAGTCCATCGTCGGGCGCGAAGCGCGCGAGCAATTCCCGAAACAGGCGGGCAAGCTGCCCGACGTGGTCGCGGCCTGCGTGGGCGGTGGATCGAACGCCATGGGCCTGTTTGCCGGCTTCATCGCCGATCCGGGCGTGCGTCTGGTGGGGGTGGAGCCGTCGGGCGTGGGCCGTGAAACGGGCAAGCACGCGGCCACGCTCACCTACGGCAAGCCCGGCACGCTGCACGGATTCCATTCCTATCTGCTGCAGGAGGTGAAGCAGGGCGAGCCCGACCCGGTGTATTCCATCGCCTCCGGGCTCGACTACCCCGGCGTGGGCCCGCAGCATGCCTATCTCAAGGATCTGGGCCGTGCCGAGTACTACGCGGTGGACGACGCGGCCTGCCTGGATGCCTTCATGACCCTGTCGCGCACCGAAGGCCTCATTCCCGCGCTCGAATCGGCCCATGCCGTTGCCTGGGCGATGCAGAATGCCGCGGCCCTCGGACAAGGCGCCGATATTCTCGTCAACCTCTCCGGCCGCGGCGACAAGGACGCGGATTTCGTGGCGGAAAAGCTGGGACTCTGAAACGATTCATGCCGGATGAAAGGAGACAGTCATGTCCTATGTGCCGCAGCTTTTCACGATTGCCGGGGTCATGCTTCTGGCGTGCATCAGCCCAGGGCCGGATCTGCTCGCCGTCACGTCGCATGCTCTGCATGGCAAGCGCGCAGGCGTTGGGGTTGCGCTGGGAGTGGCCGCATCGCACATGGCTTGGGCGATTTTGGCGGTGTTCGGTCTGGGCGTCATCGTCTCCGAGCTGGCCTGGCTTTATGAGGCCATTCGATTTGCCGGGGCGCTTTATCTGCTTTACCTCGGCGCGCGCATCCTGCTCGGCCTTCGCCATGCCGCGGTGCAAAGCGCGCCCATCCCGGCCGCGCGGAAGTCTTTTTCTGCGGCATGGCGCAAGGGCTTCCTGGTGGGCATCACCAATCCAAAAGGGGCTGCGTTCTTCGGCAGCCTGTTCGTGACCATACTGCCTGCTCACGCCCCGCTCTGGGTGCATGGCACGACTGTGCTCATCGTGGCGTCGGTGTCGTGCTCCTGGTTCGTCGCGGTGGCGCTGCTGCTGTCCACAGCGCGGATGCGCACGGCCTACGCGCGGGTACGGCGTCCCATCGATGCCCTGATGGGCACCATTCTGGTCGGCCTGGGGCTACGGCTGGCGCTGGACCGTTGACGGACAGGCACTCACCCACCCGGCCCCATGGCCACCTCACTGCATGAACTGCAGCGCCGCCAGGCGGGCGTAGAGGCCTTCACGGGCCATGAGTTCGGCGTGGGTGCCGATGTCGACGATGCGGCCGCTGTCCATCACCACGATGCGATCGGCGCGCTGCACCGTGGCGAGGCGGTGGGCGATGACCAGGGTGGTGCGGTCGCGCATGGCGTGCTCCAGCGCGGCCTGCACATCGCGTTCGCTGGCGGCGTCGAGGGCGCTGGTGGCCTCATCGAGCAAGAGCAGCGGGGCGTTCTTCAAGATGGCGCGGGCGATGCTGATGCGCTGGCGCTGCCCGCCGCTCAGGCGCACGCCGCGTTCGCCCAGATAGGTGGCGTCGCCCTGGGGCAGTTCCCGCAGGAATCCATCGGCCTGTGCCGCCCGGGCCGCGGCCTGCACCTCGGCGTCCGTGGCCTCGGGGCGGCCGTAGCGGATGTTGTCGGCGGCGCTGGCGGAGAAGATCACCGCGTCCTGCGGCACCAGGCCGATGCGCCGACGCAGCGCCTTGAAGTCGGCTTGCTGCACCTCCACGCCGTCGATGCGGAGGCTTCCCTGCTGGACGTCGTAGAACCGCAGCAGCAGTTGCAGCACCGTGGTCTTGCCGGCGCCGCTGGGGCCGACCAGCGCCACGGTTTCGCCGGGTTCGATGCGCAGCGAAAAATCGTCGAGCGCCGGTTTGTCGGGCCGGGACGGGTAGAAGAACCGCACCCTGTCGAGCACTACGGCAGAGCCGGTGTGCGCGAGGGGCAGGTCGACCGGGTGGGCCGGATTGCGTACCGGCGACTGCTCGGCCAGCAGTTCCATCAGCCTTTCGGTGGCCCCGGCGGCCCGCAGCAGATCGCCGAACACTTCGGCCAGCGCCGCGGCTGAACCGGCCACCAGCCCGATGTAGAGCACCGTCTGCCCCAGCACGCCTGCGCTCATGCGGCCTTCCATGACCGACACAGTGCCCAGATACAAACCATAGAGCAAGGCGCCGAACAGGGCGACGATGATGAAGGCGGTGAGCAGCGCGCGCACCTTGTTGCGGCTGATGGCGGTGCGGAAGGCGGTTTCTGCCGAGCCCGAGAACCGCCGGGCCTCGTCGTCTTCGCGCGCATAGCTCTGCACCACGGGCATGGCCGCCAGCACCTCGGAGGCCAGTGCGCTGGCGTCGGCGATGCGGTCCTGGCTGGCGCGCGAGAGGCGACGCACGCGGCGGCCGATGAACACGGCCGGGGCAACCACCAGGGCGATGACCACGCCCACGCCCAGCATCAGTCCGGGATTGGTGATGACCAGCATGGTCATGCCGCCGATCAGCACCACCACGTTGCGCAAGCCCATGGAAAAACTGGTGCCCACGACGGTCTGCACCAGGGTGGTGTCGGTGGTGAGGCGGGACAGCACTTCGCCAGTCTGCGTGTGTTCGAAGAACTGCGGGCTCTGGCGCAGCACATGGGCGTACACGGCGCTGCGCACATCGGCGGTGATGCGTTCGCCCAGCCAGCTCACCATATAGAAACGCGCGGCCGAAAACACGCCCAGCGTTACGGCCAGGCCGAACAATCCGGCGAAATGCCAGCCCAGGCTGGCGCGGCTGGCCTGCGTGTGGAGCAGGCCGGCGTCGATCAGCCAGCGCAGGGCCATCGGAAACGCCAGCGTGCTGCCCGCGGCGAGCAGCAGAAAGAGCAGCGCCACCGCGATTCGCCCGCGGTAGGGGCGCAGGAATGGCAGCAGGCCGCTCAGCGAACGCATCGAGCGGCCCCGCGGGTCGGTGGCGGTTTGGGAAAGGGCTTGGGGTGCGGCGTATTCGGCAGACATGCGGTCATTACAGCATGCCGCCCTGGAGTGCGCTGGGCCGAAGTCAGTCCTCGGGCTCGGCCCGGGCTTCATCTTCCGCCCCAGGGTTTTCGGCGTGATCGAGTTGCAGCACTTCGGCCTGAGGCTCCACGCCGGTACGGCTGTAGCCGATGAAATGTGCTCCCGCCTCGATGTCGAGCGATTGCGCCGTCACGTCGCCCTCGACCCGGCCCTGTCCATGAATGCGCAACTGCTCGGCGGCATGCACCTTGGCCTTGATGCGTCCGTGCACCAGCACGTTGACGGCGCTGACCTGCTCGCCTTCGATGACGCCGGTGGAGGAGACTTCCAGATCGCCATCGACCTGCACGGTGCCGAAGATGGCGCCGTCGATGCGCAGATTGCCCGCCGCGCGCAGATCGCCGCGCAACTCGCTGCCCGCGCCGACATAGGTCAGCGCAGACGGGGTGACGGCGGCTGATGCACCCGCCGAGCTGGCGTCCTTGGACCAGACATCGGCAGTCTTCGGGGATTTCGGTTTGAACATGGTGGCGTCCTAGCGGTTGGCAAGCAGGTAGGTGGCGGGGTCGAGTGTCTTGGTGCCGTAAAACAGGGTGTAGTGCAGATGCGGGCCGGTGGACCGGCCGGTATTGCCCGACAGCGCGATGATCTGTCCGCGTGTGACGGCATCGCCAGGCTTGACCAGGATCTTGCTCAGATGGCCGAACAGGCTGCGGTAGCCGAAAGGATGATCGATGACCACGCAATCGCCGTAGCCCGCCTTCCAGCCGGCGCTCGCCACCACGCCATGGGCCGTGGCGTGGACGGCGGTGCCCACGTTGACGCCGAAATCGATACCGTTGTGGAATTCCACGCCGCCCCCCATCGGGTTGGGACGCAGACCGTAATCCGAGGTGATGGCGACGTTGCCTGCCACGGGCTCGCCCATGGGCCGAGCGGCTTCCAGCGAGGCCAGATAACGCGCCTGGGGCAGCAACAGATTCAGGCGCGAGGTGATCAGATCGGCCTCCTCGCCCAGGAGCGCCGGTGCGTTCGCCGCGCTCAGCGGCTCTGCGATGCCGCCCTGGCTGCCGCTTTTCGCCTCGACCGGAAACTGCTCGGCACGCTTCTGCACAAACCCGTGCAGGGTGCTGGCCAGGCCGTCCACCCGCTGCTTGAGCGCGAGCAGGGTGTTGGCCATGGCGCCGTTCTCGGCCTGGAGCCGGGCGTTGTCTTCCCAGGTGGCGGCGGCCTGGGCGGCGAGGCGCTGGGCGCGTCGCTGATCGCCGCTGCTGGCGATCTGGCCCCAGGCCATGAAGACCGTGATGGCCAGCCACAGCGCTACGGCGGCCACGGCCCAGAGCGCGACGCGTCGCAAGGTGTCGAGATCGATGCGCAGGTGGTGAACCTGATGGCCTGGCCGGGTGATGAGAATTTCCAGATGCCGCGAGTGCGCCGCGGTGCGCGCATGGGCAGGCTTGCCGAGCAGGGCGGCAAGCAGGGCGGGGCGCTGGAACGGTCGCATGGGAGGAAAGTCTGCGGGAAAGGCGTCGACGAATTCTATCGAGCGCCGAGGCTGAACCCCCGCAAACGCGGGTGGGGCGTTACCTCTTGAAACGACACCCTTGCGCCTTTCTGAAGGGACGATTTGTGCACGGCATGGCCGTAGCGATGGGTGCAAATGCCGGGCGGCGGCAGCGATCAAGTTCAGCCGGTATAGTGGCCGGATGACTGCACATTTCCCCAGCCCTTCGTCGACATCCACCGAGAGCGGCGACGCGATCCGCATCCACGGCGCGAGGCAGAACAATCTCAAGAATCTCGACCTGGACATTCCTTTGGGACGCATCGTCGTCGTCACCGGCGTTTCGGGATCGGGCAAGAGCTCGCTGGTGTTCGACACGGTGTATGCCGAGGGCCAGCGGCGCTATGTCGAGACGTTCTCGCCGTATGCGCGGCAGTTTCTCGATCGCATGGACCGTCCGCAGGTCGATCGCATCGAAGGCATTCCGCCGGCGATCGCCATCGATCAGACCAATCCGGTGCGCACCTCCCGCTCCACCGTGGGCACGATGACGGAATTGGCCGACCATCTCAAGCTGCTGTTCGCCCGCGCGGCCACGCTGCACTGCCGGGGTTGCGGCGCGGTGGTGCGGCGGGATTCGGCGCAGAGCATCGTCGACGACGTGCAGCGGCGCGCCCGGGGGCTGCCCCAAGGGCTGCGCGCCGCCGTCGTGTTCGCGGTGGCGGTGCCGCAGGGCATGAGCGTGGAGCACATCACCCAGCAACTCGCCGCGCAGGGCTACACCCGCCTGCTGGGCGAGCGCGAGACACCGCAGGGCAGGGTGCTCGACGTGGTGCAGGACCGATTGCGTCTGCCGGCCGAAGAGCCCGCGCGGCTCAGCGAGGCCGTCGAGTCGGCCCTGCGGCTCGGTCAGGGCCGCATGGAAGTGCACGATCTATCGCCCGAAGGCGGCGGGAAGGGGGCGGTGTGGCGATATTCGTCGGATCTGCACTGTCCCGATTGCGATATCCATTACCGCGACGCCAGTCCCGGCCTGTTCAGCTTCAATTCGCCCGTCGGGGCCTGCGAGACCTGCCGCGGCTTTGGCCGGGTGATCGGCGTCGATCTCGATCTGGTGATTCCCGATGCCCGCAAGACGCTGCGGGCGGGGGCGGTCAAGCCCTGGCTGACGCAGAGCTTTGCCGAATGCCAGACCGATCTGGAGCGTTACGCCGCGCAGGCCGAGGTCAGGCTCGACGTGCCCTGGGCCGAGCTCAGCGAACGCGAGCGCACCTGGGTCATCGAGGGCGACTCCAACTGGCGCGGCAACTGGCAGAAACAGTTTTACGGGGTGCGGCGCTATTTCGACTGGCTGGAGAGCCGCGCCTACAAGATGCATGTGCGCGTGCTGCTCTCCAAGTACCGGAGCTACACCGCCTGTCCCACCTGTCAGGGCGCGAGGCTCAAGACCGAAGCGCTGCTGTGGCGCATCGGCTCGCGGGAGCAGGCCGAAGCGGCGTTCAAAGGCGACGGCGGCTATGTCAGGTTCCGCCCGATGGGGGCGTCGTGGAGCGACGCCGCGCTGACCGGCCTGCCGGGTCTGAATCTGCACGACGTCAACTCGCTGCCGATCGAGCGCCTGCAGCGGCTGTTCGCCGATCTCGTGCTGCCTGAAATGGCGCAGGCGGCCAGCAGCATCCTGCTCGACAACATCCGTTCGCGCCTGCGCTATCTGCGTGATGTCGGCCTGGGCTATCTCACGCTCGACCGCCAGTCGCGTACTTTGTCGGGCGGCGAGGTGCAGCGCATCAACCTCACGACCGCGCTGGGCACGGCGCTGACGCAGACCCTGTTCGTGCTCGACGAGCCTTCCATCGGCCTGCACCCGCGCGATCTCGACCGCCTGGGCGGTGTGCTGCATCGGCTCAAGGAGGCGGGCAATTCGCTGCTCCTCGTCGAGCATGACCCCCAGCTCATGCGCACCGCCGACTGGATGCTGGAGATCGGTCCCGGTCCGGGCGAGCGCGGCGGGAACCTGGTCTTCGAGGGCACGCTGGATCAGGCGCAGCGATCGGGCACGCTGACCGGGCGTTACCTCAGCGGCGAGCTGCAGGTGAGCCAGTCCTTGCCGCGCCGACGCACCCCGCGCCGCGACGCGCAGGGCGGCCTGCTGACGCCGCGCCTCATTCTGGAAGGCGCGCGCGAGCACAACCTCAAGGCGCTGACCGTCGAGATTCCGCTGGGCGCCATGACGGCGCTCACCGGCGTGTCCGGCTGCGGCAAGTCCACCCTCATCGGCGACGTGCTGTATCCGGCGCTGGCCCGCGCGCTGGGCAAGACCGCGCCCGTGCCCGGCGCCTTCGACCGCCTGCTCGGTGCCGATCAGGTGGGCGATGTGATCCTGGTCGATCAGTCGCCCGTCGGCAAGACGGCCCGGTCCAATCCGGTGAGTTTCGTCGGCGCCTTCGACGGCCTGCGAGCCCTGTTCGCCGCCTTGCCCGCCGCACACGAGCGCAGCTACACCGCGGGAACCTTCAGCTTCAACAGCGGCGACGGCCGTTGCCCCACCTGCGGCGGTTCGGGCTTCGAGCATGTGGAGATGCAGTTCCTGTCGGACGTGTATCTGCGTTGCCCCGACTGCGACGGCAAGCGCTACCGTGCCGAAGTGCTCGAAGTGCAACTGCCGGCGCAGGCCGGGTTCGCCCCGCTGAACATGGCCGAGGTGCTCGATCTCACCGTGGCCGAGGCCCTGCAGCGCTTTCGCGGGCAGTCCGACATCACCCGGGCGCTGCAGGCCCTGGTGGATGTGGGGCTGGACTATCTGCGCCTGGGCCAGCCCACGCCGACGCTGTCGGGCGGCGAGGCGCAGCGGCTCAAACTCGCGGGTTTTCTGGCCGAGGCCGCCAAGACCCGTGCCGGACTGGCGCGCAAGGGCACCCTGTTCCTGTTCGACGAGCCGACCACCGGCCTGCATTTCGACGACGTGGCCAAACTGCTGCGGGCCCTGCGCAAACTGCTGGACGCCGGGCACACCGTGCTGGTGATCGAGCACAACCTCGATGTCATCGCCTCGTCGGACTGGGTCATCGACCTCGGCCCCGAAGGGGGCGACGCCGGGGGGCGGCTGGTGTTCGCCGGTCCGCCGGACGAACTGGCCGCCTGCGCGGCCTCGTTCACCGGCCAGGCGCTGGCGCGGGACGCGGCGCAGCGTGGCGCGGAGCAGAACCTCTCCCCACCCCAACCCTCCCCATTGAATGGGGAGGGAGTGTTCTCCTCCCCCATGCGTGGGGGAGGCCGGGAGGGGCATGCCGATGAGGTGCGGAGCGCATTTCTCACCTCCCCCATGCGTGGGGGAGGCCGGGAGGGGGAAGCGGCGAACGCCCCTGTGCTCCTCCAGGCCGCCGAGCCCGCGGCGGCGTATGCCCTCGCCGGCGCCGAAGCCACCGACGAACCCGTCGGGCCCCACCTTGCCAGCGCGCTGCGGGCGGGCAAGGCCGGATTCATCGCCATCCGCCAGGCGCGCGAACACAATCTGCGCGGGGTCGATGTGGATATTCCGCGTGGCGAGATGACGGTGATCACCGGCGTGTCCGGGTCTGGCAAATCGACCCTGGCCTTCGACGTGCTGTTCACCGAAGGCCAGCGGCGCTATCTGGAGTCGATCAATGCCTATGCGCGGCAGTTCGTGCAGCCCGCGGCGCGGCCCGATGTGGACGCCATCGTCGGCATTCCGCCCACGGTGGCCATCGAGCAGCGCACCAGTCGCGGCGGACGCAAGAGCACCGTGGGCACGCTCACCGAGGCCTACCACTTTCTGCGTCTGATCTACGCCAAGTGCGGCACGCAATACTGCCCCGATTGCGACATCCCCATCGAGCCGCAGAGCCCCGAGGCCATTGCCGCGCAATTGCTGCGCGACTGGCGCGGTCAGCATATCGGTCTGCTGGCGCCGCTGGTGGTGCAGCGCAAGGGTTACTACACCGATCTGGCGGTGTGGGCGCGAAGCATGGGCTACACCCATCTGCGGGTGGACGGCGAGTTCGTACCGACCGATTCCTGGCCGCGTCTCGACCGCTTCAAGGAGCACAGCATCGAACTCCCCGTGGGCGACGTGGTGGTGCGGGCCGACAACGAGGAGGCGCTGCGCGATCTGCTGCGGCGCGCGCTGGCGCTGGGCAAAGGCGTGGTGCTGGTGCTGGCCCCGCTGGATGGCCTGAAAGAAGCGATGGCGTCGGGGCAGGCGACTGCCGGGATGAAGAGCCTGCTGCTGTCCACCAAGCGCGCCTGCCCGGGCTGCGGGCGCAGCTTCCGGGAGCTCGATCCGCGCCAGTTTTCCTACAACTCGCCCACCGGGTGGTGCGGCAGCTGCTTCGGTACCGGGGAGCTGATCGCGGGCTTCGATGCCGAGCAGACCGGCGAGGAAGCCGCCTGGGTCGAGGCCGACGGCGACAAGCCCGCGCAGCGCGGCGCTGCCGGGCGGGGCCGTAAAGCCGCACCGGCGGCACAAGCCAGCGCGCCGAGCATCTGCCCGAGCTGTCAGGGCGCGCGGCTGAACCGCGACAGTCTGGCCGTTCGGCTGCGCGATCAGTCGATCGCCCAGCTTGCCGCGCGTGACATCGATGCCGCGGCCGCCTGGTTCGGCGCGCTGGCCCTCACGCCGCGCGAGGCCGAGATCGTCCGCGACGCCCTGACCGAAATCCGCGCGCGCCTGGCCTTCATGCAGCAGGTGGGCCTCGGCTATCTGGGGTTGGACCGCGGCGCGCCCACGCTCTCCGGCGGCGAGGCGCAGCGCATCCGGCTGGCGGCGCAACTCGGCAGCAATCTGCGCGGCGTGTGCTATGTGCTCGACGAGCCGACCATCGGCCTGCATCCCCGGGACAATCGCATCCTGCTCGACGCGCTGGCCCTGCTCAAGGCCAAGGGCAACACCCTGGTGGTGGTGGAGCACGATGAAGACACCATGCGCCGGGCCGATCACCTCATCGACATCGGTCCGGGAGCGGGACGGCGCGGCGGTCAGGTCGTGGCCAGTGGCGCGCTGGCGGAGGTCATGGCCCATGCCGACACGGCCACCGCGCGCAGCCTGCGCGATCCCATGCCCTGGCCCTTGCAGCCTCGTCCGATCACCCAGGCCGACCAGCCCGCCTTGCATCTTCGCAGCGCGCATCTGCACAATCTGCAGGGCTTGAGCGCGCAGTTTCCGCGAGGCCGGCTCACCGTGGTCACGGGCGTGTCGGGTTCGGGCAAATCCACGCTGGCCCGCGAAGTGCTCGTGCCCGCGCTGCGCCAGCGGCTCGCGGGAGACGCGGGCGAACTCGAAGGCGCGGGCGAGCTGAGCGGTTGGGAAGGCCTGGAGCGCGTGCTCGAAGTCGATCAGGCCCCGATCGGCAAGACGCCCCGTTCCTGCGCGGCGACCTATCTGGGCATCTGGGACGCCATCCGTCAGTTGTTCGCCGACACCGAGGAAGCCCGCATCCGCGGCTATACCGCCAGCCGCTTCTCCTTCAACACCGGCCCGGGCCGCTGCCCGACCTGCGAGGGGCAGGGCGCGGTGAAGGTGGCGATGAATTTCCTGCCCGACGTCACCGTGCCTTGCACCGATTGCAACGGCCTGCGCTTCAACCCCGAAACGCTCGCCGTGCGGCTGCGCGGCCGCAACGCCGGCGAGGTGCTGCAGATGGAGGTGGACGAAGCCGTCGAGTTTTTCGCGGCGCACCGCAAAATCCATCACGCCCTGCAACTGCTGCAGGACGTGGGGCTGGGGTACTTGCAACTCGGCCAGCCCAGCCCCTTCCTGTCGGGCGGCGAGGCGCAGCGCATCAAGCTGGTCACCGAGCTGGCCACCGCCGGAACCCGGCCGACGGTGTACGTGCTCGACGAGCCAACCGTCGGTCTGCACAAGACCGATACCGAGAAACTCATCCGGGTGCTGCACCGCCTGACCGACAGTGGTCATACCGTGGTCGTGATCGAGCATGATCTCGACATGATGGCCAATGCCGATTGGCTGATCGACCTCGGCCCCGAAGGAGGCAAGGGTGGCGGCCGCCTGGTGATGCAGGGGGCGACACCGGCCTTCCTCGAAGCCGATGCGCCGGGCCACACGGCACAGGCGCTGCGCACGGCCTGGGCAGACCACCGGGCGACGCGTTCCCAGTCTGCCGGTTGACCCGACCCGGCATTGAGCGGGCGCAAGGGACTCCCCCTCCCAGCCTCCCCCACGCGTGGGGGAGGAGAGAACGGCGCTACGCGCTTCCTTCGGATGGATGCCCCTTCCAGCCTCGCCCACAGCGAGGGGGAGGAGTGGTTTCCCCCTCCCCAGTTGTGGGGAGGGTCAGGGTGGGGCGCGCAGTCCCTGCCTTCTACCTGCCTGATCAATCAACAAGACAACGTTGATGCGCACAAAGACAACTCTTATGTCATATACAAGACCTTACCTATTCAGCCCGCTTGGGGCATAGAATGCTCGGGTTACTACCGAAGGAGACCCCTCATGGATCAACACATCCGCGTGCCTGCCGGCGAAAAGATCACGGTCAACCCGGACTTTTCGCTCAACGTTCCCGACCATCCCATCATTCCCTACATCGAGGGTGACGGTACGGGTTTCGACATCACCCCGGTGATGATCAAGGTGGTGGACGCGGCGGTTGAGAAGGCCTATGGCGGCAAGCGCAAGATCGCCTGGATGGAAATTTTCGCCGGCGAGAAGGCGACCCGGGTGTACGGCCCCGACGTGTGGCTCCCCGAGATCACCCTGCAGATCCTGCGCGACTATGTCGTCTCCATCAAGGGCCCGCTGACCACGCCGGTGGGCGGCGGCATTCGCTCGCTCAACGTGGCGCTGCGGCAGGAACTCGACCTCTACGTCTGCCTGCGCCCGGTGCGTTATTTCCAGGGCGTGCCCTCGCCGCTGAAACAGCCGGAGAAGACCGATATGGTCATCTTCCGCGAGAACTCCGAAGACATCTACGCCGGCATCGAATGGGCCGCCGAATCGGAAGGTGCGAAGAAGGTCATCCATTTCCTCATCAACGAAATGGGCGTGAAGAAGATCCGCTTTCCCCAGACCTCGGGCATCGGCATCAAGCCGGTGTCGCGCGAGGGCACCGAGCGCCTGGTGCGCAAGGCCATGCAGTACGCCATCGACAATGACCGCAAGTCAGTCACGCTGGTGCACAAGGGCAACATCATGAAGTTCACCGAGGGCGCCTTCCGCGACTGGGGTTATGCCCTGGCGGCCAAGGAGTTCGGCGCCCAGTTGCTCGATGGCGGCCCATGGATGACGTTCAAGAACCCGCGCACCGGCCGAGACATCGTGGTCAAGGACATGATCGCCGACGCCTTCCTGCAGCAGATTCTGCTGCGGCCCGACGAATACGACGTGATCGCCACGCTCAACCTCAACGGCGACTATGTCTCCGACGCGCTGGCGGCCCAGGTGGGCGGCATCGGCATTGCGCCCGGTGCCAACCTGTCGGACAGTGTGGCGATGTTCGAGGCCACCCACGGCACCGCGCCGAAGTACGCCGGGAAAGACTATGTGAACCCCGGCTCGGAAATTCTCTCCGCCGAAATGATGCTGCGTCACATGGGCTGGGTGGAGGCGGCCGACCGCATCATCGCCAGCATGGAAAAATCCATCCTGTCCAAACAGGTGACCTACGACTTCGCCCGTCTGCTGCCCGGCGCCACGCAGGTGAGCTGCTCCGGCTTCGGGCAGGTGATGATCGACCACATGTGAGTGAAAGGCCGCTCTGAAAGCCCACTCGCCTTCCGGGCTCAGGCGGGGGGCGCGACGTTCTGCAATGCTTCGGCGGTGAACAGTTCGTAGAACCGGTTGCGCACCTGCTGGTAGGCCATGTTCCCGGTGCCCTGCTTCTGGGCCGTCTGGTGCATCTGGCGGTGGAGGGCTGCGGCTTCCGAATTGGCGAGCCCACGGCGGGCGAGAAACTGCCCGAGGCTGCATTGCAGATGGGCGTTTGCGGGATCGGGTGAAAACCGGTCCTGCACGCCTTGCTCCCAAAGCCAGTGCGTGGCCATCACGCCCATCACGGTTCTCGGCGCCTCCTGGTCGGGCAGGCGCAGGAAACGGGCGATCCAGCCCGGGATGTCAGCAGCCGGCATCGGCTGCGCCAGGGCATAGCCCTGCGCCAGATCGGTGCCCAGGAGACGCGCCGTTTCGACGAGATCGGCGTTCTGCAGGCCTTCCATGGCGATTTGCAGATCCATGCTGTGCGCCATTTTGATGAGAGATCCCACCAGCGAGATGGTGCGGTGCGGCGCCTTGTCCGCCTCGTACAGCAGGCCCTGATCGATCTTGATCAGATCGAAGGGCAGATTGCGCAAACGCAGCAGGCTGCTGTAGCCCGAGCCCAGATCGTCCATCGCGAGCCGCACACCCAGCGCATGCAGATCGAAGATCGCTTCGGTGTAGCGCGTGATGTCGCCGATCTCTTCGTTTTCCAGCAGCTCGAAGGTCAGACGCTGGGGCGCCAGCGTGTAGGGCGCGAGGGCCGCGCGAATCCAGCGCACGCAATCAGGATGGCGCAGGCTGCTGGGCGGAAGGTTGAACGAGAGGTCCAGCTCGAAGCCCATCGCATCCCATTTCGCCAGCGCGGCGATGGCCTGCTGCAAACCTTCGATGAACAGGCGATTGAGCTCCTGCTCGCTGAGCGCGGGCAGGAAGGCGCCGGGACCGATGATGCGGCCATCTTCGAGCTGCAGGCGCGCGAGCGCTTCGACTTTCGTGCAACGGCCATGCTTGAGGTTGATGATGGGCTGCATATACATCTGCAGTCCGCCGGAAAACAGCCGTGCGCGCCACTGTGCGCGCTCGTCTGCGCTCAGATGCTGCGAAGGCTCGGTGCGCAGGCGTTGCAGCGATTCGGTGAAGACGCCGCGCACGCTGCCGAGCAAGTCGCGCATCCAGGGCGTCTCGAACTGATTGGGCAGCCTTCCATAAAGGACAAGCAGAGCGTGGGCATGCGACTGCGCATCGAGTAAGGGCACCGCGGCCGCGCTACGTGCCAGGCCGGCGTTGCGCAGCGTGGGCAGGCTCGCCACATCGTTGTTCAGCCAGGCGGCTTCGAGGATGTTTGCCGCGGGCAAGGGGTCGGCCTCGGGCGTTGAGGACAGCCAGCTTGCGCTCAGGTCGCCATGGCCGGTGCTCTGCGCCTCGATCACGAATTCGCCTGCGACATTCTGCGAGTAGATGGCGCACCCGGCGATGAAGGGCCACTTCTCGAGGTGCTCGAGAATGCGATCCATCACGTCCGTCCACTGCCGTGTGGCGTGCAGGGTCTGCGACAGTTCGCGCACCTGCTTCTGCAGGCGCAGTTGCAGTGCAAGCGCCGCCTCGGCTTGAAGGGAGAGATCGTTCTCCAGGCGCAGGTAGAGCACCCGGTTGAGGAACTGCTGCTGGCTCAGTCGGCCCGGAATGCGTTTGGACAGATCGACGAGCGAGCGATAGTGCGCGCTGTTGGCACTGATCAGGGCCCGGGTGGACACCCCGACCAGGGCATGGACCTCGCCAAGATGCAAGGCGCGCTTGCGGTGGGTCTCCGCGGTCAGCGATGGGCTGGTGAACTGGCGCAGATAGTGCGCCTGGCGGCCCTTGAGCAAGGCGAATTCTTCCGGGTTGAGCAAGCCGAGAATATGGGCGTTCTGCGGGTCGAGCGCGATCTGCTTGTAGAAAGTCTCGGCCATCGACGCGGCGCGGCGGGCCAGAAAGCGCTCGGCCCAGGCGAGCAGCACCGCACTGCTGGGCCCGTAGGCGTCGATCTCGGTGACGCGGACGGTGTTTTCGCGCTCGGTGCGGGTGAACAGCGCGGCCTCGGCCAGACCGAGAAGCGCCTCGGGCTGCGCGGTGTCCTCCGGGAACAGGGCGCAGCCCACCGAGGCCGTGATCTTGCGTCTGAAGTCCTGCTGCAAGAGGAAGGGAGACGTCACCGAGCGGATCACCGTTTCCATGCGGGCCTGCACGTTTTCCAGCGCAATGTCGTGATAGATCAGGGCAAAGGCATCCGCGCCGACGCGCGCGAGAACCTTGACCTCCGGCAGCTTGCGCAGGCGCTCGGCCATCTGCAGCAGCACGCTGTCGCCCGTGACGCGTCCCCAGCGGGTGTTGATTTCGGAAAACCGGTAGAGATCGAGCACGATGACAGCCAACTGCCGCGATGGCGGCAGGTTCTCGCTCAGGGCCACAGCCTGGGCCTCAAAACCCTCGCGATTGAACAATCCGGTGAGCGGATCACGTTCCGCGGCCGCCAGCATGTTGCGACGCTGCTGCTCGTTCTGTCGTCGGTTGCGCCGAACCAGCAAGAGCAGAGCCGCGATGCTGATGAGCAACAGCGCCTCGATGCCCCAGCGCTTGAGGCTGGCGTTCATCCAGCTTGTCGTGACATAGCCCGGGGGCAGCGCGGCAATCACCCGCAGTGGGTAGCCGCGCACCTCTTCCTGCGCCATTTTTTGGCTTTGCCCTGTGCCTTTTGGGCCGTCCAGGAACACGTCTCCCGCCTTCCAGTAGCCGAGGCTTCGGTCATCGCGCGGATTGACCGTGCTCAGGGTCCACGGCGGCGAGAAGTCGTTGGTCGAGCCCAGCAGGGCGGCGGTCCGGTATTGGGCGCTGAGCAGAAAGATCGGCCGGTCCGCGGCATCGGTCTCCCGGTATCGCAGACTCACGGTATCGGAGGCGCCCTGGCTGGCGATGCCCAGCGCCGCATTCGCCTGGCCCCAGAGCGGGGTGAAATCCGCGGCGGTCAAGGCCGCGGATTTGGGTATCGCTCCGGAAGAATCGATGACCGCACTGCCGGTGGGTGAAAGCACGGCCACCGACAGCAAGCCCGGACTCAGGCGCAGGAATTCCCTCAGGGTCTGCGAAATCTGCGGATTCGGCTCGGGCGGGGCTTCTGCAACGTTTTCGCGCAGCGTGCTGGCCAGAAACCGCAGCGCGGCAAACTGCGCATCGAGACGGCTGGCCAGCCGTCCGGCGTAGAGCGTGGCCGCCGTGTGCGCGCGAAGCTGAAGATCGTCCTGCGCGCGCCGGTATTCACGCCACTCCAATGTCGCGATCAGCAGCACCAGCAACACCAGCGTCAGGACCAGGGCGTTCCACGTACTCAGCCGCCCCAGCAGCCGATGCGGGCGCGCGGCGCGTTGTTGCGGCAAATCAGCAGATTCGGGCATGTCGCGGGGAATCCCTGCAGCGCTCTGGAATGGCCAGAGCTTCCGAGACCCGCTCCAGGGCGGGATGCGAAAAGGATACAGGAGGTCGCATCGGCGCACCTCGATGGGACATCGCCATGTCGCGCGCCTCAGCCGTCACTGCGGACGCGGCAGCGTCGGCCGAACTTCCGCCGGGCCCTTGATTCCTGGCAATTGCACCGCAGTTGGAGGAGGCGCGCTCACCCGGAGGCCGTATCGTCAAAACACCCCTGCAAGTCTGGGGAGGAAATCAACCGGAGCCCTACGGTGATGTGCACCGCTCCCTACAATCGATTGCACTATGGCAGCACCCCAATCCCCCCATCCCGCAGACGGCGGCGCCGTCGTTGTGGAGCGTCAGACGCTGCGGCTCAAGCCGCCGGCGATGTATCAGGTCATCCTGCTCAACGACAACTTCACGCCGATGGAATTCGTGGTTGTCGTGATTCAGCACTATTTCAATAAAGACCGCGAAACGGCGACTCAAATCATGTTAAAAGTGCATCAGGACGGTCGCGGCGTATGCGGGGTTTACACCCGCGACATCGCGGCCACCAAAGTGGAACAGGTGATCGGAGCGGCCCGTCAGGCCGGTCACCCTTTGCAGTGTGTGATGGAAGCCATCTAGGAGGCTCGTGATGATTGCGCAAGAACTGGAAGTCAGCCTGCACATGGCTTTTGTCGAGGCGCGCCAACAGCGCCACGAATTCATTACCGTCGAGCATCTGCTTCTGGCCCTGCTCGACAATCCCTCCGCCGCCGAGGTGCTGCGCGCGTGTTCGGCCAATCTGGACGATCTGCGCAAGAGCCTGACCGCGTTCATCAAGGAAAACACCCCCATCGTGCCAGGTTCGGACGATGTGGACACCCAGCCCACGCTGGGTTTCCAGCGGGTGATCCAGCGCGCCATCATGCACGTGCAGTCCACCTCCAACGGCAAGAAAGAGGTGACGGGCGCCAATGTGCTGGTGGCCATCTTCAGCGAGAAGGACTCCCACGCTGTCTATTACCTGCACCAGCAGGGCGTGACCCGGCTCGATGTGGTGAACTTCCTCTCGCACGGCATCCGCAAGTCCGAGCCGGTCGAGCCGGCCAAGTCGGCCTCGGCCGCGAGTGAAGACGCCGGGGACGAGAAAGAGGGCAAGGAGTCGCCGCTCGATCAGTTCACGCTCAACCTCAACGCGCTGGCGCAGCAGGGCAAGATCGATCCGCTCATCGGGCGCGAGCATGAAGTCGAGCGCGTCATTCAGGTGCTGTGCCGCCGCCGCAAAAACAACCCGCTGCTGGTGGGCGAAGCCGGCGTGGGCAAGACCGCCATTGCCGAGGGCCTGGCCTGGCGCATCACCGAAGGTCAGGTGCCGGCCATTCTCGAAGATGCCGTGGTCTATTCGCTCGACATGGGCGCGCTGCTGGCTGGCACCAAGTATCGCGGCGATTTCGAGCAGCGCCTCAAGGCGGTGCTCAAGCAGCTGAAAGAAAAGCCGCACGCCGTGCTGTTCATCGACGAGATCCACACCCTCATCGGCGCCGGTTCGGCCTCGGGGGGCACGCTCGACGCCAGCAATCTGCTCAAGCCCGCGCTGTCTTCGGGTCAGTTGCGCTGCATCGGTGCCACGACCTTCACCGAGTATCGCGGCATTTTCGAGAAAGACGCTGCGCTGTCGCGCCGCTTCCAGAAAATCGACGTGGTCGAGCCCAGCGTGCAGCAGACCGTCGAAATTCTGCGCGGCCTCAAGTCGCGCTTTGAAGAGCATCACGGCGTGAAGTATTCGCCCGGGGCGCTGTCGGCCGCGGCCGAACTCTCGGCCAAATACATCAACGACCGCCACCTGCCCGACAAAGCCATCGACGTCATCGACGAAGCTGGCGCGGCGCAGCGCATTCTGCCCAAGAGCAAGCAGAAAAAAACCATCGGCAAGATCGAGATCGAGGAGATCATCTCCAAGATCGCCCGGGTGCCGGTGCACAGCGTCACCACCGACGACCGCTCCAAGCTCAAGAACCTCGACCGCGACCTCAAGAACGTCGTGTTCGGGCAAGAAGCCGCCATCGACGCGCTGGCCGCCGCCATCAAGATGGCCCGCTCCGGCCTGGGCAAGCCCGACAAACCCATCGGCGCCTTCCTGTTCAGCGGCCCCACGGGCGTCGGCAAGACCGAAGTGGCCAAGCAATTGGCGTTCACCCTGGGCGTCGAACTCATCCGCTTCGACATGTCGGAATACATGGAGCGCCACACCGTCTCGCGCCTCATCGGTGCGCCGCCCGGCTATGTGGGCTTCGACCAGGGCGGCCTGCTCACCGAGGCCGTGACCAAGAAGCCGCATGCCGTGCTGCTGCTCGACGAGATCGAGAAAGCCCACCCCGACGTGTTCAACGTGCTGCTGCAGGTCATGGACAACGGCACCCTCACCGACAACAACGGGCGCAAGGCCGACTTCCGCAACATCATTCTCATCATGACCACGAATGCCGGCGCGGAAGCCATGCAGAAATCCACCATCGGCTTCACCACCAAGCGCGAGCAGGGCGATGAGATGGCCGACATCAAGCGGCTGTTCACCCCCGAGTTCCGCAACCGGCTCGACGCGACCATCAGCTTCAAGCCGCTGGACGAAACCATCATCCTGCGCGTGGTCGACAAATTCCTGCTCCAGCTCGAAGCCCAGCTCGCCGAAAAGAAGGTGGACATCACCTTCTCCGACGCCCTGCGCAACATCTGGCCAAGGCCGGTTTCGACCCCCTCATGGGTGCCCGCCCCATGCAGCGCCTCATTCAAGACACCCTGCGCCGCGCTCTGGCCGACGAACTGCTGTTCGGCCGCCTGGTCGATGGCGGGCGGGTATCGGTGGATATCGACGAGGCCGCCGAGAAAGACAAGATCAAACTCGACATCACCCCGCCCGAGCCGCGACCGAAGAAAAAAGAAGCCGAGGACGCCGCAGCCTGACGTTCGCAAGCATCGGTTTAGTAAAACGCCCCGTTATCGGGGCGTTTTACTTTTTGATGCGGATGTTTCTTATTTGACATGAAGTGAAGGGGGATGATTGATAGAGTTAGTACATACTGAGCAAAAGATTGCAAGATAGCCACATCTAAAGCCAGTTTTTCTAATTATGAAATGCTAGTGGCTGTGGGCGTGCTTGAAACTTACTAGCCCAGTTACTGAAACAAGACACTTCAATTGCGAGGACATCATGTCAGTTGCCGCCGTCCTGATTTCGCTAATCATCGCTTGGTTTGTCACAAAATCATATTTGCGGACAAGGCGGCTGGCCCAGCTCATTGCAAAACATGGTGACTCTACCGTCGCAGAAAATATTCTGAAAAAAAGATTCTGGGTCGGACAAACTGCCGATCAGCTTAAAGATTCGCTCGGTTCTCCTGCAGGTATTGGCCATAAGTCTCTAAAAACCAAGAAGCGCGAAGTCTGGAAGTACAACAAAACTGGGAAGAACCGATATTCCCTTCGCGTCACGCTCGATGATGGTGTTGTGACCAATTTCGATCAAAAATCTGCCTGAAAACCGAGGTTTTACGACTTTTCAGCATCTCATCTTTGGATATTTTTCTTCTTTATTATTATTATGGATGCGTTCAAAAAATTAATGGATATATAATGCACAAGTCAATATTTAGTCTGCGCTTTATTTGTGTTATATCCACTGTCGCATTGTTGACGTTTAGTCTCGTTGGCTGTGAGTCTGTTTCGCAGGTTGCACAAGTAGATCCAGGCGTCTACGAGATCGCGGCGAGTGGAAAGGCCTGGCGTGACGCTGCGCCAAATCTTCAAGTTGACGCGCTGCGTAAGGCCGATGCCTTTTGCCGGGATAAAGGCCTTCTTGTTCATGTTCTGGGGCAATCGTCAACAACCGGCGTTTCGGGGTCCGTGGCCGCAGTTAATGGCTTTGACAATTCCCATGCTGCGGCAGCCGCCGCAAGCGCCTACCGTGGTCCATTTGGATCAGCTGCGGGTGCAGCTGCGGCGGAATCATCGAGGTCTGCGGGGATGTTTGGTGGCTTCGTACATCACGGCATCCCATCCACGGCTATGGTTCGGTTCTCATGCGTCGCATCGACGGATCAACCCTGAAATTAGCGTCCTCCGGCGAGCCGAATTTAATGGCGTATGGGGCAGTGGAGTAAATCAGGCTCAAATGGGGTCAGGTTTGGCTTCGTACTACCTGAGAGCCAATGATTTCTGAGTGCGACACCTTTTCACCTGCGAAGCAAGCGATTCATCAGAAGTGTTGGATAATACTGCCGGTGGCTTGCGGCAAGGTAGAGATAGATCGTTCCATCCAGCCTCTGGTACAGCAGTTTATGGTGGGATGTGAGGATGTTCCGATAATTCGTCAATCCAATCGCAGCGAGTTCTGGAATGGGCGTGCCATCCAGAATGCCGCTTTCAACCCTGCGCAGTTGCTCGAAAATTTCATTTTCAGCCTGCTCCCACGCTGATTCGCCCCATTGGTCGAGCATGTAGTCCTGAAGTGCAAGCAGGTCTTGCTGCGCATCGGGGAGGACGATGATGGTCATTATTTGCGGCTTAGGCGGGCAGCTTTCAATTGGGCGCGCGAGGCTTCGACTGACAGCCCTTTCCCTTCTTGCCGGTCTTTTTCGCCGAGGGCGATGATTTTCAGGGCGGCGATGAGGCTTTCCTTTTCCTGGAATTGCTTGATGTTCTCGATCACCATGCTGGCTTCGCCATTTTGGGTGATGACATAAGGATTGCCATTCATTTCAAGATCTTCCGAAATCTGTGCTGCGTGGCTTTTCAGATAGGAAATGGACTTGATGTGGTTGACGGATGGCATGACGGCCTCCAAGGTTCAGTGGGACTGAATTTAGAGCCGAATTCGGTCTTGGTCAATACTCTCGGACTAGCCAAGCTTCAAGGTGAAGGAGCGGGTTGACTCGGTCACGCGACCGGCTTATGTCTGCTCAAGCCGCTGCGCCGCCTCTCGGAGCGCTTGGATGAAGTTGTCCCTCAGCGGATTGGGCGTCTGGGCCGGTTGAAGAATGCCGAGCTCGATGGTGGCGGGTTGGCCGAGCAGGGGGCGGTACTGCACGCCGGGGCGCTTGAGGTGGCGCAGTGAAGACGGCACGAGGGCCACGCCCATGCCGCAGGAAACCAGGCCGATGACGGTCTGCATCTGCCGGGCGTGTTGGGTGATGCGGGGAGCGAATCCGGCGGCCTGACACAGGCTGAGGGTGAGGTCGTACAGCCCGGGGCCGATGCTGCGAGGCGGCACGATGAAGGGCTCTTTGGCGAGAGCGTGGAGATCGACGGCGCCGCTGCCTTTCAGCACGGGGTGCGCCGTCGGGGCGGCGAGCACCAACGGCTCGTGGAGCAGGTGGGTGAAGGTCAGTCCGGGCTCGTCCACGGGGGCCAGGCCGATGCTCAGGTCGAGTTCGGCGGCGCGAAGCTCGCGGATCTGGGCGTCGGTGGTGAGTTCGTGCAGCTGCACGTCCACCTGCGGATACCGCGCACGAAAGCTCTTGAGGGTGGGCGGCAGGATGCCGAAGTCGGCGATGGAGACGAAGCCGATGGACAGGGTGCCGGCCTCGCCGCGCTCGCTCTGGCGCACGCGCTCGACGGCGTGTTCGAGCTGGGCGAGGACGGAGCGGATGTCCTCAAAGAACGCCGCGCCTGCGGCGGTAAGCGCCACTCCGCGGTTGCTGCGCTCAAGCAGCCGGGCGCCGATTTCGTCTTCGAGCGCCTTGATCTGGGTGGAGAGCGGCGGTTGCGAGATGTGCAGGCGCTCGGCCGCGCGCGAGAAGCTGCCTTGTTCCGCAATGGCGATGAAGTACCGGAGTTGCCGCAGTTCCATGTTTCGTTTGGCGATACGTCAGGCGTATGGCGCCTCCCTCAAAAATGTATTGTTCAATATAGCCGAGGGTTCGGACAATGCGGGGCCGCAACCCATCATTCCACGCAGGAGAAACGTCCCATGCCCGCCTACCGTTCCCGTACCAGCACTGCCGGCCGCAATATGGCCGGGGCCCGCGCGCTGTGGCGCGCCACCGGCATGCAGGATGGCGACTTCGGCAAGCCCATCATCGCGGTGGCCAATTCGTTCACGCAGTTCGTGCCCGGCCATGTGCACCTGCAGAATCTGGGGCAGCTCGTCATCGAGGAAATCGAGCGCGCCGGCGGCGTGGGCAAGGAGTTCAACACCATCGCGGTGGACGACGGCATCGCCATGGGCCACGACGGCATGCTCTACAGCCTGCCTTCGCGCGACATCATCGCCGACAGCGTGGAGTACATGTGCAACGCGCACACGGCCGATGCGCTGGTGTGCATTTCCAATTGCGACAAGATCACGCCGGGCATGCTGATGGCCGCGCTGCGGCTGAACATTCCGGTGATCTTCGTGTCGGGCGGGCCGATGGAGGCCGGCAAGACGCAGCTGGCCGGCAAGGTGATCTCGCTCGACCTGATCGACGCCATGGTGGCCGCCGCCGACGACAAGGTGTCGGATGACGATGTGCAGGCCATCGAACGCTCGGCCTGCCCGACCTGCGGCTCGTGCTCGGGCATGTTTACCGCCAACTCGATGAACTGTCTCACCGAAGCGCTGGGCCTGTCGCTGCCGGGCAATGGCTCGCTGGTGGCCACGCATGCCGACCGCGAGCAACTGTTCCGCCGCGCCGGGCGCACCATCGTCGATCTGGCCCGCCGTTACTACGAGGGCAACGACGAAAGCGTGCTGCCGCGCCGTATCGCCTGCAAGGCGGCGTTCGAGAACGCGATGTCGCTGGACATCGCCATGGGCGGTTCGACCAACACGGTGCTGCACCTGCTGGCGGCGGCGCAGGAAGGCGGCGTCGATTTCGGCATGGGCGACATCGACCGCCTGTCGCGCAAGGTACCCACGCTGTGCAAGGTGGCGCCGTCGAGTCACTACCACCTCGAAGACGTGCACCGCGCCGGCGGCGTGGCGGCCATTCTGGGCGAGCTCGACCGCGCCAAGCTGCTCGATACCAGCGTGCCGACGGTGCATGCGCCCACGCTGGCCGCCGCGCTCGACACCTGGGACGTGGCGCGCCAGCCCGCCGATGACGTGCAGACGTTCTACCGTGCGGGCCCGGCCGGCGTGCGCAGCACGAAGGCGTTTTCGCAGAGCTGCCGCTACGACACGCTGGACGTCGACCGCGCGGCGGGCTGCATCCGCAATCTCGAACACGCCTACAGCGCTGACGGCGGCCTGGCGATTCTGTTTGGCAATCTGGCCGAGCGCGGCTGCATCGTCAAGACGGCCGGAGTGGACAAGAGCATTCTCACTTTCTCCGGCCCCGCCGTGGTGCTGGAAAGCCAGGACGCGGCCGTTGAAGCCATTCTGGGCGACCAGATCAAGCCGGGCGACGTGGTCGTCATCCGCTACGAGGGCCCGCGCGGCGGCCCCGGCATGCAGGAAATGCTCTACCCCACGAGCTATCTGAAGTCCAAGGGCCTGGGCAAGGCCTGTGCGCTCATCACGGATGGCCGCTTTTCGGGCGGAACGGCGGGGCTGTCGCTCGGCCATGTGTCGCCCGAAGCGGCCGAGGGCGGCGCCATCGGTCTGGTGCAGACGGGCGACCGCATCGTCATCGACATTCCGAACCGCGTGGTGCGCGTGGACGTGAGCGACGACGAACTGGCCCGCCGCCGCGCCGAGCAGGACGCCCGCGGCTGGAAGCCCGCCGCTCCGCGCCCCCGCAAAGTGAGCCAGGCGCTCAAGGCCTATGCCAAGCTGGTGACCAGCGCCGACAAGGGCGCGGTGCGCAACGTCGATCTGCTGGAAGACTGACGAGGGGTCAGGCTGGCGTCTGCTCAGCCTCCCGGTCCGCCGCTCTGTCCGGCGATTTGAAGCAACTGCGCCGCCACCGAAGCGGCGATCACTTCGGGCGCCTTGCCGGGAATGCCGGGGATGCCCACCGGGCAGACCAGCCGCTTCAGCGCCGCGTCGGAAACGCCGCGTTCGCGCCAGCGGCGCACAAAGCGGGCGCGCTTGGTGGCCGAGCCGATGAGGCCGAACCAGGCGAGGTCGCTTCTCCGCAGGATGGTTTCGCCGAGTCGGAAGTCAAGGTCGTGGCTGTGGGTCATGACCAGATAGAAGGCGCCGGGCGGCGCCGTGGCGATTTCGGCTTCCGGGGCGTCCACCGCCAGGACGCGCAGGGTGGAGGGCCATGAGGCACCAGCGTCGGCGGCGAGGGCGTCGGGCGGGAACTCCTGCTCGCGTTCATCGATCCAGTCGAGGGTGCAGGGCAGGGGGCGCAGGGCGCGCACCAGCGCCCGGCCGACATGGCCCGCGCCGAAGAGCTGCAGATGGAACAGCGGTTCGGGAACCGGGAGCGCGCCGCTGGCGGCGGGATCAAAGCGAAGCTCGACGTGACCGCCGCAGCATTGCCCGAGCGCGGGGCCGAGAGCGTGATTCTCAAAATGCGGCTCGGCGGCCTCCCCATTGGCCCAGCGCGCACGCAGTTGCCGCGCGGTGGCGATGGCCTTGTATTCCAGATGTCCGCCGCCGATGCTGCCGCGGGTTTGCGTGGTGCCGACCAGCATGCTGGCGCCCTGTTCGCGGGGCGCCGAGCCGCGCACGCGGCTCAAGGTGACGCGCACCCAGGGCGCCTGCGCGGGTTCGCCTTCGTGCAGGGTGAGCGGTGCGGGTTCGCGTTTCATGGCTCAAGAAGATGGATCAGGGGAGAGAGAGGGTCGAGTCATGGGCAAGGCCATGCCACGGCCTTTCTCCATGCCATCCCCCTTCCAACCTCCCCCGCAGGCGGGAGAGGGGCCGTTTTGCTCCCTCCCCGCATGTGGGGAGGGTTGGGGCGGGGAAAGGGGAGTTTCATACTTCAATGTGCCAGATCTATTGAGCGCGTACCGCGTCGATGGCGTCGAGTATGGCTTCGGGCGTGGCCGGGGCGCGCAGTGGCGGGTCGATGCGATGTTCGCCCACGGCCGAAATGGCGTCCCGAATCGCGAGCAGCACCGAAAACGGCAACAGCAGCGGCGGCTCGCCCACGGCCTTGGAGCGATGCACCGTGGGCTGGGCGTTGGGGTTGTCGAACAGCGCGGTGTGCAGCTCCGCCGGGCAGTCGTTGGCGGTGGGAATCTTGTAGGTGCTGGGGGCATGGGTGAGCAGAAGCCCGGTTTTCGGGTGCCACACCAGTTCTTCCAGGGTGAGCCAGCCCATGCCCTGAATGAAGGCGCCTTCGACCTGTCCGATGTCGAGGGCCGGATTGAGCGACTTGCCGGCGTCGTGCAGCAGGTCGGCGCGAAGCAGGCGCCACTCGCCGGTGAGGGTGTCGACCAGCACTTCGCTGGCCGCGGCGCCGTAGGCGAAGTAGTAGAACGGGTGGCCGGTGAGCGTCTCGGCATTCCAGTGCAGGTCGGGCGTGGTGTAGAAGCCGTCGCTCCACAACTGCACCCGGGCGAGATAGGCCTGTTGCACCAGGGTGGCGAAGGGCAGGGCGGCGTCGCCGGTGTGCACCATGCCGCCGCTGAAACGCACCAACTCGGCGCGGCCGCCGTGCCGTTCGGCGGCGAAGGCGGCCAGGCGCTGGCGCAGGGTGCGGGCGGCATCGAGCGCGGCCATGCCGTTGAGGTCGGCCCCGGTGGAGGCGGCGGTGGCCGAGGTGTTGGCCACTTTGTGGGTGTCGGTGGCGGTGCAGCGCACGGCGGCGAAATCGAGCCCCAGTTCCTCGGCGACGACTTGCGCCACCTTGGTGTTCAGCCCTTGCCCCATTTCGGTGCCGCCGTGGTTCACCAGCACGCTGCCATCGGTGTAGATGTGGACGAGCGCGCCCGCCTGGTTCAGGTGCACGACATTGAACGAGATGCCGAACTTGACCGGGGTGAGCGCCAGCCCCTTTTTGAGCACCGGGCTGTGGGCGTTGAAGCGGGCGATGGCGGCGCGGCGCGCGGCGTGGTCGGCGCTGTGCGCGAGCTGGTCCACCAACGGGGTGATGACGTTGTCGGTCACGCCCTGGCCGTAGGGCGTGTGGTGGTTCTGGCCGATGCCGTAGAAGTTGGCGCGGCGCACCTGAAGGGCGTCATGCCCCAATTTTCGGGCGATGGAGTCGAGCACGAACTCGGTGACGAGGGCGCCTTGCGGCCCGCCGAAGCCGCGGAAGGCGGTGTTGCTCTGGGTGTTGGTCTTGGCCACGAATCCGTGGATGGCGACATTGGGCAGCCAGTAGGCGTTGTCCACGTGGCAGATGGCCCGGGTGAGCACCGCGCCGGAGAGGTCGGCGGAATGCCCGGCATTGGCGATGAGCGTGACGTCGTAGGCGAGGATGCGGCCCTCATCATCGAAGCCCACGGCGTAGTCGTACTCGAAGCCGTGGCGCCGGCCGGTGATTAGGAAGTCGTCGTCGCGGTCGAGCCGCAGCTTCACCGGCCGCTGCAGCAGATGGGCGGCCAGCGCCGCGCAGCAGGCGAACTGCGCCGACTGCGATTCCTTGCCGCCGAAGCCGCCACCCATGCGCCTGCATTCCACCTGCACCTGGTGCAGCATCCACCCCAGCATGTGGGCCACGACATGCTGCATCTCGCTGGGGTGCTGGGTGGAGCAGAGCACGCGCATGCCCGCATTCTCGGAGGGCATGGCATAGGCCACCTGGCCTTCGAGGTAGAACTGCTCCTGTCCGCCCACGCTCAGGCTGCCCTGCAGGCGATGCGGGGCCGAGCCCATCGCCCGTTCGAGTTCGCCGGGCGCCGTCTCGCGCGTGAGGTGCATGGGGGGCAGCACATACTGGCCCTGGGCATGGGCTTCGCGGGCGGTGAGCAGCGCGGGCAGGGCTTCGGCGCGGATGACCTCGCGGGCCAGGGCCGCCGCGCGGCGCGCGAGGGTTTGCGTGGTGGCCACGACGACGAAGACCGGCTGGCCGACGAAACGCAGGAGGTCGGTGGCCAGAATGGGGTCGTCGTGCACCACGGGGCCGCAGTCGTTCACTGCGGGAATATCGGCCGCCGTCAGGACGGCGACCACGCCCGGCTGTGCGCGCAGTCGCGCGAGGTCGAGGCCCAGCAGCTTGCCATGGGCCAGGTGCGAAAGTCCCAGCGCCGCGTGCAGCGTGCCGTGCAGCTCGGGGGCGTCATCGGTGTAGGCGGCCTGCCCGCTGACGTGCAGGTGCGCCGATTCGTGCGGCGGGCTGACGCCCACGCGGGCACCCTGGCGCAGCGCGGGCCATTCGGCCTCGGGCCAGGGATGGGCGCCTGATCGCGCAAAGTCGGCGATTTCTGGACCCGTCGCGGGGGCCGTCGGCAGGGGATCGAAAGGTTTGTTCATGAGGCGCTCTTCAAACGGCATGCAGCGCGGGAATCTGGCCTGACCAGACGCTGGTCACGCTGGCAGGCAGGGGCGCATCGAGACGGGTTTCCAGCCAGAATCGCCACAGCAGATTGCGCGCCACGCGCTGCCGGTGGGCGCTGCTGGCGCGCAGATCGGTCAAGGGCTGGAAGTCGGTGTCGAGCGCCCGCATGGCCGCGCGCACGCTGGCCTCGCTCCAGGGCTGCCCCAACAGGGCGGCCTCGGCCTGCGCGGCACGCTTGACCACCGCCGCCATGCCGCCAAACGCCAGACGCGCGTGACTGACGTGGCCTTGCGCGTCCAGCCGCAGGGCCAGGCCGCAGCTCACCGCCGAGATGTCGCAGTCGTAGCGCTTGGAGAGTTTGTAGGCTCGCAGCCGCAGCGCCTGCGCCTGGGGCACGTCCGCCGCGGGCAGCGGCACGTCGATGGCGCGCAGGAATTCGCCGGGCTGCAGGGCGTTCTTCATGTAGTCGAGATAGAACTCGGCCAACGGCAGTCGACGCACCGCGTCGCCCTTCTGCAATTCGAGCACCGCATCGAGCGCAAGCAGCACGGGCGCGCCGTCGCCGATGGGCGAGCCGTTGGCCACATTGCCGCCGAGGGTGCCGGCATGGCGCACGGGCGGGCCGGCGAAGCGCAGCGCCATCTCGCGCAGTTCGGGCCAGTGGTGGACCAGCGCGGCCCAGGCATCTTCCAGCGGCACGGCCGCGCCGATGCGAAGCAGGGCACCGTCGCGCTCCACGGCATGCAGCTCGCGCACGTCGCCCAGGTAGAGCAGATCGCCCACGTCGCGGAACTGTTTGTGGGTCCACAGGCCGATGTCGGTGGCGCCGGCAAGAAGTCTTGCCTCTGGCCGTTCAACCCGGACTGAGGCAAATTCCGCAAGGGTGCGTGGCGCGATGAAATGGTCGATGCGCGGTTGACCCTGCGCGTCGGGGTAGGCGGGGTTGGGCGCGGCGTGGACAAAAGGCTCGGGCGTGCGCTCGGCGATCTGGCGCAGCAGTGCGACGATGGGCTCGGGATCGAGCCGGGCCGCTGGGGCCTCGAACATGGCCTGGCCCGCATCGAGAATGGGTCGGTAGCCGGTGCAGCGGCAGAGGTTGCCCGACAGGTCGTCGGCAAGCTGCTGGCGCGTGGGCCGGGTGCCCGCGCCCTGGTGGCGCTCGTAGCTTGCGTAAAGCGACATGGCGAAGCCGGGGGTGCAGAAGCCACATTGCGAGCCATGGCAGTCGACCAGGGCCTGCTGCACGGGGTGCAGCGCGCGACCGGGGGCGAGGCCTTGCAGGTCTTCGACGGTCAGCAGCGCCTTGCCGTGCAGGGTGGGCAGGTAGCGGATGCAGGCGTTGACCGGGCGCAGCTGCAACGCGCCCACGGTGATTGCCGCACGGTCTTGAAGGCCGTCATCGGCCAGCTCCGCCACGACCACGGTGCAGGCGCCGCAGTCGCCTTCGGCGCAGCCTTCCTTGGTGCCGCAATGGTGCGCATGCTCGCGCAGCCATTGCAGCACGGTGGTGGTGACGGGCAGACCGCTGACTTCGGTGATCTGGCCGCGATGGACGAAGCGGATGGGTTGGGCGTTCATGACGGGTTGCGGGCCATCAGGCGGTGGAAAGAAAAGGGGCGGGCGCGAGATGCTGCAAGTATTGGGCCACGATCCGGCGCGATTGACATATGCTGAACTGTATACAAAACATGCGAGACGGCTGATGCCGCAAGGGGCTGCACCATGAACAATGCGCTGGACTCCATCGACCTGCACCTCATCCGGATCCTGCATACCGTGCTGACCGAATCGAACGTTTCCCGAGCCGCCATGCGCCTGGGCTCGACCCAGCCCGCCGTGAGCGGGGCGCTGCGCCGCCTGCGCGCCATCACCGGCGATGAACTGCTGGTGCGCAGCGGCAATGCCATGGTGCCGACCGCGTTTGGCGCAAGCCTGATCGAGCCCAGTGCCTGCATTCTGCGGGAGGCGCAGCGCCTGCTCGGGGGCACGGGGCCGTTCGATGCGATGCACAGCACGCGTCAGTTCCGTCTGGCGGCGGCCGACTACATGGACCCGGCTTTTCTGCCACATCTCATCGCCACGCTCAAACGCGAGGCACCGCAGTGTGGCGTCGACGTGCTGCCGCTGTCGGCCACTCTGGACTATCGCCACGCGCTGGCGGCCGGGGACGTCGATGCCGTCTTGGGCAACTGGCTGGAGCCGCCCCAGGATCTGCACCTTGCGCCGCTGATCGAAGACGACATCGTCTGCCTGGTCGCAGCAAGCCACCCCGCGCTGCGTCGCGGTCTGGATCTGGATCAGTATCTGCAGGCCGAGCATGTGGCGCCGTCACCGCTGCGCGCCGTGGGCGAGGGGGTGATCGACCAGCACCTGCATCATCTGGGGCTGCAGCGCAACGTCACGGTGCACTGCGCCTTTTTCAACCTGATTCCGGGCCTGGTGGCGCGCAGCCTGCTGGTGCTGACGACGGGGCGCCGGTTCTGTCAACGCTATGTGGAATCGGGCATGGCCGTGCGCATCCTGCCTTGTCCGGTGCCGTTCCCCCCGCTGACCTACTACCTGCTGTGGCATGCCCGCGTGCATCTCGACGCGGCGCACCGCTGGCTGCGTGCGCACGTCCGGGAGGCTGCGACGCAGGCGCACGGCTGAACCGTTCTTGAATCCCGTGTCCGACCTGGCGCGGGGCATCGACTTCGCCACCCTGAGCGAGGCGTGAAAACCCGAGGAGACTGTCCATGAATCTGCGAACCTTGTTCAAGCTCGATGCGCACGGCACCGATGTGCGCACCGAGATCCTGGCGGGGGTGACGACGTTTCTCACCATGTCGTACATCATCTTCGTCAACCCCGACATCCTGTCCACCACCGGCATGGACAAGAACGCCGTGTTCGTCGCCACCTGTCTGGCGGCGGCCCTGGGCACTTTCATCATGGCCTTCGTCGCCAACTGGCCCATCGGCCTGGCGCCGGGCATGGGGTTGAACGCCTTTTTCGCCTTCACCGTGGTCAAGGGCATGGGCTTCACCTGGGAGCAGGCCCTGGGCGCCGTGTTCATCTCGGGCTGCCTGTTCATTCTGCTGACCATCACCGGCGTGCGATCGTGGCTGGTGGCGGGCATTCCGAAGTCCTTGCGCAGCGCCATTGCGGCAGGCATTGGCATGTTTCTGGCCATCATCGCGCTGTCGAACGCGGGCGTCGTGGTGGCCAATCCGGCGACCAAGGTGGGGCTGGGCAATCTGGCCACGCTGCCCGTGGTGCTGGCGGCGTGCGGCTTTCTGCTCATCGCCCTGCTCGACTACTGGCGGGTGCGCGGCGCCATTCTCATCGGCATCGTGGCGGTGACACTGGCGAGCATGGCGCTCGGGCTGACGCATTACCAGGGCATCATCTCCATGCCGCCGAGCATGGCGCCGACCTTTCTCAAGCTCGACATTCTCGGGGCGCTGCATGCCGGTTTTTTTCACATCATTCTGGTGTTCGTGCTGGTGGAAATTTTTGATGCCACCGGCACCTTGACGGGCGTGGCCCGCAAGGCCGGGTTGCTGAAGGAGGGCGCCAAGGGCGACCAGCGTGGCCTGGGGCGCGCGCTGTTTGCCGACAGCCTGGCCATCTTCTCCGGCTCGCTGCTGGGCACCAGCAGCACCACGGCCTATATCGAAAGCGCCTCTGGGGTGCAGGCCGGCGGGCGCACGGGCCTGACGGCGCTGACCGTGGGCCTGCTGTTTCTCGCCGCGCTGTTCATCGCGCCGCTGGCCGCTGTGGTGCCCGCCTATGCCACGGCCCCGGCGCTGCTCTACGTGGCCGGGCTGATGATGCGCGAGCTGCTGGAAATCGACTGGGGCGACATCACCGAATCGGTGCCCTCGGCGCTGGCCGCGTTGATCATGCCATTCACCTATTCCATCGCCAACGGCCTGGCCTTCGGCTTCATCGCCTACGCGGCGCTCAAGCTGCTGACCGGGCGGGCACGGGACGTGCATCCGGCGCTGTGGGTGGTGGCGGCGCTGTTCCTGCTGCGCTATGCGCTGTTTCCCACCGACTGAATGAGCGAATGACTGAATGACCGAACGATCCCCCATGACTGCTGCCACGCCCTTGCCGACCTCCCTCCATTCCAGCCCGTCGCCGGGTGCCAGCCCGGCGCGCACGGCCCTGCGCGGCGACATCCTCTACTTCCTGCGCGATCCCGGCTGGAGCGAGGATGCCACCGGCGCCGTGCGCTTCGAGCCCGACGGCTGGCTGCTGATCGAACAGGGGCGGGTTCTGGCGGTGCGCGCCGCAGACGACCCGCCCGACGCGAGCTGGGCGCGGCAGGACTGGCGGGGCCATCTGGTGATGCCGGGTTTCATCGATCCGCATGTGCACGCGCCGCAGGTCGATGTCATCGCCTCCTTCGGGGCCGCGCTGCTCGACTGGCTGGAGCGCTACACCTTCCCCGCCGAGGCGCGCTACGCCGACCCAGAGCAGAGCCGTCTTGGCGCCGAGCGTTTTCTGCACGCGCTGTTGGCGCACGGCACCACGTCGGCGCTGGTGTTTGCCACGGTGCACAAGACCAGCAGCGAGGCGCTGTTCGAAGCGGGACGGCAACTCGGCATGCGGCTCATCACCGGCAAGGTGCTGATGGACAGCAACTGCCCGGCCGATCTGCGCGATGACGTCGTGCAGGCCGAACACGACTGCATCGAGCTGATCGAGCGCTGGCACGGTGTCGACCGCCTGGCCTACGCCGTGACGCCCCGTTTCGCCGCCACCAGCAGCGACGCGCAACTGACCATGGCCGGCGGCCTGTTGCAGCGCTACGCGAAGCAGGCCGGCGGCCTCTACATGCAGACGCATGTGGCCGAGAACCGAGACGAGGTGCGATGGATCGCCGAGCTGTTTCCCGACAGCCGCAGCTACCTCGACGTGTATGACCGCCGGGGCCTGCTCACCCGCCGCAGCGTTCTGGCGCACGGCATCTGGCTCGACGACGCCGACCGCGAGCGCATGGCCCAGGCCGGCAGCAGCATCGCCTTCTCGCCTTCGTCCAACCTCTTTCTGGGCAGCGGCCTGTTCGACTGGGCCCGGGCCGAGGCCGCCGGTGTGGGCGTGGCGCCGGCCAGCGACGTGGGCGGCGGCACCAGCCTGTGCCAGTTGCGCACCCTGGCCGATGGCTACAAGGTGCTCGCGCTCCAAGGCCAGCGCATGACGGCCTGGCAGGGGCTTTACGCCGCCACCCGGGGCGCGGCGCGCGCCCTCGATCTTGAGCACGAGATCGGCCACTTCGCCCCGGGCACCGCGGCCGACGTGGTGGTGTGGCGCTGGGCCGAGGGCGCGGTGCAGCAGCGGCGCCAGGAGATGGCACGTAGCTTGCATGAGCGTTTGTTCGCGTGGATGACTCTCGCGGACGAACGCAATGTCGCAGCAACGTATGTGAGCGGGCAGTTGCGGTATCGACCGTGAAGCGTTGAACGACGGGGTGCCGCATCTGCGCGCGGTCAGGTATAGGACAATCCGGCATTCCCGCGTCATTCCCGCGTCATTCCGTTTCCCCGCTTCATTCGGCTTCTCTTCTTACATGCGGCTCGCGCTCGAACACATCAGCAAGTCCTATCCCGGCGTCAAGGCCAACGACGACATCAGCCTGGCGGTGCAGCCCGGGGAAATCCATGCGGTGCTGGGCGAGAACGGCGCGGGCAAGTCCACGCTGATGAAAATCATCTACGGCGCGGTGCAGCCCGATGCCGGTCAGATCGTCTGGAACGGCGCGCCGGTTCGCATGAAAAACCCCGGCATGGCCCGCGACCTGGGCATCGCCATGGTGTATCAGCACTTCTCGCTGTTCGACACCCTCACTGCGGCGGAGAACATCTGGCTGGGTCTGGGGCGCCGCATCAGCTTGTCCGAAGTGGAGACCCGCATCAATGCCATCGCGCATCGGTACGGGCTGGACTGCGCGCCCCGCCGTCCGGTGCACACCCTGTCGGTCGGCGAACGCCAGCGGGTGGAGATCATCCGCTGCCTGCTGGCCGATCCCACGCTGCTCATCCTCGACGAGCCGACCTCGGTGCTCACGCCGCAGGCCGTCGAAAAGCTGTTTGTCGTGCTGCGCCAGCTCGCCGCGGACGGCTGCAGCATTCTCTACATCAGCCACAAGCTCGACGAGATTCGCAAGCTCTGCCACAACTGCACGGTGTTGCGCGGCGGTCGGGTGAGCGGGCGCGTCGATCCGGCCCAGGAAACCGAGGCCAGCCTGTCGCGGCTGATGATCGGCGCCGATCCGCCCGCGCTGCAGCACCGGCCGTCCCAGCTCGGCGAGGTGCTGCTGAAGGTGGACGATCTGGAACTGCCGGGCGATGGCGAATTCAGCGTGGCCATCGACCATCTCTCGCTGGAGGTGCGCGCCGGGGAAATTCTGGGCATCGCCGGCGTGTCGGGCAATGGCCAGCAGGAATTGCTCGCCGCGCTGTCGGGCGAAGACCGGCGCGCTCGCCCCGCAGCCGTGCGGCTGGCGGGCGAGCCCGTGGGCGCGCTCGGGCCGGGTGAGCGCCGCAAGCGCGGCCTGCATTTCATCCCGGAAGAGCGTCTGGGGCGGGCGACGGTGCCGGTCCTGTCGCTGGAGCAGAACATTTTGCTGACCGCGCGCCCCGCCGAGGTTGTTTCGCACGGTCTGATCCAGCGCCAGACCCTGCGCGAGCAGGCGCAGGCGGTGATCGCCCGCTTCGGCGTGAAGGCCGGCGGTCCGCAGGCCGCGGCGCGCAGCCTGTCGGGCGGCAATCTGCAGAAGTACATCGTGGGCCGGGAAATTCTCGGCCAGCCCCGCGTGCTGCTGGTGGCGCAACCGACCTGGGGCGTGGACGTGGGCGCCGCGGCGCAGATCCGGGCCGAGCTTCTGGGCCTGCGCGATGCGGGCTGCGCCGTGCTGGTCATCTCGGAAGAGCTTGACGAACTGTTCGAGATCGCCGACCGGCTGCAGGTGATGGCGCGCGGCAAGCTGTCGCCCTCCATCGCCCGCGCCGACGCGACGGTCGAGCAGATCGGGGTTTGGATGAGCGGGCTGTGGCCGCAGGGCCCGATGGACGGCGCGCAAGCCGCCACGGAGGTCAGCCATGCTGCGGCTTGAACCCCGAAGCGCCCCTTCGAGAGCCATGGTGTGGCTGTCGCCGCTGCTGGCGCTGGTGATCACGGTGGCCTTCGGCGTGGCCATCTTTCTGGCCATGGGCAAGAGCCCGCTGCACGGCCTGAGCATGTTTTTCTGGGAGCCGCTCAAGAACGCCTACAGCCTGTCGGAGCTGGCGCTCAAGGCCAGTCCGCTCATTCTCATCGGCCTGGGACTGGCGGCCTGTTATCGCAGCAATGTCTGGAATATCGGCGCCGAAGGGCAATACATCGTCGGCGCGATCTTCGGCGGCGGCGTGGCGCTGCTGGCCGGCGACAACACCTCGCACGCCATCGTGCTGCCCATTCTGCTGGCCGGCGTGGTGGGCGGCATGGTGTGGGCGGCGCTGGTGGCCGCGCTTCGCGACTGGTTCAACGCGAACGAGATCCTGGTGAGCCTGATGCTGGTCTATGTCGCGCAATACTTGCTCGACTACCTGGTGTACGGCCCGTGGAAAGATCCGGAGGGCTACAACTTTCCGCAGACCAAGATATTCGCCGATCCGGCGCTGTTGGGCCATCTGATCGAAGGCACGCGGCTGAACTGGGGCTTTCCGATCGCGCTGGTCGCGGTGGCGCTGGTGTGGGTGTTTCTGTTCCGCAGCGTGCAGGGCTTCCGGCTTCAGGTGGGCGGGCTGGCACCCGGTGCGGCGCGCTATGCCGGTTATTCGTCGCGCAAGGCGCTCTGGACGGTGCTGCTGATGTCGGGCGGTTTTGCCGGCCTGGCCGGGTCGCTCGATGCCATCGGGCCGCTGCAGCAGCTCACGCCGCAGGTGTCGCAGGGCTACGGCTTCGCGGCCATCATCGTGGCTTTCGTCGGCCGCCTCAATCCGGTGGGCATCGTGCTCTCGGGCGCGCTGATGGCGATGTTCTACATTGGCGGCGAGCTGGCGCAGTCGCGCCTGGGTCTGCCCAATGCGATGACGGGCGTCTTCCAGGGCTTGCTGCTGTTTTCGCTGCTGGCCTGCGATACCTTGATCCACCACCGCATCCGCTTTAAACGCTGAGGAGACGCCTATGCCCCCACGCTCGCTTTGCTCGCTGCCCCCCGAGGGGGCCGCAGTTCTCTTGGGGCGGCCCGGCGCGAACTGACATGGACATGACGGCTTCTCTCATCGCGACTACGCTGAGCGCGGGCACGCCGCTGGCGCTGGCGGCGCTGGGTCTGCTCATCAACGAAAAATCAGGCGTGGTCAACCTCGGCGCCGAGGGCATGATGCTGATGGCCGCGGTCATCGGCTTTGCCGTGGCCTTGCATACGGGCAATCAGTGGGTCGCCTTTGGGGCTGGCGCGGTGGCCGGGGCGCTGCTGGCGGGGGCGCTGGGTCTGCTGGTGATCTGGCTGAACACCAATCAGTACGCCACGGGCCTGGCGCTCACGCTGTTCGGCGCGGGGCTGTCGGCCTTCATCGGCATCGATTACGTGGGCAAGACGCTGCCCAACTTCCAGCCGCTGGACATTCCGGTGCTCAGCCAGCTTCCCTTCTTCGGGCCGGCGCTGTTTCGCCACCACCTCATGGTGTATCTGACCATCGTGCTGGCGATCGGCTTGATCTGGTTCTTCGACCGGACGCGCGCGGGCTTGGTGCTGCGCGCGGTGGGCGAGTCCCCCGAGTCGGCGCATGCTCTGGGCTATCCGGTGCGGCGCATCCGCCTGCTGGCCCTGATGTGCGGCGGGGCGCTGGTGGGCGTGGCCGGTGCCTATCTGTCGGTGATCTACACACCCTTGTGGGTGCAGGGCATGACGGCGGGGCGGGGCTGGATCGCCCTGGCGCTGACCACGTTCGCAACCTGGCGGCCCGCCCGCGTGCTGCTCGGCGCCTATCTGTTCGGCGGCGTGACCATGCTGCAGTTTTTCTTCCAGGGCAGCGGTATGCAGGTGCCGTCGCAGTTTCTGTCGATGCTGCCGTATATCGCCACCATCGTGGTGCTGGCGCTGATGTCGCGCAATCCACTCTGGATTCGCATCAACATGCCGTCGTCCATCGGCAAGCCGTTCACCCCGGGGGGATGAGCGGGCCGACCAAGCAGGCACGATTTTTGTATACAGTTTCAGATCATTTTTAAGGAGGACTCCATGTTCAAAACCGTGTTGAAAAAACCCCTGGTTGCGCTGGCGGCGGTCGCCAGCGTGTTGGCGATGGCCACCGCGCCAGCGCATGCGGCTGATCCGCTGAAGGTCGGCTTCGTCTATATCGGCCCCGTGGGCGATGCCGGCTGGACCTATGCGCACGATCTGGCGCGCAAGGCGCTGCAGGCCAAGTTCGGCGACAAGATCAAGACGCAATTCGTCGAGAACGTGCCCGAAGGCCCCGACGCCGCGCGCGTGATCCGCGATCTGGCGCAGCAAGGCGACGGCCTGATCTTCACCACGAGCTTCGGCTATATGGAGCCCACGCTCAAGGTGGCCAAGGAATTCCCGAACGTCAAGTTCGAACACGCCACGGGCTACAAGACCGCGAAGAACGTCGGCACCTACGACGCCCGCACCTACGAAGGCGCCTATCTCGCCGGCGTGCTGGCGGGCGGTATGAGCAAGACCAACGTGATCGGCGTGGTCGGCTCGGTGCCCATTCCCGAAGTGATCCGCAACATCGATTCGTTCACCCTGGGCGCGCAGTCCGTCAACCCGAAGATCACGACCAAGGTGGTCTGGGTGAACAAGTGGTTCGATCCGCCGAAGGAAACCGAAGCGGCGACCTCCCTCATCAATCAGGGCGCCGACGTGCTGTTCCAGAATACCGACTCGCCCGCCGTGCTGCAGACCGCCGAGAAGATGGGCAAGTATGGTTTCGGCTGGGACAGCAATATGAGCAAGTTCGGTCCCAAGGCCCACCTGGCCTCGGCCACCATCAACTGGGCGCCGCTCTATGAAATGCTGACCGGCGAAGTGCTCAAGGGCACCTGGAAGTCGCAGCAATACTGGTGGGGCATGAAGCACGACACCATCCAGCTGCAGGACATCAACGCCGCGGTGCCGGAGTCGCTGAAGAAAATCGTGCTCGAACGCGAGGCGGGTCTGAAGAACGGCAGCTTCAACATCTGGAAGGGCCCCATCGTCGATCAGTCGGGCAAGACCGTGGTCGCCGCTGGCAAAGTGGCCGACGACAAGTTCCTCCACGGCATCATGTTCTACGTCAAGGGCGTGGAAGGCAAGGTGCCCGGGCAGTAAACAGCCAGGGCTTTCGCCTCCTGAAGCCGGGCCGGTTGCGTGATGAACCGGCCCGGTTTCATTCAGGGCGCTGCATCGACCAGCACGACCTCCGCGTCGTCGATCGCCGTCACGCGCAGCACCGCTTCATCGCGAATGGCCGCGCCATCGCGCGCGTCCAGCCCCACGCCGTTGACCTCGACCTTGCCCCGGGCCGGGACGAGATAGGCCATGCGGCCCGCCCCCAGGGCGTAGTCGGCCGAGTCGCCCGCCTTGAGGGTGGCACCCAGCACCCTTGCATCGGCGCGAATCGGCAGCGCCTCAGCATCGTTCGGCAGGCCGCTGGCCAGGGCGATGAAGCGGCCGGAGCGCTCGCCTTTCGGGAAAGGCTTGGCGCCCCAGGCGGGGGGCTCGCCGCGCCGGTTGGGCAAAATCCAGATCTGAAAAATAGTGGTCGGTCCGGCTTCGCGGTTGTATTCGGAATGGCGGATGCCGGTGCCCGCGCTCATCACCTGGACGTCGCCCGCCTCGGTGCGCCCGCGATTGCCCAGACTGTCTTCGTGGGTGATGGCCCCTTCGCGCACATAGGTGATGATTTCCATATCGGCATGCGGGTGCGGCGCAAAACCGGTCGAGGGGGCGATGGTGTCGTCGTTCCAGACGCGCAGTGCGCCCCAGTTCATCCGCCGGGGGTCGTGATAGCCGGCGAACGAAAAGTGGTGTCGCGTGTCCAGCCAGTCGAGGTGGTCGCCACCGAGTTGTGCAAGCGGTCTGCGTTCGATCATGTCGTGCTCCTGTTGGAAGACCTTGTTGTAAAGCGCAACATAGTGCAAGGATGGCGGCTTTGCCGGGTGCGGGTCGCGGGAGAAAGCCCTTGGGCGGTCTACACTCATCCATCCGTTTTCAGAGACCTTCATCATGCCCCTCCCAGACATCTCCCTATGGCCCGCATCGCGCGTTGCTGACTTGCTCCGCGCCAGCCCGAAAGCCGAATTGCATGTGCATATCGAGGGGACGCTTGAGCCCGAGCTGATCTTCGCGCTGGCCCGGCGCAACGGCGTGACGCTGCCCTATGCAGATGTGGAAGCGCTGCGCAAGGCCTATGCCTTCACCGACCTGCAGTCCTTCCTCGATCTGTATTACGCCGGATGCGATGTGCTGCGCACCGAACAGGACTTTTTCGATCTGGCCTGGGCCTACTTCCTGCGTGCCGCGCAAGATCACGTGGTGCGCGTGGAGCCGTTTTTCGACCCGCAGAGCCATACGGCACGCGGCATCGGTTTCGAGGTGTTCATGCCGGCCTTCATCCAGGCCGCGCGGCGCGCGCAGGACGAGCTGGGCTTGAGCGTCGGCTGGATCGTGAGCGTGCTGCGCCATCTGCCCGAGGAAGATGCCTTGCAGACCCTCGAAGCGGCCGAGCCCTGGCTCGATCATCTGATCAGCATCGGGCTCGATTCGTCCGAGCGCGGCAACCCGCCCGAGAAGTTTGCCCGGGTATTCGCCCGCGCCCGCCAGCTTGGGCTGCACGCCGTGGCGCATGCGGGCGAGGAGGGGCCGCCGGCCTACGTGCGCGACGCGCTGGATGTGCTCGAAGTCGAGCGCATCGACCACGGTGTGCGTGCCAGCGAAGATCCGGCCCTGATGCAGCGCCTGGCGCGCGAGCAGGTAGCTCTCACGGTCTGCCCGCTGTCGAACGTGCGGCTGTGCGTGGTGCCCAATCTGGCTCAGCACAACCTGCCGCAGTTGCTCGATGCAGGGCTGAAGGTCACCGTCAATTCGGACGACCCGGCGTACTTCGGCGGCTATGTGAACGACAACCTCACCCAGCTGTTCGCAGCCCAACCCGCGTTGGGCGCACCCCAGGCCTATGCCCTGCTGCGCAACAGCCTGGAGGCCAGCTTTGCCGCCGACGGCGACAAGGCGCTCTGGATCGCCCAGCTCGACGCACAGTGGCAATCCGCGGCGCGCGCGTGATGGCAGCCTTGGCCACCCCAGACGATGCCGTCGTGGCGCAGACCCGCGCCTGGGTGGACCGCATGGTGATCGGCTTGAACCTCTGCCCCTTTGCCAAGGCGCCGCAGGTCAAAGGGCGCATCCGCTATGTGCACTGCGCCGCGGCGACAACCGAGGGCCTGCTGCAGACCCTCGGTGATGAACTCCAGCGCCTGGCGCGCACCGCGCCCGAAGAGGTGGAAACCACGCTGCTCATCCACCCGCAGTCTCTCACGCACTTTGCTCACTACAACGCTTTTCTCGACGAGGCCGAAGCCTTGCTGGCGCGCCTTGGTCTGCTCGGCACGCTGCAGATCGCGAGCTTTCACCCGCACTATCGGTTCGCCGGCACCCGCCCGGACGACGTGACCAACGCCACCAATCGATCGCCCTTTCCCATGCTGCATCTGATTCGCGAATCCAGCATCGACCGCGCCGTGGCCGCACGGCCCGATACCGCTTCGATTTACCGGGCGAACCAAGCCACCATGCGCCGCCTGGGCAAGCGGGGCATTGCCGACTTGATGACTCAGTGCCGCGAGGCGAACGGGTAGGGCGTTTATCCCCACGCCCATCGAAGGATTGCCGCGCTGTAGCATTTGCTCACATTTCCAAGCAAGGAGACTGTGATGTGGAATGAGAATCTGAAAGCGGAATTCCAGAGTCTTGCCCCGGGTCGTCCGGATGGCGAGCTGTCCAGGCGCGACTTCGTGCGCACCGCGCTTGGCGTGGGGTTTGCCGTCGCCGCAGGGCCGGTGATGGCGCAGACCGTCGTGCAGACCTCAGCAGACGGCCTGCTCGCCGGAGACGTGCAGATCGAGTCTGGCGGCCAGAAGATTCCGGTCTATCGTGCGCAACCCAAAGGCAAGACCGACCTTCCCGTGGTGCTGGTGGTGTCGGAAATCTTCGGGGTGCACGAGTACATCGCGGATGTCGCGCGGCGCTTCGCGCACCAGGGCTATCTCGCGCTGGCGCCCGATCTGTTCGTGCGGCAGGGCGATCCGATGGCCTACGGCAGCATTGCCGAAGTGATGAGCAACGTCATCTCCAAGGTGCCCGATGCCCAGGTGCTGCAGGATCTGGACGCCTGCCGCAGCTGGGCGCTCGCCAACGGCGGCAAGGCGGGCCATGTCGGCATCACCGGGTTCTGCTGGGGTGGGCGCTTCGTCTGGCTCTACTGCGCTCACGCCCCGGTGCAGGCTGGCGTGGCCTGGTACGGCCGCCTGGTCGGCACGCCATCCGAGCTGTCGCCCAAAAACCCGGTGGACATCGCCAAGGATCTCAAGGCGCCGGTGCTCGGTCTATACGGCGGCAAAGACCAGGGCATCACGCAGGAATCCGTGGAGCAGATGCGCAAGGCGCTGGCCAGCGGCAGCGCCGCGGCCAAGGCGTCGGAAATCGTGGTGTATCCCGATGCCGGTCACGGTTTCCACGCCGACTACCGGCCCAGCTACAACGCCAAGGATGCCGAGGACGGCTGGAAGCGGGCGCTGGCCTGGCTGCGTCAGCACCAGGTCGTCGCCGTCGCCTCCGCCGAAGAACCACCGCAAGATGGCATGTGCCAGACCGAGCGGGGTTTTCCGCAGATCTTTCCGGTGGACAAACTGCTCAGCGGCTGAGCCGCAGGCTGTACTGAGGCGGCTGGTCCACTCTTGGTGCCGCACGCCCTGAGCTCGCACCATGCGGGTGCTTGCTCGCCTCGGAATGTTCGGGCGGGCAGGCACGCGGTTTGCTCCATGGGTGCGACATCCGCCTGCCTGAAAGACTCCAATGCATCCGGTCATCCATCGGTTTTTCCACCGCGCCATGGGCGCAGTCCTGTTCGCGCTTCTCTGCGGGGCGATTCCCGTTGCGCAGGCCGCGCCACCGCGGCCCATTCCCGTGAAGGTGATGATCGTCACTATGTTCGGACCGGAGGCGCAGACCTGGCTGAAACACTTCCATCAACCACGCAACATTGCCGTGCCGGGCTTGCCGGAAAACCATCCCGATGTCACCTGCCAATCCGACGGTCTGTGCCTGATGACGACGGGCATGGGGCACGCCAACGCGGCTGCATCGATGATGGCCGTCCTGTTCTCGCCGCGCTTCGACCTGCGCCACACCTATTTTCTGGTGTCGGGCATTGCCGGCATCAACCCCAGGGAAGGCACTCTGGGCACCACGGCCTGGGCGCTTTATCTGGTGGATTTTGGCCTTCAGTGGGAGATTGACGCGAGAGAGAAACCGGCGAACTGGTCCAGCGGTTATCTTGGCATCAACACCCGCGATCCGGAGCAGTTTCCGCCGCTTGACTATCGAACCGAAGTCTTTTCGCTCGATGCCAAGCTGGTCAACAAGGCTTATGCCTTGTCCAGGAACGTGAAGTTGGTCGACAGCGCGGAAATGACCGCCTATCGTGCCCAATACCCTTACGCGCCGGCAAACCAGCCCCCGCATGTCACCCAATGCGACACGCTTTCAGGCGACACCTGGTGGTCGGGCGACTTGCTCGGGCAGCGCGCCGAACAATGGACCCGAATGCTCACGCTGGGCAAAGGCACCTATTGCACGACCCAGCAGGAAGACAACGCGACTTACGAGGCGCTCAAACGCGCCACGGCGGCGGGAAGGGCGGATATGAATCGTGTGGCCGTGCTGCGTGCCGGATCGGATTTCGATCGGCCGCCGCCGGGCATGCCGGCGGCCGAGAATCTTCTGGACTATCCGAAACAGGGGGGCTTCATGCCTGCGCTGGACAATCTCTATCTCACAGGGGAGCCACTGGTGCACGCCATTCTGGCCCATTGGGATGTCTGGCGTGCGGGCATTCCCGATTGAAAGGCCCTCAGCGCACCACCAGCACCGGCAGCTTGGAGTGGGACAGCACTCGCGACGTCTGGCTGCCCAGCATGGCCGAGCTCATGCCGCTGCGGCCGTGCGAGGCGATGACGATGGCATCGCAACCCTGCTTTTCGGCGGCGGCGAGCAGGCCGCGCCAGGCCTGGGCGTCTTCTTCGATCACGGTGTCGCAGCTCAGGCCCGCGACCCGCAGACGATCATGGACGCGCTGCAGGGCCGTTTGGGCCTGCTTGCGCACTTCGTCCTGCCATTGGTCCATGCCGACGGGCATGACCTCGATGGCGCCGATGTACGGGTAGAGGTCGATGACGGAGCAGACCGTGATTCTGGAGCCGAACTTTTTCGCCATCTCGATGGCATAGGGCAATGCCTTGTCCGCGAGCTCGGAGCCGTCTGTGGACAACAGGAAGTGATTGAACATGGGAGTGCGCCTCTTGATAGGTTGAAGGCGCCGGGCCGCGCCCCTTGCGGGCTTGCAGACCCGGCGGCGTGGCTCAGCGAAGCACCAGCACGGGTATGGTGGAATGCGTCAGCAGTTTCTGGGTTTCACTGCCCAGCAGCAGGGCCTGCATACCGCGGCGGCCGTGCGAGGCGATGACCACCACGTCACAGCCCCGGTCCTTGGCGACGTCGAGCATGGCCTTCCACGGATGGACATCTTCGGCAATGACCGGCTCGAAGATCACGCCGGAAGTCTTGCAGGCGTCTTGCAGCGGCTTGAGTGCTTCTTCGGCCAGTTGGGTCACATGGACGCGGTACTGATCGGCCGTGATGGGAACCGTTTCGGCCAGACCCGAATAGGGATAGGGGTCGGTGACGTTGAGTCCGACGACCACGGCGTTGCAGCTCTTGGCCAGCGCGACGGCGTGCGGAATCACTTTGCCGCCTGTTTCGGAACCATCGGTGGGGACGAGAATTTTCTTGTACATGGCGATCTCCGTTTTGAGTAGGAAGACTGGTCTGGGTTGCGATTCGTGGAAACCTCAACCACTCACCCTATGCTGCTCCTTGAATGTATCGCCTGACTTGTTGCAGATCAAACCGGTGGAGTCGTGGGGGTATGGACCGGCCGGGCTGTCATGTTTCGCCCGGTGTGCGTCCGGTGGCGACGGGGCGCTGCGGGTCGGCGCACCATTCGCTCCATGAGCCTGGGTAGAGCAGGCTGCCGTCCATGCCGGCATGCATCATGGCCAGCACGTTGTGACACCCGGTGACGCCGGAGCCGCAATGATGGATCACATCGCGCGGGTCCCAGTCTTCGAGCAGCGCGGTGTATTCCTCGCGCAATTGCTCGCGCGACTTGAAGGTGCCGTCGGGCTGCAGATTGGTCTGGAAGAACCGGTTCTTTGCGCCCGGAATGTGACCGCCGACCGGGTCGATCGGTTCGACTTCTCCCGCGTACCGTTCAGGCGCCCGGGCATCCAGGACCAGATGTTGCGCGTTGCGAAGGTTGTCGAGCACCTTGTCGGCCGACACGGCGCCGACCCTTGCCGGGCTGCGTATGAAATCGCCGGGCGCGCGGACAGAGGGGGGCGCGATTTCACGAGCGCCGCCCGCAGCGGCCCAGCCCGCCCAGCCACCGTCGAGGACGGCCACCGCATCGTGGCCGAGCCAGCGCAGCATCCACCAAAGTCGTACCGCAAAACTGCCGCCGGAGCGGTCGTAGGCGACGACCTGCTGATGTTGATGCAGGCCAAGGCGCCCCAGCAGGGCGGCGAAGGCGTCGGGGTCGGGCAGAGGATGTCGACCGTTGCGCCCGGTTTTCGGCGCGGAGAGATCGTCGTCGAGGTGGAGGAAGATCGCGCCAGGAATATGGGCTTGCGCATACGCCTGTCGCCCCGCATCGGGCTGGGCGAGATCGTGGCTGCAGTCGACGATGAAGGGGGCGCTCAACCTGGCCAGCTCAGGCGCGGAGATCAGGGTGGTGTACGGGGTAGGCATGATGGGAGGGCGGAGCTGCATGCAAAAGACATTGGAAAGCGAACCATAAAACAAAAACCCCGCATGGGGTTACCGATGCGGGGCGGGCGGTGCGCGGACGTAGCCTCAGGCTGGAATGTGCAGCTTGTTGCGATACCAGGCATGGAAATGCCGCATGCCGTCTTCCATCGGCGACTGATAGGGGCCGTGCTGGTCGTCGCCACGCTCGAACAGGGCCTTGCGGCCGGCGTCCATGCGCTCGGCGATCTCGTCGTCTTCCGCGCAGGTTTCCATGTATGCCGCTCGTTCAGCCATGATGAACTCGCGCTCGAACGCCGCGATTTCCTCGGGGTAGAAAAACTCCACCATGTTCAGGGTCTTTTGCGGGCCCAGCGGATAGAGCGTGGACACCACGAGCACATGCGGATACCACTCCAGCATGATGTTGGGGTAGAGGGTGAGCCAGATGGCGCCATGTTCGGGCATCTTCTTGTCGGACCGGAAGTTGAGCACGGCCTGATGCCACTTGCTGTAGACCGCGCTGCCCGGGTGTTGCAGACCTTCATGGACGCCCACGGTCTGCACGCTCCATTCCGGCGCGAACTGCCACTGCAGGACGTTGCAGTCGACGAACTTGCCCAGTCCGGGATGGAAGGGCACGACGTGGTAGTCCTCCAGATAGACCTCGATGAAGGTCTTCCAGTTGTAGTTGCAGACGTGCATCTCCGTGTGGTCGTGCACGAAGCCGCTGAAATCGAACTCCTTGAGCACGGCCAGCTGCTGCATGGTCTGGGCGACGGGGTAGCCGTTGTCTTCGAAGAGCATGCCGTTCCATCGCTGCAGCGGGTAGGTCTGCAGATGCAGGCAGGGGTCTTGTTCAAAATGCGGGGCGCCGACCAGCTGGCCGTCGAGGCCGTAGGTCCAGCGATGCAGCGGGCAGACGATGTTCTTGCCCGTGCTGCCCATGCCGCGCAGCATCACGGCCTGCCGGTGGCGGCAGACGTTGGAGAGGAGTTCGATGCCAGAAGGGCCATGGATCAGCGCGCGACCTTCGCCTTCCTGGGCGAGTGCGGCGTAGTCGCCGATCTTGGGCACCGTGAGTTCATGTCCGAGATAGCGTGGGCCCGAGCGGAAAATCTGTTCCTGCTCCAGCTTGAACAGGTCGTCATCGAAATAGGTCGAAACCGGCAATTGCAAATGATCTTGCGACAGACGAATGCTCAGATCGGACATGATGGGGATGCACCTCCACAATTCGTTGAAAAGGATCACTACCTAACGCTGCGGCCGATTGTAGAGTCCATGCTTGCAGCCAAGCCGGGGTGCGACGCCTAAAATGCGCAGCTTTCCCGTTCCTGCCCCCGGGTTGCCGACCACGCTTTCGGCCCCGGCCCGACCCGATGCCAGCCGCCAAATCAGCCCGCCATGCCGACACCGCCCCGACCAGTTATGAGCAGGCGCTGATCGAGCTGGAGCAGATCGTGCAGGCGATGGAGGCCGGGCAACTCAGCCTCGACGACACCTTGTCGTCCTACAAGCGCGGCAACCTGTTGCTGCAATACTGCCGCAGCAAGCTGCAGGCCGTCGAACAGCAGGTGCAGGTTCTCGATGGCGAACAGCTTCAGCCCTTGCGTACCGAGCCGGACGAGGAGGATGACCGTGTCTGATGTCGCTCACCTCGAAGGTGCGTTCGTGGCGCCCGATCTCGCGGATCTGCCCTCATTCGACGACTGGCTGCGTCAGCACCAGGAACGTGCGCAAGCCTTGATCGAGCATCACGTCGCGCACCAGCATCCGCTGGTGCCGCAGTTGCATGAAGCCATGCACTACGCCGCGGCGATGGGGGGCAAGCGCGTGCGTCCCTTGCTGGTCTGGGCGGCAGGCGAGTGCGTGCAGGGCGACGCGCAGGCGCTCGACCGTGCCGCCTGTGCGGTCGAGCTGGTGCATGCCTATTCGCTGGTCCACGACGATCTGCCCTGCATGGATGACGATGTGCTGCGACGTGGCCAGCCCACCACGCATGTGCGGTTTGGCGAGGCGCTCGCCCTGCTGGCGGGCGATGCGCTGCAAGCCCTGGCCTATGAAGTGCTGACGCCTGACGACGAGATCGCACCGGTGCTGCAGGCGCGCCTGTGCGCTCTTCTGGCGCGGGCCTCAGGTGCCGACGGCATGGCGGGCGGGCAGACTCTGGACATTCTCGCCACGGGCGGGTCGGTCAGCGGCGACGACCTGATGCATATGCACCGCCGCAAGACCGGGGCGCTTCTCAAGGCCAGCGTGCTGATGGGCGCGGCTTGCGGCGGAGTAGGCCCGTCGACGGCAGCGACATCGACGTACAAGGCGCTTGAAATCTATGGCGATGCCGTGGGTCTGGCTTTTCAGGTGGTCGACGACATTCTCGACGTGACCGCCGACTCCCACACCCTGGGAAAGACCGCGGGCAAGGACGCTCAGCAGAACAAGTCCACCTACGTCTCGGCGCTCGGCCTCGATGCGGCGCGCACGCTGGCCCACGGTTTGCGCGACAAGGCTCAGGCTGCGCTCGACACGCTTCCCCCGCCGCAGCGCGCTGCCAGCCGGCGCCTGCGCGAACTGGCTGACCTGATCGTGCTGCGCGGGCATTGAGCGCGGCGTATCTTTCGCAACACCCGATCCTTTCGAGAAAAGCCCCATGAGCCGAGAACGCGCCGCGACTGCTTTGCCCCTTCTCGCCGCCGCAGCGGCGCTGGGCACGCTGGGTGGCGCGCTCTGGCTGCAGCGCAAGGGTTTTGCGCCCTGTCCGCTCTGCATCCTGCAGCGCATGGCCTATCTGGGCGTGCTGGTCTTCGCGCTGTCGGCCAACAGCCTGGTGCGGTCAAGGCTGGCCAGCCAGGTCGTGCTCAGCCTGGGCGTGCTCAGCGGGCTGGTCGGCCTGGGTTTCGCGGCCCGGCACATCTGGCTCGTGCTGCATCCGGGCCAGCTCTGCGGCCTGGACCCGCTGGCCGCAGTCATCAATCACTGGCAGGTCACGCAGTGGGCGCCGTGGATGTTTCGCGCGGACGGCCTTTGCGCCGATACGCCCTCTGTCTTCGGGCTGGCCTTGCCGTTCTGGTCGGCAGCCGGTTTCGTTCTGACGTCGGTGCTGCTCCTGGTTGCGATGCGTTGCCGCACCTCTTCTTCAACACGCGCTGACTCATGGTGACTGCTTCGTTTTCCCTGCTGAACCGCATCGCCTCCCCCGCCGATCTGCGCGGGCTCGACCGCGCGCATCTGCGGCAACTCGCCGTCGAACTGCGCGAGTTCATCCTCCAGTCGGTATCGCGGACGGGCGGGCATCTGTCCTCGAATCTGGGCACCGTCGAATTGACCGTGGCGCTACACGCCGTTTTCAACACGCCGCACGACCGGCTGGTGTGGGACGTGGGTCACCAGACTTATGCCCACAAGATCCTGACCGGGCGCAGGGAAGGCATGCGCGGCTTGCGCCAGAAGGGCGGCATTTCCGGCTTTCCGCGCCGCGAGGAATCGCCGTTCGACACCTTCGGCACTGCGCACTCGTCCACGTCCATTTCGGCCGCGCTGGGCATGGCGCTTGCGGCGCAGCGCAAGGGGGAATCGCGCCGCGTGGTCGCCATCATCGGCGACGGCGCGCTGACCGGCGGCATGGCTTTCGAGGCGCTCAACAACGCCGGCGTGCACCCCGAGGCCGATCTGCTCATCGTGCTCAACGACAACGACATGTCGATCTCCCCGCCGGTGGGTGCGCTCAATCGCCACCTCACCGGCCTGCTGTCGGGCGGCCTGTTCACCGCCGCACGCAGCACCGCTAAGCAGGTGCTCAGCGCCGCGCCGCCCTTGCTGGGCCTGGCGCGCCGCCTGGAGGAGTATGCCAAGGGCCTCGTGGCGCCTTCGCCTTTGTTCGAGGAACTCGGGGTGAAGTATTTCGGGCCGATCGATGGTCACGATCTCGATGCGCTCATCCCGACTTTGCACAACCTTCGCGACATGCACGGTCCCATCCTGCTGCATGTGGTGACCAAGAAGGGGCAAGGCTACAAGCTGGCCGAGGCCGACCCGGTGGCCTATCACGGACCGGGACGCTTCGACCCGGCCGTGGGGCTGGCACCCGGCAAACCCGGCAAGGCGCCCACCTTCACCCAGGTGTTCGGCCAGTGGTTGTGCGACATGGCACAGGCCGACGCGCGTCTGGTGGGCATCACGCCGGCCATGCGCGAGGGTTCAGGCCTGGTCGAATTCGCCGAGCGCTATCCGCAGCGCTACTTCGACGTCGGCATCGCCGAGCAGCATGCGGTGACCTTTGCCGCCGGACTGGCGTGCGAGGGTCTGAAGCCGGTCGTCGCCATCTATTCGACCTTTCTGCAGCGCGGCTACGACCAGGTGATTCACGACGTTGCCATCCAGAATTTGCCGGTGATGTTCGCCGTGGACCGTGCCGGCGTGGTGGGGGCGGACGGCGCGACCCATACCGGCGCCTTCGACATTCCTTTCCTGCGCTGCGTGCCCAATCTGAGCGTGCTGACCCCGACCGACGAAAACGAATGCCGGCAAATGCTCACCACCGCCTACCGCCATGACGCGCCCACGGCGGTGCGCTATCCGCGCGGCAGTGGTGCAGGCGTGGCCGTTCAGGCCGCTCTGGCCGAGTTGCCCTGGGGGCAGGCCCAGCCCCGGCGCGCCAGCGGCGCCAAACCGGGTCAGCGCATTGCCATTCTGGCGTTCGGGCCGGTGCTCTATGCGGCGCTGCAGGCGGCCGAGACGGTTGACGCCAGCGTGATCAATATGCGCTTCGTGAAACCACTCGACAGTGCCGCGCTTCTTGCCGCCGCGCGCAGCCACGATGCACTGGTCACGGTCGAAGAGGGGGCCATCCGCGGCGGCGCGGGCTCGGCCTGTCTGGAGGCTTTGCAGGAGGCTGGGGTCCAGATCCCGGTGCTCACCCTCGGCCTGCCCGATGCCTGGCTCGAACACGGCGATCCGGCGCAGATCACCGCCGATCTGGGGCTGGATGCGGCGGGCATCGCCGCAAGCGTGCACAAACGCTTCGGCGCCATGCTCAGCCCGGCCGGGCGTCAGCGCGCCGCCAACGAGTAGCGCATCACCGGGCCGATGCCGATAGGCACTGGCCGAGGTTCGAGGCCAGATTGCGCATCAACTGCGTGTAACCCTGAAGGCCCAGCGGCCCCCTGGCGCCTAGCGGGTCCAGCGTGCCGACGCGCGCGGGCGTGCCCTCGACCAGCGTCTGCACCATGCGCGGTTCGAACTGCGGCTCGGCAAACACGCAGACTACGCCCAGCGATTGAATCTTGTTGCGCAACTGGCTCACGCGGCGTGCGTTGGCCATGGCTTCGGGGTTGACCAGCAGGGAGCCGACGGCCCGCAGGCCGAAGGCCTGCTCGAAGTACTGATAGGCATCGTGAAACACGATGAAGGGCTTGTCCTTGACGGGTTCGAGCTGAACGGTGAGTTCCGCCGTCATGGCGTCGAGGGTTTGCACGGCCTTGTCCGCGTTGGCCTGGTACTGCCCCGCGTGCCGCGGATCTTTTGCCGCCAGGACGCGCGCCGCGGTGCGCACGATGGTCTTGGCATTCGTCGGGGAAAGCCAGAGATGGCCGTCGAAGCTGCCCGTGTGGGCGTGATCGTGGGCATCGGCGAGACCATCGTGCTCATGCTTGAGCGAAGCGGCGGGGTGCTTGCGCTCCCAGTCCCCGCCGGTGCGCGCGGGCAGAAGGTCCAGCCCTGTGGCGGTCGAGAGTGTGACCACGGTCACAGATTTCGGCAGCGCCCGGGTGACCGGAGCCAGCGCCGGCTCGACGTCGGGACCGATCCAGAACAGAACCAGGGCCTGCTGCGCGGCGGCTCGCTCCGAGGGCTTGAGCGCGTAGGTGTGCGGCGAACGGCCCGGCGGAATCAGCACGGTCGGCGTGCCCACTCCCGCCATGACGGCAGCAACCAGATCGCCCACGGGTTTGATGCTGACGGCCACCGTGGGTGGCGCGGCCTGCGCGGGCGCAGCCAGGAATGCCGCCACAAAGAGCGCGTAAACGAAGGCCATTCGGGTTAACGTCATCATGATGAATGAGGGAGGGTTGGTACAAGCCGGAAAGTTACTATATAACAAATGAAACAAATAGCGACCTTCACGCCCACGGCCGATCCGCTCATCACGCTTGAGCGCGTCAGTCTGATACGCCACGGCAAGCCCCTGCTTGAGGATGTGAGCCTGCGTGTGTTGCCGCGCCAGATCGTCACCCTGATCGGTCCCAACGGCGCGGGCAAGACCACGCTGGTGCGCGTGCTGCTGGGGCTGCTCGCCCCGGATGGTGGACGCGTGCGGCGGATGCATCGGTTGAAGGTGGGCTACGTGCCGCAGCGCTTCACCGTGCCGCCGAGCCTGCCCATGGACGTGAATGATTTTCTCCGGTTGTCGGGCGCGAGCACGGCGGCGCGGCGGCAGCAGGTGCTCGATGACAACGGCGCCGGCGATCTGCTGCAGCGCCCGCTGCGTGCCTTGTCTGGAGGCGAGATGCAGCGCGTTCTGCTCGCGCGGGCGATGCTGCGCCAGCCCGAACTTCTCGTGCTCGACGAGCCGGCGCAAAGTCTCGACGTCCAGGGGCAACAGTCGTTCTACGCCCTGATCGTGCGGCTGCGCGACGCGACCGGCTGCGGCGTCCTGCTGGTCTCCCACGATTTGCATCTGGTCATGGCGGCCACCGACGAGGTGATCTGCCTGGAGCGCCATGTCTGCTGCGCCGGCCGGCCCGAGGACATCGGCGTGCATCCCGAATACCTGCGCCTGTTCGGGCGCGATCTGGCGGGGCTGGCCGTGTATCGGCATCATCACGACCATCACCATGATTTGCACGGCAGCATCGTGCCCGATGTCGCGCAAGATGGGGCACCGGGAGAGCACCGCCATGAATGAACTGGGCTTGCCCGAATTCGTCGGGCGCGCGCTGCTGGGCGGCGTGGGCGTGGCGCTGCTGGCGGGCCCGCTGGGTTGCTTCGTGGTCTGGCGCCGCATGGCGTATTTCGGAGAGACGCTGGCGCACTCGGCCTTCCTGGGCGTGGGGTTGGGGTTGTTGCTTCATCTCGATCCCCTCCTGGGTGTGCTCGCCGTAGGCGTGGTGGTGGCCCTGATCCTGGCGCGGCGGCAGCCCGCAGAAGGCCTGGCCGAAGACACGCTGCTGGGCTTGCTGGCGCACACCAGCCTGGCCTTGGGACTGGTGGTGCTGGCTTTCATGGAAGACGTCCGGGTCGATCTGTTTGCCTATCTCTTCGGCGACATCCTGGCCCTCAGGCCGGCGGATCTGGGGTGGATTGCCCTGCTCGATGTTGCCGGGCTGTTCGTGCTGGCCCTGCTGTGGCGGGGTTTGCTGGCGATGACCGTGCATGAGGAACTGGCCGCCATCGAGGGAAGGCGCGTGCGGGGCCTGCAGCTTGCCTTCATGCTGCTGCTGGCGGTGTTTGTCGCCTTGGCGATGAAGCTGGTGGGCATTCTCCTTACGGTGGCGATGCTCATCATCCCTGCGGCGGCGGCCCGCAGGCTGGCGCGCACGCCGCTGCAGATGGCCTTTGGAGCCACCGTGATCGGTGCTCTCGCCGTGCTGCTGGGTTTGCTCGCCTCGATGCATTCCGATCTGCCCACAGGCCCGGCCATCGTGGTTGCCGCAGCCTTGCTTTTCCTGATGGCGCGGGCGCTGCCCCAGCGCGGTTGAGCGCATCCATTTCCGCAAGCCGGGCAGGGATGTGCACAGTCCGGGATAATCTGAGAACTTTTCTCAACTATGCCCCGGGCGGGCGGTGCCGAATTGCTGTGGCGCAGCCCCACCCGTCATCCCATGAACAAACCCTACGAAGCCATTCCGGATATTCAGAGCACTGTGGACGAGCGCCATATCGCGATCCAGCGGGTCGGGGTCAAGGGCTTGCGCTACCCGGTCAACGTACGGCTGCGCGATGGCAGCATTCATCCGAGTATTGCCCAGGTGACGGCCGACGTCGCGCTGCCCGCCGAGAAGAAGGGCACGCATATGTCGCGCTTCGTCGAACTGCTCGAAGCCATGCCCGCAGCGATGGATGCCCAGGCGTTTGCCGAGATCACGCGGCAGATGCTGCCCAAGCTGGGTGCCGCGGCGGGACGGCTGGAATTCGCCTTCACGCTGTTTCTGCGCAAGACCGCGCCGGTCTCGGGCGTGCAAAGCCTGCTCGACTACGAGGCGGGCTGGATCGCGCAAGCGCGCGGCGATGAGGTCAAGCTCACGGCCAAGGTCATGGTGCCGGTGAAATCGCTATGCCCGTGCTCGAAGGAAATCTCGGATTACGGCGCGCACAACCAGCGTTCGCACATCACCATCACGGCCGAGCTGCTGCAGCCGGTGGCGCTGGAAGAACTCATCCGCATTGCGGAGGAAGAGGCGTCGTGCGAGATCTGGGGGCTGCTCAAGCGCCCGGACGAGAAGTACGTCACCGAGCACGCCTACGAAAATCCCAAATTCGTCGAAGATCTGGTGCGTGACGTCGCCGCCCGTCTCAACGCCGATCCGCGGATCGGCCACTACGTGGCCGAGGCGGAGAACTTCGAATCCATCCACAACCACTCGGCCTACGCCTTGATCGAGCGGGTTTGAGACGAGGTTCAAGCCCGGACGTCGCCTGCCCGTGCGGGCGGCCCGGTGTTTGCTCGATTGCGCCTGGTTTCAGTCGGCTTCGCGCAGCGCCTTGAGGCGGTAGAGCACGTCGAGGGCCTGGCGCGGGGTCAGGGCGTCGGGCTCAGTGGTGTCGAGCGCTTCCATCAGCGCCGGGTGCGAGCGCTCCTGCGGGGCCTCGGCCGCCACGGCTTCGGGCGGTGCGGCGAACAGATCGAGCTGGGCTTCCTGCTGCTGTTGCCTGCGCTCCAGCGCGTCCAGCCGGCGGCGCGCATCGCGAATGACGGCGGATGGCACGCCCGCGAGCTGGGCGACTTGCACGCCGTAGCTGCGGCTGGCTGGCCCCTCGCGCACCTCGTGCAGAAACACGATGCCCTGTGGCGTCTCCGTCGCGCCCACATGGACATTGGCCGCCTGCGGATGGCGCAGGGGCAGTTCCGTCAGCTCGAAATAGTGGGTGGCGAACAGGGTGAGGCTGCGATTGCGGTCGTGCAACTGCGCGGCGATGGCAGCGGCCAGCGCCAGACCGTCGAAGGTGGAGGTGCCGCGCCCCACCTCGTCCATCAACACCAGGCTTTGGGGCGTGGCCTGCCGCAGAATCGCCGCGGTTTCCGCCATTTCGACCATGAAGGTCGATTGCCCCCCGGCCAGATCGTCGGAGGCGCCGATGCGGGTGAAGATCGCGTCCAGCGGACCGATGCGGGCGCTGCGGGCCGGTACATAGCTGCCTAGGTAGGCGAGCAGGGCGATCAGCGCGGTCTGCCGCATATAGGTGGATTTGCCGCCCATGTTCGGCCCGGTGAGAATGAGCAGGCGGCGCTGTTCGTCGAGCTGGCAGTCGTTGGGAATGAAGCGGTCGACGCGGCTCTCGATGACCGGGTGGCGGCCGCCGACGATGTCCAGGCCTGGCGCCTCCGTGAACTCGGGGCAGACCCAGCCGAAGGTGCTCGCGCGTTCGGCCAGGGCCGCCAGCGTGTCGAGCAGGGCGATGGCCTGGGCGCTGCGGCGGATGGGCGCCAGTTCGGCCTGCAGGGCCTCGATGACGCCTTCGAACAGAACTTTCTCGCGGCCCAGCGCGCGATCCTGCGCCGAAAGCGCCTTGTCCTCGAAGGCCTTGAGCTCGGGGGTGATGTAGCGTTCGGCGCCTTTGAGCGTCTGCCGCCGGCGGTAGTCGTCGGGCACCTTGTCGGTCTGGCCGTGGGTGACTTCGATGAAAAACCCGTGAACCTTGTTGTATTGCACCCGCAGATTGGCGATGCCGGTGCGTGCGCGCTCGCGCTGCTCCAGTTCCATGAGAAAGCTGCCGCAGTCGGTGTCGATGGCGCGCAGCTCGTCGAGTTCGGCATCGAAACCCGCGGCGATCACGCCCCCGTCGCGCAGGTTCAGAGCGGGTTCGGCCGCGATGGCTCGCTGCAGCAATGCCGCGGGTTCGGGCGGCAGATCGAGCTGCGCATCGACGGTCTGCAGCAAGGCGCAGCGCTCGAACGCGGCCGCCTGGCGGCGCAGCGCAGGCAGGCGCAGCAGGCCATCGCGCAAGGCGGACAGCTCGCGCGGCTTGGCTTGCTTGAGGGCGATGCGCGCGGCGATGCGCTCCAGATCGGCCATGCCGCGCAGGCTGCCGCGCAACCCGGCCAGGCCGCCGTCCATCAGGCCCTGAAGCGCGGCATGCCGGGCGCGGGCGACGTCCGCGTCGCACGGTGGGGCCTGCAGCCAGTCGCGCAGCAACCGGCTGCCCGCGGCGGTCTGGCAGGTGTCCAGATGCGAAAACAGCGTCGGGCTGTCATCGCCACGCAGGGGCTGGAGGATTTCGAGGTTGCGGCGGGCCACGGCATCGAGACGCAGGCTGTGTTCGGCGCGCTCGACGCGCAGATCGGCCAGCAGAGGCAGGGTGCCGCCCTGCGTCTGCTCGGCATAGGTCAGCAGCGCGGCGGCGGCGGCCTGCGCGCTGCCCAGATCCTGGGCGCCGAAGCCGTCGAGATGCGCCACCTGCAACTGGGCGCAGAGCTTGCGCAGCCCCAGCGCCGCATCGAAATGCCAGTCCGGCCGTTCGGTCGTGCAGGGCCAGGCCACCTCCTGGGGCAGGGACTGGTTCTGCGGCCAGAGGACCTCGGCCGGGCCGATGCGGGCCAGCCAGTCGGGCAGAGCCGCCATGTCGCACTGAGCCAGGGTGACGCCGCCGCCGGTGAGGGCCATCCACGCCAGCCCGCAGACCCCGCGGGCCGACTTCGGCGGCGCGATGGCCAGCAGGATGGCGTCGCGCTTGTCGTCGAGCAAAGCCTGTTCGGTGAGCGTGCCTGGCGTGACGACGCGCACCACCCGGCGCTCCACCAAACCCTTGGCCTGCGCCGGGTCGCCGATCTGCTCGCAGATCGCCGCCGATTCGCCGAGCCGCACCAGCTTGGCCAGATAACTGTCGAGAGCCTGTGCCGGGACGCCGGCCATGATGACCGGCTCGCCCGCGGACTGGCCTCGCCGCGTCAAGGTGATGTCGAGCAAGCGCGCGGCCTTTTCGGCATCGTCATAGAACAGCTCGTAAAAATCGCCCATGCGGCACAGCAGCAGGGTGCCGGGATGATCCGCCTTCATGCGCAGGTATTGCTGCATCAAAGGGGTGTGCGAAGAAATGTTTTTTATATCAGTCACTTAAAAACTCAATTTAATTCTTTTTGTTAACTATTTTCAACACGCCATCGACTGACAGAAACGGTTGAGATCAATGTTTCCGCCGCTCAGCACGATGCCGACACGCTGGCCTTGCAAGCTGTTTTTGTGCGAGCGCGCCGCGGCAAACGCCAGGCAGCCTGTCGGCTCGACGAGCGTCTTCATGCGTGTGGCGAAAAACTGCATGCAGCTCACCAGTTCGTCGTCGCTGGCGGTCAGGATGTCGTCGACCTTGTCGCGGATGATGGCGAAGGTGAGTGTGCCGAGGTGCTGGGTCTGGGCGCCGTCGGCGAGGGTTCTGGGGGTGTCGATGTGCACGATCTGGCCCGAGCGCAAGGAGCGCTGGCCATCATTGCCGGCTTCGGGTTCGACGCCGTAGATCCGGCATCGCGGCGACAGGGCGCGCACCGCGAGCGCCGTGCCCGACAGCAATCCGCCGCCACCCAGTGGAGCGAGCAGGACGTCGAGCGGACCGACCTCTTCGATCAGCTCCATGGCGGCCGTGCCCTGCCCGGCGATCACGTCGGCATGGTCGTACGGCGGAATCAGGGTCAGGCCGCGCTCCTGGGCCAGGGCTCGGCTGATCTGTTCCCTGTCCTCGGTGTAACGGTTGTAGATCACGACCTCGGCGCCGTAGCCGCGGGTGGCCGCAACCTTGGCCTCGGGCGCGTCGTGCGGCATCACGATGGTGGCGGGCATGCCCAGCACGCCGGCCGAGAGGGCGATGGCCTGCGCGTGATTGCCCGAGGAGAACGCCACCACGCCGCGCCGGCGCTGAGCGTCGTCCAGGCGCGACAGCGCGTTGAACGCCCCGCGGAACTTGAAGGCGCCCATGCGTTGAAGATTTTCCGCCTTGAAGAACAGCGAGCAACCCAGCTCGGCATCGGCCGTGCGCGAGGTCAACACCGGGGTGCGGTGTGCATGGCCCTCCAGACGCCGGGCGGCGTCGACGACATCGGCATAGGTCGGAAGGGCAGAAGAGGGCATCTTGGTTTCGATGGAACGGGTGATGTGCGAGGCGCCGTGCACTTTACCGGCTGGACCAGAGCAGCTTCAGACCGAGCGCCGCAAGCACCACGCCAACCGTGCGATCGATGCCGGTCTTCGCGGACAGGTAGAGGCGACGGGGTTGCTCTGCCGACAGGCCGAAGGCGACGAACACGTACCACGACGCCTCCAGCAGGAACACCGCGGGCGGCAGCAGGAACAGCAGGGTCGTGGAAGGCGACTGCGGCAGCATGGCCGCGAAGATGACACCGTACTGCACCGCCGCCTTGGGATTGCTGAGCATCGTTCCAATGCCGATGAGCGCGTTGCGGGCCAGGCCGGTCTGCGCCTCGTCCGGTACGCCGTCGAGGGCGAGCGGCTTCCCGGCACCGCGCCAGATGCGCACGGCCAGATAGAGCAGATAGGCACCGCCCACCAGCTTGAGCAGCACGAACAGCTCGGGGATCCGCTCGAACAAGGCATGCAGCCCGAACAGGGCGGCGATGCACAGCAGCGTGGCGCCCGCCGCCATGCCCAGCGCCGAGGCCACGGCGGCGCTTCGGGAGGCACAGACCGCGGTGCGTGCGACGAGAAGAAAGCTCGGCCCCGGGCTCATCACGCCAAGGGCCAGAACCGCCAGAATGCTCAATAGGGTCAACGCAGTGTGCATGGGAACGGAACCAGGAGATCACAGTCGCAGCGAGCGTGGGTGTCCAGGGGACGCGACGTCACGGGCCCGATTCTCGCATTCGTTCTTGCTCGGGCCGCGCCGAACAGTGCGCGCTGTGGCGCGAAGCTCTAGGGCAAGCGCTGCCGACGCACCCGCTCCGCCAGCCAGGCCGTGAGCGCCTTGCCCGCGGTCTTCTGTTGGGTCGGCGTCTCGGCGTGGTGCACGGCATGATGCAGCGCCCGCGCCTCGGCCGCGATCGGCCCCAGCCCCTGAAGATAGGCTGACAGCGGGCAGTGGGCCAAGACCGTCCCCCGGTGCGGCGGATCGTCGTGCGTCTGCAGCCAGTGGTAGGCCAGTGCGCCTAGCGGGGTGGACAGTCGCGGCGAGGCTGTCTGCATCAAAGGTTCGCGGCCGGTGCCGTGCAGGATTGCCCAGGACTGAAACTCTTCCGACGGCATGGGTTTGGCAATGCCGTAGCCCTGCCCGAACTGGGCGCCGAGCTGGGTGACGGCCTCGACGATGCCCGCGTTTTCCACGCCCTCGACCACGACCTCTTTTTCGAAGTCGCGACCGATCTGCACCACGGTGCGCACCAGACTCAGGGCTTTGACCGGATCGCGCTCGATGTCCAGAATGATGCCCTGATCGACCTTGATCACGTCGAAGGGCAGGCTGGCCAGGCGCTTGAGGCTGCTGAAACCCGAGCCGAGGTCGTCGATGGCCAGGCGCACCCCCAAACGACCGAGCTTGCCGATGGCTTCATCGCGCAGGGCCTCGTCCACTTCCTGCGACTCCAGCAGCTCAAGGATCAGATGCCGCGGTGCGACTTCGTTGTCGCGCAGGGCCTGCTGAATCCACTGCACACAGTCTTCGTGCAGCAGCGTGGACGGCGGAAGGTTGAGCGAGAGGTCGACCTCAAGACCGCCGGCGCGCCACTGGGCGAGCTGTGCCAGGCTTTGCGACAGGCCCATGCGGAACAGGGCGTCGAGATCGGCCTCGCGCAACGCGGGCAGAAACTGGCCCGGCCCGATGATCTTGCCTTCGGGAGAGACCAGACGGGCCAGCGCTTCGACCTTGTTCAGCCGCCCGCCGCGCAGCTCCACCACGGGCTGCATGAACATGCGCAGGCTCCCGGCGTAGAGCCACTGCCGGTAATGCGCGGCGTCCTGCTGGCCGATAACCTGCTGGCGCTTGCGCAACAGATCGTCGATCAGGTTCCAGCGGTTCTGCACCGCGGTGAGAAAGGTGCGGCCCTGCTGGGTGTCGAACTGGTTGGGGTAGGCGCCGAACACCAGCATGATCGAATCGGTCTGGCCGGCCCGCTGCAGCGGAATCGCCCCCATGCTGCGCACCCCCGAGCGCGCGGCGGCGGCGGTCCAGGGTTCGAGCCCCTGGCAGTGCTCGATGGCCTTGGCGGTGACGATGGACTCGGTGCGCCACGCCTGCGCGGCCAGGCCATGGCCCGTGGGGCTGTTGATGTCGAGCGAGGGCTGGAAATCGGGGGTCGACAGCAATCGGGTGATCGGCTCTGCGAGTTCCCCCCCGCTGGCCTGGATCACGAACAAGCCGGAAGCGCCGGGACGCAGCAGGGCGCAGCCGCGCATGCCGGGCAGATGGCCGAGTGCCCGCAGCTTGTCATCGATGACTTCGATCCACGACTGGCCCGGCCGCGGCAGGGGGCGGGCCAGGTAGGCGTTGTAGGTGTTCTGCACCACGAGCATGGCGTCGAGCTGACTCTGCAGATCGATCTGGATGCGCGCGTCGAACACGCGCTGCAGCCGGTAGCGCTCGCGCGCCGGCATGTCGCTGACGTCCAGATGCCAATGCAGCAGGTCCCGGTAAAGCTGCATCGAGGCGCTCAGCCACGAGGGCGCCACGCCCACGAGGGCGTGCAGGTCGCCGAGAAGGCGCCCTCGCGTCTGAATCTGCTGCGCCGTGGTGGCCACGTCGAGAAGAAAGGTCAGGTGCTCGGCCTGCTTCGTCTTCAGACGGGCAATGCCGTCCGGGCCGAGCACCGTGAGGATGGCCGCGGTGTCGTCGCGGTGGCCGAGTTCGCCGTAGAACGCCTCGACAAACTCCCGCTCCGCGGTCTCGAAGAGGTTGCGGATTCTGCCCAGCAGCATCTGGGCGTCTGAACCGAAGGGGTCGAAGGGCGGTTCGATCTCGGTCTCCAGAGGTTCGCTGCCCGCCAGATACCACCATTGGGTCCGGGCGACCTTGCGCGCCTTCACGCGGTACATGGCGGCGTCGGCCAGGCGCAGCAAGGTGTCGGCGTTGTTGCCGTCCTTGGGCGCCAGGGCTACGCCCATGCTCATGCCCACGCTGGCCGTGCGGCCCTCGCCCAGGTCGAAGGGTTGTTCCAGGCCGCGCCGCAGGCGGGCGAGAATCACTTCGAGCTGCGCCTGGAGGTGATCGGCATCGAGATCTTCGATGACCACCACGAATTCGTCGCCGCCCAGGCGGGCGATCATGTCCGAACCGCTCGCGCGTGCAAGCAGACGTTCGCCGAGCTGCTTGAGCAGCTGATCGCCCACCTCGTGGCCGTAGCGGTCGTTGACCGGCTTGAAGTCGTCGAGATCGAGCAGACCGACGGCGACGAGGCTGCCCTCTGCCTGAGCACGCGCGATCGCCCGGTCGAGATGGTGTTCGAGCGCCCGGCGGTTGGGAAGACCGGTGAGCGGATCGGCCCGGCTGAGGCGTTCCATCTGCTGCATCAGGCGCTGACGCTCGGTCACGTCCACCACCGTCCAGACGACGAGCGTTGAATCGGCGGCGTCGGCCTCGATGCGCTTGCCCGAGATGGCGATGCAGGCGGCCCGGCCGTCGACGCGCACGATGTCGAGCGCGTCCAGATCGACCTGCCCGGCCTTGAGCGCGGTGTGCGTGGTCTTGATCATGTGGTGTTCGATCAACGAAGGAGCGACCTCGGCCATCCTCCGGCCCAGCACGTCCTGCACGTCGCTCACGCCAAAAATGCGCGCGATGGCGGCATTGGCCTCGACGATGATGGCGCCGGGATATCGCACCATGACGACCCCCGACACCGCGTTGCCCAGCAGGCTGGCGTGCTGGCGCTGCAGCAAGGCCTGACTCTGCAGGATGTCCAGGCGATCGATGCCGTTGGACAGGTCTTCGGCCAGATCCAGAAGGGTGCGCTGGAGATCGGGCGTGATGATTTTCGTGCCGCGGAAATAGAGGTGCAACAGGGCCCAGAGCCGTTTGCCCCGGTACAGGGGCAGGGCCGCCGCCGCACTCAGCCCATGATCCTGCATGCGGGCCTGCCAGGCGTCTGGCATGGCGGCGAACTGGGTTCCGAAGGCGAAGACCGGACGTCCCTCATTCCAGGCCAGGCCTGCGCTGCACCACTGTTCAGGGTGGGCGGAATCTGCCGTGATGATCAGATCCTTCAGGAATGGGCTGCCGGTGCCCGCATTCGCCAGGAAAACGAACCGCGCACGCTCGTCGGGGCGGCCGATCCAGGCCAGGGCGATGCCCGGATCGCGCACGAAGAGGCGGCACGTTCGCTGCAACAGATCGGCCACGTCGCTGGACTGGACAATGGCCTGATTCACATGGGCCAGGAGCGCGTTGAAGCGGGCAAAGCGCGCATTCTTCTGCAGCAGCATCTGCCGACTGCGCAACAGGCGGCCGATCACCAGCGCGGCCAGGACGAAGAGCCCGACCACGAGGCTGCGCCCGAGCAGCCGCGCGGCCAGCCCTTCGCGGTAAAGCGCCCAGACCTTGGCCGATGGCCAGCTCACCACCAGCCCCATGGGGAGGTAGCCGATCGGCTCTTCAATGCGATCGGTGCCGTCCAGGCGAAGGGCGGCGTTCCCGCCCGGCCGTGGAACGTCGAGCAGAATGTTCTCGCGATGATCGCGCAGCGCCATGATCCAGCCGCCGCTGGACAGTCCGGTCAGCAGCGCTTCCAGGCGATAGGGCGATCCAACGTAGTAGAGGGTGCGCCCCTGCGTATCCTGCATGCGGTAGCGCATGGCGACGATGACGCTCTGATAGCGAGGGGCGAAGCGCGCTTTGCCGAGCAGGTCGGTGGGGCGGCTGGGCATGGGCGTGAAGTCCTGCGCGTGGAAGATCGGCCTGTCGGTCTGCGGATGGTTGGACCAGGCAATGTGCCGGGCATCGGCCGAGAGGATATTGATGGCCAGCAGCTCCGGGTGTTCGCCCGCATAGCGCTGGAGAGTCTGCCGTGTACGGTCGTCGAGGGCTTCGGGGTCTTGGCCGCCGACGATGGCATTGGCGACAAACCCGAGCTGCTGGAACTGCTGCATCAGCCTCAGCTGGATCAGCTGACCCTCCGCCAGTGCGGCGTGACGGGCGCGCTCGCGCACGCGCTCTTTCGCATGCAGGTAGTCGAGGCGCTCCTGATTGACAAACCAGATCACCGATAGGGCGACGGGCAGCCACAGCAGCCCCTGCAGGAAAACGCGACGCAGCGACGGTTTCATCGTTCCGTCCCGCGCGGCGCGGAGTGGCATCGTCGATGCGGCCGGGCGGCGTTGAACTTCGGGCGAAACGTGCGTTCGGAAAGAAAAGGACCAGTTGGAGACCAGGGCATTGCAGCGGTGTCCGGTACGGTGCCGGAGCCAGTCGGTAAGCAGGGCGGGAAGTGCGGAAGGGAGGGAAGTGCGACGGAGACTTTGTAAAGTCGGCCTAGCAATTTAGCAAGCCGGAGATGTCGCTAATGAGGCGCTTTCGTGACAAATTCCCGGATCGGCTCATCCGCTCCAGCCGCGGTGCCGCCGCGCCATCGCGGGAATTTGTTCAGCGTCGCCTTAGACAGCCCTGGCGAGAATGGCGCGCACGGCGCCCTGGGCATCGGCGATGGTTTCCACCCGGTCGTAAGCCGGGCTTTTCTCCAGAAGCTGGGTCATGGCGGGGCCTTGCCCCAGGCCGACTTCCATGCCCAGCCAGCCCCCCGGACGCAGCAGGGGCGGGGCTTCGCGGATGAGGCGCATGAGAATGCGCACGCCGAAAGGCCCGCCATCGAAGGCGAGATGGGGCTCATGCCCCACGATCTCCTGCGGCATGGTGTCCATCTTGGCGGTGGAAATGTAGGGTGGCAGCGAAACCAGCAGATCCACCTTGCGATGAAAGTCGTCGCCGAACGGGGCGAGCAGATCGCCGGTGTGCAACTGGACCCGCTCGCTCAGGCCCAGTTGGCGGGTGTTGGCCACGGCCAGGTCGATGGCGGTTGGGGAGATGTCTGCGCCATGCACCAGCGCCTTGGGCACGGCATGAGCCAGTGCCAGCGCGAGATTGCCCGAGCCGCAGCACACATCGATGGCCAGGGGCGGCGTTGGCCGACTGGCCGCGACATCGCGCAGCTTCTCGATGGCGGCGCGGGCCAGCATTTCGCTCTCGGCGCGGGGGATCAGCGCCTCGGGCGAAGCCAGGAGTTCGAGTCCCATGAAGTGTTGGCGGCCGGTCAGGTATGCGATGGGCTCCCCGGCGATGCGCCGCGCGATCAGTGCGTCGAGGGCGCCGAGCTGCCGGGCGTCGAGCACAGGCAGCGCGGTCTCGCGGGCGGCATGGAGCGACAGCGGCTGCCCCGCGGCCAGCAGCCAGAGGGCGCGCAGGGCTGAGGCCGGTGTCTCTTCGGGCTTGTCAGGCAGGATGTCGAGCGCCTGAGTCAGACGCGCCAGGCGTTGCGCAAAGGCGGTCTGGCCGTGGGACCCAAGCGCCAGCAGATCGGCCTGGTCGAGTGCGGAGGCATCATCGGGACGGGTATTCAAGCGTCATCTCCGGAGGTGGGGAAGACCGGCTCGACCAGCGCCGGCCGGGCATGCAGATAGCGGGTGCTGCGCCGCTTGGCGTCGATATCGCCCAGAACCGCGGCAGCGGCCTGCGGCGTGGTGCCGAGCGCCTGGGCAAGCTCGGTATCGCCGTAGCCGTGGTTGCGCGCCCAGAGCGCCAGGTCCATCTGGTGCCAGGGCAGGGCGAAATAGAACTCGTCCTGACCCTGCGGCAGGCTGTAGGTGTCGGTGGTTGGCGCCGCACTGCATACGGCGTCGGGCAGACCGAGGTGGCGGGCGAGCGCGTAGACCTGGGTCTTGTAGAGGTGGGCGATGGGTTTGAGGTCGGCGGAGCCGTCGCCGTTCTTCACAAAAAACCCCTGGTCGTATTCCAACCGGTTGGGCGTGCCGATGACGGCGTAATTCAGGCGGTCGGCGTGGAAGTATTCAAGGGTCTTGCGCAGGCGCTGCTTGTGGTTGGTCGCCGCGACGATCTGCAGGTAGGCGCGCAGCGGCAGCCGGGTTTCGGACAGGACGCCGTCGGGCGCCTGGGCGATGAGCTTGAAGTGATTGATGCCGCCGGCCAGTCCGCCCGAGATCGCGAGCTTGATTTTCCACTGCGGGGTGTAGGCGGGCAGTACCGTGCGCACCGCCTCGTCGCGCCAGCGGTAGCAGCCGATGGCGTCCAGGGCGGGGGCGATGTCTTCCACGGCGTATTCAATGCCCAGCTGCTGCGCGACTTGTGCCCCCAGGCTGGCGCTGGCGTGCGAGGAGTCGCGCTCGGGCATGAGCAGGCCGAACACGCGCTGCGGCCCAAGGGCCCGCACTGCCAGCGCAGCGCACACCGAGCTGTCGACGCCTCCCGAGAGGCCGAGCACCACGCCCCGCTTGTTCAGGCCGCGCAGGGTGTGGAGGAAGAACTCGCCGATGCGCGCGGTCTCGGCCTCGCCGTCGAGCGCGAGGACATCGGTATTGAGTGCGGGGCGCGACATGGCGGCCTCAGGCGGCCTGCTTGCGCTGCACATAGGCCGCGATGGCAGCCACGCTGTCGAGGTTCTCCGGCACCATCTCGATGTCGGCGACCTGGATGCCCCAGGTTTCCTCCAGGAAGAGGATGAGTTCGAGCACGCCGGTGGAGTCGAGGATGTGCAGATCCAGCAGGGAATCGGTATCGCCGTAGGCGGTGTCGCGCGCACCGAGCAGGAAGTTGCTGTCGATGTAATCGCGGATCTTTTGGTGCATGTCAGCCATGGAAAGGAAACCTCGGTGAGGGGAAGGACGGATGGGCGCGCGGCATCAGCGCAATCCCGTTTTCTTGATTTTTCCGGTATCGGTGCGAGGCAGGGCATCGACGAATTCGACGTACTTCGGCGCCATGAAGTTCTCGATGTGGGCCAGGCAATGTTTGATGACGTCGCGTTCGGTCAGGCTCACGCCTGGTTTGCAGACCACGAAGGCCTTCACGGCCTGGCCGAGCAGCGGGTCGTCCACGCCGATGACGGCAGCTTCGAGCACGCCGCCCAGCGCATGCAGCACATTTTCGACTTCGCGCGGGCTGACTTTTTCGCCCCGGCTCTTGATGATGTCGTCGCGTCTGGCCACGAAATACAGCCAGCCTTCGTCATCGGTGCGGAACAGATCGCCCGAATACAGCACCGTCTCGCCGGGGATCGGCCCCGGGCGCAGGCGCTGCTCGGTCTGCTGCGGCTTGCGCCAGTAGCCGCGCATCACATGGCTGCCCCGGATGACCAGCTCGCCCGTGGAACCCCAGGGCAGGCGGCGCCCCTCGTCATCGACCAGCCAGACTTCCTCGTTGGGCATGCCGCGCCCCACGCTGCCGGGCCGCAGGTCGAGCTGTTCGGGGGGCAGGTAGGTGACGCGCTTGCACTCGGTCAGTCCGTACATGGAGAACAGCGTGGCTTGCGGAAACAGCGCGCGGATCTGCGCAATCTGCGTCTGTGGCAGCGCTGCGGCGGTGTTGGTGATCAGCCGCAGCGCGGAAAGGTCGAACTCGCTCAAGGCCTTGAGATTGGTCAGCAGGGTGAACATGGTGGGCACACCGGCGAAGACGGTGGCCCGCTCCTGCGCCATAGTCGCCAGCACCTTTACTGGGAAGGTGAACGAGCGCTCCAGCAGCACGGTGGCGCCCAGGCTGAAAGCCATCAGCACCTGATAGAGCCCGTAATCGAAAGCCAGCGGCAGGGCGCAGACGATGAGGTCATCCTGCCGCAGGCCCAGATAGCCGCGCACCGAGCGCAGCGCGGTGAGCATGTTCAGGTGGGTGAGCATCACGCCCTTGGCATCGCCGGTGGAGCCCGAGGTGTAAATGATGGCGGCCAGGTCCTGGTCGATCAGATCGGGATGCGTGGGCGAGCAGGGCGCCTGGCTCACGGCTGAAGGAAAGGGGCGTTCGCGCGCATCCGGGGCGCCTTCGTCGGGCTTGCCCAGCGCGTAGGCCGTCAGCATGTAGCAATGACGGACACTGCCGTTCTGCGCCAGTGCCGCGCGGCTGGTTTCGGCCAGTTCCTGCTGCGTGAGCAGGGCGCTGGCTTCGGAGTCGTTGAGGATGTAGGCCAGCTTGTCGGCCTTGGTCAAGGTGTTGACCGGCATGAACACGGCGCCGATTTTGAGCACGGCATACATTGCCGCGATCATTTCCACGCAGTTGTCGAGAAACAGCGCCACCCGTTCGCCGCGCTGCACTCCGTCGGCACGAAGCGCGGCGGCGATGCCTTCCACGCGGTCCGCCAGATCGGCGTAGCGGGTCGCCACTCCCTCGCGCACGACCGCACGATGTTCCGCATGGGAGGTGACCGTCGTCTCGAAGGTGTGGTGAAGGAGCATGGGCGGCATGGAGCAGGTGGAGGTTGCGAGCATACGAGCGGTGCTGGCGGTTTCAGCCCCCCGTCCACACAAGGAAAGCGCAACTGTGTGACTTATTTGGAGCCGCGCCGCCGCTATCCTTGACCTTTCAAAATTCAGGATGCGGGTATGGGACTGGGGCTTTACATCATCGGCGACGAAATCCTCTCCGGAAAACGTCAGGACAAACATTTTCCCCACCTGCTCGGTTTGCTCAGGGCGAGGCAGATGCGTGTGGACTGGGTGCAATATTTGGGGGACGACCCCGCGCAGCTGGCGGCATCGTTTGCCGCCAGTTTCCAGCGCGGCGACGTGGCGCTGAGCTGTGGCGGCATCGGCGCCACGCCGGACGATCACACCCGGCAAAGTGTCGCTGCCGCCCTGGGCGTGCCTCTGGCTCTGCACCCCGATGCGAAGGAACTGATCCAGCAACGCATTGTGGAGGCGGGACTGGGCGACCTGGACTCTCCCGCCAATCAGCAGCGCCTGCAAATGGGGTGTTTTCCCCAGGGCAGCGCCATCATTCCCAACCCGTACAACAAGATTCCGGGTTTTTCCATCCGCCAGCACTACTTCGTACCGGGATTTCCGGTCATGGCCTGGCCGATGCTCGAATGGGCGCTGGATGGCCCGCTTGCTGACCTTCATGGACAAGGCCATCAGGTCGAGCAGGCGGTCATCGTCCGCAAGGCGATGGAGTCCGATCTGACGCCACTCATGGAAGACATCGAGCACCGATACCCAGGGGTGAAAGTCTTCAGTCTGCCCAGCGTGGATCATCCGGTCTGGGGCCGTCATATCGAACTGGGCGTCAAGGGCGAGGCCATGGGGGTTGAGGCCGCATTCGTTTATTTGTGTGCACACTTGCCAGCGGGCAGTTGGGAGTACGCACCGAAATGACGCTGGACGCACATGTATGGTGCATATCGCATTGACGCACCACGATAGGGCGGCCACCCTCTGAGCAAAACCCGCCCCGATGGCCGCTCCATCAAGGCCCCGGGAGGTGGGGTGTCATCCGACCGATCTGGGCACGCTTTCTGCTAGATTCACCGTACTGCTCGGAGCATTGCAGCAAACGATGTTGAGTGCCATCTTTTGACGCAAAGATGCCACCCACACGCATTTCAACCTGATAGGAGATTTTCATGAGCAAAACAGTCGCCGACGTGATGGGCATGGTGAAAGAGCACGACGTCAAATTCGTGGATTTCCGTTTCACCGACACCCGCGGCAAAGAGCAACACGTTTCGGTGCCGGTGTCCCATTTCGATGAAGACAAATTCACCGACGGCCATGCTTTCGACGGTTCCTCCATCGCCGGCTGGAAAGGCATCGAAGCCTCGGACATGCTGCTCATGCCCGATCCCAACACCGCCAATATCGATCCGTTCTACGAAGAAACCACGCTGCTGCTGAGCTGCGACGTGCTCGAGCCGGGTGATGGCAAACCTTACGACCGCGATCCGCGTTCCATCGCGAAGAAGGCCGAGGCCTACCTCAAGGCTTCCGGCATCGGTGATACGGCCTACTTTGGTCCGGAACCCGAGTTCTTCATCTTCGATCAGGTCCGCTGGAACGTCGACATGTCCGGCTGTTTCGTCAAGGTCGATTCCAACGAAGCCGCATGGGCTACCGGTGACAAGATGGAAGGTGGCAACATGGGCCACCGTCCCTCGGTGAAGGGTGGCTACTTCCCGGTGCCCCCGGTCGACAGCCTGCAGGACATCCGCTCGGAAATGTGCCTGCTGCTCGAACAAATGGGCGTGCCGGTCGAAGTGCATCACCACGAAGTGGCCAATGCCGGCCAGTGCGAAATCGGCACCCGGTTCTCCACCCTGGTGCAGCGCGCCGACTGGACGCAGGTCCTCAAGTACGTGGTGCAGAATGTCTCGCACGCCTACGGCAAGACGGCGACCTTCATGCCCAAACCCATCGTCGGCGACAACGGTTCGGGCATGCATGTGCACCAGTCGATCTGGAAAGACGGCAAGAACCTGTTTGCGGGCAATGGCTATGCCGGGCTGAGCGAATTCGCGCTGTACTACATCGGCGGCATCATCAAGCACGCCCGCGCGCTCAACGCCATCACCAACCCGGGCACCAACTCCTACAAGCGTCTGGTGCCTGGCTTTGAGGCTCCGGTGATGCTGGCTTACTCCGCCCGCAATCGTTCGGCGTCCATCCGCGTGCCGTTCGTGCAGAGCGACAAGGCCCGCCGCATCGAAGTGCGCTTCCCCGATCCCACGGCCAATCCGTACCTGGCCTTCTCCGCCATGATGATGGCCGGCCTGGACGGCGTGGAAAACAAGATTCACCCGGGCGAAGCCGCGAGCAAGAACCTGTACGACCTGCCGCCCGAAGAAGAGGCCAAGATCCCGACCGTCTGCTCCAGCCTCGACCAGGCGCTGGACTATCTGGACAAGGACCGCGCCTTCCTGACCAAGGGCGGCGTCTTCAGCGACGACTTCATCAGCGCCTACATCGATCTGAAGATGGAAGAGGTCACGCGTTTCCGCATGACCACCCATCCGGTCGAGTTCGAGATGTACTACTCGCTGTAAAGCGGCATGGTTTTCAAGAGCGGCCTGCGGGCCGCTCTTTTTTTGGCAATTCCGCCACGGCCTGTCGGCCGGTCCTGTGGCGGATGCGTTGCCAGACTTACACTGACCGCTGATCTCTTGACCCTGGCGCACCATGACACCGTTTGTCCGTCTGACCGTTCGATATGCAGCGTTTGCCGTGTTTGCAGCCGTGGCGGGCGCCTCTGCCGCCCTGGCGCAGACTGACCCGCAGCGGGTCTATCGCTGCCCCGACAATTCCTACACCAATGATCTCTCCGAGGTGAAAGAGAAGAACTGCAAGCTCATCGACAACGCCAATGTGAGCATCCTGTCCAGCCCGATGGTGGCACCCAAGGCGGCGGGCTCGGGCGGACGGAGCGAGGATCAGAAGGCCGGTTCCAATGTGAACCAGGCCGCGCGGGTCGCGCCCTCCACCCAGAAAGAGCGCGATGCCGAGGCGCGGCGCATTCTGGAGCAGGAGTTGCAACAGCAACAGGCCCGCCTGGAGCAGCAGTCCAAGGCCTACAACAATGGCCAGCCCGATTACCTGCCCAGTGAGCGGATCGTGGGGGGCGGGGTCAAAGGCGGTGAGTATGCCCAGCGCGTGGCCGCCATGAAAGACCAGATCGCCATGACGCAGGCCAATATTGCCGCCCTGCAGCGCGAATTGCTGAAGTACCCGCAATGAACGACGGCAAGGCCGGTCTGCCGAGCGTACCCGAGTATCTCGGCCTGGAATGGCTGGCCTCCATGGCGGCCCTGGTGGATGACGGCGGTTTGATTTGCTACGCCAACCCGGCGATCGAGAACGGGCTGGGCGTCTCCCGCCGGCTGTTGAAGGAGCAGAACCTGGGTCAGTGGATGGATTGCCCGGTCCTCTGGCAGGAGTCTCTGCTCCAGGTGCGCAGCAACGCATTCAGCAGCATGCGCTTTGATTGCATGATGCGGCTGCGAGATTTGCGCGATGCGGTGCAAGTCCAGGTCATCGTGGCGCGCACCGATCATCCGCAGGGGCTGCTGCTGGTCGAGGTGGTCGAGATCAGCCAGCAGTCACGGCTGGAGCGTGAGGAGCAGTGGCACAACCAGGCGCAGGCGAACAAGGAACTGATCCGCAACCTGGCGCACGAGATCAAGAATCCTTTGGGCGGCATTCGGGGCGCCGCGCAACTGCTGCACGCCGAGCTGCCCTCGGCAGACTTGCAGGAGTACACCCAGGTCATCATCGCTGAAGCTGATCGTCTGCAAACCCTGGTGGATAGGCTGCTGGCGCCGCATCGCAAACCGCATGTCGTGGGCGATGTGAACATCCACGAAGTGTGTGAGCATGTACGCACCCTGCTGCAGGCCGAGTTTCCGCAGGGACTGGCCATCGAACAGGACTACGACGCCAGTCTGCCCGAGTTTCGCGGCGACAAGGAGCAACTCATTCAGGCGGTGCTCAACATCGCTCACAATGCAGCGCAGGCGCTGCAGGCGCGCATCGCCCAGGGCGACGCGCACATCGTCATCCGGACCCGGGTGGCGCGGCAGATGACGGTGGCCCGTCAGCGCTACAAGCTGGCACTGGTCTTGCATATCGTGGACAACGGCCCCGGGGTGCCTGCGGAACTGAAGGACCGCATCTTTTTTCCGCTGATCTCGGGCCGCGAAGGAGGTAGTGGACTGGGGCTCACCCTGGCCCAGACCTTCGTCCAGCAACATCAGGGAACCATCGAATGCGACAGCCAGCCCGGCCATACCGAATTCCGCATCACCATACCGCTGCCTTGAGCGCATGGCTTACGCCGCAGGGGAGCTCGCGATGAAGCCGATCTGGGTTGTCGATGACGATGCGTCGATCCGCTTCGTGCTGGAGAAGGCGCTGCAGAAGGCCGGCATGGAAGTGCGCAGCTTTTCCAATCCGCGCGACGTGCTGAGCGCCTTGGCCGAATCCTGCCCGCAGGTGCTCGTCAGCGACATTCGCATGCCCGGTGGCAACGGCATCGACCTGCTGCAGCAGATCCGCCAGTCTCATCCGGGCCTGCCCGTGATCATCATGACGGCCTACTCCGACCTCGACAGCGCGGTGGCGTCGCTGCAAGGCGGCGCCTTCGACTACCTCAGCAAACCCTTCGACGTGGAGAAGGCCGTCGAACTGATCCAGCGGGCCGTCGATGAAAGTCTGCGTGAGGAGCTGGCCGACGAGGCGCACAACGAAGCTCCCGAGCTCCTCGGCCAGGCTCCGGCCATGCAGGATGTGTTCCGCGCGATCGGGCGGCTGGCGCATTCTCAGGTCACCGTGCTGATCACCGGCGAATCCGGCTCGGGCAAGGAACTCGTCGCCCGCGCCCTGCACAAGCACAGCCCTCGCTCCGGCGGGCCGTTTGTCGCCATCAACACCGCGGCGATTCCCAAGGATCTACTGGAAAGCGAGCTGTTCGGTCACGAGCGCGGCGCCTTTACCGGCGCGCAGACCATGCGGCGCGGCCGCTTCGAGCAGGCCGAAGGCGGCACGCTCTTCCTCGATGAAATCGGCGACATGCCGCTGGAACTGCAGACCCGGCTGCTGCGCGTGCTGTCCGATGGCCACTATTACCGCGTGGGCGGGCACAGCGCGATCAAGGCGCACGTACGCGTGATAGCCGCCACGCACCAGAACCTCGAGCAGCGCGTGGCGCAGGGTCAGTTCCGCGAGGATCTGTTCCACCGTCTCAACGTCATCCGTCTGCGTCTTCCGCCCCTGCGCGAGCGCAGCGAAGACATCGCGCCGCTCACCAAGCATTTCCTGCAGCGCAGCGCCCAGGAACTTGGCGTCGAGGCCAAGCGGATTTCTGCCGAAGCTCTGCGAGTGCTGCAGCAGTTTCCATTCCCCGGCAACGTCCGGCAGTTGGAGAATCTGTGTCAGTGGCTGACCGTCATGGCTCCCGCACAGACGATTCAGGTCAAGGATCTGCCCGATGAACTCCGGCCTGGCACACTTTCGGCTGAAGTCCCTTTGAACGCCACGGCCGCGGCGCCTGTGGCAGCTTCTGCGGCATCGTCCGATGCGCCTGCTGTTGTCGCGGCGCAGACGTTCCAGGACGACTGGGAGCGCAATGTGGAGCAGGTGGCCTTGAGCCTGATTCGCAGCGGCGAGCCCGACGTCATGCACCATCTCACCCAGCGCTTCGAGCGAGCGCTGATCACCGCTGCGCTGACGCAGACTCATGGGCGGCGCATCGAAGCCGCGCAGAAACTGGGCATCGGGCGCAACACCATCACGCGCAAGATCCAGGAACTCGGGATGGAAGACTAGGGCCCGTTCACGCCATTCGACCCCCGCGTAGCCCCCGGACGCGGAGGGATGCAAGGCGGTGCACTGCCCCATCGCAGTCCGCTTGTGGTGCGGCCCGCCTCGCACGGCCTCCGCTCAAGCCCCCGACGCCGGAACGGCCTGAGCAGGCCCTAAAAAAGCCAGGTCAGAGATCCAGGTCGGCCACAACCGGCGCGTGATCGCTGGGCCGTTCGTTCTTGCGTGGAACCTTGTCGATGACGCAATGTCGCAGCGCAGCGCTCAAGGGCTGGCTCAGCAGAATGTGGTCGATGCGCAGCCCCTGGTTCTTGCGAAAGGCCAGATTGCGATAGTCCCACCAACTCCAGCTCCTGGGCGCCTGGTCGAAGGCCCGGAAGGCATCGAAAAGCCCCAGCCCGAGCAGTGAGGCGAAATGTGCCCGCTCCTCTGGCGTGCAGTGGATCTGTCCCGCCCAGGCGACCGGATCGTAGACGTCGCGATCTTCCGGGGCGATGTTGAAGTCGCCGACCAATGCCACGTTCGCATGATGTTCCAGCTCCGTGGCCAGCCATGTCTGCAAGGCCTCGAGCCATCGCATCTTGTAGGCGAACTTGTCGCTGTCCGGCGCCTGTCCGTTGGGGAAATAGGCACCGACCACTCGAACCTCACCGAACGTCGCGGCGATCACTCGCGCCTGCGGATCGTCGAAACCGGGAATGCCGCGCTGAACCTCCGTGGCCGGCACTCGGCTGAGCAAGGCCACGCCGTTGTAGGCAGGCTGGCCGAAGCAAACGCTGTGGTAGCCCGCAGCCAGCAATGCGGCATGGGGAAATCGTTCATCTGTCAGTTTGGTTTCCTGCAGCGCCAGGACATCGGCCGACTGGGCTTGCAGCCAGTCGAGCACCTGGGGCAGGCGCACGGCGAGGGAGTTGACGTTCCAGGTTGCGATTCTCATGGTCATGGCGTGCAAATAGCCGCATTCTGCCTGCGCGCCTTGGCATGGGTTCGTTGCAGTTCGATACATGCGGCCCATTTGAAATGTTATACAGTAACTTTTCTTAGCTCCTCAACTTCGACTCACTGCCATGAAAACGCGTGCCTTGCTGCTTTCCCTACTCATGCTCTTGCCTCTGTCGTTGCTGCCCAGCCATGCGGCACGGGCGGCACCGATTGCCATCGTGGCTGCAGAAAGCACTTACGGCGTCATTGCGCAGGCGATTGGTGGAAAGCAGGTGAAGGTGGACAGCATCATCAACAACCCTAACGTCGATCCGCACAGCTTCGAGGCCACGCCAGCCGTGGCGCGCAAAGTGGCCAAGGCCCAGATCGCACTGCTCAACGGTATCGGCTATGACGACTGGATGAGCAAGATGCTGGCGGCGAATCCCGCGCCGCATCGGCAGGTGATCGTGGCCGCGGAGCTTGATCCGGCCCTGATCATGCCGGATCGCAACCCGCATGTGTTTTACGATCCTCTGGTGGCGCTCAAGGTGGCCGAAAAACTGACGCAACTGCTCCAGCAGGCCGACCCGACCCACCGCGAGGTATTCGCCGACAATCTTCAGCGATTCAAGGCGCAGTTGAGCCGGCTGAACGAAGCGCAAGCTGCATTGGCAAAGCGTCATCCGCAGCTGAAGGTCACGGCCACCGAGCCTGTTGTGGGCTATCTGCTGCGGCAACTGGGATGGACCAGCCTGGGCGAGAAATTTCAATTCGACGTGATGAACGATACTGAACCGTCCCCTGCCGAGGTGGCGCGCTACGAAGACAATCTGCGTCATCACAAGGTGGCCGTGCTGTTCTACAACCGGCAGGTGACCGATCCGCTGACAGATCGGCTGCGTGCGCTCGCTCGCAGTTCCGGCGTGCCGGTCGTGGGGGTCGATGAATTCGTGCCGCCGAAGACCGACTACGTTCAGTGGCAAATGCAGACTCTTGCCTCGATTGAACATGCGCTGGGCAAGGCTCACTGATCGTGGCGAACGACAGACCGGCGGCGAAGAACTTCGGCGAGTGGGCCTTGCAGGCGCAGGGCCTGCGCTGCTCGCTGGGCGGGCGCATCGTGCTCGACAGCCTGGATCTCGCCATCCGTCCGGGGCAGTTCGTCGGCGTGTTTGGGGCCAATGGGGCAGGCAAGACCACCTTGCTTCGCGCCCTGCTCGGATTGCAGCCCCTGCAGTCGGGGCGGTTGCAGCTGCTTGGGCAGGACGGCGTGTCCCAGCGTACGCAGATGGGCTATGTCTCGCAGCGCGATCCCGTCGGCGCCGACAGTTTTCTGCGGGTCCGAAGCTATGTGGCCGCGGCCTGGCAGGGTGAACGCTGGGGGCTGGGTCTGCGCGACGCCGGTCAGCGCAGGCAGGCAGTCGATGCCGCGCTGCGGGCCATGGAAATGGGAAGTCTTGCCGAGCGCGGGATGGACAGCCTCTCGGGGGGGCAACGCCAGAGGGCGCGCATCGCCCAGGCGCTGGTCAACCCGGTGCGCATTCTGCTGCTCGATGAGCCGCTCTCCAACCTCGATCCCCAGGCCCAGCAGCGCATTCTCCAGACGGCGCGCAGGCTTTGCACGGAGCAGGGCCTGTCCGTGCTGATGACTGCGCACGACATCAATCCGCTGCTTCCCCACATGGATCAGGTTCTGTATCTCGCGGGCGGGCGCGGGCGTCTGGGTACGGTCGACGAAGTGGTCAACGGACCTGCGCTCTCGGCGCTCTACGGCATTCCCATGGCCGTGGCGCGAGATGGCGCCTATGTGTTCATCCATCCCGCCGGCGGCTTCATGCCCGAAGGGGCGGCCCATTGCGGGCACGATCACGATCACACCGACCAGGCAGGTCTTGGAGGCGCCGCATGATTCTCGGGCTGGAATACGGCTTCATGCGCCACGCGCTCGCTGCCGGCAGCGCGATCGCCGTTCTGAGTGCCGCCGTGGGCTATTTCATCACTCTGCGGCGACAGGCCTTTGCCGCGCATGCGCTCTCGCACGTCGGGTTCACCGGCGCGGCCGGCGCCATTCTTCTCGGCCTGAGCCCCTATCTGGGCCTGTTCACCTTCACCTTGGCCAGCGGCGCGGCACTGGCCCTGACGGGCGGACGCATTCGCCAGCGCGATGTCGGCATCGGCATGGTGCTCATGTTCGCCCTGGGGCTCGGTGTGCTGTTTCTCAACCTTTACACCGCCAACGCGCAGTCGGCGATGAGCATTCTGTTTGGCAGCATTGTGGGCATCACGAGCGAGCAGGCGGCGCTGTCCCTGCTGGTCTGCGTGGCGGGGCTGGCCGGACTGGCGCTGCTGTACCGCCCCCTATGTTTCGCCAGCTTCAATCCGGAAGGGGCGCAGGCGCGGGGGGTGAACACGCGCCGGCTCGACGTCCTGTTCATCTTGCTCGTCGCGGCCACCGTGGCGATCGCCGTGCCGGTGATCGGCGCATTGCTGATTTTCGCCTTGTTGGTCGGGCCCGCGGCCACCGCGCAAACCCTCAGTCGCAGCGTGGCCGGAGGCATCGGCCTGTCTGTCGCGCTGGGACTGGTGGTGACGTGGGGCGGGCTGGCGGCGGCGTATTACATCGGTTTTCCGGCCAGCACCTGGATCGCCTCGCTGAGCTTTGGCTTCTATCTGCTCGGACACGCGTGGCGCGCCTGGCGGGGCGGCACGGCACAAGGATGAATCCTGTGCCGCCCCCCGATTGAAAAACGCGGGCCGAATCAGCTCAGATCCGCATCCAGCACGGCGCCACGGTGTGAGCTGCCGACCAGCGCGGCGAACTTGGCCATGACTCCGCGGGTGTAGCGCCTGGGCGGAGGTGTCCAGGCCGCGCGACGCCGGGCCAGTTCGTCGTCGTCGACATGCAGCGTCAGGCTCTGCGAAGGCGCGTCGATGGTGATGCTGTCGCCCTCCCGCACCAGGGCGATGGGGCCGCCGACCATGGCTTCGGGCGCGACATGCCCGACCACCATGCCCCAGGTTCCCCCGGAGAACCGCCCGTCGGTAATCAGCCCGACCGATTCCCCCAACCCTGCGCCCACCAGCGCCGACGTCGGCGCGAGCATCTCGGGCATGCCCGGGCCGCCCTTCGGGCCGAGATAGCGCAGCACCATGATGTCGCCGGCCTTGATGGCACCGGCCAGAATGGCCTCCAGGGCGCTCTGCTCATCGTCGAAGACCCGCGCCGGGCCGGTCATGCTGGGTTTCTTCAAGCCGGTGATCTTGGCCACGCAGCCGTCCGCAGCGAGATTGCCCTTGAGGATGGCGAGGTGGCCGTGGGCGTACATCGGCCTGTCGATCGGGCGGATCACGTCTTGCTCGGCACTGGGCCGGGCGGGAACGTCCCTGAGATTTTCGGCCACGGTCTTGCCGTTGATGGTGATGCAGTCGCCATGCAGCAACCCGGCTTCGAGCAGCACCTTCATGACTTGCGGTATGCCGCCGGCGCGGTGCAGATCGGTGGCGACGTACTGTCCCGAGGGCTTCATGTCGCAAAGCACCGGGGTGCGTTGACGAATGACCTCGAAGTCTTCGATGGAGAAGGGCACTTCGGCCGCGTGGGCGATGGCCAGCATGTGCAGTACGGCATTGGTCGAGCCGCCTGTGGCCATGACCACGGCCACGGCGTTTTCCAGCGCCTTGCGGGTGACGATGTCGCGTGGCTTGAGCCCGGCTCGAACCGCAGCGAGCAGCGCCTGGCCTGAGTCTCGCGCCGATTGCACCTTTTCCTCGTGAACATTCGCCATGGTCGACGAATAGGGCAGGGACATGCCCATGGCCTCGATCGCGCTGGACATGGTGTTGGCGGTGTACATGCCGCCGCAGGAACCGCTGGTGGGCACCGAGCATTGTTCGATGGCGTCGAAATCGGCATCGCTCATCCGTCCGGCTGCATGTTCGCCGACCGCCTCGAAGACCGAGACGATGTTCAGGTCACGGCCCTTGTAATGGCCCGGCAGAATGGTGCCGCCGTAGACGAAGATGCCCGGCACATTGCAGCGAAGCATGCCGATCATGGCGCCGGGCATGTTCTTGTCGCAGCCGCCCACGGTGACCACGCCATCCATCCACTGTCCCTGCACGCAGGTCTCGACGCAGTCGGCTATGACCTCCCGCGAGACCAGCGAATACTTCATGCCCTCGGTGCCCATGGACATGCCGTCGGCAATGGTCGGGGTACCAAACATCTGGGGATTGCCCCCCGCGGCACGCACGCCTTCGATGGCAGCGTCGGCCAGGCGTTGTAGGCCCGAATTGCAAGGGGTGATGGTCGAGTGGGCATTGGCGATGCCGATCATCGGATTCTGGAAATCCGACTTCTTGTAGCCCATGGCATAGAACATGGAACGATTGGGGGCTCGGGACGCCCCCACGGTGATGTTTTCGGAACGCAGTTTCTGGCTCATGGCGTGCATTGGGTACGAATCGACGAAGGGCCATTGTCGCGCGGCAAGGGGCCGTCGTTGCGGGCTGAACGCTTGTGCAGAGGTATCCAAAGGTAAATATTGACCGGCGCTCCAGGCGCTTGAAAGGAATGCGGCAGCCGACCCCGTACACTTCACGCCCATGCTGATCCACCCCGACTTCAATCCCATCGCCCTGCAGCTTGGCCCGATCAAGGTGCACTGGTACGGCATCATGTACCTGCTGGGCTTCATCACTTTCTGGCTGCTGGCGCAAAAGCGCCTCAAAGACCAGCCCTATGCGCGCCAGGGCTGGACCTCGCGCGACATCGAGGATTTGTTGTTCGCCGGGGTACTGGGAGTCATTCTCGGGGGGCGCACCGGCTATGTGCTGTTCTATCAGCCCGACTACTACTTTGCCCATCCGGCGCAGATCGTCGCGGTGTGGGACGGCGGCATGTCGTTTCATGGCGGGCTGCTCGGTGTCATGGCCGCGGCCTATTGGTTTGCGCGCACCCGCCGTTATTCGTGGCTTCAGATCATGGACTTTGTCGCGCCGCTCATCCCCCCGGGCCTGGCGTTCGGCCGCATCGGCAATTTCATCAACGGCGAGCTATGGGGCCGGGCGGCGCCCGCATGGTGGCCGGGGGCGATGATTTATCCCGAGTCCGGCAGCATGGTGCCGCGTTTTCCTTCCGAGCTGTACGAGATGTTTCTCGAAGGCATCGTGCTGTTCGCCGTGCTGTGGTGGTTGTCGCGCAAGGAGCGGCCACGCGGCTTCATTGCCGGGTGTTTTGCATTGGGATATGGCCTGGCGCGGTTCACTGCCGAGTTCTTCCGCCAGCCCGACGCCTTCCTCGGCTATCTGTGGTTCCACCTCACGATGGGGCAGTTGCTGTCGATTCCGCTCATCGTGCTGGGCATCGTCATGATTGGCTGGTCGCTGCGGCGCAGAGACCGCATGGCCGCGCTGGGGCAGTCGGCCTCCTGAGCGACAGGGTCAAGGCGCGTCGATTTTTTCCGGCGCGCCGATGGCCAGGCCCAAAGCCTTTGCGCTGAGGGCCAGACGCTGGACCGCGCGGTCCCGGCTCAGCAGCGTGACGGCGGTTTGCGACAGCGCCAGATCGAGAAACATCTGATCGTCCGGGTCGGCGCAGATCAGGCGTCGTTGAGCCGCAGGGCTGGCGCAGCATCGTCCCCAGCGTGCAAAGCCAGCGTTGACGCGTGCGGCTGAATCCGCGGGATCGAAGCGCCGGGTCAGTGCCGGGTAATGAATCACGCGCAAGGCTTCGTCCTGCATCGATGGGCAGTAGACCCATGCCACGCGGCCTCGCTGGATGGCCTGGGCCCAGGCCCGCGTTCGCGGATCGTCGAACAGCACCCAGTCGAGCAGCACCTGCGTATCCAGCACGCAGCGAGGCATCGAATCAGGGGGGAGAGTCATGCGGGGGAGGTGTCTGCCGGAACCGGATTAAGCGTTGATTCCTGAACCCTACTGGGACAGGTGGGCAAGGTCACTGCGATTTGGGGACGTCTGCGCGAGACGTCACGCGCACACACAGAATTTCCAAGCCCGAGGCACAAATTTATCGGTTCAGGAAATGCCGACCCAAGCCAGCCCGACAGACCCGAAGCATTGTAGGACGACCCCGTGCCAGGGCAAGGCTTCAGAGCAATTTGCCCTCGGCGCCCAGGGCTTCGTCGAGTTGGCGGGTGAGATGGGCGACGGCCTGAGCGTCTTCCTCGAAGGCCAGAGATGACTGCACGGAGTCGCCCGCCGTCTTCGCGGCTTGGCGCGACTCGATCAGACTGTGCGCCAGATTGAGCGCGGCGAGCACGGCAATACGCTCCCGGGCGCGCACCTTGCCCATATCGCGAATGGCGCACATTTCCGTGTCGACTTCACGCACGGCGGCCAGCAGCGCGGCCTGCTCGTCAGCGGGGCAGGCCAGGGTGTAGATCTGGCCCATGATGTTCACATCCAGCGTGGTCGTGCTCATGCTTGAGAGTCGGGCTCGCCCGAAAGGGAAGGGGTCTGATCCAGACGGGCCAACAGTTTGTCGATCCGCTGCGTGGCGTCGTGCAGGCGCTGTCGCATCTGGTCGCGCTCGGCTTCGAGGCCGTGCAGGCGCTCGGTCAGCAGGGCATTGGTGCGCAGCAGCTCGTTGTGACGCAGCAGCAACCGCTCGACGCGCGCGTGCAACTGGGCGATGGCGGGGGAGGGCTGTCGTTCGTCCATAACGGGCATTCTAAGGCGGTGTCGGCTACGGCCAAACAGGGCTGCCGCACGGCTAACATGTGAGGCGTTGGTGCCCGCGCGGTGGTTCACGCCGCGCAGTTAAACGGGAAACAGGAAGAGACATGCCTGCGGCAAATGCTCCAGCCTGTGCTGCCCCCGCAACGGTCAGCGACCGAAGGCTCTGCCTTCCGTTCGGACGCTTCATCCACTGAATCCACGGGTTTGGGAAGGATGTCCGGATCGCGTCGCCAGCCCGGATACCGGCCAACGACGAGAGGACGCGCAGCTTCGGGGTGACGTGGCGCATCAAGACCTCGGTGGTGTCCATCGCATCGCCACACGACGGTCGAGATGCGTTCGGAGGTCTGGAGCTGCTCGCCTCAGCCGCGCTTGCCGTGCGGGGGAACACGGCAGCGCTCATTCATCCGGAAATCGAGCCATGTCTCAGCAGTTCACGCACAACGGCGTCCGTACGTCGTACCGCAGATCCCACGCGTCGGCGCTTTCTTGCGCGGCCATCAAACCCGTTGCACGCGCCACATGCGTCGTTGCGCTCGGGCTCACCGCCCTCCACGCCCAGGCACAGAGTGCCCCGGCGGAGGCCACCGCTTTGCCCCCCGTGGTGGTGTCCGCGACGGGTTATCCGCAGCCGCTGGCGAGTGCCCTGCCCAGTGTCAGCGTCATCACCCGCGAGCAGATCGAGCAAAGCGGCGCACAGAATCTGGTGACACTGCTGCAGCAGGTTGCGGGAGTCCAGGTGACCAACAGTGGCGGCCCGGGGCAACCCAGCAATGTGTTCGTACGCGGATTCGGTGGCGCCGACGTCCTGGTGCTGCTCGACGGCGTGCCCATGAATGCCCAGGACGCCACGGGCACGTCGTATCTCAACAACTTCACCACCGATCAGATCCAGCGCGTGGAGATCATCCGCGGCAATGTGTCGGCCATCTACGGCTCCGGTGCGATTGGCGGTGTAGTGCTCATCACCACCCGCAAGGGCAGCAAAAAGCCTGAAGCGTCGGTTTCGGTAACGGCGGGCAGTCGCCATACGGCCACGGTCTCGGCCAACGCCAGCGGGCAGATCGGCAACACGGCGCTGCAGGCCGGCATCAGCCGCTCGACCACGCAAGGCATCAGCGCCATCAATCCCGCGCAGCTCAGCCAGGCCAACCCGAACACCAACGGCTATGGCAACACGACGATGAACGGCTCCATCGTGCAGACGCTGGCGCCTGGGCAATCGCTGGGCTTGCGCGCCTTCAGCAGCCAGGGCCGCGCCAGCTACGACAGCTATGGGGCCTATGCCAGCCCGACCGACACCAATCTGAGCAGCACCACGCAGGACCTCTACCAGATCTTCAGCGACAACCAGGTGACCTCGGCCTGGAAGTCGCATGTCAGCGTGTCACAGCAGAGCACGACCAACACCACCGAGAATTTCAGCGCCTTTCCCTACAGTGCGACCTACCGCACGCGGATCGAGCAAGGGCTCTGGCGCAACGTGATGCAGCTGGGGGCGGGCTGGACGGCCACGGCCGGGCTGGAGTTTCAGCGCCAATCCGTGCATTCGATCACCGCCTCCATCCCCGACGAGCAGCGCGACGCCAGGGCCGTGTTCGCGGGGGTGAATGGCCGCATCGGCAGCAACGAGATCCAGCTCAATCTGCGGCACGATGCGATCGACGGCTATGGCGGCCAGAACACCGGCTATCTGGGCTATGGGCGCGAACTGGGCGGTGGCTTCAAGGCGATTGCCAGCTACTCGACGGCCTTCAATGCCGCGCCTTTGGGCTACCTCTACGCTCCGTTCTATGGCAATCCGGATCTGAAACCCGAAAAGGCGCATTCGGCAGAGGCCGGCCTGCAGTGGTCGCAAGGAGTGAATGTGCTGCGCGCCACGCTGTTCCAGACCAAGATGACCGACAAATGGCAGTACGACTTCACCTCCAGCACCTTCCAGAACATCGCCAGCAGCAGCACCCGCGGGCTGGAGTTGAGCGGACGCGGCGCCTGGAGGGGCTGGGTTTACGACGCCAACCTCACCTTGCAGCAACCCGTGGATACCAGCCAGCCCGATGAGCCGACCCTGCAGCGCCAGGCCCGCAGCCTGGCGAACATCTCGATCAGCCGAGCGTTCGCGTCGGTGCTCTATGGCGCGACCGTGCATTACAGTGGCCCCAGATGGGACAGCGGCCCGACGGGACAGGTGACTCTGGGCGGCTACACCACGGTCGATCTCAACGCCAGCGGTGCGCTGTCGAAAAACTGGCGCTGGAATGCGAGGGTGCAGAACCTGTTCGACAAGCAGTACCAGACCGTCTATGGCTACAACCGGGAACCGCTGGGGATTTTTCTCGGCCTGACCTGGCGGCCCGCGCTCTGAGCCGCATTACGCATCCACCATGTCCGCTGATTCCACGATGGGCCTCGCCGATCAAGGCGCCTCACGCCTGCGCTGGGGCTTGCCCCTGTTGCTGGCCGCCGTCGTGGCGGTGGCGTTGTCGGTGGGCGAGGGCGGCTGGAATGCGGACATCGTCTGGCAGCTCCGGCTGCCGCGGGTGCTTGCTGGCATGGGGGTGGGGGCGCTGCTGGCCCAGGCGGGATTGAGCATGCAGATTCTGCTGCGCAATCCGCTGGCTGACCCCTATGTGCTGGGCGCTTCGGGAGGCGCCGGGCTGGGCGCCATCGCGGCGCTTCTTCTGGGGGCCGCCCTGTGGCTGGGCAGCGTGCTTGGTGCGGGCCTGGTCCTGCTGCTGCTTCTGTTGATGGGGCGGCGCTTCATGGCGAGCCGCGATGACGAAGCCTCGGCGCAACTCATTCTGATCGGCGCCATGCTGGCGGCCATCGCCGGCGCGCTCTCCACGCTGCTGTTGAGTCTGGTGCCCGACCAGCAGCTTCGGGGCGCCATGTTCTGGCTGGTCGGCAATCTCTCTGGCGCCGAACACGGCCTGGGCCTATGCGCGCTGGCGGCGCTGGCTACGGGCTGGCTGTCGTGGCGCCAGCGACGCTACGACCGCTTGCTGCTCGGCAGCGAGACGGCCTGGCTGCTGGGCGAGCCGGTGGCACGGCTGCGGCTGGAACTCGTGATCCTGGCGGCGGTGGCCACAGGGGCGTCGGTGGCCGTAGCCGGCGCGGTGGGTTTCGTCGGTCTGGTCGTGCCGCAGGCCTTGCGACTTCTCGGCCTTCAACGCATGCGGGATCAAGCCTGGGCGTCGCCCCTGGCGGGGGCTGCCCTCGTGGTCGCTGCGGATACCCTGGCGCGCGGTGTATTCATGCCTTACGAACTGCCCGTGGGTGCCGTGACGGCGCTGGTGGGCGCGCCAGTGTTCATTCTGATGCTGAGGCGGGCGCGGTGATCGCGACGCCCTGTCTCGAGGTGGAGAACCTCGATGTGGCTACCGCGGCGCAGCAGCCGGTGCTGGCGAGACAACTGTCCTTTCGCCTGCGCCAGGGCGAGCGTCTGGGCGTCATCGGCCGCAACGGCGTCGGCAAGTCCACGTTGCTGCGCCAACTCGCCGGGCTGCTTCCGCTGGGCGGGTCTGCCGCCGCCGTCAGGTTGGGCGGGCGGTCGCTGTCCGATCTGAGCCCGGAGCGTCTGGCCGGTCTGCGCACCCTGATGCCAACGCAGCCGCGAGACCGTTTCAATCTCCCGGTACTCGCCTTGCTCGAACTCTCGCAACATCGATCCGATGGCCTGACGGCGCACGAATCGTTGCGGCTTGTCGACGCCTGGTCGCTACGCGACCGGTCGGTGCTGCATCTTTCGGCGGGCGAGCGGCAGCGCGTCGGGCTGGCGCAGGCCCTGGTGCAGGGCGCAGCCATCCTGCTGCTCGATGAGCCCGTCGCCTTTCAGGATCCGGGGCATCAGTCTCTGGTGGGCACCGTGCTGGCGAACCTCCCCGATCACGCCGTGGTGTTCTGCGCCCACGATGTCAATTGGGTCGCCCGCTTCGCCACCCATGTGCTGGGGCTGGGTCTGCAGAACGATGTGCGGGGCTGGACGTTCGAGCGATGCGAGCAGGCACTGCGGGCCGACCTGCTGAGCAGCCTGTACGGCTGCGAGTGGATGGCGCTTGACCATGCCGATGGACGTCGCGCCTGGATGGCGCGCTGACCCGTCGAGACGTTGCGCCCGCGCAATCGCCGATACTTACGTCATGCCGCCCTCCAACGACCCTCAACGCGCGCCGCTTGCGCCGCAACTCGGCGCCCGCGCGTGGCGGGCATTCAAGGCCCGGCTCGCCACATCGGCGCGATGGCTGAAGACCGACTGGCGGCAGGCCGGGCCACCTGCGCTCATCGCGCTGCTGGCCTTGATCAACGGATTGGCGCAGATCAGCCCGCATTTTCTTTCGCTGCGGGTCACCTTGCTGGGCATCGCCCAGAGCGGCGCCGACGGCATCACCGGGCTGGAGGATCTGGCCGCCTTTCCCCATGTGATCGTGGGTATTGGCCTGGTGCTGATGGTGCCGGGTCTGCTGATGCGCGCGCGGGTGGCCTGGGTGCTGGCGATATTTCTGGGCATCGTGTCGGCCGGGCTTGCGCTGTGGGCGGCCCATCGGCCCGATGCGGTGTTCATTCTGTCGGGGGTGCTGCTGCTGGCTCTGCTGGTGTATGGCCGACACTTCACCCGCAGCAGCCTGGCGGCCAGTTCCCTGTTCGCGCTGCTTGGCGTGAGCAGTTTGCTGATCTACGGCACGCTGGGCAGTCTCTGGTTCGGCGCGGGCTACACCCCTCCGATCCACAGCCTGCCGACCGCGTTTTATTACACCATCGAGACCATGTCCACGGTGGGTTATGGCGACATCGTGCCGCATACGCTTCACGCGCGGATGTTCACCGTGTCGATGATCGTGCTGGGCATTTCGGTGTTCGCCACCACGCTGTCCGTCGTGATCGGACCGGTGATCGGCGGTAGTCTCAAACGGGCTCTGGAGGGAAGAATGCACAGCGAACGACGCAGGAACCATTACGTCATCATCGGGGTATCGAGCCTGGCCTACGCCATGTGGAAAGAGTTGACCGGCCGCGGTGTGCCGGTCACCGTCATTGCGCCGATCGGCCATCCCTCACCCTATCCTGATACGGCCGACGTGATCACGGCGGACGCCACACGCGACGAAACCCTCCGCCTGGCCGGAGTGCCTCACGCCAAGGTCGTGCTGACCCTGCGCGACGACGATGCCGAAAACGCCTTCGCCGTGCTGGCCGTGAAGGAAATGGCGCCCGGAGTGAAGACCATTGCCGGCGTCAACGACGTGCGGCATGTCAACAAGATCCGGCGCGTCCAGCCCGACGTATTGTTTGCCCCGCAGTTGCTGGGCAGCCAACTTCTCGCGCGCGATCTGTTCGACGAGCCGATCGACAACGAGACGGTGCATCAGTTGCTGTTCCCGCAGGCGTGACCAGCGCTGGCCGCTGGCCTGGGCATGCGCGGCGGGCCACGCGGCTGAAGGCCCGATCCTGACCCCGCCGCCCGGTCGAGGCGGCGCCCATGAAAAACGCCCGCAGCTGCGGGCGTTTCGAAGGTTGCATCGGCCGGGGGCCGGTGCAGACACGATCACTCCGTGATCTTGGCCTTGGCGCGCAGTTCGTCCTGGTACTTGGTGATTTCTTCGCGCTGCAGCTCGGCTTGGATCTGGGGCTTGAGTTGCTCCAGCGTGGGCGCCTTGGCGGGACGGGTGGCGTCCAGCTTGATCACATGCCAGCCAAACTGGCTTTGCACCGGGGTCTGTGTGTATTGGCCGGGCTTGAGGGCTTCCAGGGCCTTGGCGAACGGTGGCACATAGTTGCTGGGCGTTGACCAGCCCAGGTCGCCGCCGTTGGCCGCGCTGCCGGTGTCCTTGGAGTATTTCTTCGCCAGATCGGAGAACTTGGCACCTTTCTTCAGCTGGGCGATGATGTCCTGGGCTTCCTTCTCGCTGGGCACGAGGATGTGCTGGGCCTTGTACTCGGTGTTGCCGAATTTCTTGGCGAACTCGTCATACTTGGCCTTGACTTGCGCATCGGTGACGGGATGCTTTTGCAGATACGCGTTGAACAGGGCGCGGATCAGGATGTTCTGGCGGGAGATGCGGACCTCATCCAGCACGGTCGGGTCTTTGTCGATCCCGAGCTTGTCGGCTTCCTGAACCATGACTTCACGGCTGATCAGCTCGTTCTTGACCATGTCCTTGAGCTGGGGCGTGACCGGCTGGCCCTGCTGCTTGGCCATGCTGTTGGCCACGGAGTCGGCCAAAGACTGCGGAATGGGCTTGCCATTCACGGTGGCGATGTTCTGGGCCCAGGCGGGGGCGGCCAGCACGCAGCTCATTGCCGTGACGGCCAGAATGCGGGAGAGTTTGAACATGAAGTCATCCAGAAGGGGGAGGGAACACATGGCCAGGGCGCGCCGTCAGGCCGTCTCTGGTTTATCGGAGCGGCCGACCTGGAGTGCGTCTCCAGGCGCCTGACAATCGAGCACCAGGGCATGTATCTCATGGTGCATCATCGAAGCCAAAGCATCATACACGAGGCGATGTCTGGCCAGACGCGAGGCGCCGGCAAACCGCGCGCTGACAATCCGCACCCGGAAATGACTGCCTTCGGCATCGAATCCGCCATGTCCGGCATGGGCCGCGGAGTCGTCGGCCACCTGCAGGGTTTCGGGGTTCAGAGCTTGCTGCAACAGCGCTTCGATGCGCGCTCGACGGGACATCGGGGAGGGCATCAGGCGTTTTCGTCCAGCTTCATGTGCTTGGCGAGCAGCAGCGACTGCCCGAGGACGAACACCAGCGTCAGCGCCAGACTGCCAAACAGCTTGAAGTCCACCCAGAGGTTGGTGGAGACGTTGTAGGCAATCACGATGTTGAGCACGCCCATGAGGACGAAGAAGACCACCCACGACCAGTTGACGCGGTTCCAGATCGGGTCGGGCAGCTGCATCTGCTTGCCCATGAGGCTGCGCATCAGGTTCTTGCCCTGGAGCAGTTGGGCGCCGGCGAGGATGATGGCGAACAGCCAGTACAGCACCGTGGGCTTCCACTTGATGAAGGTGTCGTTGTGGAACAGCAGCGTGGCCCCGCCGAAGATCACCACGACCCCCAGACTGAGCCACAGCATCGGTTCCACCTTGCGGTGCTTGAACCACACCCAGCCGATCTGCGCGAAGGTCGCCGCTATGGTCACCGCGGTGGCGGCGTAGATCCCCGCCACCTTGAACACGATGAAAAACAGGATGATGGGAAAAAAATCGAAAAGGATCTTCAAGGTGTCGGTGATGTGGGGTGGGGCGGAGCGCTCAGGAAGCTCGCCAGCTCATTGAGCGTTAACTTGAGCGTCGACTCGGCAGGGCAAGCGCCGGGTGGTACGGCAGTCATCGGAGGCGAAATTGTCCCATGTTTGATGGCGCCGGGATGTCCAATGTCTTTACGGTGCCGGGTATTTCACGGCGTTTTTGCCGATCTTGTTTTCCACCGCCTGGTCTATGTCGATGCCAGTGTGGTCGGCGATCTGGACGAGATAGATCAGCACATCGGCAATCTCGTCGGCAATCCGGCCCTGCAGGTCGGGGTCCAGGCCAGACTGCTGCGACTGTTCGGGCGTCATCCACTGGAAGGGCTCCACCAGCTCGGCGGCCTCCACGATCATGGCCATCGCGAGATTCTTGGGCGTCTGGTAGGGCGTCCAGTTGCGCTCGGCCGCGAACTGTCGCAAGCGGGCCTGCAAGGCGGGTATGTCCAATCGGGGCTCCTGAAATCCGGGTACGGGCTCAGTCTGCAATCGTTTGAAGCAGTTCGCTTTCGATGATGTTCTGAATCCTTGCGTCACCCAAGCCCGGGCCGGAGACGAGGAAAGTGTCTTCGACCCGTTCGCCCAGCGTGGTGATCTTGGCCAGTTGGAGGTCGATGTGGTGTTTGGCCAGAACCTGGGCGATGCCGAACAGCAGACCGGCCCTGTCGTGCGCCGTCACGCTGAGGATCCAGCGCTGTCCGCGGTCGTCGGGGCGCAGGCCCACGCGCGGGCTGACCGGGAAGTTGCGCACCCGGCGCGACAGTCGTCCGTGATGCGCAGGCGGCAGCGGGCCGGTGCCACTCAGTTCGCCCAGCAGGGAGGTTTCGATCACGCCGATCATGGCGCGGTCGTGCACCTTGGTGTGCGGGGAGACGACGACGAAGCTGTCGAGCGCCCAGCCGTTGTTCGTGGTGTGGATCTTGGCGTCGAGAATATTGAAGTTCTGACTGTCGAAATAGCCGCAGATGCGCGCAAAGAGATCGGGGCGGTCGGGCGCATAGACCAGCACTTCCAGTCCTTCGCCCTCGGGAGCCAGTCGTGCGCTGACCACCGGGCCGGCATTGGCGACGCGGGCGTAGAGCTTGCGGGTGTGCCAGGCGATGTCCTGCGGATCGTTGCGCAGGAAATAGCCCATGTCCAGCGTGTCCCAAAGCGGTTTCTGCGCACCTTCGGGCAGGGCGTAGAGGTTGAGAATGCGTTGGGCCTCGCGCTGCCGCAACTGGAGTTCGGCCTCGGGCTGCGGCGTCTGGCCGCCGAGGGCGCGCAGCGTGGCGCGGTAGAGGTTTTCGAGCAGTTTTCCCTTCCAGGCGTTCCAGACCTTGGGACTGGTGCCGCGGATATCGGCAACGGTCAGCAGATAGAGCGCGACGAGGTGGCGCTCGTCGCCCACGCGCTGGGCAAAGGCGGCGATGACTTCGGGGTCGCTCAGGTCTTCCTTCTGCGCCACGCGGGACATCTGCAGATGCTCGCGCACGAGAAAGATGGCGAGCTCGGTGTTGGCGGCGTCGATGCCGTGAGCCTTGCAGAAATGACGGGTTTCGATGGCACCCAGATCGGAGTGGTCGCCGCCGCGCCCCTTGGCGATGTCGTGGAACAGGGCGGCCAGAATGAGCACCCAGGGCGGGTCGAAATGGGCGGCCAGCTCCGAGCAGAGGGGGTACTCGTGCGCGTGCTCGGGCATGAAAAAGCGCCGCATATTGCGCACGACCATCAGAATGTGCTGATCCACCGTGTAGACATGGAACAGGTCGTGCTGCATCTGCCCGACGATGCGCCGGAAGGCCCACAGATAGCGCCCGAGCACGCTGGTGCGGTTCATCAGCCGCAGGGCATGGACGATGCCGTTGGGCGCCTGCAGAATGCGCACGAACTGCTCGCGGCTGCGCGGGTCGTGGCGGAAGGCGCTGTCCATGCGCGTGCGCGCCAGATAGATGGCGCGCAGCGCGGCAGCCGACAGTCCCCGGGCGCCCGGAGCGCGCTGAAACACCGCAAAGATCTCCAGCAGCGTCCAGGGCTGTTGCTGGAACAGTTGGAGATCGGCCGGCTCGATCATGCCGTCGCGCAGCACGTATCGGCCGTCTTCCACGCCGTCGAGGCCCACGATGGGCTGGGCCTGGGCCACCGATTGCGGCCACAGCCGGCCTTCGATGTCGAGCAGCACGATCTGGTTGATCTGCTCGACGGCCTTGGCCGCCCAGTAGTAGCGCTGCATCAGGAGTTCGCCGGCGCGTTTGCTGGGCGTTGGCGCAAATCCCAGCACCTTGGCCACCGCCGATTGCTGGTCGAACACCAGGCGGTCTTCGCGTCGGCCCGCCAGCATGTGCAGGTGCGCACGCATGCGCTTGATCACCGTCTCGTTGCGCTGGATCTGGCGGACGGTGTTGGCGTGGATGATTCCACAGGCGGCCAGCTCCTTCCAGGTGCGGCCCATGCCACTGGCCTGCGCCACCCAGAGCAGGACCTGCAGATCGCGCAGCCCGCCGGGACTTTCCTTGCAGTTGGGTTCGAGCGCGTAAGGGGTGTCCTCGAACTTGAGATGCCGCTGCTGCTGCTCGCGCATCTTGGCCTGAAAGAAGGCGCGGGCGTCGAGATGCTCGAAAAACCTGGCCTGCATCGCCTCGGCCAGCGCGCGATGGCCGCACAGAAAGCGCGACTCCAGCAGTGCCGTCTGTACCGTGATGTCCTTGGCCGCCTCGTCGATGCAGGCCTCGACCGTGCGCACGCTGGCGCCGATCTCCAGGCCGCTGTCCCAGCAGGCTGTGATGAAGCCCTCGGCCGCCGCATCGGTGGCGGGGTCGCTGCCCTGGGCGTGGGGCAGCAACAGCAGCAGATCGATGTCGGAGTGCGGAAACAGCTCGCCGCGTCCATATCCGCCCACCGCGATCAGCGCCGCTTCGGGCGGCATGCCGGTTGCCGTCCAGAGCGTTTGCAGCGTCTGGTCGGCCAGGCGGGTCAGTCCGTGCAACAGCGGTGCCACTTGGCGCGGGTGCCGGGCGAAGTGGTTGAGCAGGACGGCCCGCCCCTGCTTCCAACCCTGGCGGATGTCGCTCAGCAGACCCCCGTCGGGGCTGGCGGCAACGACAGCGGCGGCAGTCATGGGCCTGGATGCGTGCGACGGCGTTGAAGGGCCTGAGGGCGCGCCCTCAGGCGGCGACGGCAGGCTGGCGGACGAAACCGGGCGCCGGCTGGCAACCTGCCGAGGTGGTCAGCACCTCGAAGCCTGTGGGCGTGACCAGCACCGTGTGCTCCCACTGCGCCGAGAGCGAGCGGTCTTTGGTGACGATGGTCCAGCCGTCGGCCATTTCGCGGATGTCGCGCCGCCCGGCATTGATCATGGGCTCGATGGTGAAGGTCATGCCTTCGCGCAGCACCTCGCCCGTGCCCGCCTTGCCGTAGTGCAGCACCTGCGGATCTTCATGAAATTTGCGCCCGATGCCGTGTCCGCAGAACTCCCGCACGATGCTGTAGCCCGCGCTCTCGGCAAAGGTCTGAATGATGTGGCCGATGTCGCCCAGCCGCGCACCGGGCTTGACCAGTGCGATGCCGTGCCACATGGCCTCGAAAGTGATGTCCACCAGCCGCTGCACGTGCTTGGGCACGGCGCCGATGCTGAACATGCGGCTGCAATCGCCGTGGAAGCCGTCTTTGATCACGGTGACGTCGATGTTCACCACATCGCCGCTTTTCAGCGCCTTGTCGTTCGGAATGCCGTGGCAGATGACGTTGTTGACCGAGGTGCAGATCGACGCGGGGTAGGGCGTGTAGCCTGGGGGCGCGTAGTTCAGCGGGGCCGGAATGGCCTGCTGCACCTGGGTGATGTAGTCGTAGGCCAGCTTGTCGATGGCCTTGGTCGTCACGCCGGGCTGAACGTGCGGCGTCAGGTAATCGAGCAGTTCGGAGGCCAGTCGCCCGGCCACGCGCATCTTCTCGATGTCTTCAGGGGTTTTGATGGTGATGCTCATGGCGCAATTATCACACTGCCGCCCCGGCGGCGTTGGCGGAAGAGCCCTGTTGTCGCCAGCGGTGCATTGCCGCGTTGGCCGCTTTCTATAATTTCGCGCTGATCTCCCTCCTCCCGCCTCGCCCATTCCGGGTTCCCGCATGCACATCCTTTTCTTCGAAGGCGCCAGCGCCTTGTCCGCCTTTCGCCAGGACGCCCTGCAGACGCGTCTGCGCCAGTCCGAACCGGAAATTGCCGCCAGGGTGCGTCGCATCCACGCCCGTTATGTGCACGTCGTCGCGCTCGACGCCGCGCCGTCATCGGCGCTGAGCGACAAGCTCGAAGGTCTGCTGCGCTATGGCGATCCCTATGTCGGCCCCAGCAGTGGGCAGACGCTTTTCGTCATGCCGCGTCTGGGGACGTTGTCTCCCTGGGCCTCGAAAGCCACCGATATCGCCCGTCTGTGCGGCGCGCCGGTGCACCGGGTGGAACGGGCGGTGGAGTATCGCCTTGAATTGGAAAGCGGCTTGTTGCGCGCGGCCAAACCCTTGTCCGATGACGAATGGCTGCGCCTCGCTGACCTGCTGCACGACCGCATGACCGAGTCGGTGGCGCTGCGGCGCGAGGTTCTGGAGCGCCTGTTCGCCGAACTGCCTCCCCAGCCCCTGCAGCATGTGGATGTGCTTACGGGCTCCGTCGATGCCGGGCGATCGGCACTGGCGCGGGCCAATGCCGAGCAGGGTCTGGCGCTGTCGAACGACGAGATCGACTATCTGCTGGAGGCCTACCGCAAGCTGGGGCGCAACCCCACCGATGTCGAACTGATGATGTTCGCCCAGGCCAACAGCGAACATTGCCGCCACAAGATTTTCAACGCCCGCTTCACCATCGACGGCGTCGATCAGCCGCACACGCTGTTCCAGATGATCCGCAACACCCACGCCTTGGCGCCGCAGGGCACCGTGGTGGCCTATGCCGACAATGCTTCGGTGATGGAGGGCGGCACGGTGCAGGTCTGGCAGCCCGAGCCGGGTACGCACCACTACGCCGCACAGGAAGCGTTGCGGCATGTGCTGATGAAGGTGGAAACGCACAATCACCCCACGGCCATTTCGCCGTTTCCCGGCGCCGCAACCGGGGCTGGCGGGGAAATCCGCGACGAAGGCGCCACCGGCCGGGGTTCGCGCCCCAAAGCCGGGTTGACCGGATTCTCGGTCTCCAATCTGCGCCTCCCCGGGGCGGAAGAGCCCTGGGAGGCCGATACGGCCAAGCTGGGCAAGCCCGGCCACACCGCCAGCCCGCTGCAGATCATGCTCGACGGGCCGCTGGGCGGCGCCGCGTTCAACAACGAGTTCGGTCGACCCAATCTGGCCGGGTACTTCCGCGTGTTCGAGCAGCCGGTGGACGGCAAGGTCTGGGGCTATCACAAACCCATCATGCTCGCCGGCGGTCTGGGCTCCATCGATGCCGGCCTCACGCACAAGAAGGCCTTTCCCGCCGGCACGCTGCTGGTTCAGCTTGGCGGCCCCGGCATGCGCATCGGCCTGGGCGGCGGCGCGGCGTCGAGCCTGGCCACCGGCAGCAATGCCACCCACCTCGATTTCGACTCGGTCCAGCGCGGCAACCCTGAAATTCAGCGACGCGCCCAGGAGGTGATCAACGCCTGCTGCGCGCTGGGCGAGGGCAACCCCATCCTGTCGATTCACGATGTCGGCGCCGGTGGGCTGTCCAACGCCTTTCCCGAACTGGTGGAAGGCGCTGGGCGCGGCGCCGTGTTCGAGTTGCGTGACGTTCCACTTGAGGAAACTGGCCTAAGCCCTCGTGAAATATGGAGTAATGAAAGTCAGGAACGCTATGTTCTGGCCATCGCGCCCGATCAGCGTGACGCTTTTGCGGCCTTGTGCGAGCGCGAGCGCTGCCCCTTTGCGGTCGTGGGCGTGGCGACGCAGGAGCAGACCCTGATCGTCGAGGACCGCCTGCACGCCGACCAGCCCGATCAGGCCCGTCCGGTCGATCTGCCGCTGGACGTGCTGCTGGGCAAGCCGCCGCGCGTGCACCGTCAGGCGCAGCGGCAAAGCACGCAAGGCGCGGCGCTCGATCTGGCCGAAGTCGATCTCGCCCAGGCCTGCGAGGCGGTGCTGCGTCACCCCACGGTGGCGAGCAAGCGCTTTCTCATCACCATCGGCGACCGTACGGTGGGCGGCCTGAGCCACCGCGATCCCATGGTCGGCCCCTGGCAGGTTCCGGTGGCCGACTGCGCCGTCACCCTGGCCGACTACGCCGGTTTTCGCGGCGAGGCCATGAGCGTGGCCGAGCGTGCGCCCGTCGCGGTGCTCAATCCAGCCGCGTCGGGCCGGCTTGCGGTGAGCGAGGCGGTGCTCAACCTGCTCGCCGCGCCGGTGCAAAAGCTGGGCGACATCAAACTGTCGTGCAACTGGATGGCCGCCTGCGGCCAGCCCGGCCAGGACGCCGCGCTGTACGACACCGTGCACGCCATCGGCATGGAACTGTGCCCCGCGCTGGGCATTTCGGTGCCCGTGGGGAAGGATTCGCTATCGATGCATACGCGCTGGGAAGACGCGGGGCAGGCCAAGAGCGTGACCTCGCCGGTGTCGCTGGTGGTGTCCGCCTTCGCCACGCTGCCCGATGTGCGCGGCACGCTCACGCCGCAGTTGCGCAGCGATGCGCCCAGCAGCCTGATTCTGGTGGATCTGGGGCTGGGCAAGAAGCGCATGGGGGCGAGCATCCTGGCGCAGACCTTGGGGGCGATCGGCGATGTCACGCCCGATCTCGACAGCCCGGAGTTGCTGAAATCGTGGGCCGCGGCGCTGGCCGAACTGCGCGCGGCGGGCCAGATCTGGGCCTATCACGACCGATCCGATGGCGGCCTTTGGGCCACGGCCTGCGAAATGGCCTTCGCCGGGCATTGCGGGATCAGCCTGAATCTGGATCTGCTGACGATGGACGGCGGCGAAGCCGACGACTGGGGCGATGCCAAGGACTGGGCCAAGCAGGTCGGCCCGCGTCGTCACATCCAGACCTTGCGCGCGCTGTTCAACGAAGAGCCGGGCGTGCTGCTGCAAGTCGCGGCGGAGCGGCGCGATGCCGTGCTGCAGACTTTGCGGCGCCATGGCCTGTCCGCGCACAGCCATGCCGTCGGCTCCGTGAACGACCGTGATGTCATCGAAGTCTGGCGCGACACGCAATGTGTTTACACCGCCCCGCGAGCCACGCTGATGCAAAGCTGGGACGGCGTCTCGTGGCGCATGTCGATGCTGCGCGACAACCCTGAATGCGCCCAGGCCGAGCACGATGCGCTGGCCGACGCCGCCGATCCGGGGCTGCACCAGCACCTGAGCTTCGATCCGCAGCACGACATCGCCGCGCCCTTCGTCGCCCGCGGCGCGCGTCCGCAGGTCGCCATCCTGCGCGAGCAGGGTGTCAATTCGCAGGTGGAAATGGCCTACGCCATGGACCGTGCCGGGTTCGACACGGTAGACGTGCACATGAGCGATCTGATGGCGGGCCGGGCGCGGCTGGGCGACTTCCGCGGCTTCGTCGCCTGCGGCGGGTTCAGCTACGGCGACGTGCTCGGCGCGGGCGAGGGCTGGGCCCGGTCCATTTTGTTCAACCCCGAGCTCGCCGATCAGTTCGCACGCTTCTTCGGTCGCCCCGACACGTTTGCCTTGGGCGTGTGCAACGGCTGCCAGATGCTGGCCGCGCTCGCCCCCATGATTCCGGGCGCCCGCGCCTGGCCGCGCTTCACCCGCAATTCCTCCGAGCAGTTCGAGGCGCGGTTGTCGTTGGTCGAGGTGGCCGAGTCGCCGTCGATCTTCTTCCGGGGCATGGCCGGCAGCCGCGCGCCGATCGCCGTGGCGCATGGAGAGGGCCGCGCCGACTTTTCCCAACAGGGTGACGCCAAGCTGCTGCAAGTGGCCATGCGCTTCGTCGATCATCACGGCCAGGCCACGGAGCACTATCCCTTCAACCCCAACGGCAGCCCGGAAGGCATCACGGCGGTGACCACGCCCGATGGACGCTTTACCGCCCTGATGCCGCACCCCGAGCGGGTGTTCCGCAGCGTGCAGATGAGCTGGACCCCGGAGGAGCAAGGTGAAGACAGCCCGTGGATGCGCATGTACCGCAACGCGCGAGTGTGGTGTGACTGAACCCGCCGCGCCGCGGCAGCGTTACGCGGGGGTCGACACCCTGCGCGGCCTGGCCGTGCTGTGGATGATGTCGTTCCATTTCAGTTTCGACCTGAACTGGTTCGGCTTCATCCACACCGACTTCTACACCAGCCCGTGGTGGCTCGATCAGCGCATCGCCATCGTCAGCCTGTTCGTCTTCACCGTAGGGCTGACGCAGACCTTCACCGATGTGAGCGGCCGTCCGGCGCGGCAATTCTGGACGCGCTGGGCGCAGATCGCCGGGGCTTCGCTGCTGGTCACGGCGGGCAGTTATGCGGCCTTTCCCCACAGCTTCATCTATTTCGGCATTCTCCAAGGCATCGCGGCCATGCTGCTGCTGCATCGGCTGGTGTTCCGTCATGCCCGGGCCTGGGTGCTGTTGCTCGCCCCCATCGCCATCGCGGCACCGCAGCTCTGGGGGCATGCGTATTTCAATCCGCCCCTGTGGAACTGGACCGGGCTGATCACTCAAAAGCCCATTACCGAGGATTACGCGCCCTTGCTGCCGTGGATCGGCGTGCTGTGGATCGGCGCGGGCGTGGGCTGGCTGCTGGCGCGGGTGCAGTTCCGGCCGCTGCGTCATCTGCCCGTCGTGCGTCCGCTGTCCTTTCTCGGACGTTGGCCGCTCACCATCTACCTGCTGCACCAGCCGGTGTTCGTCGGGCTGGTGTGGCTGGCGGCGCATCTGCGGGGAGCATGAGGGTGGAAGAGCCAGTTGACTATCTGCTGCACTACGGTGACAGCGACCACTGGTTTTTCATCCCCCAGGCCAGGGACGAAGACGACGCGATGCGCTACTTCTTCTGCATCGAAGGCTATGGTCAAAGCCGGACCTTGGGCACGCTGCGGCCGGAACTCTGCGTGATCGTGCCCCTGAACGACTATCTGCGAGACCGCGATCAGGTGGATCGCCGGGTCGATGCGATGCGTCGAGCCCTCCGCACCCGCCAGGACGCCGACGAAGTGCTCTGACCCGAAGGCCGCAACGCGGCATCAGCCAAAGCCGTGGCTCATCAGCGTGGCCAACAAGGGAATGACGACCATCACGTGAGACTGCGCCATCAGCCAGCGGCGCTCCCTTCTGACGGTGGCGTGCGCGAGTTGCCAGCCGGCGCCTTGCTGCGACTGATGATGCCAGTGCCGCAGCCTGAGGGTGGACGGCCACGACATGGCGGCCATCAACGCCTGAAGAACCGCCTTGGCCCACAGCAGAGGGTTGTGCAGCAGCCAGTCAGGCCCCTTCGATCCCCAGAAGATCAGCGCCAGCCCGCTGGCCAGCACCGCGGCAAAGCTGACCCAGACCCAGGCATCCAGTCGGCGCAGCCGGGGCAGGGCCGTGAGGTCCAGCGCATCAGGGCGCATCTGGCTGGTCTTGGCGGTGAGAAACACGGCCAGACCCAACATGGCCGAGAGATGCAGGTAGAGCAGCAGGGCGTCGGTCAGCATCGGATCACGCCTGTCTGTGCGCCGCCACCGGGGCTATGGCCTGCGCTCGCAGCGTCACAAAGTGCTGCAGCGGGGGATGCAGGCAATCCGCCAACGTGGCCTGGTTCAGGCGGACATAAAACGCCTCGGTGGCATCGCTGAGCAGGGGCTTGAGCAGACAGAGCGGCGTGAGGGTGCAATGGCCACCCCCGGGGCGCAGGCACTCAACCAGCCCTTGCCCCTCCTCCAACCAGCGCACAAGGCTGCCAAGGAGAATTTCATTAGCTTGTTTAAGTAGGCGAACGCCCCCACCAGACCCGCGCTGATTCTGCACGTATCCGCCTTGCGCCAGACGTTGCAGTACCTTGACCAGATGTTCACGAGAAACATCAAGAGTAAATGCTATCTCTTTGCTATTTAATGAATCTGTGCCTGCTGATGCCAAAATCATCAAGGCGCGCAAACCATAGTCCGTGAATTGTGTCAGCTTCAAAGGAAACCTTGCCCGGCGGGATGAATGACTCTATAGTGGTATTTTATATTCAACTATAAGCGCCTGATTGGCGCATCCTACCGTGAATCCTCTCAACCCGCCAGAACGCGAATTAAGCCTGTTCCGCCAGATTCTTGATGATGCGGGCGACCGCACCGATCCGGACGCGCGACGCGCCGAACTGGCACGGCAACTGCGTGAGCAGACGGGCCTGGACGAGCAGGCACTCGGTCGGCTGGTACGCCGCTTCTATGCAATGGCACGCCAGGACTCCGAGCTGGGTGCGATCTTCGAAGCCCACGTGGCCGATTGGGAGGCGCATTTCGCCCGGCTGGTCGACTTCTGGGCCTCGGTCGGTCTGCTTGCGGGACGCTATCACCGCAATGCGCTGGCGGCCCATCGCCCGTTGCAACTGCAGCCCAGGCACTTCGAACGCTGGCTTGCGTTATTCGAGCGGGCCTTGCGCCATGAGGTTTCGCCCCAGGCGACCGAGCATCTCATGGCTATCGCGCGGCGCATTGCGGCCACCTTGCGAAGCCGGTTGTGCACGGACGCGGCTATTGAAGGGCTCATGCCCTGACCACCGCGGGGCGAATGCCCGCGGCGGACAGTAGCCCCAAAGGGCAGCGCTGAACAAGGCCTTCGCGCGGCCAGGCGCGCGCCATCACGAGCACTTGTTCAGCGTCACCTTACTTCTTGCCCTTGATGCTTTCGAGGTAGTCCGCGATTACCGGCACCTGATCGTCGGGAATCGGCGCCTTGAAGGTGTTCTTCATTTTGTTGACTTCCACCAGCCAGGCGGCCTTGGGCAGATCGGGCTGATTCATCACCATGCCCACCGAGTGACACATCAGACAGTAGGTGTTGGCGGCCTTGGCGCCCGGGCCATCGCCCGGAAAGACGCGGGTGCTGCTGGGCAGCGCAATGGACTGGGTCTTGAGGGTGAGGGCGTGCGCGGGTGCTGCGGCGCATGCGCCGAAAATCAGCGCGGCGCCCAGGGCGCGCAGCGCGGCGCCGGTCGTGTTTTGAGTCATGTGTGTTCTCCCTGTCAAACGGCCATCAGCTTGGTGGATTCGACGATGTTGCGCATGAAGCCGCCGGGGTTCCAGTTGGGCGTCATGGGCTGTTTCAGGCCGTCCGAATTGGTGCAGCGGACCATCACGGTCTGGTCGCCCTTGGCAAACTTGAGATGCGCGCTCCACTGGCGGAAGCTGAACTTGCCGTAATCGCGGCCGAGTTGGGTCGGCATCCAGGTCTTGCCGCCGTCGATCGACACGTCGACGGCCCTGACGCCGGTATCGCCACCGAAGGCGATGCCGCGCACCAGCTCCGGACGACCGGCGCCGACTGACGCGCCGTCCTTCAGATTTGTGACGAACGAGCGCGGCACCATGCGGTTGATGGGCACGAACTTCACGTCCTTTTCGCCCGGCGTCATATTGGCTTGCGGCCAGTTGTCGGGGATGGTGTAGGCCGGCTTCATCCAGAAGTTGGTGTCTTCCTCGTTGAGCACGCGCACGTGCTGCAGCATCTTGGTCCAGTAGGTCGCGTACCAACCCGGCACCACGAGGCGGAAGGGGAAGCCGTTGAGCAAGGGCAAGGACTGGCCGTTCATCTCCCAGGCAATCATCACATCGCCATCCCGGGCGTGATCCACAGACAGCGACTTTTTCAGATTCGGCGCCGTCGATACGACGGGACGCTCGGCACCCTCGAACTGCACCTGTACCGCCCCCGCCTTGACGCCCGCGGCATCGAGCACGTCCTTGAGCCGCACGCCGACCCATCGGGCATTGCCCATCGCGCCATTGCCCCACTCGCCACCCGACACGCGTGGCTGAAAGAAGCCGCGGGAATTGCCTGAGCACTGGTTGACGGCTGCGAGTTCGACATGTTTGAAATGCTTCATCAGGTCGAACACGGTGAACTCCAGCACCTTGTCCACATGGCCGCTGATGCGCACCTTGTGGGTATGCGGGTCCATGGTCGTGGGAATGTCCGCCCAGTGCCAGCGCACATAGAACTGATTGACTGGCGTGAACACGCCTTTGTCGAACACCGACCAGGGCGTTTCCAGCAGCGGTGGGCGGGTGCGCTGCAGAACCATCTCTCCCTTGCCAGGGAAAGATGCCGTCAGTTCACGCTGGTCTGCGCCGCCTGAAAAGGGCAAGTTGATGGTGTCGGCCGCCAGGCTGGTGCGGGCGAGTGCCAAAGCGCCCAGGCCTGCCGCCGCCGTTTGCAAGAAGTGCCGCCGTGCCTGCGGGTCGGGGGTGTGATCGGTCTGTTTCATGCCATTCCTCCTCGGTGTGATGGACAGACGCGTTGCATTTCGTCGCGTCCTGCCGTGATTTATAACCAGCCGGGGAGGGTCTGAATAATGGATTGAATCAGTCGATCAAAGCAATTTTTTCGATGAATGAGGTCGGGAGCGACGATATATTCATGGGAACATATTCAATTTCTAACCCATTGAATATGAACAGGAAATTTCAGAACCATGGCGAGTTGATCGCAATATTCGGATGCGATGAAATAGATTTTTCGAGAGTGTTGTACGGAATCCCGAAAGTGGGTTGTCTTTTGTCGATTTAATTACATTCAGACACGCGACAAGATGGGCCCAATGCCCTGTTCGACGACATTCAGTCCTCGCGACGACAGGGCGTCGCGGGCGCGCGGCCCTGGCGGCATAACACCTCGTCCGCCCTCAGGCGGGGCTGGAATGCAGCATCTTCGCGGGTACGCCCTGGCGCTCGTAGCGGTCGAGGCCCAGGCCGGCGGTGCTGATGTCGGGCTTGCGGTTCAGGACCAGGTCGCTGACCACGCGGCCAGAGCCGCATGCCATGGTCCAGCCCAGGGTGCCGTGGCCGGTATTGAGGAAGAGGTTGGCGAAGCGGGTCGCGCCTACGATCGGCGTGCTGTCGGGGGTCATGGGGCGCAGCCCCGTCCAGAACGTGGCCGACGGCAGATCGCCACCCGGGAACAGGTCGCGCGTGACCATCTCCAGCGTTTCGCGTCGGCGCGGATTCAGGCGAAGGTCGAAGCCGCCCAGTTCGGCCATGCCGCCGACGCGGATGCGACGGTCGAAGCGGGTGAGGGCGATCTTGTAGGTTTCATCCAGCACGGTCGATTGCGGCGCGCGCGATTCGTCCACCAGAGGCACGGTGAGGGAATAGCCCTTGACCGGGTAAACCGGCAGGTCGAGGCCCAGCGGCGTCAGCACATCGCGGGTGTAGCTGCCCAGCGCCAGCACGTAGCGATCAGCGGTGAGCACGTCGTCACCCACGCGGACGCCCGTGATGCGATGGCCATCGGTTGACAGGCCCTGAATCGTCTGGCCGAACGCGAACCGCACGCCCAGCGCGCGCGCCATCTCGCCCAGACGGGTGGTGAACAACTGGCAATCGCCGGTTTCGTCGTGAGGCAGGCGCAGCCCGCCGGTCAGGCGGTCGCGGGCATGGGCCAGCGCGGGCTCCGCCTGGGCAAGCTGATCGCGGTCAAGCAGCTCGTAGGGCACGCCGCATTCTTCCAGCACGGTGATGTCGCGCTGCACGGCGTCAAGCTGGGCCTGGCTGCGGAAGACCTGCAGCGTGCCGCCGGTGCGCTGCTCGTAGGCGATGCCGGTCTCGGCGCGCAACGCCTGCAGGCTGGCGCGGCTGTACTCGGCCAGCCGCATCATGCGCTCCTTGTTGACGGCATAGCGCTCGGCGGTGCAGTTGCGCAGCATCTGCGCCATCCAGCGCACTTGCCACAGACTTCCGTCCGGCCGGATCGCCAGCGGCGCATGCCGCTGGAACATCCATTTCAGGGCCTTCAGCGGAATGCCGGGGGCGGCCCAGGGTGTGGAATAACCGGGAGACACCTGACCGGCATTGGCGAAGCTGGTTTCCATCGCACAGGCGTTCTGCCGGTCGATGACCGTGACCTCGGCGCCCGACTTGGCGAGGTAGTACGCCGTGGTGGTTCCGATCACGCCGGCGCCGAGAACGATGACTTTCATTGCGAATGCCCTGTGGTTGGTCGATGCGCGAAATTTAGTCGGGCTCAAGCAGAAATATCACTTGTTTTTAGCCACTTCGGCAGTGAAAATCGCTGCCACTGATCAGCCTTCCTCCTCTTGCCCGTTATATGTACGAACTCGATCGCATCGACCGCCGCATTCTGGACATCCTCCAGCGGGAGGGGCGCATCGCCATGACCGAGCTGGCCAGCCAGGTCGGGCTGTCGGCGTCGCCCTGTACCGAAAGGGTCAAGCGCATGGAGCGCGCCGGGGTGATCACCGGCTACAACGCCCGCGTCAGCCCGGAGGCGCTGGGCAAGTCCCTGCTGGTCTTCGTCGAGATCAAGCTCGCCTCGAAGTCGGGCGATGTGTTTGACCGCGTGCGCCAGGAGCTTTTGCACATGCCCGACGTCATGGAGTGCCATCTGGTCTCGGGCAGCTTCGACTATCTGGTGAAATTCCGCCTGCGGGGCATGAAGGAATACCGTCATCTGCTGGGTGACATTCTCAAACGGCTACCTGTCTCGGCCGAATCGCACAGCTATGTGGTGATGGAAGAGATCAAGGAAAGCCTCTTCCTGCCGACCGACCGCTGAGCGTTTGTGAACCTTTCGGGCATGCGACGCTTTATTTCAAGGACTTCCCATGATTGAACGACTTCACGTTGGCCCGCGCCTGAGCGAGGCGGCCATTTCCGCCGGCACGGTGTACCTCGCCGGTCAGGTGCCCGAACTGCGCCCCGACGCCGATCTGGAAGACCAGACCCGCGAGGTGCTGGGTCATATCGACCGCCTCCTGCACGAATGCGGCAGCAGCAAAGCCCATTTGCTCAGCGTACAGATCTTCCTCGCCGATATCGCCGACATCGGGCGCATGAATGCCGTCTGGGATGCCTGGGTGGCGCCCGGCCATACGCCGCCGCGGGCCACCGTGCAGGCCGCGCTGGCCGACCCGCGCTGGCGCCTCGAAATCGTGGTGGTGGCCCGGCAGAGGGCAACCCCTTCGGCGTCATAAGCCCCGGCCTGCAAGGCAGGCGCAACGGCCGCAAAATGCCGTCATGCACACCCTGAAAAACATCGCCTTATCCCTGCTCGATCTCGTTGCCGTGCGTGAACCCGGCACCGTCGCCGACGCTTTGCAGATCACCCTGCGCACCGCGCAACATGCCGAGACGCTGGGCTTCAAGCGGTACTGGCTGGCCGAGCACCACAATCTGGCCGGCGTGGCGAGTTCGGCCACGGCCGTGCTCGTCGGCTATGTGGCCGCGGGTACGCAGCGCATTCGGGTCGGCTCCGGGGGCATCATGTTGCCCAACCATGCGCCGCTGGTCGTGGCGGAGGCTTTTGGCACACTGGCCGAGCTTTATCCGGGGCGGATCGATCTGGGTCTCGGACGCGCCCCCGGCACCGATCCTCTGACCATGCGGGCTTTGCGCCGCGACCGCGTCGAGCGTGAAGAAGACTTTCCGCGCGACGTCGCCGAACTCGTGCGCCTGCTCGGCCCGGCCGAGCCCGGCCAGCGCCTGGTCGCCATGCCCGGTGCTGGAACGCAGGTGCCGATCTGGCTGCTGGGCTCCAGCCTGTTCTCCGCCCGATTGGCAGCGCAGCGCGGCTTGCCCTATGCCTTCGCCTCGCACTTCGCGCCACGCTTTCTGCATCAGGCCCTGGCGCTGTATCGAGAGGAGTTCCAGCCGTCCTCCCATCTGGATCGGCCTTATGTGATCGTGGGCGTGCCCCTGATGGCCGCGCCGACGGATGAGGAAGCGCAGTTCCTGGCGAGCAGCACCTATCAGCGCGTGCTGGGCATTCTCACGGGTCAGCGCAGCCGCTTGCAGCCGCCGGTGGCGGGCTATCTTGAGCAGCTTCATCCCCAGGAGCGGGCTGCGGTGCACGATTTTCTGGCGGCCGCCGTGATCGGCAGTCCGGAGACGGTGCGCCAGGGTTTCGCCGCACTGGCCGAATCGACCCGGGCCGATGAATTCATGCTGGTGAGCGATGTGTTCGATCCGGCGCTGCGGCTGCGCTCGCTCGACATTGCTGCACAAGCCTTGATGTAAGCGCCGTGCACGAATCGCCGGCATCGCCCGAATCGCAGCGTCTGGACAAGTGGCTTTGGGCGGCACGCTGGTTCAAGACGCGCGCACTGGCCGCTGCCCAGTGCGATCGGGGCCGCGTCCAGGTGAACGGACATCCGGCGAAACCCGCCAAGGAGGTGCGCATCGGCGATGTGCTGCGCATCGAGCTGGAGCGCGAACGCCGGGAGATCGAAGTACGGCAGGTCGGTCTGCAACGCCAGTCCGCACCGTTGGCGCAGGGCATGTATCTGGAGACCGAGGACAGTCGGCTGGCACGGGAGCGACAGGCCGAGCTGAGGCGCCTGAGTCCCGAGCCCCAGGCCTCGCGCCAGGGGCGTCCCAGCAAGCTGGATCGGCGGGAGCTGCAGCGTATGCTCGACCGCACGCTCGATTGACTCTCGATCTCCGAACATGTCCGGCACCGCCCGTCTCCACCCCCGTCATCCCCGCTCATTCAAGCCGCTGAGCGGCGTTCGAATCGTCACGCTGGCGCTGAACCTGCCCGGCCCGGCCGCCGCGGCGCGCCTGAGGACGCTGGGGGCTGAAGTATCGAAGATCGAGCCGCCCGGCGGCGATCCGATGGCGCAGATGTCGCCAGCGCTCTACCGCGCGCTGCACAAAGGCGTGCCCGTGTGCACCCTCGATCTGAAGACAGCCGAGGGCGAGGCCGCGCTGCAGGAGACGCTGCAGCACAGCGATCTGCTGCTCACCGCGTTCCGCCCGGCGGCGCTCAAGCGCCTGGGTCTGGACCGGCGCAGCCTGGCCGCCCGCCATCCCCAGCTCAGCGCCGTCTTCATCGTCGGCTACCCCGGCGCCCAGGCCCACCTGCCGGGCCACGACCTCACCTTTCAGGCCGAAGCGGGGCTGATCGACTCGGCCCGCCTGCCCAGCACCCTGCTGGCCGACATGATGGGCGCCCTGCTGGCGACCGAGGCGGCCATGGGGGCGCTGCTGCAGGCGAAGCTGCAGGGGCAGGGCGCGCGGCTCGAAATCGCCCTGTCCGACGCCGCCGGGTTTGCCGCCGTCCCGCGTGGGCTGGGCATGACGGCGCCGGGCCAAATGCTGGGTGGTGCGCTGCCGGAGTACGGCGTCTACACCTGCGCCGACGGCCTGGCAGCCATCGCGGCGCTCGAAGCGCATTTCCAGCGTGCGCTGGCCCAGGTGGCGCAAGGCACGACGCATCGGTCGATCGCCCGCTGGTGCAAATCGCACACCGTGGCGCAACTGACCGCACTGGCGCAGCAGCACGACCTGCCGCTATGGGCATGGCCGACCTGACGCCAGCGGCTCATCCCGAGGCCGATCTGACACCACGCATGCGCGAACTGCTGCAACGCATCGCGCGCGCGGGCCAGCTTCCCTTCTGGACACAGACGCCGTCACAGGCCCGGGCCAGCTACGCGCGCATGTCCCAGGTACTCGACTTCGCGCCGGCCGATCTGCCTCTGGCGGACACGCTCGATTGTCCGAGTCGGGACGGTGCGCGTCTGGCCCTGCGCCGCTACGCCGCCCGCGCCGCGGACTGGCAGGCCCCGCAGCCCGCGCTGCTGTATCTGCATGGCGGGGGTTTTGTCATCGGCAGCGCCGCCACGCATGACGCGCTCTGCCGCGAGCTTGCGCTGCGTTCCGGGTGGATGGTGCTCTCGCTCGACTACCGGCTCGCGCCCGAACACCGCTTTCCCACGGCGTTCAACGACAGCTGGGATGCCTTGCAATGGCTCGCTGCGCATGGCGACATGCTGGGCGTGGACCCCCACTGTCTGGCCGTGGGCGGAGACAGCGCCGGGGGCACGTTGGCCGCGGCCTGCGCCCTCGCGGCACGCGATGCCCAGCTGCCGCTGGCCCTGCAACTGCTCTTCTACCCCGGCATGGGCAGCGCGCACGAAACGCCTTCGCAGCAGCGCTACGGCCACGGCTTTCTGCTCGAGCGCGAACAGATCGACTGGTTTTTCGACCTCTATCTGCGAGATCAAGCCGATGCCGACGACTGGCGTTTCGCGCCGCAGCGCGCGGCCGATCACCGAGGCGTCGTGGCCGCTTGGATCTCGGTGGCCGGCTGCGATCCCCTGCGTGATGAAGGGCTGAGCTACGCCGCGCAGTTGCGTCGGGCGGGCGTGGCGGTCGAGGCGACGGAGTGGGCGGGCGTCACCCACGATTTCATCAAGATGAGCCGGGCGCTGCCCGAAGCCGAACAGGCCGTCGAGGCCGCGGCGAAGGCCTTGCGGGCGGCCTCGGCGCCAAGGGAATGAGGCAGCCTCAATCCGGCGCCGTGAGCGCGTAGGGCAGGGCGCGTACCTGCAACGCCGGGCCGTCGATGCTGCCCAGGTGCAGCCCGGGTTGTTCGGCCAGGGCGATTTTCAGCTCCGCCAGGGCCCACCAGGTTCCAGCCGCATCCACCGCTGCGTTGACCACCACGCCGCAGGGCTGCCCCGGATCGGCCGTGTGCACCACCTCCTGAGCGGGCTGCATCGCCGCGGCGCCCGAAACCAGGTAGGTGCGGCGCTTGAGCGTGCCGCGGTATTGGCTGCGCGCCACCACTTCCTGCCCCGGATAGCAGCCCTTCTTGAAGTTCACCCCGCCGATGTGTTCGAAATTGAGCATCTGCGGCACGAACATCTGCTGCGTGGCGGCCACCAGATGCGGCAGCCCGGCGCGAATGTCCTGAAGCGCCCAGTCGGACGCTGGCAGCACCGGGATATCCGCAAGGCGTGCACGAAGCTCGGTCAGCGCCGGCTGCCCCGCCTCGGCCAGCAGCAGGCAGCGCACGCTCGCGTCGGCCTGGGGCAGGCGCACCAGCAGCGCGCCGCCGGCGATTGGGCGCACCGACCAGGGCTGCGCTGGCGGCGCGAGCTCCGCCGGATAGTCGTCGGCGGACTCGCCCAAGAGCCCGTAGCGGGATCCTTGCGCGCTGACATCGTCGAGCGTGCATTTCAGGCGCAGCACGAACATGCGCAGGCGCTGCAGCGCAGAAGCGGCAATCGAGGCGTCGAGCAGCAGCGCGATCTGTTCCGGGCCAGTCTGCACGGCGACGAAATCGGCCAGCATGCGGCCCTGGGGATTGAGCATCGCCGCCAACTTTGCTTCTTCGGGTTGCCAGTGCTGAAAATCCTGGCTGAGCTGGGCCTGCAGCAGATCGGCGCCTTGGGGGCCTGAAATGCGCAGGACGGAAATCGAATCGAGGGGGCAGGACGACAGAGGCATGGAGGGGCGGAAGCAGCGTGAACAGGCCCTACTATAGGAAGGTTTCTCGCTCCGGGCGCGCAGCGGCGCGTACCGTGCGCAGCGGGACCTTCTTCCGACACCGTGCGTTTTCTCAAAAATCTCCTGCTTCTTGCCCTGATGGCCCTGCTGATGCTGATTGGCGCAGGGGTCTGGTGGGCCAACCAACCCATCGCGCTGCGGGAGACCCCGCTCGATTTTTCGGTTCGGCCGGGCAGCTCCGCGCTGTCGGCGGCGAGACAGATCCGGGCTCAGGGCGCCGACCTTCAGCCTCGCCTGTTCTATTGGCTCGCCCGGGTGACTGGCAGGGGCGCCGAGCTCAAGGCCGGCAGCTACGAGATCAGCGCCGGGATGACGCCCTGGGCCTTGCTTGAGCGCATGGCACGGGGCGATCAGACCTTGCTTGCCCTGACCATTCCAGAGGGTTGGACGTTCGAGCAGATGTTGCAGGCCATGGCGGCGACACCCGGACTGCAGCACGACGTCGGCAACCTCACGCCGCAGCAGATCATGCAGCGCATCGGGGCACCCGAGCAGATCCCGCCCGAGGGTGCGTTCTTTCCCGACACCTACCTCTATGCGCGGGGATCGTCGGAGATCGACGTCCTGCGCCGCGCCTACCAGGCGATGCGCAAGCGGCTCGCCGTGGCATGGGCGCGGCGCGCGCCCGATCTGCCGCTGCAAACCCCGGAACAGGCGCTGGTGCTGGCCTCGCTGATCGAAAAAGAGACCGGACGCCCGCAGGACCGCGAGAAGATCGCCGCAGTCTTCGTCAATCGTCTGCGCGTTGGCATGCCGCTGCAAAGCGATCCGACCGTGATCTACGGAATGGGGCCGCGCTTTCATGGCAATCTGACCAAGCGCGATCTGCAGACCCCGAGCCCCTACAACACCTACATCATCAGCGGCCTGCCGCCAACGCCCATCGCCCTGCCTGGCGAAGCCGCCCTGCAGGCCGCCCTGCACCCCGCGCCGATCAAGGCGCTGTATTTCGTCGCCCGCGGCAATGGCACCAGCCAGTTCTCCGACACTCTCGCCGAGCACAATGCTGCGGTCGCCCGATACATTCTCAAAACGCAATGAGCGCACTCAACCCCTATCGCCCCGGCTTGTTCATCTCCCTCGAAGGCATCGATGGCGCTGGTAAATCGACGCAGCTGCAGGCCGTGGTCGACGTTCTTCGGGCCGCCGACCGTGAGGTCGTCCTCACCCGCGAGCCGGGCGGCACCGAGATTGGCGAAAAGATTCGCGACCTGCTGCTGCACCAGACGATGCGCCCGGCCACCGAGGCGCTGTTGATGTTCGCTGCGCGGCAGGAGCATGTGCTGCAAGTCATCGAGCCGGCCCTGCTCAACGGTGTGGACGTGGTCTGCGACCGCTTCACCGCGGCGACCCTGGCCTATCAGGGGGGCGGCAAAGGCATTCCCACCGAGCGGCTCGACGCCCTGGCGCGCTGGGTTCACCCTGGACTGCAGCCCGATGTCATCGTGCTCATCGATGTTCCTCCTGAAGTGGCGGCGCAGCGTCTGGCGCAGACCCGCCAGCGCGATCGCTTCGAGCAGGAAAGCGTGGATTTTTTTGTCCGCGTACGCGCCAATTATCTGCAGCAGGCTGCGGCGGCGCCCGGTCGATGGCTCGTCGTCGATGGCACCCAGACGCCCGACAGCGTGCAGAAAATCATCACAGAACACTTGAGCAATACGCTTCAAGTCGTTGAGGCAAAATGAATTCAGCCTGGCTGGTTCATGCCCCACAAGGCTATGGAAAATGGCCCTTGCTGCAGCGGGCCGCTGCGGCGCTGCTTTGTGAGTCGCCGCAGAGCCCCGCGGCTTCAGCGGGTGAAGCGAGCCGCCTGCCTTCGGCGCTGACGGCGCATCGAGCCTGCGGTCATTGCGCGAGTTGCGCGCTGCTGGCGGCGGGGACGCATCCGGACTTTCTGATTGCCGCCCCCGAAGCGCTGTGGACGCAGCTCGGCCTCCATCTGGCTGATGAGCCGTCCGCCCGGTCGGAGGCCAAGACGGCCGCCAGTCACGACATCCGCATCGAGCAGATCCGCCGCTTGAATGATTGGGCGGTGAGCACCAGCCATCGCGGTCGTGCCAAGGTTGCGTTGGTCTATCCCCTTGACGCGCTCAACCCCGCCGCGGCAAACGCCCTGCTCAAGACCCTCGAGGAGCCGCCGGAGGATGTGCAGTTTCTGCTCGGTGCCCACCGCGTCGACGCGGTGCTGCCCACCTTGCGCAGCCGGTGTCGGCTGGTCGCTCTGCCTCGCCCCAGCATGGCGGAGGCGCAGAGCCAGTTGGGACCGTTGGGCAGCGCCGCGGCGAAAGAGGCCGTTCTCGCCTGGTCGCAGGGGGCGGTCTATCAGCCCAACCCCGCCGCGGGCCTGGAGTGGGCCGAGGCCCTGATCGACGCGGTGGCGCGGCAGGCGGCGCTGGAGGTGTCGTCGTCCGTCCTGCCGCCGCCGCCCGACCCGATGGTCGGCGTGGAGACCTTGTTGAAGATGGGCTCCGACCTGCAGCGCGTGCTGGCGGGCGGAGCCCCGATCTATCTGCCGCAGAAGGCCCAGGCCCTGACGGCCATGGCCAGCCGGACGCGCCCCCTCAGGCTCACCGGCGCTCTGCGAACCTGGACCCTCCGACAGCGGCTTGCCGGATTTCCCCTGAACCAGGCACTCGCCAGCGACGCGCTGCTCCTAGAATTCGCTCAGCTTTTCTCCCGAGGAGATTGATCCATGGCGACTCCACCCCGTCCCGCCGCTGCAGCAGCGAACAAGCCCCGTGTGCTTCAGCTCGCCATCAAGGAAAAACCGGCACTGTATGCGTCCTATATTTCCTTCTTTCCCGAAGGCGGCATCTTCGTGCCCACGCCGCACGAGTATCGGCTGGGGGAGGGGGTCTATCTGCTGCTCACCATCGTCGATGATCCGCAGCGCTATCCCGTCGAGGGCAAGGTCGCGTGGATCAACCCGGCCAACGCTGCCAACCACCGCCCTCAAGGCATCGGCGTGCGCTTTCCCGCCGACGACAAGGCCCGACAACTCAAGGTCAAGATCGAAGAAGCCCTGGGCGCCGCCGAGGCCAGCGGCAAGCCGACCAACACCATCTGAACCGACCTGAAACATGACCGCTGCGCTGACCGACTCGCATTGCCATCTCGCCTATCCCGGCCTGGAGGAGCGTCTGGACGCGGTGCTGGCGCAGATGCAGGAACGGGGCGTGACGCGCGCGCTCAACATCTGCACCACGCTGGAGGAGTTCGACGCCGTGCACGGCATCGCGCTGCGCTACCCGGGCGTGTGGGCCTCGGTGGGCGTGCATCCGGACAACGAAGGCGTGCGCGAACCCACGGTCGAAGATCTGACGCAGCGGGCCGTTCTGCCTCGTGTGGTGGGCATTGGCGAAACCGGGCTGGACTATTACCGTCTGGGCGAACGCACCGTGGCCGACATGGCCTGGCAGCGCGAACGGTTTCGCGTGCATATCCGCGCCGCGCTCCAGCTCGACAAACCGCTGATCATCCACACCCGCGCCAGTGCGGACGACACCCTGGCCATTCTGAGCGAGGAAGGGCAGGGCCGCGCCCGCGGGGTGATGCACTGCTTTACCGAAAACTGGGATGTGGCACGCCGCGCCCTCGATCTGGGTTTTTACATTTCCATCGCCGGTATCGTGACGTTCAAAAACGCACAGGCCCTGCGCGACGTTGCCATACAGATTCCCGCCGACCGCTTGCTGATCGAAACCGACAGTCCCTACCTGGCGCCCATGCCGCACCGCGGCAAGACGAATGAGCCCGCCTATGTGGTTATGTGGCTGACTACCTGGCTGAATTGCGGGGCGTGGACACCGCTGATCTCGCCATGCAGACCAGCGAGAATTTCACCCGACTGTTTCTACAATAAATCAATTGGTTGCAGTTAATCGTTCAAGTTCTTT